>CAMDDZ010000038.1 GCA_945893145.1 Rhodoplanes serenus | reverse complement strand
GGCCGATCGTGCGCAGCGCGAACAGATCGTAGAAGGTGAGCGTGAAATAGCCGGCGGCGACGAACAGCGCAGCGACGACGACGTCGCGAAGTTCCACCGTCGTCAGTGCGGTCAGCACCTTGTTAAAGTTCAGCGCATGCAGCTTGCGGTAAAGCACCACCGCAGCGACCGCGATGATGATGACGCTGAGCGCAAAACCGAGCCGATGCCAGCCGATCTTCTGATCGAAAAACCGCGCCGCCGCGCGCAGCCACTTCATCCGTCACCCCAGACCGTTCGCCAGTGTGGCGGTTCAGAAGTTCGCCATAACATGCAGCTTGTTCGGGAGCGAACTTCTGAACCAAAGCCACACTGGCAAAGCTATGTTTGCTAGTGTCCCTTTGAATCCGAAGTTCGCAAAGCGTCTGCAGCAAGGTTGTGCGAACTTCGGATTCGGGACACTAGCTTGGCGAACGTGGGTACTACCAGAACTCACCGAGAGGTGCGAGGGTTCAGGCGCCGTTCGGGCTGCCTTAAAATTGGTAGTGCGGCCGGCCCGGTCACAACCGGCCCCAACTTTGGAGTTGCCCGTGCAAGCCTTGACGATCGCCCTTGGTAATTACGGACTGACCAAGCCCTTGAAGGCCGGACAGGTGCCCTCAACCCGGCTGCCGCTCAGCTATCCGCAGATCGATCAGATCGTTCCGGCGATGCGAAAGATGTGCCGGGCGCTGGAATACGACATCTGCGAGATGGCCTTCACGACCTATGTGTGTGCCCGCGCCTACAACAAGCCGTTCACTGCCATCCCGGTATTCGTGACGCGTAACTTTCACCACTGGGCGATGTTCTACAACACCAAATCCGGCATCCGGACGCCGAAGGACCTGGAGAGGCGCAAGGTCGGCGTCAACCGCGGCTATACGGTCACCACAGGGCTTTGGGCACGCGGCATTCTGCAAAGCGAATACGGCGTCGACCTGAACAAGATCACCTGGATTCCGACCGACGATGAGCACGTCGCGGAATTCAAAGGTCCGGCCAACGTCGATTACAGCTTCCGCGGCAAACAGATGCGCGATCTGCTGCTGTCGGGCGAGATCGACGCCGCACTCGGCGAGGTCGGCGTCGACGATCCCTCGATCAAGCCGCTCATTCCGGATGCGCGCGAGGCGAGCTTCGAGTATTTCCGGCGCACCGGGATTTATCCGATCAACCACGGCATCGTGGTCAAGAACACGCTGCTCAAGGAGATGCCGTGGATCGCCGACGAACTCGTCCGCATGTTCGAGGCCGCCAAGGCGATCTATCTGAAAGACCTGCAAGGCAGCGCCGGCGTGTCGTCCTGGGACAAGGCCGCGGCCGAGAACGCCGCCGTGGTCGGCGACCCCTTCCCGTTCGGCATCGAGAAAAACCGCAAGGCGCTGGAGGCGATCACGCAGTTCTCGGTCGATCAGAAGATGGTGCCGCGCAAGTTCACGGTCGAGGAACTGTTCACCCTGCCAAATTGACAGACGTCTGACGATTTGGGATGATGGCCTCAATCGCACCTGCGAATAAGAAATCTTGAGATAGGGAGAGCGCCATGGCAGAGCTGAAAAAAGTCAAAGCCTCGATGATGAACGCGATCCACGACCTGCCGTTGCTGGTCGCGCGCGACGAAGGCTTTTTCCGCGACGAGGGCCTCGACGTCGACATCCTGGTCACACCGGGAAGCGGTCAGCACAATTCGGACGATCGGGCGCTGAAGGACGACATCTTCAAGCGCGGCCTGGAGGCCACCTACGACCAGGGCCAGTGCGACCAGTTCCGCATGTGCGAATGGGGCATCATGAAGCGTGCGGTGGAGACGATCCAGGAAAAGGACCTGCGTCCCGCCAAGATCGTGGCGCTCGGCTCGGCGATGTCGAGCTTCGCCATCGTGGTGGACCCGAAGTCCGGCATCTACGAGCCCGAGCAGTTGAAGAACGTGCCGATCGCGGTGAGCCAGTACAACGGCTCGCACTTCACCATGCTCAAGATGATGGAAGGCTTCATCAAGCGCGAGGAGATCAAGATCGCCAATCACGGCACTCATCGCCAACGGATGGATGCGATGTTGGCCGGCAAGGTCATGGCCGCGAGTCTGCAGGAGCCTTGGATCAGCGTCGCCGAGGCCAAAGGCGGACGTGTCATCATCGAGTCGCGCTCGACCCGCAGCGAAGCGGCCGGCGCGGAGATGGACGGGCCGACGCTCGCCAAGATGTTCCGCGCCGAGGCCCGCGCCGCTGAGGCCATCCAGAAAACGCCTGAGAAGTACGCGCACTACATTCTGGAAGAAGCCGGTGGCCTGATCGGCATGAAGGACCTCAAGCTGTCGCGCATCCTCAATGCGCCGCCGGTGCCTTACACGCGCGACCGGTTCAACGACAATTACAATTGGACGCTGAGCTGGGGCCTGGTGCCGCCCGGCGCGACATACGAGAACACGGTGGACAACCGCGCCTGGCAGTAAAGGCCGGATTGATCGTGGCAACGGCGCCGGCGAGACGTCGGCGCCGTTTGCATTTCCGGCCGCCGATGAAAACATGACCTTGCCGAAAAACCCACTCGACGATCTCTATCGCCGCCCCGGCTTCATGCTGCGGCGCGCGCATCAGATCGCGGTCTCGCTGTTCCTTGAGGAAACCGGCGAACTCGACATCACGACGACGCAGTTCGGCATTCTGCATCTGTTGAAGCATCGGCCGGGACTCGATCAGATTTCGGTTGCGAAGCTTTTGGGCCTCGACCGCTCGACCACCGGCATGGTGCTGGGGAAGCTCGAAGACGCCGGCCTGATCGGCCGCAACGTCGGCACCACCGACCGGCGCAAGCGCTCGCTGGCGCTAACATCCGCGGGCGAGAAAATGCTGGAACGGCTGAAGGAGCCGGCGCGGCGCGTTCAGGAGCGCCAACTCGCGGCGTTCAAGCCGGCCGAGCGCAAGCGGTTTCTGCAAATGCTCGACAAGTTCACCCGCACGTTCAACGAATCGACACGCGTGCCGCTCGAAGCGTATCGAGCGCAGACGGGTGATGCTAAAAAGAGGCGGTAGCGTCGCGTCTTCGCATCGGCAATCGATGGACTGACCCCATGGCTGCGAACCCGCCGAACGGCTCGAAAATCACCGTCAGCACCGAGGGCGGCGGCACCCTCATCACCATTCCGCATCAAGGCAGCGGAATGGCGCAACTGGGTATCGTGTTGTTCATGGGATTCTGGCTCTGCGGTTGGGCCTATGGACTGGTTAGTGTCGGCAGCGAGGTCTGGGCCGGCAAAAACAACCTGTTCACATTGTTCTGGTTGGGCGGCTGGACCGTCGGCGGCCTGATGGCGATGTATGTCCTGTTCCAGCTCCTGCGGCCCAAAGTGCCGGAAACGCTGAGGCTGAGCATCAACGGCATGACTTACGATTCCGGCGTGGCGCCCATGCAATTGAACAACGACACGGCGCGCCAACGCAGCTTGAGTGAGTATTTTCCCAAGCGCGTCCGCGTCGACCTGACCCGGCAGCAGTTGCAGTCACTGCGCCTGCGGCCAACCGACAGCGGCAATCGGCTGACGGTCGACGCGGGCGCGCAACGCCTCGATCTGGCAAAAGGCGGCAGCGAGATCGAACGCGAATGGCTTTACCAGGTACTGGCCAAGCAATACTCGGTCGCGCCTGCACCGCCAGAATAACGCGTCAGATGTGCGTCTTGTGGTTGGCGAGATACCAGTCCGCGATCTCCTCGCGGGTCGCCCACCACACGCCGTCGAATGTCTTGGCATAGTCGATGAATTCGCGGATCGCGCGAATCCGGAAGGCGCGGCCGACGATGTGCGGATGCAGCCCGATGCTCATGATGCGGCCGCTCTTCTCGCCCGCCCGGTAGAGCTCGTCGAACTCGTCCTTCCACAAGCCAAAGGCCTCGTCGGCGGTGAGATTGCGGCGCAGAAACATGCCAATGTCGTTGGCCTCTTGCGTGTAGGGGATCGACACCAGCGGGCCGTGCGCGGTTTTAACGAGGTAGGGCTGCTCGTCATTCATGTAGTCGCAGTGATAGGTGAGCCCGAGCTCCTTGCAGATGCCGGACGTGTTCACCGTGCAGCGCAGCGACGAGGACAGCCAGCCCTTCGGACGCTTGCCGGTGGTCTTTTCGATCAGGTCGACCACGCGCTTGATGACGTCGCGCTCCTTGGCGCGATCGTCGCGGTAATTGACCATGAATTCGGTCTGGATGTAGTTGTGCGCGATCAGCTCCCAGCCGCGTTTTGCCGCCGCAGTGACGATCTGCGGATGCCGCTCGCACAGGATGCCGTTGACCGTGCAGCTCGCCGGTACCTTGGCGTCGTCGAAGACGTCGTAGATCCGCCAGATGCCGACGCGGTGGCCGTATTCACGCCAGGAGTGATTGTTGAAATCCGGAATGCGTGCCGGCAGCAGCCGCTCGTTGATCGAAGGCCCGCCCGGAAAATAGGGGCCGTCGTGATCCTGCGTCAGCTCCCAATATTCCAGGTTGAGCGTGATCATCAACGCGAGCCGTTTGCCGTTCGGCCATTTCAGCGGCTTGCGCTCAGGCATCGGCACGAAATCGTAGAGCGCTGCGGTGTCTTGCATTGAGCTTCTCCAGTGTGTTCCGGCCAGGCGAGGTAAGCGCCGGAATCCTTAAATCCTGAATGTCGGTGATCGCGCCGCGTCTGGTGATCGGTCTTGCGGATCGCTCGCTCGGCTAGCGCCGCGGAACAAACTATTTCTTCAATCCCTTTTCCTCGACGAACGTGGTCCAGCGCTTGACCTCGCCGGCGATATATTTCGTCAGCCCCGGCACATCGGCATCCATCGCCAGCAAGGCGCTCTTCTCGAACATCTGTCTGGTCGCCGGATCGTTGACGAAGCGCCGGACCTCAACATTGAGCTTCTCGACCACCGGCGCCGGCAGGTTTTTCGGCCCTGCCAGCCAGAACCAGATCGCGCCGTTCATTTCTGGATAGCCGATCTCGGCAAACGTCGGCACGCCTTTCAGCACCGCGATCCGCTCGGTCGACGTCACGGCGAGCGGCACGATGGTGCCGGCCTCGGCGTGCTGCAAGACCGGCAGCACGGGGGTGGCCGCCAGCGGGATGTGGTTGCCGAAAAAGTCGGTGAGCAATGGCGCGCCGCCGCGGTAGGGTACGTGATTGAGATTGACAATTTTTCGCAGCAGCATGGTCTCGACCATGAGCTGGCCCAGCGAGCCCGCCCCGGGCGTTCCGATGTTCAGCGGCTCCGCACGGCTCTTCGACAGCGCAATCAGATCCTTGAACGATTTGACGCCGAGGCTCGCCTGCGCCGCCAGCGTAAAGCTCTCGCCGCCGATCATGGCGATGTGGATGAAATCGCCGACCGGGTCGTAGCCGATGTTGGGATTTTCCGCCGGGCCCATGATGTGCGGCCCGGAGCCACCAATCAGCAGCGTGTAACCGTCGGCGTCGGCACGCGCCACGGCGGAGGATGCGACCGCGCCGCCCGCGCCCACACGGTTCTCGATGTAGAACTGCTGATTGAAGACCTTGGTGAGATGATCGGCGGCGAGCCGCCCGAGCCGGTCGGCGGCGCCGCCCGCTCCGAACGGCACCACAATCTTCACGGGCTTGGTTGGCCAATCCTGCGCGGCCACCGGCGCCGCGAATGCAAGTGCGGCCAGCACGGCAGATGCGAGCCTAAAGATCTTGAACATTGACATGCCGCGCTCCAATCAGTGCAGGAAACTTAATCTTGCGCCTTGCACTGGCGTTTCTCAACCATCTAACGCGGCTCAAATCGATCTGCTATCGTCGGCTCATCGCTTTGGACTAACACGCAAGGATGCAAGGATTTCGACCATGAACTTCAAGTTGCTCGCCGCGATTTTCGCTCTCGTCGCATTGCCATTGCTGGCTCAGGCTCAGCAGAAGCCTCCGGCCAAGACGACGCCGGCCGAAGTAGAACGGGTCGCCAAACTCATCGCCGCCGATAAGACCAAGGCGCAAGCCTATTGCGACCTGGACAAGCTCAACGACGAAATGGAACAGGCCCAGCAGAAGAAGGACGACAAGAAGGTGCAGGAGATCGCCAAGCGGGTGGAAGAGCTGGCGAAAAAGATCGGCGCTGAATACGCCACGCTGCTGACCGGCCTCGAGCAGATCGATCCGAACTCCAAGGAAGGCGAGCAGATCATCGCCGCGTTCCAGGTGTTCGACAAACTCTGCCCGGCGAAATAGCGCCGGTTCGGATTGCCGCAATCGCTCCAGCTTCAGAGGACAACACGATGACCGAGACGGATCATGACATCGCACGGCGCACAGTTCTGATGGGCACAGGTCTCGGCATCGGCGCAGGCCTGGTCGCCAGCCTTGCGTCCGCGCAGGCGCAAACAGCCGCACCGGCGGAAGCATCCGGCGAAATCTGGAGCTCGGAATACTGGGCCGCCAAAGGCAACGTGAAGCTCAACCTCTGGCGTAAACGGGTCGGTGCGCCGAAACCTGGCGCGGCGCCGCTGCCGGTCCTGTTCCTGGTGCACGGCTCGTCGAACTCGACCCGCTCGTCTTATGACCTCACGGTGCCGGGCAAGGGCGAGTATTCGCTGATGAACGTCATGGCCCGCTATGGCTATGACGTCTGGACCATGGACCACGATGGCTATGGCTATTCCGGCTCGTCGGGCAACAACTCCGACATCGCAAGCGGCGTCGAGGACCTCAAGGCCGCGATGCCGGTGGTGATGGAGGAAACCGGCCAGCAGAGAATGCACTTTTACGGCACGTCGTCGGGGGGCATCCGCGCCGCGGCCTACGCGCAGGCGCAGCCGGAGCGCGTTGACCGGCTCATCCTGGTCGCCTTCACCTACAAGGGCACTGGCGCGGCCGAGATCGCGCGGCGGCAAAAGCGGATCGCTGAGCTGCGTGCCAACACGCGCCGCAAGCGCGACGCCGACATGATCCGCTCGATCTTCACCCGCGACGGCCATTCCGGGACCTATGATCCGGCGGTGGCGGAAGCCATCATCGCCGTGGAAATGAAGTTCGGCGATACGATCCCGACCGGCACTTACCTCGACATGGCCGCGAACCTGCCGGCTGTCGACCCGGCCAAGATCCGCTCGTCAGTGCTGATGATCCGAGGCGAATTCGACGGCAACTCGACCAACGAGGACCTGCTCGACTTCTACCGCCAGCTTTCGAACGGCGAACGCCAGTTCATCATCCTGCCGCAAACCGCGCACAGCCCGGGCTACGGCAACAACCGCCATCTGCTCTATTACGCGGTGCGGAGCTTCCTTGCCGCGCCGGCGCCGGTCGGAACGTAAAAGACAACGCTGCGAAGATCGTCCCGTCAGCACGCGGCCGGCAGGCTTTTCCTGCAGTCGCCGCGTAGCGGCGCGCGTCAACGCGCCGAGAAGAACGCGCGCAGCTCGGAATAGGTTTCTTCCGGCGCCTCTTCGGAAAGATAGTGCCCACACGGCAGCGCCTTGGCGCCGCGGATGTCGGTCGCGTATTTCTGCCAGATCTCGCCCGGACCCGGCTGGTGATTGCGGCCGACGCCGCCGGTTGCGCCCCAAAGGATCAGCGACGGGCAGATGATTTTCTTGCCCGCTGCGAAATCCTTGGTGTCCATCTCAAAGTCGACCGACGCGCAGGCGCGATAGTCCTCGCAGATGGCATGGATGGTCTCCGGATTACGGAAGCAGCGCTTGTATTCCTCGAGCGCCTCCTTGCCGAAGAAACTCAAGCCCTGCTTGGTCTTGGCGAGCTTCTTTTCGATGAACCAGTCGGGATCGGCGCCCATCATCTTCTCAGGCATCGGCGCTGGCTGGATGTTGAAAAACCAGTGCCAGGAGAACGTCGCCCAGGGCTTGGTGATGTTGTTGAACAGATGGTGCTGCGGAATGATGTCGAGGATCGCCGCGCGTTCGATCTTGTCCGGATGGTCGAGGCACATGCGATGCAGGACGCGCCCGCCGCGATCATGGCCAGCGGCGAAGAATTTCTTGAATCCGAGCGACGCCATCACCTCGACATTGTCGAGCGCCATATTGCGGAACGAATAACCGGAATGATCGTCGCCGCCCGGCGGCTTCGATGAATCGCCGTAACCGCGCAGATCGGTCGCCACCACGGTGAACTCTTGCGCGAGCCGTGGCGCGAACTTGTGCCACGACAGATGCGTGAACGGGTTGCCGTGCATCAGCAACAGCGGCGGCCCCTTGCCGCCGTGCAGCGCGACGATGCGGGCGCCGCTGGTGTTGATCTCAGTGCGGGTGAAGCCTTCCATCATGTGCAATCCCAGGATTCCAGTGCTGCCATCGTGACGTGAACTCGTGAGCCAGTGTCAACACTGGCGCGATATACTCAAGCCTCCGGCTCTGAAATAATCCAACAAAACGCGCGGGAGGACTTGATGAGCCTGCTGTTTCGATCCGCTGCACTCGCGGCCACTCTGGTTGCCGCCTCGCCCATCGGCGCGGCGGCGCAGACCGCCGAGAAGGTGAGCTTTGGGCAAGTCTCGCCCACGGCGACCGGCTGGCCCGGCATCGTCGCCCGCGCCAAGGGTTTCTTCGCCGAAGCCGGCATCGAATGGGACGTGGTCTCAATCGGCGTGTCGCCCGGCCAGCAGGCGGTCGCGTCGGGCTCGATCAACATCATGCATAACACCTGCAACGCAGTGGTGGCCTTCATCGAAAAGGGCGGCACCGGCGCGCGGCTCGCGATGGCGACGATGTCGCCGCACCCGGGCGTGCTGGTCGCCAAAAAGGGTATGCAAAGCGCCGCCGAGCTGAAAGGCAAGGTGATCGGCACCTCGTCGATCCAGTCGGGTTCGACCATCGCGCTCAAGCGGCTGCTCAAGGCTAAAGGGCTCGGCGACAGCGACTACGATCTGGTCGCCGGCCAAGGCACCGCGCAAATCTACCAGGGCCTGCAAGGTGGCGCGCTCGACGCGGTCTGGCTGGTGCCGCCGCAGTCGATCGCGGCGGCCGAAGCGGGCTTCGCCATCCTTGGCAAGTTCAGCGACGTGGCGCCGAAGTTCATGTTCACCTGCCTTGCCGCCAACGACGCATGGCTCAAGAGCCACCCGGAGCTGGCGCGGAAATTCGCCGCCGCCTGGCTCAAAGGCGTGACTTGGCTCTACGACGCCAGCAACCGCGACGAAGCCGCCAAGCTCCTTGCCGACGCCCTGAAGGTGACCCCAGCCGTCGCTGCCAAGACTTATGACGATCTGATCGCGCATCCGCCCGGCAACTTCCCGCGCGACGGCCGCGTCGATCTCGACATGCTGCGCGGCACGATGGAAATCATGGTCGAAGGCAAGGAAATCGCCGCCATGCCGCAAGGCGATCTGCGCCGGTTCATCGACGACACGATGCTGGGCGGCAGCAAGTGACAGCGAGCTATTTCGGCAGCGGGTGGGCGGCGAGATACTTCTGATATTCGGGCTCGACGTCGATCTGCAACGTCGCCAGCACCCGCACCACCGCGTTGTAGAACGAAATCGTCATGGTCAGATCGATCATGTGCTCGCGGCTCAGTTGCGCGGCGAGCGCCGCGAAGGTTTCGTCCGACATTGAGAGATCCCGGGTGATCTCGCGGGCGGCACGCAGCACAAGCTTCGCCAGCGGATCGAGCTTGCTGGCGCGGCCGGCGGTTTCCTCGGCGAGCGCGCGGATGTCGTCGTCGCTCAATCCGAAATCGTGGCCGATCTTGACGTGATGCGACCATTCATAAGGCGAGCGCGCCAGATATCCGACCTGGAGGATGGCGAGCTCGCGCAGCTTTGGGTCGAGTGTGCTCTTGTGGCGGATGTAGGCGCCGACGCCGCTCATGCTCTTGAGTGCGCCGGGACTGTGCGCCAGCGCCTTATAGAGCGTGATCTCGCGCGACAGCAGATCGCGGTGCTCGGGTGCGAGGTCGGATTTTTCCAGATAGGGAACTCGCGCCATCAGTCCTCCGAATTGAAGCCCGGCCGCACCGGCGTCTCCGGCATCAGGCCCTTGCGCTGGCGCAGCAGCGTCTCTTTGCCGGTCTGCTCCCAGTCGCCCGCGACCGTGCGCCGCGCATACTGCTCCCAGGTGTCAGTCCAGTCGTCTAAGGTGTAGCCGTGCCAGGGCGCCTGCACGTTGAGCGGCGGCAATTCCAGCTCTTCCCAGAGCTTGCGCGCGTGCTCCATATGTTCGCGCGTCGGCAGCGCCAGTGGTGGCATCGGCCGTTTACGGGTGGCGTCGATCAAGAGACCGGAATCGCCCTTGCCCGGAAGATACTGCGCGCCCTGCACGCCGCCACGGTGCGGCACGATATGCACGTCGTCTGCCGGATTGGTGCGGTAGGCGAGCGACCACAGCACCGCGTCCATGCTGGCGGGATCGATATCCTCGCTCACCGCGATGACGATCTTGCCGCAGTTCGATTGCAGGGTGGCTGCGCCATGCAGGCCGCGCCAGACCTCGGTACGCGGCGCGCCGGCCGCATATTGCAGGAAGATCACCGGCCGCAAATTGGTCAGCCGCTCGTGCATCACGACGCGGCGGATGCCTTTGACGCCGAGGTTCTGCTTGAGGTGGGCGAGGAACAGCGGCTCATAGGCGACCTTTTTGATGACGCTCGATTCGCTCGGCGTCACTTGGCTGATGATCTGGGTGAACACCGGCGCCCGCTTCATGGTGATCGCGGTCACCTGCATCGGCATGTTGTAGCCTTCGAGCGCCACGTAGCCGTTGCTCTCGCCGAACGGCGCCTCGGGCTCCAGCACTTCCGGATCAATCAGCCCTTCGACCACGATCTCGGCATCGGCCGGCACGTCCAGATCGACGGTGCGGCAGCGCGTCATGCGGATCGGCGCGCCGGCTGCGCCGCCCGCGACCGCAAGCTCGTCCACGTCGATGGCGAGCTTCTGCGGGCCGGTGAACATGACAATGGGTGCGCAGCCGACCACGATGGCAATTGGCATCTTCTCGCCGCGCTCGCGATATTTCAACCAGTGCAGATAGCCGCCTGCCCCGGTCGCCTCCTTCGCCACCATGCGGACCACCAGGCGATCCGGCGCCTTCAGCGCCGCGCGGTAGGTGCCCATGTTGCGCACGCCGGTCTCGGGGTCCTTGGTGACGCACAGTGTCGCCGTGAGATAGGGCGCGGCGTCGAAGCCCGGCGTCGAGACCGGCACTGGCAGGCACTTCAGCCCTTCGCTTCGCAATTCATCGCCGGTGATCACGACCTGCTGGCACGGCGCGTTGTCAATGGCGACCGGCGGAATAGGATTGGCGATCGCGCGCATCCAGGCGTCGCCGATCTCCTCGACCGCCTGCCCCATGCCGAGCGCGTAGATCGCCGGCGACGAAGCGAGCGCGCCGACCACGACCGGCATGTCGTAGCGCTTGCCCTTGCTGTCGGTCACATTGGTGAACAGGAACGCGCGGCGCTCCTCTTCCGGCACGCCGCCGATGAACTGCCAGCGCACCAGCGGATTGAGCTCGGTGTCCTTGTTGATCGGCCGGTCGATGCGGACCAGGAGCCCGGCCGCTTCGAGATCGGCAAGGTGTTGCTGCAGATCGAGCCGCGGGCCGGTCTTCGCGCCGCGCGGGGAAGCGGATTTATCAAGCATCCTCGAAGCGTAGCACGCCGCGCCGTACGCGGAAGCGCCCTACTCCATCTTCAGGCCGATCGCCTTCACCACCGGCGCCCAGCGGGCGCTTTCGCTCAACAAGTACTGCCGCGCCTGTTCGGGCGTGTCGAGCACCGGCTCGAGGCCGGAGGCGACCAGCACCTTCTGGAACTCGGTGTCGGACATCACCTTGCGATGGGCGGTGGCGATCTGCTCGATGATCGGCTTCGGCGTCGCTGCCGGCGCGAACACGCCGACGAAGAGCTGGCCGACTTGGTTCGGATAGCCAAGCTCGATGGCGGTCGGAATCTCCGGCGCGCCTTTCAGGCGCTCGGGCGCGAACACCGCCAGGATGCGGATCTTGCCGGCCTTGTGGAATTCGAGCACCTGGCTGGTGATGTTCGGCGTCATCACCGGAATGTGCCCGCTGACCAGATCGGCGATGCCGGGGCCCGCGCCCTTGTAGGGGACATGCACGATCTCGTTCAGCCCAGTCGCCTGCTTGAACTGTTCGGCGGCGAGATGCGTCATGGTGCCAGTGCCGGCCGAGCCATAGGACAGCTTGCCGGGATTGGCTTTCGCGTAGTCGACGAACTCCTTGAGCGTCTTCACCGGGACTGCCTGGTGAACGACGAGTGCGACCGACGCCACCGCGATGATGCCGATCGGCGCAAAATCCTTCACCGGATCGTAGGTCGGTTTCGACGAGGTCAGCGGATTGAGCACCACCACGCTGGTGTTGCCGAGCATAATCGTATTGCCGTCTGGCTGGGCGCGGGCGACTTCGTTCGCGCCGATGGTGCCGCCGCCACCGCCCTGGTTCTCGATGAAGATCGAGCCGCCGAGCACAGGCTTCATCCGTTCGGCCCAATGGCGGCCGACGATGTCGGTGACGCCGCCGGGCGAGAACGGAATGACGAGCTTGATCGGCCGGTCCGGATATTTCGCCTGCGCCCACGTGGCGAGCGGCGTGAGCGCCGTCGTGGACAATAAGACAAGACTGGCCTTGATCAGTTCACGGCGATTCATCGTGCGGCTCCAAATGGAAAATCGCCGTCAACCTATGGCAGAGCCTTTGAAACAGCCAGTCCCGCGCGGGCGCAAATGGTCGCGGATGTCGTGCACGCATGGCAGGCATCGCGCACCCGTTGTCGGCTGCGCGGGAAACCGCCTAGTCTCGCGCCCGAGATTTCACGCCGGAGACATTCCGTGACCGACCGCAAGGACGATCCCGCCTTCATCTACTTCCCGACCAATTACCGCTGGTCGATGGGGCTGCTGCTCTGTCTCTCGGCCGCACCCTGGGGTGGCGCCGAGATCGACGAGGTCAACCGCGTCGGCCGCGTGCTGAAGGACAAGGTCGGCGACGACAAGGCCTGGTTCGAGGAATGGACGCGCATGGGCGACCATATCGAGGCGCGCGGCCGCGACGAACAAAAGCGCGGCCATACGTTGACCGCGGCATCCTGCCTGATGCGCGCGTCGCAGTACTACCAGACCGGCGAGCGCTTCGCGCAGCAAGATCCGCGCGCCGGCGCGGTCTACAAGAAAGCCGTGAAGTCGTTTGCCGATGGCGCCGCGATGCTGAAGCGGCCGCGCATCGAGTCGGTCGAGGTGCCCTACGGCGGCAAGACGCTGCCGGCCTTGTTCGTGCACGCCGCACCGGAGGTCGCGGGCAATAAGCCGGCGCCCGCCGCGGTGTTCTTCGACGGCTTCGACATCACAAAGGAGATTCAATACTTCAAAGGCGTGCCCGATCTCGCGGCGCGCGGCATCGCGTGCCTGATCGTCGATGGGCCGGGCAATGGCGAGAGCGTGCGCTTCCGCGATCTGCCGCTGATCGCCGAGACGGAAAAATACGGCACCGCCGCCTACGAATATCTCGCCGCACGCAAGGAGGTCGATCCGAAGCGCATCGGCGTCATGGCGATCAGCCTCGGCGGCTATTACGCACCGCGCGCGGCCTCTCTCGAGCCGCGCTATGCCGCCTGCATCGCCTGGGGCGCGCAATGGGATTACTACGACACCTGGAAGCGGCGCTTCGACCTGCTGGATAGCGGCATGGTGCCGTCGCTGTCGGTGCCGCCCGAACACCTGATGTGGGTGTTCGGCGTGGCGAGCCGCGACGCCGCGATGAAGAAGCTCGAAGGCTTCCGGCTCGACGGCATCGTGCAGAAGATGCGCTGCCCGTTCCTGCTGCTGCACGGCGCGGGCGACGAGCAGATTCCGCTGGCGATCGCTCAGAAATGCTTTGCGGCGGTCGGCTCGAAGGACAAGACGCTGAAGGTGTTTTCGCGGGAGGAAGGCGGCTTCCATCATTGCCAGGTCGATAACGTGACCATCGGCACGCATTTCATGTGGGATTGGTTGGCGGATGTGTTGAAGCCGGGGACTTGATTGCGAATTGAGAGTGCTCCCGAACCGGCTCGGAGCTATCTCCCGGCGGCCACTTCAAGATGGACGCCGGACACCCGCTGAAGCTTCCCGATCATCCTAAACAGGTTGTCGGCACGCGGGTTGCCATTGGGCCCGAGCATGCGCATTAGGCTCTTGGACGGCGTTCCGGTCGCTTTTGCAAGCCGCTCGAAGCCTACAGTCGCGTTGATGTAGTCGCGTAGCACGGCCTTGCCCACCTTCAGGTTGCCGCCGAGCAGTTGTTCGATGGCTTCGGTCAGGAGCGCCTCACGGAACGCAGCGTCGCGTTCGGCTCGCGCCTTGATGGTTTCTTTGAAGTCGCGGGTGAGTGCCATTGCTTCGGTCTATTCCTTTCTTTTCCTTCGTTTGTAGTCCGCCCAACGTTCATGGGCATCACGGATGTCCTGTTGCTGGCGCTTTTTGGTGCCGCCAGCAAGCAGGATCACAACCTCGTCGCCACCGCGGCCGAAGTAGATGCGATAGCCGGGGCCGTAGTCGATCCGGTATTCGAAAACGCCAGCGCCCACACCCTTAACGTTCGACAGGTTGCCCTGCCCGATCCGGATGAGCACGACCGCGACCTTGGCAGCGGCCTGAGCCTCCAGGCGGTTGAACCAAGCCGCATAAGGACTGCGACTCGTCGCGTCGAGATATTCAAGCAGCTTCATCTATAAGGTACCATATAGGTTACTATTAAAGCAAGGGCTAGTGGAAGTTGCGGCCCTTCGGCATGACCTCAGCCGCAGCCAGTTCCTCGACCGCCGTCGGTCGCGCCTTCAGCAAGGTGACCAACGCATCACCCGAGCGCGGGTGACGCTCCCGCGAAACCACGGAACGCTTGATCTCGTCGACCGGCAGGGTCGCATCGACAAGAGGACCATGCTCGGACAGAAATCCGAGCAGCGGCGACAAATCCTCGAAATGATCCGCAACGATGTGGATCACTCCTTTTTCGTTTTGCAGAAGGCCGGTAACGCTGATGACGCGCGAGCCCATCACCACCGGCCGGTACTCTTCGAACTTGCGCGGCCACACGATGGTGTTGGCGATGCCGGTTTCATCTTCCAGCGTCATGAAGATCGCATTGCCGGCTCCCGGCCGCTGGCGGACCAGAACCAGGCCGCCGATGATGACGCGGCGGCCCGGTGCGATGCCTGGCAGTTGCTCGTGAGGCACGATCCCGCGCGCGGCAAAATCGCCGCGCAGGAATGAGATCGGATGCGCCTTCAGCGACAGATGCAAATGCCGATAGTCCTCGATCACCTGCTGACCCGGCGGCATTTTCGGCAGATCGACGTCGGGCTCGAGCTTCGGCATTTTGACCCGCGCGAACAGCGGCAGATCGTCCTTGTCGCCGGCGCGCTGCAGCGCCCGCACCGCCCATAAGGCGTCGCGGCGGCTCAGGCCGAGCGAATTGAATGCGTCGGCATGCGCCAGCCGCTCCAGCGCCTTCGGCGGCAACTCGGTCCGCAGCCAAAGATCGCGAACCGAATCGAAGCCTTCGCGGCGCAAGCATTCGATCTTTCTCCCCCATTCCTCGGAGAAGCCGTCGATCTGCCGAAGACCTAAGCGAAGCGCGCGTTCCGTCTTGATGTCCTGTTGCATCGAGTCGTGCCGCGGATTCAGCCGGGCGAGCGGCGCCTGCTCCAGCGTGCAATCCCAGTTCGAGGCATTGATGTCGACCGCCCTCACCTCGACGCCGTGGTCCTGCGCGTCGCGCACGAGCTGCGCCGTTGCATAGAAGCCCATCGGCTGGCTGTTGAGCAGCCCCGCCGCGAACACATCCGGGTAATGGCATTTGATCCAGGCCGAGGCGTAAACCAGATTGGCGAAGCTCGCGGCGTGGCTTTCTGGAAAGCCGTAGCTGCCGAAGCCCTGGATTTGCCTCCAGCAATCCTCGGCAAATTTTTCGCTGTAGCCGTTCTTTTTCATCCCCTTGAGAA
Source organism: Rhodoplanes serenus (assembly GCA_945893145.1). GTDB lineage: Bacteria > Pseudomonadota > Alphaproteobacteria > Rhizobiales > Xanthobacteraceae > Z2-YC6860. Next base: position 34,943 of record CAMDDZ010000038.1, on the reverse strand, counting down.
ATTTGTCGGCAAACGAGCCGATGGTGCCGACCCGCTTGAACGTCGCCATGGCGCGGCGCAGCCGATCCGCCTCGCCCGGCTCAAAGCCCGCGCCGACGATGGCGATGCGCATCGCCTGTTCCTGGAACAGCGGCACGCCCATCGTCTTTTTGAGGATGGCTTCGAGCTCTTTCGACGGATAGCTGACCGGCTCGATGCGCTGACGGCGGCGCAGATAGGGATGCACCATGTTGCCCTGGATCGGACCCGGCCGCACGATCGCCACTTCAATGACGAGATCGTAGAATTCCTCCGGCGCCAGGCGCGGCAGCATCGACATCTGGGCGCGGCTCTCGATCTGGAATACGCCGATGGTGTCGGCGCGCTGGATCATGGCGTAGGTCCGCGGGTCTTCGTCCTGTAACGACAGCGGATGCGTGACGTCGTAATGCTCGTGCAGGAATTCGAAGCTGCGCCGCAGGCACGTCAGCATGCCGAGCGCCAGCACATCGACCTTGAGCAGCCCGATGGCTTCGAGGTCTTGCTTTTCCCATTCGATCACGGTGCGATCGTCCATCGCCGCATTTTCGATCGGCACGACCTCGTCGAGCCGGTTGCGGGTGATGACGAAGCCGCCGACGTGCTGGGAGAGATGCCGCGGCGTGCCGATCAGTTGCTCCGCCAGGGCCATCGCCTGCTGCAATCGCGGGTCGTCCGGGTTGAGGCCGGCGCGGCGCGCCTCCTTGTCGGAGACACCGCTCGACGACCAGCCCCACAGCGTGCTGGCCAACGCATCGATCGTGTCCCCCGACAGGCCGAAGACCTTGCTGGTCTCGCGGATGGCGCTGCGGCCGCGATAGCGGATCACCGTTGCGGCGATGCCGGCGCGCTCGCGGCCGTATTTCTCGTAGATGTGCTGGATCACCTCCTCGCGCCGTTCGTGCTCGAAATCGACGTCGATGTCGGGCGGCTCGCGCCGCTCGGCCGAGACGAACCGCTCGAACAGGAGATCGACCTTGATCGGCGACACATCGGTGATGCCGAGACAATAACAGATGATCGAGTTGGCCGCCGAGCCACGGCCCTGGCAAAGGATCGGCTTGTCCAATCCGCGCGCGAATTTGACGATCTCGTCGACGGTCAGAAAAAACGGCGCGTAGTCGAGCTCGTCGATCAGCCGCAGTTCCTCGTCGAGAGCGCGCCGAACATGGTCTGGCGCGCCATCCGGAAATCGGCGCTTGAAACCTTCCTCGGCGAAGGCCACCAGCGCCTTCTGCGGCGTCGCATAACCCTGTCGCGTTTCATCGGCGTATTCGGTCTTGCGCAATGTTTCGAGCGAGAAATTGCAGCGCCGCAGGAAACGCTGCGTCTCCTCGATCGCTCGCGGCGCATGGCGGAACAGCCGCGCCATTTCCTGCGGCGGTTTCAGATGGCGCTCGGCGTTGGCCTCCAGCAGCCGGCCGGCCGACTCCAGGGTCTGGTGTTCGCGGATGCAAGTGACGACGTCCTGCAAATCACGGCGCTCCGGCGCGTGATAGAGCACGTCGTTGACGGCGATCAGCGGCACGAAGACGCCCGACGCGACATCGGCCAGGCGCTTAAGACGCCGCGCATCGTCGCCGCGATACAGCATGGCAGCCGCAAGCCAGACCGATTGCTTGCCCGCGGTCTCTTTCAGCCGGACGAGCAGCGCGTGAAGCCGCTCGCCATGGATGCGCGCCGGCGGGACGACAATAAGGTTGAGGCCTTCCACAAAATCCAGAAGATCCGGAAGCCCGAGGACGCAGTCGCCCTTGTTGGCGCGCTGTTTACCCCACGAGAGAAGACGCGTGAGCCGCCCCCAAGCGGCGCGGTCGCGTGGGTAGGCGAGGATATCGGGCGTTCCATCCGCGAAGACCAGTCGGGCGCCGACGGCCAGCCTGAATTCAGCGGCGGGCGCGATCGTTTGGTGTGGCGTTTGTTCTGCGGCATGGTCATGGCGCTCCTTCTCTTCCTCGGCAAAAGCTCTCATTTTCGTCAGCGCGCGGACGACGCCCGCCACGCTATTGCGGTCCGCAATTCCGATACCGTTGAGGCCGAGCAGCCTCGCCTGCTCGACCAGCTCTTCCGGATCGGAAGCACCGCGTAAAAACGAAAAATTCGTCGTAACCGCCAACTCGGCATACATGCTTCACACTCACGCGAACAAACCGTGCAGGTACCAGCGCGGTGGCTTTTCCGTTTCGCCGTAGAGACCTTCGCGGTAGAGCCAGACCCGCGCGCCGGCGTGGCTTTCGACGCGGAAATAATCTCGCGTCAGCGTGTTGCCCTTCCGGTCGCGCCACCATTCCATGGCGATGCGCTCCGGGCCTTCGGCATGCGCGACGTGATGTTTGACGCGCCGCCAATCAAACCGCACGGGCGGGCCATCGGGGACTTCCGCGGTGACCTCGATCGGCTCCGGCCGTTGCAGCAGCCGGATCGGCCGCGTGACGCCGAGGCTGTCTTGATGGAGATTGTCCTCATTCCACTCCAGCGCCTGCGCTCCCCTCCTTCCGCGCGCGAAGCGCGTGGTGGGGAGGGGTCGGGGGTGGGGGGCGGTTACTGGATTCGTAGAAGCGCGCCCCCACCCCGGCTCGCATCGCTCACGCAATGCGAGCCGACCCTCCCCACCGCTTCGCGGAGGGAGGGTAAGAGCCGCATGCGCCGGCATGGCCGCCACCGCATATTCCGGAATGTGCGTGTTCTGCGGCACCAGGCGGGTGACGCGGCGAAGCCCAAAGCGCGCGCCGAGGCGGTCGATCAGATACGCCAGCTCGGCTTCGTGATCCGGCGCGGCGAGGCCGGTCTGCACCGGATCGCCACGCTCGGTGACCAGCGCCGCGAGCCGCACCACATCGTAGCCAAAGCCCGGATCGCAGGCGTCGCCGAGTGCCGCGAGCCGGTCTTCGAACAGCTTTCGCACGCGCGGCGGATCGCGGAGCGGCGCGCCGGTGCCGATTTCAAGCCGGTGCACCTTGCCATCGGTGCGAAACAGCGCGAGCTGAATGAGCCGCGCGCCCTCCCCGCGCCGCTCCAGCACGCGGCCCAGTTCGTGCGCGAGATGCTCGATGGTGCCGAGCACGTCGGCCTCGCGCGCGATCGGCTCGGCAAAACGCCGCTCGGCCAGGGCGACCGGCAGCGGCAGGCGCGGCGTGATCGGCTCATCCTCACGGCCGAGCGCCTGATCGAGCCGCTGAACCAGCGTCTCGCCGAAGCGGGCGGCGAGTGGCGCGCGCGGACGCGCGGCAAGGTCGGCTATGCGCTTGAGGCCGAGGCTTGCGAGCTCAGCCGCAATTTCAAGATCGATGCGCAATGCTGCGATCGGCAGCGGCTGCACAGCGGCGTCCACCTCGCCGCGTGGAACGATGGCTCGCTCGCCGTAGCGCGCGACTGCCCAGGCGCCACCCACCGTATCTGCGATGGCAAGGCGCGCGCAGAAGCCCTGGCGTGCGAGCCGTGTCACCAGATCGCGGCAGAGCGCTGCCTCGCCGCCGAACAAATGCGCGCAGCCGGTCACGTCGAGGGTGAGCCCGTCGGGCGGATGCAGGCCAACCAGCGGCGTGTAGCGATCGCACCAGTCGGCGATCGCTTCAAGCAGACGCCGGTCGGCCTCGAAATCGGCCTGCGCCACGTCGATGCCCGGATGCATGGCCTGCACGTCGGCGAGCGGCATGCCGGTCTTCAGCCGTAGCCGCGCCGCGGCGTCGTTCAGCGCAGTGACGCGCTGCGCCGATTTGATCGAAGCGACGACGATGCGCGGCGCGTCAGCCGGTACGGACGGCTGGCGCTCGATCCGGTCGGTCGAAAGCCGTCTGAGCCACAGCGACAGATAGCGGCGCGCGGAAGATGCACTCATGATGATCCCACTCGATGATCCAGCGGCCGCAAGGGCCACGCCGGTTTTTGACAAGGGCCAATTCGAAGCGCGTGCGGCCCAGCCCACCGAACCCGTCGGGCTCGCTCAAGCTTGCGGACACACGCCAGCGGGTCGCGGCCGCGCTCGGGGCAGCGCTCGCGCGATGGCGCAGCAACAGGCCAAATCCCGCACCCTCGCGGGCGGCGAGCGTCAGACGCCGCGCCGCGGTGAGGTCCGCCACATCCTCGGCAAGTTCCGCGATGACGCCGGTGAGCGCGCGGCAGCGCAGCGCCTCCTCCATGGCCCAAAGCACATCGACTGCGCGCGGCACCCGCAGCATCACGAGGCGCTCAGCCGCGAGGCCGAACAAATCGAGGCCCGGGCCATAAGGTCCGCCGCCCTCGCCGGCGGCGAAATCGGTCACGATCCAAAGCACTGTCCCGCTGGTTCCACTCGAGCGAGCCGCAAGACCCACTGCAAAGCCGGTCATGGCGGCGAGATGGATCGGAGCCACGGGCGCAAGCTCGTGGAGTGCCCCGCAGGCAAGCCCGCCGCCAAGCGCGGCGTCGATCGCTCCGACCCCAAGCCTCACGCCGCGCGCCTGCTCGCAAAATTGCGGCCCGAGATTCGGGTCAATCTCCGCCAGCGTGCGCCGAAGATGCTGCAGCCTGGGCGAAAGCGAGCCCATGGGGTCCCTCAAGGAATGTTCCTGTTTTGTTCTATTAGATTCCCGATGCCCGGACTTGAGTCAAGCAAAAGGAAAATTTCCTTTTGTCGCAATGGCTTTCGAAAAAAGACACAGCATCGAAAAAGCGCATCCCAGGCCGGAACCGCAGCCGCCGATCTGAATTTAAATTTTGACACAAGAGGATCACCAGAAGACCACCCCAAGAAACCCGCTGTGGGGCGAAGCCATGAATCCCGACTATTTGCGCCGCCAAGCCGAAATCTGTCTGCGGATCGCGCGCGCGTGTTTCGATCTCGCAGCGGCCGAGCGGCTCCGGCTCATGGCGGCCGACCTCAGCGCCAAAGCGGATGAGGCCGCGGAACAGGTGCTGATTGAGCCGCAGATGATGTCGCGGAACGGCAATTCCAACAGCCACGACGAACGAAAAAAATAAGCGCTTCGTACGATCTGCTTCCATCAAATCGTTGAATTAGCCGGCCGCGCGGCCGATCATCACGGCATGATCCCGCCGCCGACGATGCGCCGATGAACACCATCCTGACCCGGATTTCGGCCGAGCTGATCGCGCAATATGAAGCCGCGGGCTTCTGGCGCGGCGAGACGATTTACATGCAGGCGCAATGGCACGCGCGGCGCGCGCCGGACGCCTTTGCGGTGCGCGACCGCCACCGGCGCATCAGCTACCGGGCGCTGATCGAGGCCGCCGACGCGCTCGCGGCCGATCTGGCCGGCCGTGGCGTGGCTTACGGCCAGCGCGTCGCGGTGTGGCTGCCGAGCCGGATCGAAGGCGTGGTGGCGCTGCTGGCCTGTTCGCGCAACGGCTATATCTGCTGCCCGTCGCTGCATCGCGACCACACCGTCGGCGAGATCGTCGAGCTGATGCAGCGCATGCGCGCCGCAGCCCTCATCGTGCAAAACGGCTACGGTGCCGATACGGACAAGCGCGATCTGGCGGCCGCTGTCGCGGAGGTGTCGACGCTGCGTCACGTCTATCGACTCGATCCGCTTGCCGGGAAGGACACGCAGCCGTTTCCTGGCGTCGCACCGGTGAGCTCCGGCGCCGCGCCACCCAAGCAAGACCCCAACCAGGTGGTCTATCTCGCCTTCACGTCGGGCACGACCGGCAAGCCCAAAGGCGTGATGCACTCCGACAACACGCTACTCGCCAACGCGCGCCAACTCGCCAAGGACTGGAGCATCGACGAGAAGTCCGTCATCACCACGCTCTCGCCGCTGAGCCATAACCTCGGCTTCGGCGCGCAAGTGATGGTGCTCGCGGTTGGCGCCGAGCTTGTGCTGAACGACCTGCCGCGGGGCGCGAGCCTCGCCGACCGCATCCTGGAAACCGGTACGAGCTTCCTGGTCGGCGTGCCAACGCACGCCGTCGATCTGCTCGCCGAGATGCGGACGCGCGGCATGAAGGGCCTCGGCCGGCTCAAGGGCTTCCGTATTTCCGGCTCGGCTGCGCCGAGCGAAGTGGTGGCCGGGCTGATCGCGCAAGGCATCGTGCCGCAGAGCGGCTACGGCATGACAGAAACCTGCTCGCACCAATATACGCTGCCCAACGACGACCCGAAGTTGATCGTCGAAACCTCGGGCCGCGCCTGCCCGGGTTATGAGCTTAAAATTTTCCGTACCGACGATCCCGATATCGAGGCCGCCTCCGGCGAGATCGGCCACATCGGAGGACGCGGCACGAGCCTGATGCTCGGCTATTTCGACGACCAGACCGCGACCGAAGACGCTTTCAACAAAAGCGGCTGGTTCATGACCGGCGATCTCGGCTCGCTCGACCCTAAAGGCTATCTGCGCATCACCGGCCGCCAGAAGGACGTCATCATCCGCGGCGGCCACAACATCCACCCGGCCCGCGTCGAGGAATTGGCGAGCCGCCACGCCAGCGTGCAGCGCGTCGCCGCGGTGCCGGTCAAGGATCCGCGCTTGGGCGAGAAGGTTTGCCTCGCGGTGATGTTCCGCGCCGGCCAGCAAGTCGAGCCCGAGGCGCTGCTGTCGCATCTCGATGCCGCCGGCCTCTCGCGCTACGACATGCCGGAGTATTTCCTCGCGCTCGACGAAATCCCGCTGACGCCGAACGGCAAGCTGAAGAAGCGCGACATCGTCGATTGGATCGCGCAAGGCCGTGTCACGCCGCAGCCGGTGCGCTTTGACAGCAAGCGCGCGACGGCTTAGCGCCCGCCCTGCACCAGCGCCCACACCCGCGGCGGCGTGAGTGGCAGCACGTTCGGTTTGGCGGCAAACGACGCCAGCGCATTGGCGACCGCGTTCGCAATCACGCCGCCGACCGGAATGATGCCGCCCTCGCCTGCGCCCTTGGCGCCGAGCGGATTGTGCGGCGCGGGCTTCTCCTCCAGCGCATGGGCCCGGATCACCGGGAAGTCGCTCGCGGTTGGCAGCAGATAGTCGGCCAGCGAGCCGGCGAGGAACTGACCTTCCGAATCGTAAGCGAGGTCTTCGAGCAGCGCGCCGCCGAGGCCCTGCACGATGGCGCCGACGGTCTGGCCGTGCAACGTGAGCGGATTGATGATGCGGCCAACATCCTCGGTCGCCATGTAGTCGATCAGCGCGACATGACCGGTGCCAGGATCGACCGCAACGTGGGCGGCGTGCGCGCCATAGCTGTAGGTGCGATGCTTGCTGGAATAGGTGCCTTCCGACGCAATGCCGTCGGCCGCAAGTGAAGCGAGCGGCACCGAAGCGCGATTCGGACCGACCGCATTGTCGCTGTCGATCGCAATGTCAGCCGCTTCACATTGCAAACGCTTCGCCGCCGCGGTGCGGATCGCGTCCTTCAAAAAGCCAGCCGCCTGCACGATCGCCGAGCCGCCCATCACGATGGAGCGCGACGAATAGGAGCCGTAGCCCTGCTTTAAATAAATTGTCGAGCCGTGCTGCACGCGGTTGATGCGGCTCATCGGCATGTCGAGCGCGTCGGCCGCGATCTGCGCCATCACGGTCTCGACGCCCTGCCCGACCGACGACGAGCCGGTGTAGAGCGACACCGTGCCGTCAGTCTCCAGCACCATGCGGACGTTCTCGCGCGGGCCGGAGCCGCCGCCTTCGAGATAGCAGCCGACCGCGATGCCGTGATACCGGCCGTCGATCAGCTGGCCCTGCAGCTTCTCCTTCTCGGTCCAGCCGAAATCGTGCAGGCAGTGATCGAGCGTCACCTGATAATCGCCGGTGTCGGTCTGCGTGCCTTGGTCGAGCGGCTGCACGGTCGGCAGCTCCCACGGCATCTCGTGCTCGGCAATCAGGTTCTTGCGGCGGAACGCGACGCGGTCGATGCCGAGATCTTTCGCCGCCATGTCGAACAGCCGCTCGCGGAAGAAATCCGCCTCGAAGCGGCCCGGTCCGCGATAGGTGCCGGACGGCGTCTTGTTGGTCATCAGCAGATCGACCTCATAGTGGAGGTTCGCGATGCGATAGGGCCCGGTCAGCACCTGGGCTGAATTACGCGCCGCGGTCGCGCCGTTGGTGCGCAGATAGGCGCCGAGATCGACCGCGCCTTTGCCGCGCAACCCGCGAATGGCGCCGTCGCGATCGCAGGCGATCTCGAGCTCGCATTCGGCGTCGCGGGCGTGGTTCGAGGCAATCAGGTTCTCACGGCGATCCTCGACCCATTTCACCGGCGCGCTGAGCCGCTTCGCCGCGAATGGAATCAGGAAATCTTCCGGATAGAACTCGCCGCGCACGCCGAAGCCGCCGCCGACGTCGGCCTCGATCATAGTGATCTGTTCCTCGGGCAATCCCATTTGCTTCGCCAGGATCGCGCGATTGTGGAACACCACCTTGGTCATGCCGGTAACAGTGAGGTGCTGCTTCGCTTCGTCCCATTCGGCGAGCAGGCCCCGCGTCTCCATGGTCACCGCGCTGAAGCGCTGCACGAAGAAGTGCTCGCGCCGGGTGTAAGGCGCGTCCTTGAACGCCGCCGCGGCATCGCCCTTGATCGCCGACAGGGTGATGACGTGATTGCGGCCGGTCATCTCGAACAGCACACTTTGATTCGCGCGCGAGGCGGCGCGATCGGCGACCGGCGCAAGCTGCTCGATGTCGAGCACGATGTGCTCGAGCGCATCCTCGGCCTGTCCCTGTGTCCGCGCGACGATGAGCGCGATAGGTTCGCCGACATAGCGCACCTTGCCATCGGCGATGACAGGCTGCTGGTACGGCTTGAATTCGTCGATCAGCTCCTGCCGCATGGTGATGACAGGAACTTCGCCGATGTCGGCCGCCGTGATGACAGCGCGCACGCCGGGGCGCTGCAAGGCGGCCGCCGTGTCGATCGCGCGGATGCGGCCATGCGCAACCGAGCTGCGCAGGATCACCGCGTGCAGCGCATTCGGGCTCGGCACGTCATCGACGAATTGCCCGCGGCCGCGCAGGAAACGCAGGTCTTCGAGCCGTTCGACCGGGCTACCGATAAAGGAATTGACGGTTCGCATGGCGCGGGAGCGTGGCGATTTTCGTTGCGTGGCGCAAGCTCGCTCCGCGCTCCTCTTAAGGGGCTTAAGCGCGCCGGGCGGCCATCAATTTGAACAATCGTTCCGGCGTCACCGGATACTCGGAAATTTTTACGCCGAACGGCGACAGCGCGTGTTCGATCGCCGACACGATGGCGCCGGCGGCCGGCACGCAGCCGGATTCGCCAACGCCCTTCACGCCGAGCGGATTGAGCGGCGACGGATACTCCACCATCGTTAGCTCGATGTTCGGCACGTCGGTTGAGCCCGGCAGCAGGTAGTCGGCGAAATTGGTGGTCAGCGGCTGCGCCTGCTCGTCGTAGCGCATCCACTCCAGCAGCGCGTTGCCGATGGCGTGCGCCACGCCGCCTGCGATCTGGCCCTCGACGATCATCGGATTGATGACGCGGCCGCTGTCGTTGACCACGACGTAACGCAGGATGCGCACGCCGAAGGTATCGATGTCGACCTCGACCTCCACGGCGTGGCAGCCGATGCCGTAGGTCAACGCGGATGGCAGGAAGCTTTCCATGCTTTCCAGGCCGGGCTGGAAACCGCCCGGCATGGAATAGCCCGGCACGCCAGAGACGGCTTCCGCAACGGCGCGCAACGTAATGCGGCGGTCGGTGCCGGCGACGGTGATTGTGCCGTCCTTCATCTCGAGGTCGGCGGGGCTCGCTTCGAGCAGGTGCGCCGCGACCTTGAGTGCCTTCTCGCGCACCGCGACGGCTGCGAGATGCACGGCCGAGCCTGCCGTGATGGTCTGGCGGCTGGCGAAGCCACCCTGGCCGTAGGGAATGATCGCGGTGTCGCCGGCCATCACCGTGATATCGTCGAGCGCCACGTTGAACTGTTCGGCGCAGATTTGCGCCAGCGCCGTCTTGATGCCCTGCCCCATCGGCATCGCGCCGGTATAGACCGAGATGCGGCCCGAGCGGCCGATCCGCACGGTGCCGGACTCGAACGGGCCGCGGCCGGTGCCCTTCACGCCGTTGCCGACGCCGATGCCGAGGTAGCGGCCCTCGCCGCGCGCCTTCGCCTGGCGTTCGGCGAAACCGGAATAGCCGATCGCGTCCATCACCATCTGCTGGCACTTCGGAAAGTCGCCGCTGTCGAGCGTAATCGCAGAGCCCGAGCGCGCCTTCAGCGGCGTCACGTAGGGAATCTTGTCGGCCGGCACGAGATTGCGCCGGCGCACCTCGGCGCGGTCAAGCGAGAGCGTCCCGGCGATGGCGTCAAGGATGCGCTCCATCGCGAACGCGCCCTCGGGATAGCCGGCGCCGCGCACCGGCATGGTCGCGACCTTGTTGGTGTCGACCACCGACACCGCGATCTCGTAGGCCGGCAGCATGTAGGGGCCTGGCAGCGCGGTCGATGCGTTGTACGGCAGATTGATCCCTTGCGGCGTGTAAGCGCCCTCATCGTGGATCATGCGGCCGCGGACGGCAAGAAGCCGCCCGTCTGCGTCGAACGCGACGTCGAGATCCCAATACTGGTCGCGCTCCTGGATGGCGCTGAGGAAATGCTCGCGCCGGTCTTCGATCCATTTCACCGGCCGATGCAATTTCAGCGACGCCGCCGAAAGCGCCACCTCTTCGGGATACATCACGAACTTGGCGCCGAAGCCGCCGCCGACGTCCGGCGCCACCACGCGGAGGCGGTTCTCATCAAGGCTGAGCAGCTTCATCAGGAAGCCGCGCACCTCGTGGGCGAGCTGGGTCGATGACCACAGCGTCAGCCGGTCCTCGTTCACGTCATAGACCGCGAGTGCGCCGCGGCCCTCGATCGAGTGGGCGCCGCCGCGGTGCTGCTTGAGATTCACGGCCACACGATGCGGGGCGCGTGCGAATGCGCCGGCGACGTCGCCGTAGGACTGCTTGATCTCCAGCATGAGGTTGCTGGTACGGCCGCGATGCGCCACCGCCGCGCCGGGCTTCAGCGCCTCACGGCAATCCGACGCTGCCGGCAGCGGCTCATAATCGACCGCGACCGCAGCCGCCGCGTCCTCGGCGCGACGGCGGCTGTCGGCGATCACCATCGCCACCGCTTCGCCGACGAACACCACCTCGTCCTTGGCGAGCACAAATGGCGTGATATTGGGCGGAAGATTGGCCGCGGCGAACTGCAGCGGCAGGCGTTCTTGCGTGAGGAGCGGCAGGAAATCGGCGAGCGTGAACACCGCATGCACGCCGGAAAGCTCTAGCGCCGGCTTGACGTCGATGCCGTGGATCAGCGCATGCGCGTGCGGGCTGCGCACGAAAGCTGCGTGCAGCGTGCCGGGAAACTGCAGGTCGTCGACGTAGCGGCCGCGGCCTTGCAGCAGCGGCCGGTCCTCCACCCGCTTCAGCGGCTGGCCTATGATCGAATAATCCGCGCTCATGTCCTGCCACAATTGTCATGCCCGGCCCTGTGCCGGGCATCCACGTCTTGCTTTGCTAGCAGACAGTAAAGACGTGGATGGCCGGGACAAGCCCGGCCATGACGTGGTTGGATTGCGGGCCAGGCATTGGGTGCGTGATGGACTACGAACTGCCGGAAGAATTGCGGCTCCTCAAGGAGACGATGCGGACCTTTGTCGACCGGGAGCTGATCCCGATCGAGATGACGTCGATGGACGGCTCCGCGATGAAGCCCGAGGTCCGCGCCGCGGTCGAGGCGAAGGCGAAGAAGCTCGGGCTTTGGCATCTCGACGTGCCGCAGGAATACGGTGGCCAGGGCCTCAACCTGCTCGGCCTGGTCGTGGTCTGGGAAGAGATCGCGCGCACCGTCGCGATGCCGCCGCGCGGCCCGCTGGTGTTTGGGCCCGACCTGCGCCCGATCCTCTTTACGCTGACGCCGGCGCAGAAGGAGAAGTATCTCTTGCCGGTATTGCGCGGCGAGAAGACCACGGCGTTTGCCCAGTCGGAGCCCGACGCCGGCTCAGATCCGGGCGCCATGCGGGCCACCGCGGTCAAGCAGGGCGACCACTATCTCATCAACGGCTACAAGCGCTGGATCACCAACGCGCACACCGCCGACTTTTTCCAGTTGGTCGCCGCCACCGACCGCAGCAAGGGGAGCCGCGGCGGCCTTTCGATGTTCCTGGTCGATGCGAACACGCCGGGCCTCAAGGTGGTGCGCAAGACGCCGACCATGATGGGCGACGAGCCCTGCGAGATCGCGCTCGACGATGTAAAGGTGCCGGCCGAAAACCTGATCGGCAAGGAAGGCGACGGCATGCGCGCCGCGCAGTCGTGGATCACGGCCGGACGTTTGTACCAGGCCTGCCGTGGGCTCGGCGTCGCCAAGCGCTGCCTCGACCTGATGGTGAGCTATGCCAAGCAGCGCGTGACGTTCGGCGCGCCGCTCGCCGAGCGGCAGGCCGTGCAGTTCATGATCGCCGACAGCTACACCGAGCACCACATGGTGCAGCTCATGGTCTATCAGCTCGCCGCGCGCACCGATGCAGGCGTCGCCGCGCGGCACGAGAGCTACATGGCCAAGATCGCCGGCACCGAACTGGGCTTCCGCGTCGCCGACCGCTGCATGCAGATCCACGGCGGCATGGGGTTGGCGACCGAGATGCCGATCTCAAAGATGTGGCGCGATGCGAGGAGCTTCATGATCACCGAAGGACCGGTCGAGGTGATGCGCATGGTGCTGGCGCGGGACATTTTGCGCGAACGCAATTGATGCGGGACAGCACTCAATTCTGGGCGCTGTCCGGCCGCAGCGACGACGGCGGCTGGCCCATGACATTGCGGAACGCGGCCGAAAAAGCACTGGCGCTGCGATACCCGTTGCGTTCAGCGACCAGCGCGATCGGCTCACCTGCGAAAATGGCTTCCAGCGCGTTGTGAAACCGCACGCGCTGACGCCACGCGACAAACCCGACGCTCAGTTCCTCGTCGAACAAGCGCGCCAGCGTGCGCACCGACGCTCCAGCGTCGAGAGCCCAGTCATCCAACGTACGGCGGCTGGCGGGATCGGCCAGCATCGCATTGCACACCCGTAGCAATCGCGGATCGCGCGGCATTGGGATGACGAGTGGCAGGCGGCGCGCCCGCGCGATCTCCGAAAAGATCAGCTCGGCGAGAGCGCCACCACGTCCCTGTTCGTCGTAGACCACCGGCTCGTCGATGAGCGCCAGGACGAGCTCGCGCAGCAATGCGGAGACTTCCAGCACGGTCGGTGCAACCGGCAGGCCGTCCTGCACCCGCGGCGCGATGTACAGCGTGCTCATCGTGACCAGCCCGCGAATGCCGATCGAATGTTCGACACGCGCGGGTAAATAGACCGCGCGATCGGGCGGCACGATCCAGGCTTCTGCCTGGGTTCGCACCCGCATCAGCCCGGTCACGGAATAGAGAAACTGATCGCGCGGATGATGATGCGGCGCGATCTCGAAGCCGTCCTTGAACGTCTTGGACATCGCCGCGATCGGTCGCGGCACCTTCTGGTAGTCGTCAGCATTGGTGCTGCGGCTTGTCGGCGGGTGCTTGGTCTTGGCCATGATGCACGCCTGGCATAATTTCGACGAAAATTGGCATGACGGCGCGATCCTGACAAGGCTAGTTTCCAGGCGCACGAAACGAGGCGGGCATGTATCGCGATCGCATCCACTTTCTGTTCCTGAACATCGGCCATTTCCTGGACCACATGTTCACGCTGATCTTTGCCACGGTCGCAGCGCTTGCGCTGATCCGGGAATGGGGACTGAGCTACGGCGATCTGCTGAAATACGCGACGCCCGGCTTCTTCGCCTTCGGCGTGTTCTCGCTGCCGGCCGGCTGGCTCGCCGACAAGTGGAGCCGCGAAGGCATGGTCGCCGTGTTCTTCGTTGGCATTGGCCTATCCTCAATCGCAACCGCGATGGCGCAAACTCCGCTGCAGGTCGGCATCGGACTGTTCTTCATTGGCGTGTTCGCCGCGATCTATCATCCGGTCGGGCTCGCCATCGTCACGCAGCGATGGAAGAACACCGGTATGCGGCTCGCGGTGAACGGCGTGTGGGGCAATCTGGGCGTCGCCAGTGCCGCCCTCATTACCGGCTATTTCATCGATCACGGCGGCTGGCGTGCGGCCTTCATCGCGCCCGGCATATTTTCCGTCGTGGTGGGCGCTCTCTACGCGGTGCACCAGTGGACGCCCATCGTGGAGAGACACCGCGAAGGAGCCGCGAAAGTGAGCGCCAGCGGATCGCTTACGCCGGACCACAAGGCGCTGCTGATGCGCATTTCGGCGATCGTGTTCATCACCACCGCGGTCTCGAGCCTGATCTTCCAGTCCACGACCTTCGCCTTGCCCAAGGTGTTCGACGAGCGACTGCAGGGAATCGCGCAGGACGTCACGCGGTGGCTGTCGGCGACCGGGCTGCCGGCACAGGGCGACATCGCGACCGCGCTCGGCGCCTTCACCTTTGCGGTGTTCGCGATCGCATCGATGGCCCAGCTTGTCGTTGGCAGTCTGCTCGACCGCTACGGACCGCGCTCCGTTTTTCTCGTCGTCGCCACGATTCAAATCGTGTTCTTCGCGCTGATGCCGGGCCTGAGCGGCGGCTGGGCGCTGGCGACCGCGCTCGGCTTCATGCTCGGCGCCTTCGGCCAGATTCCGATCACCGACTTTATGATCGGAAAGTTGGGAACCGGGCCGGCCCGCGCCCGCATCTATGCGGTGCGGTATGTGGTGGCGTTTACAGTGCTGGCCGCGTCGCTGCCGCTGATCGCCTTTGTTCACGCGACATATGGCTTCGACATGCTGTTCCGCGTGATGGCGGTGGCAGCCTCCGTCATCTTTGTGGTGACGGCTTGCCTGCCGGCGCGGCTTCCAGCACCGGCACTGGCCTAACATTGGGGCGTCCGTGTGGGTCCGCAATAACGCGCCCTAGATGGCCGCGTTGAGGATGCGGTCGCTGGCGCCGATACGAGCTGATGCATTGAGTGTCAATTCGGCTCGCGCGGCTTCCAGCTCCTCCGCCGAATGGATGGATTGTTCATCATGCATCCATTGGCCGGAGAATGTGTAGACGAAAGCGCAACGCGGGTAGCGCTTCATTGAATAGCGCATCAACCGGGCTTCGACTGAACCATCGTCGGCAAGCACCTCGCGCGCCAGCACGAAAGCATCTTCGGCGGCCATGGCGGCGCCTTGGGTGAGATGCGGAGCAAAGGTGTGAGCGGCGTCGCCGCCGATGACGACCCGCCCGCGGAACCAGGGCCACGGCAGCATCAGAGGCTCGATCGGGCTGTAGACGATGTCGGAGCTGCTGTTGAGAGAAGCAGCGATTTCGGGGACGTAGCCGCCGTACTGCGCCAATCGCTCTTTGAACAATTTCGCCTGGTCCTGCCCTGCGAAATTGGCGCCGGCCGCTTCAGATCGAATGTGGAACAGATACATAATGTCGTTGCTCAGCGGCATCGCGCCGGTCTTGCTGCTGACGCCCTGCAGGAACTCCATCCCGCGCACATCCGCCGGGCGGGGCGCCTGCACCCGCCAGGCGCCGTAGCCTGAAGGGCGAGGCGCAAATGCGGTCCCCACAAGGTGAAGCCGCGTGGTGGACCGTATGCCGTCGAAGCCGGCCAGCAGATCGAACGAGTCGCGTTGTCCGTTAGAAAAGGTGACGTCGACGCAATCTCGATCCTCATGAATTTCGCTGACCTCAACGCCGAGACGAATTTGCGCGCCGGCGCGTTCGGCGGCCGCCAACAATATTTTGTGCAACTGCAACCGGGATAAGGCGCAGAAGGCCGGGACCCTGTCGTCACCGAGCAGGAATTTGTGTTCGGCGATCAACTTTCGGCTGGGATCGAAGATATGCATGCGGTCATAGACGAACCCCGTTTCAAGGATCTCTTCGAGAACACCGAGCGAATCGTAAACGCGCAGCGCGTTCGCAGGTTGGCCGAGCCCCACGCCTGGAATATCAAAGGCAGGCCGGCGTTCAATGACGATCACTTCTGTGCCGCGCCGTGCGAGGATCGCAGCAGCCGTCAATCCGCCGACACCGCCTCCGACCACCAGGACACGTCGAATCTCATTCACGATATCCCTCCCGCTAGTGGAGCGGATTTGACATTCGCTACCCACCCAGCCGCGGGCTCGCGAAGCGAATGTCAAATCCAAAGCTCCACTAGAAATCTATATTGCTAGTGGTCCTTTGATTCTAACATTCGCAAGAGAGCCCGCCGAGAAGGGATGCGAATGTTAGAATCGGACCACTAGCGTACATTCTCTACGGGTGTTTCCGTCGTCAATGCTCAGAGAGGGGCCCGATGAAGTTGCTAGTCCGCAGATGGTTCAGCTTCGTGGAGCACCATATGGACCACGGTCATGAGCAGGCGGCTCCGCTCCGCAAGGTGGCTGTCGCGGCCGTCGTAGAAAACCCATACGCCGCCCGGCACGTCGAAGATTTGCAACCGATGATCGCGGCAAGCGAGGAACTTGGCCGTGAGATGGGCAAGGTGCTGCTCGCGACACTTGGCTCTTACGAAGTTCAGAGTTACGGCAAAGCCGGCATCGCCGGACTTGCGGGCGAGCAGGAACATGCCAATGCGCTTCTGACAACGACCTTCGCGAATCCTCTCCGTGACGTTGTTGGCGGCGGCAGAGCTTGGATTTCCTCGTTCACCAAGCGGGCGGCGCCCGGCGTTCCGATCGACATTCCACTCGCGTGCAAAGACGCGCTGTACATTCGATCGCACTACGACGGTATGACGGTCCTGCTTCCGGACGCCCCTTTGCCCGACGAGATCGCCGTTATCTTTTGCGTCGCCAACCGCGGCAGAATTGGCGCCCGCGTGGGCGGGTTGAAGTTCGAAGATATGAAGGGCGAAGACGGGCTACTCTGAACGTTCGCCGCAGAAAGGTTTAGCGCGGCAGAAACGCGTTGGTAAAAACCTTGTCAGGCGTGACGGCACCTTTCGGCAGGTTGACGTACTCGACCAGCAAATCGATCGTGTCCTGCCAATCTTTCTCGTCCATCGCCCCGTACGGCATATCCTTCGTTCGCGGCGTGTGCAGAAGCTTCGCGGCTTCGCTCCATTGTTCTGCTACGACCTTGCGGCTGAAGCCGGCGTTTGGCGCAAACTGCACGAACACGTCGATGCCATGCTCGGGATTGGCGACCATTGCACCGATGGCCTCCACGGTCGCGGCGGCAAAGCGCCGGACCAAGTCAGGATTCTCGGCAATGATCTTGTCGCTCGCAACAATGCCGTTGCTCATCAGGCTAAGGCCATAATCCGAAAAACGCATGAGGTTGAGCTTGCAGCCGCATCGCTCCTGCAGGATCGGTAGCTGAGCCACCGCCAGGGCCATGTTGAAGTCGATCTTCTTCAGCAAGAACAGACTATCCCGGGTGGGCGGGTCGACCGATATCCCCTTGATGCTGGAGAAATCGATCCCGGCCTTTTTCGCGAAGGCCGGGAAGATCTGATCGGTGGCGCTACCCGGTGCAAACCCAGTGCTCTTGCCGTTGAGGTCCTGAGGCTTGGTCAGGCCGCTATCGGGCAGCGTCATGATGGAGTTCGAGCCAGTCTGCAAAATGCCGACGATCTGCTTGGCACGCAAACCCTGCGCCGTAAGCCTCACGAGCGTAGCACCGTCGGCAAAGCCAAACTGGTCCGACATGTTCGCCACGGTTTGGATCGTCGTAGCCGATCCACGGCCGGCAACGAAGGTCACGTCGATTCCATGTTTCTTGTAGATGCCATCCACAATGCCGACCATGATCGGCGCGTGAGCGCCGTAGAAGAACACGTCAGCGCGAACGGAAACGCGATCGAGGGGGCGATCCTGCGCCAACCCGGCGCCGGTCGATGCGGCCCACAGCATCGCAACGACCATGAGACCGGTTTTGCTAGGGCGATGGCGCGACATCTTCGCTCTCCTTGTGGCTTCGAGTGTCTGCCAACTGTCTAGCATTGCGCGGTGGCGCGGGACATTTCGAAAATGCGGCATGCTGCGCCCAAAGGTCACGCATTGAATACAACCGGCGGTGTGCCGACCATACGGAGCCGGACGGACATCAAATTGCAAATTGGATAGGTGCCGCCTATCGTCAGCGGCGCGCGTCTCGCAGCGAGGACGTCCTTGGCCATCACTTTTTTCGATCTCGTCGATAAGGACGGCCGACGCTACAGCCCCTACGGCTGGCGCGTCCGCATGGCGCTCGCCCACAAACGGCTCGATGCCGCCGTCGAGTTCTGCTGGCACAGCGACAAGCAGAAATTGAATTTCAGCGGGCAACACCTGTTGCCGGTTCTGCTCGACGGCGAACGGGCCGTGAGCGACTCCTGGACCATCGCCTGCTACCTCGATGAGGCCTATCCTGATCGTCCGATGCTGATGGACGGCGTGCAGGGCCGGTCCTTCGCCAAATTCATCAATGGCTGGACCGACACGATCATCGGACGGCCGCTGGTCAGATCGCTGTATCTCGACATCTTGAAATCGCTGCATCCGTCCGCCGATGCACAGGAATTTCGCAGGCGGCGCGAAGGGCGCAACGGCATGACGCTCGAAGCGCTCTACGCCAATCGCGCCAAGGATTTCGACGAACTCAACCACGCGATGACACCGCTCAATGAGCTGCTTCGCCAGCAGCCGTTCGTTGCCGGAGGCGAGCCGGCCTATGCGGATTTCATCATATTCGGCACGTTGCAGATGCCACGGCATCTGAACGGCATCGATCCGTTGTCCGAGCAACAGGATGGCGTGCGCCGCTGGCGCGACCAGGTGCGGCGATTGTTCAACGGGCTTGCGGATTCCGTGTGATGCTGGATGTTGCCGCGACCGGCCCGCTGATCGACGTCCGGTCCATATCGAAGCTGTTCCAAACCGGCGAAGAGACCGTTCACGCCCTGCGCGACATCACGTTCGGCATCAGCCAGGGCGAATTCGTCTCGTTGTTGGGACCGAGCGGCTGCGGCAAGACCACCTTGATGATGATCATGGTCGGCTTGACCAGCGCCAATACCGGCGAAGCCCGTATCGGCGGCCGCAGGATCGACGAACCGTTTACCGATGTCGGTATCGTGTTCCAGACGCCCGAGCTGCTCGACTGGCGCACGGCGCAAGAAAACGTTCTGTTGCAAATCGAAATCCGCCGCCTTCCGGTGCGCAACTACATCGAACGGGCGCGGGCGTTGTTGGCACAGGTCGGCCTCGAAGGTTTCGAGAACAAGCTACCCTTCGAATTGTCCGGCGGCATGAAGCAGCGCGTCGCGCTCTGCCGCGCACTCATTCATGACCCCGAAATCCTGCTGATGGACGAACCGTTCGGCGCGCTCGATGCCTTGACGCGCGATCAGATGAACCTCGATTTGCAGCGCATCTGGCTCGAAAAGCGCAAGACCGCGGTATTTGTCACGCACAGCATCGACGAAGCGGTCTTCCTGTCTGACCGGATTATCGTCATGACACCGCGGCCAGGCGCCATTGCGGAGATCATCAAGGTCGATCTTCCGCGTCCACGCACGCTCGATCAAAAGGACGCGCCGGAGTTCAGCGCGTTCACGAAGCACATCAGAAAACGGTTCATGGACTTGGGGGTACTCAAGGATGGCTGATACTCCATCCTCATCGCTTCGTTTGAGCAACGCGTGGGTTTGGCGCACCCACGGTGCATGGCTCATCCCCATGCTATCGCTGTTGTGTTGCCTCGGGGTATGGGAGGCCACCGTTCGCTATTTCGATGTGCCGGTCTATCTCATTCCTGCGCCAAGCCTGATCGCCACCAAGTTGATGACGGCTTATCCGCTATTTTTGCAGGAGTCGCTGCACAGCGTCATTTCGATCATCATCGGGTTCACCTTGGCGGTGGCTGTCGGTATTCCGGCCGCGACCCTGATGATTTATTCCGAATGGTTCCGGCGCGGCATCTATCCGATCCTGCTGACCGCGCAGGTGCTGCCCAAGGTCGCGCTGGCGCCGCTGTTCATCGTGTGGTTCGGCTTTGGTTTGCTGCCGAAGGTGCTGATGACATTCCTGATCTCGTTTTTCCCGATCGTCATCGATACGTTGACCGGCCTCAACTCGGTTCGGCCTGAAAGCCTCATGCTGATCCGGTCGATGGGCGGCTCACGCTGGCAATCATTCTGGAAAATACGCTTGCCGACCGCCCTGCCCAGCATCTTTGGCGGCTTCAAGGTCGCAATCACATTCGCAGTCGTCGGCACGATCGTCGCCGAATTCGTCGGATCGGATCATGGGCTCGGCTACATCCTGGTGCTGGCGCGCGGCAATCTCGACACCGTGACGGTGTTCGCAGCCATCCTGTGGCTCATCGCAATCGGCTTCCTGTTCTACTTCGCGGTCGAAGTGGCGGAACGGATCTTCATCCGGGGACGCGCGGCACGGCGAAGTCATGAACTGGGCGCCGGACTTTAGGATTGCGAACGATGTCGACCATCCCGGCTTCACCGCTCGCATTTTCCGACTCGCCGCTCGTGCGAATCATGAAACAGCCCTTTCTGCTGGGGCTCTTTCTGCCGATACAGAGCGGCGGCTGGTCGCCATCGAGCCTGCCGCGCAGCACGTCATGGGACTTCGATTACAACGCACGGCTGACGCAGCGCGCGGAGGCGCTGGGTTTTGACCTGGCGTTCGGTCTGGCCCAGTGGATGGGCAAAGGCGGAACCGGGGGCGAGATTCGCTTCCGCGAGCAATCACTCGACCCGTTCATTACGGCAACCGCGCTCGCAACGATCACGCAGCGGATCATTCTGATTTCGACGATCCATGTGCTCTACGGCCCGTGGCATCCACTCTACCTTGCCAAGTTCGGCGCTACGATCGATCACATTTCCGGCGGGCGATGGGGCCTCAATGTTGTGACCGGCTTCGTCCCAAGCGAAGCCCGGATGTTCGGCAACGAGCAGATCGACCACGACCGGCGCTACGAGATGGCGACCGAGTTTACCGAGATGATGAAGGCGCTCTGGGCTTCGCCGGAGAATCTCACTCTCGAAGGCCGGCACTGGCGCCTCATGGACGCCTTCGTCACACCAAAGCCGCGCTATGGACGGCCGCTCTTGGTCAATGCGACGGGCTCCCCGGCCGGGATCGCCTACGCGGCGAAGCATTCCGATCTGGTCTTCATCACCAGCCCAGGCGGCGGCCATGTTGACGCCGCCATCGCGGCCCTGCCGAAGCACAACACCGAAATCAAAGCCCAGGCCAAGGCGTTTGGGCGCGAAGTGCGCACCATCATCAATCCGATGATCGTGTGCCGTTCGACCGAAAAGGAGGCCCGCGAATACTACGATTCGATTGTTGCGGCGGCAGACGTCGAAGCCATCGAGGGGTTCGTCGGGCGGCGCGCCAGCGGCGATGCGAAGGGGTGGCGTACAGATCTTGGCGCCTACCGCGCCGTCGGCGGGAATATGCAAATTGTCGGTAGTCCGGCGCAGGTGGTGGAGTGGTTTCTACAGCTCAAGCAGGCCGGATGCGACGGCGTGCAGTTGACGTTCTTCGACTTTGCGGCGGATCTGGATTTTTTTGGACAAGAGGTGCTCCCGCTCATGATTCAGGCGGGCCTCCGGAACCACGACGCTTAGGACAATACAGCAGCTAAACTGGCTTCTCGCCCAGGATCGTGACGCGGCGCATCAGCCGCCGCTCGGCGGCGGAGAAATCGGTGCGCGCGTGCAGCGTGCAGCGGTTGTCCCACATCAGAATGTCGCCGACGCGCCAGACGTGCTCGTAGACGAACTGGCGCTGCTCCTGGTGATCGAACAGGACGCCCAGCAATTCGTCGCTCTCGGCCTCCGGCATGCCCTCGATGGCAAGCGTCATCAGCCGGTTGACGTAGAGCGCCTTGCGGGCGGTTGCGGGGTGTGTGCGCACCACCGGATGCGCATAATGCGGCACGCCGTCGGCGATTTTGGTGCCGCGCTTCATCGAAGCATTGTCGTAGTCGTAGCCGTTGATCGCCTTTTTGCCTTCGATGCGGCGCTTCACGTCGGCCGGCAACGTCTCGTAGGCCATGTAAGCGTTGGCGAACAGCGTGTTGCCACCAACGCTAGGGATGTCGATCGCATAGAGCATCGACGCCTTGGCGGGGCGCTCCTGATGGCATTGGTCGGTGTGAAAGTGCATCTCGCCGTCCGGCAGCGCGCCGATCAGCTTGCCGTTTTCGCGCACGTTGGTGATCAGCATCACGGCGTCGTGGCCCGCCCGGTGGCCCGGCGTGTGGATTTTCGCCGGCGGACCGAAGCATTCGGCAAAGCGGACTTGGTCCTCCATCGAGAGCTTCTGGCCGCGCAGCAGAATGACCAGGTTCTCGTGCCAGATGTCCTGCAGTTGTGCGGCGAGCGCCGGGCTGATGCCTTGGCTGAGGTCAACGCCGATGATCTCAGCGCCAAGCGCGGGCGATAGCGGCCGAGTCGTCAACGGCGGCAGGGACGCGCCCGCCGCCTCGGCAGCAAGATGAGATGCTTCCATCGCGGGGCTCCGGTGTTATGACCTGCAAGGATACATCTTGGTTGCGGCGGGCTACAATCGGTCATCCATCGGCAGGGCTCGGCGCATCGCGCCAGCGCTGCGGCAATACGCGCAGGTGGCGGCGGAACAACAAGAATTCTAAGGTCCAAAAACGAATCCCAAAAACGAATCCCAGGAGGAAACAATGAAACTGACGCGCCGTACCATGCTGCAACTCGCGGGCTCCGCCGCCATGCTCGCTGCGCCGGCAATCGGGCGCGCGCAAGGCGCCTATCCGACACGCGCGGTGCGCGTCATCGTTGGCCAGGCGGCGGGCAGTTCCTCCGACATCACGGCGCGGCTGATCGGCCAATGGCTGTCGGAAAAGCTCGGTCAGCAGTTCGTGGTTGAGGCGCGCCCTGGCGCGGCCGGCAACATCGCGACCGAATTCGTCACGCATGCGCCACCGGACGGTTACACCCTGTTGCTGGTGAACGCGCAGAACACCATCAACTCGGCGCTCTACGACAAGCTCAACTTCGACTTCCTGCGCGACATTGCGCCGGTCGGCGGCATCGATCTCGTCCCGCTGGTGATGGAGGTCCATCCCGATGTCCCGGCCAAGACCGTCGCCGAGTTCATCGCCTACGCCAAAGCCAATCCAAACAAGCTCAACATGGCGTCGGCCGGCATCGGCGGCCCGCAGCATGTCGCGGGCGAATTGTTCAAATCGCTGACCGGCGTGCAGATGACCCACGTGCCGTACCGCGGCTCGACGCCCGCCATCACCGATCTGATCGGCGGCCAGGTCCAGGTGATGTTCGACGTCACCCCCACGGCGCTGCCGCAGATAAAGGCCGGCAAGACGCGAGCGCTCGGCGCCACCACGGCGAAACGGCTCGCCGCATTGCCCGACCTGCCGACCATTGGCGAAACCGTGCCGGGCTACGAAGCCGCCGCCTGGATCGGCATCGGCGCGCCGAAGGGAACACCAGCCGAGATCATCGCCGTGCTGAACAAGGAGATCAACGCAGCGGTCTCCGACCCCGGTATCCAGAAGCGGCTGACCGATCTCGGCGCCACGCCGATGCCGCCCATGACGCCCGCCGAGTTCGGGAAGATGATGGCCGACGACGCGGCGAAATGGACGAAAGTGATCAAGTCCGCCGGCATCAAGCCGGAGTAAGCGCGAGCCACCACGCCGCATGAGAGCCATCCTGCTCACGCGCACCGGCGATCCGTCGGTGCTCGATTATGTCGAGGTGCCAACGCCGCGGCCGAAGCCGGGCGAAGTGCTGGTCCAAGCCGACACCATCGGCGTGAGCCGGCCCGAGCTGCTGGTGCGCCGCGGCACCTATCAATGGATGCCGCCGCTGCCGGCCATTCCCGGCATCGAGATGGCCGGCACGGTGGCGGAGCTTGGCGCAGGCGTAAACGGGATCGGCCTCGGGCAGAAGGTCTATGTCACGGCCCGCGAATTGCCGCAGCGCGCCGGTTGCTATGCCGAATATATTGCGGTGCCCGAGCGCGCGCTGTTTCGGCTTGCGCCCGAGACTGACCTGGAAGCGGCGGCGTGCCTGTCAAACTACCAGGTTGCCTGGCATCTCCTGCACACCGCGACCCGCGGCGCGCCCGGCAAAACCGTACTGATCCATTCGGCTTCGGGCGGGCTTGGGAGCGCCGCGGTGCAGTTGGCGCAGCTCGCCAGGATGGTCGCGATCGGGGTCGCTGGCACGGCGGACAAGGCCCGCGCACTGCGGGCCTTCGGCTGCGATCACGTCATTGACGCCAGCCACGAGGATATCGCCGCCCGCATTGCCGAGATCACCGGTGGCGTGGGCGTCGATCTCATTCTCGATGCCATCGGCGGCGAAGGCTTTGCCAAGAACCTCGAAATGCTGGCGCCGTTCGGGCTCGCGGTGTCCTACGGCCGGCTGCAGGGACCGCCGGAGGCCAATGTGGTGTCGGCGCTGGAGAACGGCCCCGGCTATCTGAACAGCGCTGCGTATCGCGTCTTCACCATGCACACGCTCGACGACAAACCTTCAGTGCGCGCGCAATCCATGAACGATCTAATCGCCAAACTGGCGGACGGAAAAATCCGGCCGCTGATCCACGCCCGGCTGCCGCTCAAAGATGCCCGCCGCGCCCACGAGATGCTGGAGGCGCGGCAGGTGATCGGGAAGATTTTGCTCAAACCCTGATTGGTGTCGTCCCGGCCTTCGCGGGACGACAGCGGCGATTGTCCCGGCCTGCCTCGGCTAAACGTCGATCTCGACGATCTCTTCGGGGAAATAGTGGATGCGATCACCCGGACCGTTACCGCCGATGATGTAGTTGTCGCACAGCCAGTTGAGATAGCCACCGTAGGCATACGTGGGGTGAACCACGATGTTCATGTCTTTCTGGATCGTCCAAGGCTCGTCGCTGCGGATCAACGGGCGCTCCACCAGATCGTAGCCTTGACCGTGGCAATAGAGCCGCGCCTCCTCGGGCCGGCCGTTCTTGCGCATGAAGGCGTTGAACGCCTCCCAGATGTCCTTGCAAGGCGTGCCGGGCTTGAGCATGTCGAGGGTGAGCTTGCGCGACTCCTTCACCATCTCGAGCTCGTCCTTCATTTTCTGCGGCACCTTGCCGAGCACGCATGAACGACCGAGCTCGGTGTACATGCCGCCCGGACCGGAATCCTCGACCAGCAGCGCGAACGCGTCGCCCTTCTTGATGGTGCGGTTCTGCACATGGCGCTGGCCGAATTTTGCGGCCTGGCCAGGAGGCGCCGACGCGCAGAGATAAATGCCGTTTTCGCAGCCCTGCACCTGGCTGTAATGCACCGCGACCGCGGCCACTTCGGTGTCACGCATGCCGGGCTTGATCGCGGCGAACGCCGCTTTCATGGCGCCGTCCTGCATGATGGCGGCGCGCTTGATCAGCTCGAGCTCCTCGGCGCTCTTGATCACCTTGACGCGGTCGACCAGCTCGCTGGCATCGACAAACCGCGCGTTCGGGAATTTCTTCATGATGAAGTCACCGAGCGCGAACGACAGCTGGTAGATGCCGACGAGCCCGATGGTGCCCTTGGCGTAGGGCGCGAGCGCCTTGGCGGCGAGCTCGGGGTCGTAATTCTGCGTAAAGTGCGCGGACTCGTAGCTCGGCGTGGTCAGCAGGCGCTTAACGCCGCGCCAAAGGTCGGCCGGCGGCCGGCCATCGCCGTTGAACGGGCCTTGGCAAACCACCGACATCTCGTCGTCGCGCGGGAAGATCACCGTGTTGGGGTAGCCGTTGGTCGCCGGCATGTCGGTAAAGTATTTAACGTACCCGCCCATATGGTCGTTGTTGTTCTGCATCAGCAGCACATCGACCTTCTCGCGCGCCATGGCGGCGCGAACCGCCTTCCAGCGGCGTTCAAGCTCGGCGGTGGAGATTGGCGTCTGTAGCCGCTCGCTCAGTCCATTGGCGCTCATTCCACCCTCCTGTGATTGTTATTCACAATTGCCATAACGCATTGATGGCCCAAGATAAACGGACTAGTTACAGTTTTGTGGCAAAAAATCCTTGTCGGCGCCATGAACTCGCCCCCACACATGAGCATTCTTGTATAGTTCGCGCCTCGGGGGAGGCTGCCTCTCACAGTGTTGTAGTTGAAATGGAAGCGATCCTCGTCAAGGTCTTCGCGACGGCCCTCGCGCTGAGTCAGGTCACCACTCAGCCGGATACAGTCAAAACCCAATTTGATCCCGTGCAGGACAAGGCCGAGGTCGCCCAGCTTTTGGGCAATGGCTGCGCCTATCTGAAAAAGGCCTTCGACATCGAGAACATCGATCTCGACGACCTGATCGCGACCGCCATGACCGACAAGCAAGCGGTCGCCGGCGAGATCCAAGGCTTCAAGGGCCTCAAGTTCAGCGATCTCCACCTCGCCTACCGCCAGTTCTGCAAAAACGAGAAGATCGCAAATTCGCCGGTCGATCTCGGCGAGGTGATCGAGTTCTATAACAAGGCTGCGGCCGACCTCCCGGATCACACCAAGCTCAAGGGCCTGAAGCTCCCCGGCATGACGATGGTGCGCGACGTCAAGGGCGTGCCTTTTGCCGAACTGTACGAGCCCGAGCACCGCCGCCATTGGGTGCCGCTGAGCGAAATCCCGGAAGCGGTCCAAAAGGCGTTTGTCGCCGCCGAGGATAAGCGCTTCTTTCAGCACAAGGGCGACGATGAGCGCAGCGTCATCCGCGCCTTTATCACCTCGATGGGCAGTTCCAAGCGTCAGGGCGGATCCACCATCACGCAGCAGGTCGTGAAGAACCTGCTGGTCGGCGACAACATCAGCTACGAGCGCAAGATCCGCGAGGTCATCGTGGCGGCGCGAGTGGAGAAGACGCTCAGCAAGCAGGAAATCCTGGAAGTCTACCTGAACGCCATCTATCTCGGCCGCGGCTCCTGGGGCGTCGAGATGGCGGCGCGCAGCTATTTCGGCAAATCCGCCAAGCAGCTGACGCTGACCGAAGCGGCATTCCTTGCCGGCCTTGTCAAAGGCCCGAACTATTACAATCCGGACCGTCACCGCGGCCGTGCGCAGGAGCGGTACGCCTACGTGCTGAGCCGCCTGCAAGAAGACGGCGCGATCACCGACGTCCAAATGAAAGCCGCGCTCGCCGAACCGTTCACGGTCGCGGGCTATACCAAGCCACGCCGCACCACCGGCTTCCATGCGGTCGATCAGCTGGTGCGCGAAGCGAGGTCGGTCGCCGGGATCGAGAGCCTCACCACCAGTTCGTTTGAGGTTCGCTCCACCATCAACCCCAGCCTGCAGCGCGCCGCCGAGCTTGCGCTTCAGGACGGTCTCGCCCGCTACGAGCAGAACACCGGACGCGCCACGTTCCAGGGCCCCGAGACCAATCTCGCCGAAGCGATCAAGAAGATCGACACCGATCCCAAGGCCGACAAGTCCAAGCCATCCTGGCAGCAGGCGCTGATGAAGGTGCGCATGCCGCTTTACGACGTGCATTGGACGCCCGCCATCGTGATCGAGAAGAAGAACCAGGCGGCCATCAAGGTCGGCCTCCAGGACGGCCGCACCGCAAACCTCAACACGTCGAGCAGCACCGCGCGGCGCAACCTGATGCTCCACGACGTGGTCTACGTCACCGTGACCGAGGCCAAGAACAAGCAGATCGCTCGCGTCGATCTGCGGCTGCGGCCAACGGTACAGGGCGCGGTGGTGATGCTGGAGAATTCGACCGGGCGCATCCTCGCCATGGTGGGCGGCTTTTCGTATCCGCTGAGCCAGCTCAATCGTGCATCGCAGTCGCGCCGGCAGCCCGGCTCCGCGCTCAAGCCGCTGACCTATCTGGCTGCGCTTAGTGCGGGCCTGCAGCCCAACACGCTGATCGAGGACGCACCGATCACGCTGCCGCCGATCGGCGACACCCGCTATGCGGCGCCTGAGGATTGGTGGACGCCGAAGAACTATGGCGGCGAGACGACCGGCCCGATGACGCTGCGGCGCGCGCTGGAGAATTCCAAAAACCTGGTGACGGCGCGCCTGCTCGACGGCGGTATCGCCAACTCGGCGCCGGAGAGCCTCGATCACGTCTGCCGGCTCGCCCAAGAGGCGCAGCTCTACCAACAATGCGAGCGGTTCTATCCGTTCGTGCTCGGTGCTCAGCCGGTGCGGCCACTCGATCTCGCTGGCTTCTATGCGGCGGTCGCGAACGAAGGCGCCCGCCCGACGCCGCATCTGATCGATTCGATCGAGCAGGATGGCCGCGCCGTCTATACCGCCGCCAACAAGCCGACCTACCTCGGCTCGGCCGACCGCGCGTCGGTGTACCAGCTTCGCACCTTCCTGCAGGGCGTGCTGGCGCGCGGCACCGCACGGGCGATCGCGCAGTACTCGCCGTTTCTCGCCGGCAAAACCGGAACCAGCGACGAGGAAAACGACGCCTGGTTCGTCGGCTTCAGCAACGATGTCACCATCGCAGTCTGGGTCGGCTACGACAACCGGCGGGGCAAACGCACGCTCGGCCCGGGCCAGACCGGCGGCAACGTTTCGCTGCCGATCTTCACCTCGATCATGCAGACGGTCTGGACGGACTATGCGCCCAGGACACCGATGCGCGGCCCATCGCCGGAAGCCTCCAAGCAGCTGATCGCGCTGCCGATCGACGTGCGCAGCGGCGTGCGGCTTGCAGCCGGCGACCGCGGCGCCTTCATGGAGCAGTTCAAGCTCGACCGCAGCGGCCGCTTTAACGAGACGCAGTACCGGCTGGTGTCCCGCGAGAATGCCTATAGCAGCGATCCCTGGAGCGACGACGATCGGGACCGCGACCGGCGTCCGCGCCGCGACTTCGAGAGCTTCTTCTCGTTCCCGTTCGAGACGCGCGACCGGCCGACCTACATCCAGCCCCAGCCGTTTAACGATGACCGCTATCCGCGCCGGGCCGCTCCATCCTGGAACGACCGCCTCAGCACCTATTAATAAGTGCGCACGCGCCGGACTGCAAAATCCGACCGCATGGACTGAACGCTAGAGCCCGGCGATCGGGGGCGCTAGAGTCTTGTTTGAGCATGATCTTTTCCGAAAACCGGTTTCCACTTTTCGGGATCATGCTCTAAGGTCGCGCGCATTGACTGCGGGCCGGGGACACCCATGAACAAGCTCAAGCTTTCCATCGCCACCACCGATTACGATCATTTCCGCGACTTCCGGCTCGGCACCGTGCGCGCCGAAGGCATCGACCACACCTGGTCGATGCTGGGGCACCACGAGATCTTTGCGCGCATGACATTCAACCGTGAATGGGATTTGAGCGAATTGTCGTTCGCCAAATTCTGCGCCCAGGTGACGCGCAAGAATTCCGATCTGACCGGACTGCCGGTGGTCTGCTCGCGGCTGTTCCGCTTCTCGTCGTTCTACGTCAACAAGAAGAGTAAGATCAGGAGCGCAAAGGACCTCAAGGGCAAAAAGGTCGGCTCGCCCGAATGGGCGCACACCGCCGCGGTCTATATGCGCGGCTGGCTGAATGATGAGCATGGCGTCGGCTTGAAGGACATCCATTGGTTCCAGGCTGGCACCAACGAGCCGGGCCGCATCGAGAAGGTCGAGCTGTCGCTGCCCAAAGGCGTCAGGCTGACGCGCGTTCCCGACAAGTCGCTGAGCGACATGCTGGCCGCGGGCGAGATCGACTGCGCCATCATCGCGCGTCCACCCGATTGCTTCCGCCAGGGCCACAAGGATGTGGTCCGCCTGTACCCGGATTTTTGGGACATGGAGGAGAAGTACTACAAGGCCACCAAGGTCTGGCCGATCATGCACATCATCGCGGTGCAGACGAAGGTGCTGGACGCAAATCCCTGGGTGGCGCGCAATCTCTACAACGCCTTCCTTGAATCCAAGCGCCGCAGCGTCGAGCGCCTGATGGACCCGGCGGTGTCGCGCTATCCGGTGGCGTGGCTGCCGACCTACATGCGCAAGATGAGCGACCTGTTCGGCGGCGACACATACCCCTACGGCATCGAGGAGAACCGCCCGACCTGGGAGCAGATGCTGCGCTACACCTACGAGCAGGGCATCGCGCACCGCCACGCCAAGCCGGAGGAGATTTTCGCCAAAGGCGTGATGACCAGCGTGAAGGTGTGACGGCGCAGCCCGCGCCGCGCCTCACTTCGCCTGTTGCTGCTGCTCGATCCGTTCCAGCGCGGGCTTCCACTGCTGCTGCTGATCGCGGATGAAGGCTTCGGTTTCGGCCGGCGTCAGCACGCGCGCGTAGGAGCCGCGGGAGGCGAGCTTCTCCTGCACGTCTTTCATCTCCAGCGCCACGCGCAACGCCTGGCTCGCTTTCTCGATGACCGGCGTGGGCGTGCCGACCGGAGCCACCACGGCCTGCCAGCCTGATGCCACGACGCCCGGCAGCGTCTCGGCCACCGTCGGCAGGTCAGGCGCTTCCGGCAAACGCTTCGGTGACGCCACCGCGAGCGGCATGATGGTGCCGGACTGGAACGCGCCGGACATGCCGGTGTAGCCCTCCATGACGATCGGGATGCGGCCGGCAATGACATCGGTAAACGCCTGCACCGAGCCGCCGGTGTACGGCACCATCTGCAGCGTGATGCCGGTGCGAAGCTGGATGAGCTCGCCCATCAGATGGGTGAGCCGGCCGACACCGGTGACCGCATAGGAAATCTCGCCCGGCTTGCTCTTCGCCAGCGCCACGAGCTCGGCGAGGGTTTTAACGCCGAGCTTCGGCCACACGCCGATCGCAAGCGGCTGGTCGACGGTGTAACCGATCGCCACGAAATCGCGCGGCACCATCAAGGGCAGGTTCGGCGCCTTGCCGGGCACCGCCAGGAACAGCGAGGTCGCCGGCGCGAACAACGTATAGCCGTCAGGCGTGGCTTGCGAGGCGTTGCGCGCCGAGACACCGCCGGCGGCGCCCGGCATGTTGACGATCAGCACCTGCTGGCGCCAATGCCGGCTCATGCCCTCGGCGATGATGCGCAAGCCGATATCGACCGCACTGCCGGCCGAGGAATCCGAAATGATCCGCACCGGACCGTTTGGATAATCCGCCTGGGACCGCGCTTCGCTGCCAAGCAGGCTCAGCGAAAACACGCAGGCCAGCATTAACCACTGCGCCTTGTTCTTCATGGTCCCCTCCCGGCAGCAACAGCCGCGAACTCTAGCTGGCTTGCGGATGGCTCGAAAGCCGCAGGCGGAACCAGCTTGCGGGCACATTGGCGCAGCGTAACGCCCTGATGGCCGACAGGAATCCCGAAAGGACTGCCCGGCACGGTGGAGTGTGCTGTAATGGATGGAGCGCCAGTCAGCTGGTGAACCCAGGACGTTCCATGCAACTGCAATACCAGAACATCGTCGATATCAGCCTCGAGCTCGACCCCAAGAACTTCGCGATGCGCACGCCCGCGGGCTTCAAGCGCGACATGCAGTTCGAGATGGAAGTCCTCAAGGAGCACGACGCGCCGGGCGGCGCCGGACAGATCGTGCGCGGCGTTCACATGCGGCTGCACGCCGGCAGCCACGTCGACGCGCCGGAACACAACGTGCGCGGCGGCACGCAAATTCACCAGTTGCCGCTGGAGATTTTCATCGGCGACGCCGTCATCGCCGACCTGCGCGACAAGCTGCCCAGCCAGGCCATCACCGAGAAAGATTTACAGAAGCGGCTCGACAATCGCATCAAGAAGGGCGACCGCCTGATGCTGCGCACCGACCACAACAACACCTACGACGGCGGCTCCGAGAAATGGATGAAGGACTCGCCCTATCTCACCATCGGCGCCACCATGTGGTGCATCGAAAAAGGCATCGTGATCGTCGGCTACGATTTCTATCACGGCAACGACGAGCCCAATTCACCGCGCGTGTTCCACAATTCGCGCACGCTCAGCGAACACGGCATTATCACGATGCCCTACCTGAAGAACCTCGATCAGATCGGCAAGGACCGCTTCACACTGATCGGCCTGCCCCTCAAGGTGATCGGTGCCGAAGCCTCGCCGGTCCGCGCGGTGGCGCTGGTCTGAGCACGGCTTAACGGCTTGTCAAAGCGAATACGGGAGATTGCCTGATGCGAATCTTCAAGCTTGCAGCCCTCTCCCTCGCCGCGACGGTTGCGCTCGGACTGCAGGTCCGCAGCCAGGATCATTATCCGTCGCGGACCATCAGCATCGTGGCGCCGATCACCGCCGGCACCGCGATCGACATCCTGGCGCGGCTCTATGCCGACAAGCTGTCGAAGAAATTCGGTCAGCAGGTCGTGGTGGTGAATCGCGCCGGCGCCGGCGGCCTGATCGGCGCGCAGATGGTCGCGAATTCGCCGGCCGACGGCTACACGGTGATTTTCGTCAATTCCGGCCACGCCATTCTCGGCGCCATGAACAAGAACCTGCCGTTCGACCCGGTGGCCGATTTCGCCGGCGTGTCACTGGTCGGCGAAGCGCCCGGCATCGTGGTGGTGCCGGCGACGCTCGGTGTGTCCACGCTCGCGGAGTTCGTCGCACTCGCCAAAGCGAAGCCGGGCACGATCAACTACGGATCCGCCGGCGTCGGCACCTCGACGCATCTCGCCGGCGCCTACTTTGCGCTGAAGACCGGCACCGAGCTGGTGCACGTGCCCTACACGGTGAGCTCGACCATCCTCGCCGACCTTCTGGGCGGCCGCATCCAGGCGTCGTTCGTACCGTTGGCCTTCGTGCTGCCACTGCTGCAGGACGGCCGCCTGCGCGCGCTCGCGGTCGGGTCCAAGGATCCCATCACCGATCCGATCAAGGTGCCGACCGCGCTGTCGCAAGGCATCGATTACGAATACGCCACCTGGTACGGCATTCTGGCGCCCGGCAAGACGCCGAAGCCGGTGCTCGCCGCGCTCAACCAGGCCATCTCGGAAGCGAGCAGCGAGCCCGACCTGCAAGCCAAGCTGCGGGCCCAGGGCATCGAACGCCGCGCCATAGGATTGGACCAATTCGATGCCCATGTGCGCAGCGACATGCGCCGCCTAGCACCGCTTTTGAAAACGATTGCAGACCAGCGCTAAATGTACCCTCGGAGAGTTCGATGAAGTATCTGGACAAGGTCAGAGCCGAACTCGAAGCCCCGCGCGAGCAGCGCATGTTCGGCTCCGGCTGGATTTCCGGTTCGATCGGCCTGCTCGCCGGCATCGTCGGCTTCGTCATGGTGCTGATCCTGCGCAATCCGCAGCTCACCTCCGTGCCGCAACTCGCCGCTGTGCATCAGGGCTGGCTGTTCAAGCCCGTGCTCTATTTCGTGCTGATATCAGGCTTCGTGCTCGCCGCGCTCAGCCTGGTGTTGCGGCGCGACAAGACGCTGGGCGGCGCCGCCATGGTGGCGACGCTGCTGGCCACCATGATCGGCAGCCTGGCGACTGAGCACCATATCAAGGTCGAAGGCATATTCTTCGGCCTCGATTTCTTCGTGCTCAATGTGCTGTTCACCGGACTGTTGTTCATTCCGGTCGAGCGCATTTTCGCCCGCTACAAGGACCAGTCGGTGTTCCGCGACGAATGGCGCGAGGACCTGTTCTATTACCTGGTGTCGTCACTGTTCGTGCAGATCCTGACCTTTCTCACGCTTGCACCGTCGAATTTCGTCATTGGGCACCAAGAGCTCGCAACCGTCCGCGGCTGGGCGCGCGGACTGCCCTGGGTCGTACAGCTCATCGCCATCATGCTGCTGACCGACTTCGCACAATACTGGCTGCATCGTGCCTTCCATCGCGTGCCATTCCTGTGGGGTTTCCACGCCGTGCATCATTCGGCGAAATCCATGGACTGGATGGCCGGCGCGCGGATGCACTTCCTCGAAATCATCGTGCTGCGCAGCGTGACCGCGACGCCGGCCTTGATCATCGGTTTCGACGAGTCGGCGCTGCAGGCCTACATGCTCATTGTCTATGTCTCGTCGACGTTCATTCACTCGAACGTCGGAACGCACTTCGGCTTCCTGGAAAAAATCCTGGTGTTTCCGCGTTTCCACCATTGGCACCACGGCATCGAGAAGGAAGCGGTCGACGTGAACTTCGCGATCCACTTCCCGTTCCTCGATCGCCTGTTCGGCACCCACCATCTGCCGGACGGCAAATGGCCGAATGGCTACGGCATTCCGGATCATCCGGTGCCGAAGGGGTATTGGAAGCAGCTGCTCTATCCGTTCCGCAAGCGCGCGGCGTAACCGGCGCAATCGTGCCCGCCACGGGCACACGAGGGGCGAACCATGTGGTGGCAACGGCATCTCAGTGAATTCGTGACGCTGTTTCTGGTCGTCAATCCATTTGCCGTGCTGGCGACATTTCTGGCGATTTCCAGAACGCTTGAGCCGGCCGCCAAACGCCAGCTCGCGATTCATGCCGTGCTGATCGCGTTCGGCACCCTGGTCTTCTTCGTATTCGCCGGCACGTTCCTGCTGAGTCAGCTCGGCATCTCGATCCGCTCTTTCCAGATCGCCGGCGGCATCGTGCTGTTCCTGTTCTCGCTGGAGATGATCCGCGGCGAGACTTACGCCAGCGCCCAAACAGGCGAGCAGGGCCATCTGGCGCTGGCGGTCTATCCGCTGGCGATCCCGAAGATCGCCGGGCCCGGCACCATGGTGGCGATCATCCTGCTGACCGACGACGATCGCTTCAATCTTGCCGGGCAATCGATCACCGTCGGCATTCTCGCCGTCGTGCTGATCATTCAGCTCGGGTTTCTGCTGGCGGCCGGACCGATTTCGCGGCTGATCGGCTCAGCCGGTGCGGCCGTGATCGGCCGCATCATGGGCATGCTGCTGGCGGCGCTGGCCGTCAGTATGGTGCTGGGCGCGATCGGCGACTGGCTGAACCTGCCGAAGCTTTAGCCTTAGCAGGCTGTTGAAGAAGTCTTCCAGGGTCGCGCGGTGAAGTCTTCTTGGTCGCCGCCGTGGAAGCAGATTTGGCCGACGAGGGAACCGTTGTGCTGAAGTTCGGCCCATCCGTCGCCACTGGCCTGGTCCATTTCGTCGTTGCCG
>CAMDDZ010000037.1 GCA_945893145.1 Rhodoplanes serenus | reverse complement strand
CTGAGCGACCTCGTTTCAAAGCGCAAGCTCGACGCCGCCTTGATCGAAGAGATCGAGGAAACGTTGATTCGCGCCGACCTCGGCGTCGAGACCGCGGGCAGGATCTCGGCCGCGCTCGGCGAAGGGCGCTACGACAAGGCGATCTCGGCCGATGAGGTGAAGGCCGTGGTGGCGGCCGAAGTGGAGAAAATCCTTGGACCGGTGGCGAAGCCGTTGGTCATCGGCGCCGCCAAGCCGTTCGTTATTCTGGTTGCTGGGGTGAATGGCTCCGGCAAGACCACCACCATCGGCAAGCTCGCGGCGAAATTCGGAGCCGAAGGCCGCAAGGTGATGCTCGCGGCCGGTGACACGTTCCGCGCCGCCGCGATCGAGCAGCTCAAAATCTGGGGCACACGCACCGGCGCAAAGGTGGTGGCGCGCGAGCAGGGCTCGGACGCGGCGGGGCTTGCCTTCGATGCGCTCACCGCCGCGAAGGCCGATGGCGCCGACGTGCTGATCGTCGACACAGCCGGCCGCCTGCAGAACCGTGCCGAGCTGATGGACGAGCTTCACAAGATCGTCCGCGTGATCAAGAAGGTCGAGCCCACGGCGCCGCATGCGGTGCTGCTGGTGCTCGACGCCACGGTCGGTCAGAACGCGTTGTCGCAGGTCGAGATTTTCCAGAAAATCGCAGGCGTCACCGGTCTCGTCATGACCAAGCTCGACGGCACCGCGCGCGGCGGTATCCTTGTCGCCATCGCGCAGAAGTTCAAATTGCCGATCCATTTCATCGGCGTGGGCGAGGGCGTGGACGATCTCGCACCGTTTGCGGCAACGGATTTCGCCAAGGCGATTGCGGGAATCGAATAACCGCGCTCATTTGAGTGAATCATTTTGGACCTCCGCACCAAAGCTCTGCTGGAAGCTCCGATCCTGCCGACGTTGCTGCGGCTGGCGATCCCGAACGTTATCACCACCACGGTGCAGGCCTCGACCGGCCTGATCGAGACCTATTTCATCGGCATGCTCGGCACCGATGCGCTCGCCGGCGTGGCGCTGGTGTTTCCTGGCCTCATGCTGATGCAGATGATGTCGGCCGGTGCGATGGGCGGCGGCGTCTCCTCCGCCATCGCGCGCGCACTCGGCTCGGGCCGCCGCGACGATGCCGACGCCACTGTGTCGCACGCCCTGGTGATCGCGCTCGGCTGCGCGGCATTCTTCTCGGTCGCGGTGCTTGCGGGCGGGCCGTGGCTTTATGCGGTGCTCGGCGGGCGCGAAGGCTCGCTCGCTGCGGCGCTGGCCTATTCCAACATCGTGTTCGCCGGTGTGATCCTGATCTGGCTGTTCAATACGCTCGCCAATGTCATCCGGGGCACCGGCAACACCTTCGTCCCCGCGATCGTAACGGTCGGCGGCGCCGTGCTGCTGGTGCCGCTGTCGGCGGCGTTGATCTTCGGCTTCGGCCCGGTGCCGCGGCTCGGTATCGCGGGCGGCGCCTTTGCCCTGCTGACTTATTACGGCCTCGGCACGCTCGCGTTTGCGTTCTATCTCTGGAGTGGACGCGGTGTGGTGCGGCCGAAGCTCCTCGAAACCAAGCTGCGCTGGCCGCTGTTTCGCGACATCCTGCGCATCGGCGCGGTGGCCTCGCTCACCTCACTGATGACCAACGTCACCATCGGACTCACCACCGGCCTGGTCGGCGCGTTCGGAGCGGCGGCGATTGCCGGCTATGGCGTCGGCACGCGGCTCGAATACATGCTGGTGCCGCTGTCGTTCGGGTTCGGCGGCGCGCTGGTCGCGCTCGTCGGCACCAACATCGGGGCGGGCCAGCGCGACCGTGCCAGGCGCGCGGCCTGGATCGGCGGCTGGACCTGCTTCGTGATATGCGAGGCAATCGGCGTCGCGGCGGCGCTTGCGCCCGCAGCCTGGCTCTCGCTGTTCGACCGCGATCCGGCGATGATCGAAGCGGGCTCCGCCTACCTGCGCGTGGTCGGGCCGTTTTACGGCTTCTTCGGCCTCGGCATGGCGCTCTACTTCGCCTCGCAAGGCGCCGGCGCGCTGAAATGGCCGCTGCTGGCGGGCCTGTTCCGCCTGTTCATCGCGGTCGCCGGCGGCTGGCTGATGCTGCGCTGGACCGGCAACCTCACCCTGGTGTTCATGGCGCTCGGCGTCGCGCTCGCGACGTTTGGCATTGTGATCGCCGCGGCGGTTGCGGCTGGCGCCTGGTTCCGCGGGCCGAATGACAACGCTTCCAAGGCCAGCTAGACCATTCCGATGACCGACAAGCCGCAACTCAATCCGCTGCTCAAGCTCGCGCTCGATCTTGGGCCGCTGCTGCTGTTCTTCATCGCCTACTGGAAGCCCACCCTGTTCGAGCCGTTGTTTGCACCGCTCATGCCGGATGCGATCGCACATGGCGAGCGGGCGGGCATTTTCGTTGCCACCGCGGTGTTCATGGTGGCGATCATCGTGGCGCTGGCGGTGTCCTATGCGCTGACCCGGCATCTGCCGGTGATGCCGCTGGTGACGGCCCTGGTGGTGGTGGTGTTTGGCGGGCTGACGCTGTTCCTGCAAAACGAAACCTTCATCAAGCTCAAGCCGACCATCATCTATCTGCTGTTCGCGGCCGCGCTGTTCGGCGGGCTGATCCTGCGCAAGCCGCTGCTCGCGAGGGTGTTCGATCAGGCGTTCAACCTCACCGAGGAAGGCTGGCGCAAGCTCAGCCTGCGCTGGGCGGTGTTTTTCCTCGCGCTCGCCGTGCTCAATGAGATCATCTGGCGCACGCAGACGACCACGTTCTGGATCACCGCCAAGGCATGCGTGATCCCGCTGACGTTCGTGTTCGCGATCATGCAATATCCGCTGCTGACAAAATACGACGCCGGCGCCAAGGACGAGGCCAAGCCATAGCGCAGCCGTAGCAGCTCAGTTGGCGAGCAGCTTTTCGACCATCGGCTTGATGATCGATTCAAGATTGTCCGCCGTGACCTCGCCCACCAGCTTGTAGGCAATCTTGCCGTCGCGGCCGATCAGAAACGTCTCCGGCACGCCATAGACGCCCCAGTCGAACGAGGCGCGGCCATTGGGATCGACGCCGACTGCGGTAAACGGATTGCCGTAGCGGCCGAGAAAGCGGCGCGCGTTGTCCGCATTGTCCTTGTAGTTGATGCCGACCAGCCGGATGCGCCTGTCGGCGGCAAGTTTCATCAGCAGCGGCGCCTCCGCCCGGCACGGCGCGCACCACGCCGCCCACACGTTCATCAGCGTCACCGCGCCGGTGAAATCGGCGCTGGCAATGCCGGGCACCGGTGTGCCATCGCGCACCAGGCCGGGGAGTGCCGGGAATTCGGTGCGGGGCGCAGGCTTGCCGATCAGCGCGGATGGAATGCGCGACGGATCGCCTGAGCCCAGGCGGAAAAAAAACAGCGCCGCCAATCCGAGGAAAATGACGAGCGGCAGCAGCACGATCAGACGCCGCCACACCGGCGGTTGATTTGCGCTGGTGGTGCTTTGGTTCGGCGCGGCGCTCATGCCGTCTTTCCGGCCGGGCGCTCCGAGCGCCGCGTGACGCCGCGCACTTCCAGCGCTTCGAGGCTTCGCTTCTGCGCGCGATAATCCAGCACCACCCAGGCTGCCAGTGCAGCGACAATCAGCGCCGCTATGCCATAGGCGAGCTCGATGAAGACGGCGTGCGGTCCGAGATTCACGCCCCGCTCCCCGGCGCGGCCTGCGCCTGCATCAGCATCAAGGTGCGCACGCGACGGCGCAGGATTTCGTTGCGCATGGCGGCGAGGTGCAGCGTGACGAACAGCAGCACGAAGGCGAGCGCCATCATCAGCAACGGCCAGAGGATCGTTGGGTGGATCGCGGCGCCGCCGAGCCGCACCACCGAAGCTGGCTGGTGCAGCGTGTTCCACCAATCCACCGACCACTTGATGATCGGCAGGTTGATGGCGCCGACGAGGGTCAGGATCGCAACCGCGCGTCCGGCGCGCGCCGGATCGTCCACGGTGCGCCACAGCGCGATCACGCCGAGATACATCAGGAACAGCACAAGCACCGATGTCAGGCGCGCGTCCCACACCCAATAGGCTCCCCACATCGGCCGGCCCCACAGCGAACCGGTCACGAGGCAGAGCAACGTCAGCGCCGCGCCGATCGGGGCGGCCGCTTTGGCGGCGACGTCGGCGAGCGGATGGCGCCACACCAGCGTGCCGAGCGCCGCGATGGACATCAGCGCCCAGCACCCCATGGCGAGCCACGCCGACGGCACATGGATGAACATGATCTTCACCGTCGCGCCCTGCTGGTAGTCGTCGGGCGCGGTCCAGGCGAGGTTCAGCCCGATGGCGAACGCAATCGCCGTCGTGCCGGCGAGCCACGGCAATGCCCGTTCGGCGAGCGAGAGAAAGCGCGTTGGATTGGCGAGATCGATGATCGGCATGGTGATCGGCTTGGTGTGGCGGTCAGGGACGCGGACATCGTGGATGCAATGTGACGAGTGTAGTGCATGCCATCGCGTCACTCCATCGCATGACGCAACGCCGTGCCCGCAGCAAACGTGCCGAGCACCATGGCGACCAGCGTCAGCGCACACAGGATCGTGAACGGCGTGCCGAACGGCAGCGGCCCCACGATGGCGGCATTGGAGGCGGCTACGCCGAAGATCAGCACCGGTACGGTCAGCGGCAGCACCAGCACGGCGAGCAGGAGCCCGCCGCGCCGCAGCGACACCGCGAGTGCCGCGCCGATCAGGCCGATGAAGGTGAGGGCCGGCGTGCCGGCGAGCAACGTCAGCGCGACGGCTGTGCTGGTGCGCAGATCGAGATTGAGAAGCAGGCCGAAGAACGGCGTCGCGATCACCAGCGGCAGCCCGGTGGTGAGCCATTGCGCCAGCGCCTTGACCGCCACCGCAAGCTCGAGCGGCGTGCCGCCGGTCAGGATGAGGTCGAGCGAGCCGTCCTCGGCGTCGGCTGTGAGCAGGCGGTCGAGGGTGAGCAGGCTTGCGAGCAGCGCGCCGAGCCAGAGGATCGCCGGCCCGATGCGGCCGAGCAGGTTCAAATCGGGGCCGATAGCGAACGGCGTCAGCGTCACCACAATCAGAAAGAACAACACGCCGATCCCGGCGCCGCCGCCAACGCGGACCGCGAGCTTAATGTCGCGCACGAACAACGCGGAGAGCGCGGTCATGCGTCATCTCCCAGATGGAGCTCTTTGGCCCGCTCCAGGCCGATCGCGCCGTGTGCCGCGGCGACGATCAGTCCGCCGCCGGCCAGATGCGCTCCCATCAATTCGCTGAGGCGCTCCTGCGCCGGCCGGTCGAGCGCCGTGGTCGGCTCGTCGAGCAGCCAGATCGGCCGCTTGACGGCAACGAGCCGCGCGATCGAAAGCCGTCGGCGCTGGCCGGCGGACAGATAGGCGGCGGGAAACCCAGCCACCGCCTCAAGCCCAACGGCCGCGAGTGCGGCCATCGGGGCTTCGACCTCTTGGACCTCTTGGCCGCTGCCCAAATAGCTCGACCAGAACGAGAGGTTTTCCATCGCCGTCAGCGACGGCTTAAGCGCGTCCTGGTGGCCAAGGTAATGTGCCTGCTCGGCCAGCGTGTGCTCCGGGGCACCGCCCTCAAGGTCCAGGCGTCCCGCCGCGACCCGCACAAAGCCCGCGATCATGCGCAGCAGGGACGACTTGCCGGTGCCGTTCCGGCCGGTCACAACCAGAGCCTCGCCGCCGGCGGCCGCAAAGCCAACCCCGGCGAAGACCTCCCGGCCGCCCCGGATGCAGGCCAGATCGCGCCCCTCAAGCCGCATGGGTACCGCCCGGAAAGGCCCTCAAAAACTCTGGGGAATAGGACCGGCGAGCGGCCGCAGCCGGTCGCCCGGGGCAGGCCAAGCACCAACAATCCTGCAATACAGCCCCCATCCTGTTGGCAGTTCTGGTTGTCCTAGCAGATCGCGCAAAAAGCCCTTATAAGCCGACTGGCCGCGCGGCGCTGAAGCGTCTGTGCCAGGCAGCGGCTCGGGGGCGTAAAAGTCTAGTGCTGGTAGATACTTACCAGGGACCGAACGGCGCTCCCGCGTCTTGGGATGGAAACCGTCGTCATGACCTCGCTCGATAGCTTTAAGTGCTGCCGGACCCTGAAGGTTGGCAGCAAGACTTACGCATATTTCAGCCTGCCGATTGCCGAGAAAAACGGCCTCAAGGGCATTTCGCGATTGCCATTCTCGCTCAAGGTTCTCTTAGAGAACATGCTGCGCAACGAAGACGGGCGTACGATCACCAAGGAAGACATCCAGGCCTTCGCGCACTGGCTGAAGAACAAAACCTCGGAGCGCGAGGTGCCGTTCCGCCCGGCGCGCGTGCTGATGCAAGACTTCACCGGCGTGCCTGCGGTCGTCGATCTCGCGGCGATGCGCGACGCGATGGAGCATCTCGGTGGCGATGCGAAGAAGATCAATCCGCTGGTGCCGGTCGATCTCGTCATCGACCATTCGGTCGCGGTTACATTCTTCGGCAGCAGCGATGCGTTCAAGAAGAACGTCGAGGAAGAGTACCGGCAGAATCAGGAGCGTTATCGCTTTCTGAAGTGGGCGCAGCGCTCGTTCGAGAATTTTCGCGTCGTGCCGCCGGGCACCGGAATCTGCCATCAGGTCAATCTCGAATATCTCTCGCAGGTGGTCTGGAGCGCGCCCGGCAAGGTCAAGCTCGACGGCAAGGAGCAGACCGCCGAAGTCGCCTACCCGGATACGCTGGTCGGTACCGACTCGCACACCACTATGGTGAATGGTCTTTCGGTGCTCGGCTGGGGCGTCGGCGGCATCGAGGCCGAGGCCGCCATGCTCGGCCAGCCCTACTCGATGGTGCTGCCGGAAGTGATCGGCGTGAAGCTCACCGGTAAGCTCAAGGAAGGCATGACGGCGACCGACCTCGTGCTCACCGTCACCCAGATGCTGCGCAAGCGCGGCGTGGTCGGCAAGTTCGTGGAATTCTTCGGGCCCGGTCTCGCGGGCCTCACCATCGCGGACCGCGCCACCATCGGCAACATGGCGCCGGAATACGGCGCGACCTGCGGCTTCTTCCCGATCGACGACGACACGCTGCGCTACATGGAAGACACCAACCGTCAGAAGGCGCGCATCGATCTCGTCGCGGCCTATGCCAAGGCGCAGGGACTCTACCGCACCAAGACCACGCCCGATCCGATGTTCACCGACGTGCTCAAGCTCGAACTGTCCAGCATCGAACCCTCGCTCGCCGGTCCCAAGCGGCCGCAGGATCGTGTGGCGCTGAAGGAGGCGAAGGCGAGTTTCATCACGGCGATGGACAAGGAATTCAACAAGCCGAGCGACGGCGGCGGCAAAGAGGTATTCGAGCTGCATCCGTCGATTGCGACCGCGCCGATGGACAAGGACTTCGCCAAGGCGGGCGGCAAGGGCCGCGTGCCGGTTGCCGGCAAGGATTTCACGTTGGGCCATGGCGATGTGGTGATCGCGGCAATCACCTCCTGCACCAACACATCGAATCCGTCGGTGATGGTCGCGGCTGGATTGCTCGCCCGCAAGGCGGTGGCGAAGGGGCTGAAGGTCAAGCCGTGGGTGAAGACTTCGCTCGCGCCCGGCTCCCAGGTGGTCGCCGATTACTACGAGAAGTCGGGATTGCAGAAGGATCTCGACGCACTCGGCTTCAACCTTGTCGGCTTCGGCTGCACCACCTGCATCGGCAATTCCGGTCCGCTGCCGGAGGAAATCTCCGAGGCGATCAACAAGCACGATCTCGTGGCCGCAGCGGTGCTCTCGGGCAACCGCAACTTCGAAGGCCGCGTCAACGCGGACGTGCGCGCCAATTATCTCGCCTCGCCGCCGCTCGTGGTCGCCTATGCGATCGCCGGATCGATGTACGTCGATGTCGCCAAGCAGCCGCTTGGTCTCGACAAGAAGGGCAAGAAGGTCTTCCTCAAGGACATCTGGCCGACCAGCCGCGAGATCAACTCGGTGATCCGCAAGTGCATCACCAAGCAGGTGTTCGCACGCAAATACGCCGACGTGTTCAAGGGCGACTCCGCCTGGGGCAAGATCCCGGTCAAGAGCAGCCTGACCTTCCCGTGGGACGACCGTTCGACCTACGTGCAGAACCCGCCCTATTTCGAGGGCATGGAGAAGCGCCAGCATCCGATCGAGGACATCGTCGATGCGCGTGTCATTGGCCTCTTCCTCGACTCGATCACCACCGACCACATCTCGCCGGCCGGTTCGATCAAGGAGGAAAGTCCCGCGGGCGAATACCTGCGCGATCACCAGGTCCGTCCGAAGGACTTCAACCAGTACGGCACGCGGCGCGGCAATCATCAGGTGATGATGCGCGGCACCTTCGCCAACATCCGCATCAAGAACCAGATGGTGCCGGGCGTCGAAGGCGGCGTGACGATCCACTATCCCGACAAGAAGAAAATGACGATGTACGACGCGGCCATGCGCTACAAGGCCGACGGCGTGCCGCTGGTGATCTTCGCCAACAAGGAATACGGCACCGGTTCGTCGCGCGACTGGGCCGCCAAGGGCACCACACTGCTCGGCGTCCGCGCCGTGATCACGCAATCCTTCGAGCGCATCCATCGCTCCAACCTCATCGGCATGGGCGTCATCCCGCTCTGCTTCGAGGAAGGCACGTCGTGGCAGACGCTCGGGCTGAAGGGCAGCGAGCAGGTCACCATCCGGGGCCTGCATGGCGACCTCAAACCGCGCCAGCGGCTGATGGCGGAGATCGTCGCGGCCGACGGCGGCTTGAAGCGCGTGCCGCTGACCTGCCGCATCGATACCTACGACGAGCTCGATTACTTCAAGAGCGGCGGCATCCTGCAATACGTTCTGCGCCATCTCGCAGCGTGAACGCGGCGGCCTCCTTGGCCGCCGCCGGTGGGCCAAAACCCACGCAGCCCAACGGCCAGCCTCACTCCGAAGTGAGTGGCAGGTGATGGCCTATCTCCATATGACTAGCTAGCGCTCGGGTCCGGATTTCGAAGTTCGCAACACATTCGCGGTACACTCTCATGCGGACTTCGGGTTCGGAGCGCTAGACTGATGCGGGCGCGGGGCTGGAAAGGCATTTGAGATCGTCATGGCCCATCTTCGCATGGCATCCACGCTGGCGTTTGCCTGCCTCGCCGTGCTGGCGGCGCGGGCCTCGTCTGCTCCCCGAGAGCTTCAGGCGCCGCCGCGCTCGGTGATCGAGCTGTTCACCAGCCAGGGCTGTTCGTCCTGTCCGCCGGCTGACAAGTTGATGGCGGAGCTTGCCCAGGATCCGACGCTGATCGTGATGTCGCTCGCGGTCGATTACTGGGATTATCTCGGCTGGAAGGACACGCTGGCGCTGCATGGCCATACCAAGCGGCAGCGCGCTTACGCCGGCGCGCGCGGCGACCGTGAAGTTTACACGCCGCAGGTCGTGATCAACGGCATCGCCCATGCGCTGGGCAGCGACAAGGCCGCGATCGAGCGCACCATCAAAGAAACCACTCAGCGCGCGCATCCGCTGACGCTGCCGGTCACCATGTCGGTGGCCGATGGCATCATCACGGTGAAAGTGCCGGCGAGCGCCAATGAGACCGGCCAGGCCGAAGTCTGGCTTTGTCCGATCACCAAGTCCGTCGCGGTTCCCATTGGGCGCGGCGAAAACGTCGGGCACACGATCACCTACACCAACGTGGTGCGGCGCTGGGTCAGACTCGGCGAGTGGAACGGCAAGACGCAATCGTTCAGCGTGCCGCTCTCCAGCATTCAGAACGGCGACATCGATTCGGTTGCTGTGGTGGTCCAGAACGGTGTCGCGGCGTCCCCCAAGCTCATGCTGGGCGCGTCGCAAATCGCCATCCGCTAGAGCCAACTATTTTTTCGAAGAGAATGGATCGGATTCGGATCGCCGCCCGAA
The DNA here is from genome assembly GCA_945893145.1 of Rhodoplanes serenus. Classification (GTDB taxonomy): domain Bacteria; phylum Pseudomonadota; class Alphaproteobacteria; order Rhizobiales; family Xanthobacteraceae; genus Z2-YC6860. The sequence continues at coordinate 41,974 of CAMDDZ010000037.1, read as the reverse complement.
CTCGCGCGCACAAAAAAATGGGCCGGCGGTGAAGCCGGCCCAGACGCGTTGGGGGATTGAACCGTACGCGGAAACAACTGGCCCGGTCCGTTAGAGCCCCGGGGGGCTGGGGGGCTGAGGAATCCGGAACTCGTGGCGAACCGGGCCTGAGGCAACTGTTGATCATCATACGGGTCAGGTGGGCTTCGGCTTGGCTGAAATTGGGCAGCATTATGATTTCATTAACGAATTCGTGATCACGCGGCCTTTTCGCTAAGCCCTTGCTGTTGCTCGCTTCTGGCGCGATCATAACGATGAGATGACAAAAGGAGGCGCCGCATGAGCTTCGGCGAAACCGAGCCGAGCCAGATTCACGGGGGCGGCAGTGTTGGGTCGGCCGCCTCCGGCAACCGAGTGACCTTCGAGCGGCGCGAACTCGACCGTATCCTGGGCCTCTATGGCCGGATGGTCGCCGCCGGTGAGTGGCGCGATTACGCCATCGACTTCCTGAAAGACCGTGCCGTGTTTTCCGTGTTCCGGCGCTCGTCCGAAGTCCCGATCTACCGCATCGAGAAAAATCCGAAGCTGGCGCGCCGCCAGGGCGCCTACAGCGTGGTTTCGGCGACCGGCCTGATCGTACGCCGCGGCCATGAGCTCGACCGCGTGCTGCGGTCGATCGACAAGTCGGTGAGCCTGGTCGCAGTCTAGAATTTCTGCCCTGCAGCGCCGTTGATCTCGTCGGATAAACCCGACACGAAGCACCCGTGAAAAAGCGGCAACAAAAACGACTGTTCGTTTGCATCGACAACGGCGGGCACCCGGTGTCGCTCGAACGGCGAAAGATTTACGTGGCACTTCGCGATGGCGAAGCTGAGAAGCACGGTCTACTCCGAATCATCGATGAATCCGGGGACGACCATCTTTATCCGAAAGCGCTTTTCCGTACGATTGCGCTGCCGCAGGCGGTTAAGAAGGCAGTCTTAGCTGCTGCCTAGCGGAAAGGCCTATCGGTCTGGCTTCGTCGTAGCGCCCGGCCCGAGCGCGCGCTGCATCAGGACGCTGTCGAGCCAGCGTTCGAACTTGTAGCCCACGTTCTCGATATTCCCGATCATGCGGAAGCCGGCGGCGCGGTGCAGCTCGATCGACGGCGTCTGCGCCGAATCGCCGATCACCGCGATCATTTGCCGGAAGCCGCGTTGCTCGCAGTCCGTGATCAGGCGGTCGAGTAGCAGGCGTCCGACGCCACGCCGGTGCGCCGTGGGCGCCACGTAGATCGAATCCTCGACGCTGTAGCGATAGGCCGCCCGCGGCCGGTAGGGCCCGGCGTAGGCGTAGCCCGCAATGGCGCCATCGAGCTCGGCCACAAGATATGGAAAGCCGCCATCGAACAGCGCTTGCTGGCGGCGCGCCATTTCAGCTTCGTTCGGCGACTCGTACTCGAACGACGCCGTGCCGGTGGCGACCGCATGGGCATAGATGCGCGTGATGGCGGGGATATCGGCGGGTGTGGCCGGGCGGATCGATACGGACATTGCAAAAATCTAGAGCATGATCCCGAAAAGAAAAACGCCCCAGCGAGAGGCCGGGGCGTCTTCGATTGTTCAGTCCTGATCGAGCTTAGCGGCGGTCGCCGATCAACCGCAGCAGCATGATGAACAGGTTGATGAAGTCGAGGTAGAGCGACAGCGCGCCCATCACGGCCTTGCGGCCCGAGACGGTGCCGTCGTCGTTGACGTCATACATTTCCTTGATCTTCTGGGTGTCCCAAGCGGTCAGACCCGCGAAGATGCCGACACCGGCAATCGAGATGATCCAGTCGAGCCCGCTCGACTTCAGGAAGATGTTGACCAGGCTCGCGATGATCAGGCCGAACAAGCCCATCATCAGGAACGCTCCCATCGCCGACAGGTCGCGCTGCGTGGTGTAGCCGTACAGGCTCAGTGCGCCGAAGGACGCCGCCGAGATGAAGAACACCTTGGTGATCGAGGCGCCGGTGTAGACCACGAAGATCGGCGCGAGCGTTACGCCGAGCAACGCGGCATAGATCATGAACAGCGTCAGCGCAGTGGTGAATTTCAGGCGGTCGATGCGCCAGCTGATGAAGAACACCAGTCCGATCGTTCCGATCAGCAGCACCCACATCAACGGGCCGCCGAACACGGCCTTGCCGAACGGCGTGAGGCGGTTGGCCGAATCAACGGCTGCGTTGTAGGTCAGCCACGCGACCGCGCCGCTCAGCGCCACGGCAACGGCCATGTAGTTATAAACGCGGAGCATGTGGGCGCGCAGGCCCACGTCGACCGCAACTCCTCGGTCGGCGAAGCTCCCGCGAGCTGCGATATTCCGATCGAAATCCGACATGGATGTTTCCCTCGTTATCCCGGCTTGCCGCCGGGCACTCTTGGCGCGCCGGCCCATGGGGCCGGTCAGCGTCTTCGCGGTGAATCTAGTGGTTTGTGTAACCGTCCGCCAGATGGGTGGGGCGGCCGGGCAAGCGATGGTTACCGAAGTTTCACGCCGGCATCTTATTTGGCTTTTCGAGGCGCTGCCTCATAAAGCTTTGGGCTCGTAAGGCCTTGGGCTGGCTGAAGCCTTGGGGCGGCGCTCTGCGCAAACGAAAGGCCCTGGCGGTGAGCCAGGGCCGTCCGTTATCGGCACTCATTCATCGCGCTGTCCCAGGAGCTGCAACAGCAGCGTGAACAGGTTGATGAAGTTGAGGTAGAGCGACAGGGCGCCGACGATCGCCGAGCGCTCCATCGTCTCGCCATCCATCGCGCCGTAGAGGTATTCGCTCTTGAGGCGCTGCGTGTCGTAGGCGGTTAAGCCCGCGAAAATCAGCACGCCGACGACCGAGATGATCCATTGCAGCATCTGCGCCTGCAAGAACAGGTTCACCAAGCTCGCCAGGATGATGCCGAACAGGCCCATGAGCAGGAACGAGCCCACGCCGGTGAGGTCACGCTGGGTGGTGTAGCCCCACAGGCTGAGCGCGCCGAACGAGGCCGCCGTGATGAAGAACACCCGCACAATCGAGGTGTGCGTGTACATCAGGAAGATCGAGCCGAGCGACAGCCCCATCAGCGCGGCAAACAGCCAGAATATGACCTGCGCCATCGCCGGGCGCATCCGCTCGATGCCGAAGCTCAGCAGGAACACGATGGCGAGCGGCGACAGCATGATCGCCCATTTGAGCGGGCTCACGAATGCGTAGTAGCCGATCTTGGTCAGGAACATGCCGCCACGCAGCGCATAAGCCGCGCCGGTCGCGCTACGCGCGGCAAGCGATGCGTCGCTGGTGATCGAGAGCATGTAGATGCCGAGCGCCGCCAAGCCAGTGATGGCGAGCCCGAGCACCATGTAGTTGTAGATGCGCAGCATATAGGCCCGCAGGCCTTCATCGACGGCAACCGTAGTTTGGCCGAATGTCCGTCCGTACTGCGCGGCAGACGCGTTACGATCATAGTCCGACATCGTCGAACCCCCGTGGTTGTCGAACTGGGTGGTAGTGCCTCTTCCGGCCGCGCGCTTCGTCTTCGCTCAGCCGACTTGGTCCAATATATATCATGATGCGGTTCGCAATCATGATAGGCCACTAACGCGTTGAAACTTTTGCCGATTACGCGACGGTTGTCGCAAACGCTACAGATTCCGCAGCACCGGCGCGGGCTTATGACCGAGCGCCGTAAACGTGCCGATCAATCCAAACGCAACTGTGATGAGCAGTGCACAAAATGCCGCAGCCGCGGCGGGGCCAGGCAACCAGGTGAATGACAAGTTCATGACCTCGGTCATCACCATCCAGGCGGCGAGCGAACCGGCGGCGACGCCGAACAATGCGGTGGCGGTGCCGAGCAAAAGATATTCGAGCGCATAGGCGCCGATCAGGCGCCGGCGGGTGGCGCCGAGTGTCTTCAGGATGACCGCGTCATAGACGCGATGCCGATGCCCCGCGGCGAGCGCGCCGCCGAGCACCAGGACCGCGGCGACCAGCGCCACAATGCTCGCGCCGCGCACCGCCATCACAAGGTTGGTCACGAGGTCGCCGACGGCTTCAAGCGCGTCCTTCACCCGCACGGTGGTGACGGATGGAAACGCGTCGGCCACCGCCCTGATTAGCGACACCTCCTCAGCCGTCGTGCCGCCGCTCGGATAGGTCAGCGTGGCGATGTGGCTGTGTGGCGCGGCCGCGAACGTGCCGGGCGTGAACACCAGAACGAAATTGATGCCGAGGCCCTGCCAATCGACGGTGCGCAGGTTGGAGATCCGCGCCGTGATGTTGCGGCCAAGCACATTGACGGTGAGGGAATCGCCAAGTTTGAGATGCAGCCCGTCGGCGATCTTTTTCTCCATCGAGACCAGCGGCGGCCCCTGGTAGCCCGGCCCCCACCATTGTCCTTCCGCGAGCCGCGAGCCCGGCGGCAGTTCGTTCGCGTAGGTGATGCCACGGTCGCTTTGCAGAACCCAGGCGGCGTCCGGCCGGGCCTTGAGGTCCTCGGCGCGGATGTTGTTGGCGGAGACGATGCGGCCGCGCAGCATCGCCACGCGTTCGAGGCTCGCGCGCGGCGCCTGTGCGCGCACGAAGGCATCGAAGCGGTCGGCGTCGGCCGACTGGATATCGACAAAGTAGAACGACGGCGCCTTGTCGGGCAGCGCCGCCATGAACTGCCGCCGCAGGTTGCCGTCGATCTCGATCACGGTGACGAGCAGCGCGAGGCCTAGGCCAAGCGACAGCACGATGGTCGGCGTCAACGCGCCCGGCCGGTGGATGTTGGCGATGGCAAGCCGCAGCTCGGTCATGCGCGCATGCGGTGCCCGGCGCGCCAGCGCCATCAGCAGCCGCGCCACCAGATTGAGCATGACGAACACGGCCGCTGCGGCGCCCACGAAGATCGCAGCGATCTTGCGATCGTAGGCGAGCAGCACCGCGAGGCTGGCAAGCAGGCCAATGACCAGAACAGTGGCCACGATGTAGCGTCGGCGCGGCCAGCGGCGGTCGTGCGCAACCTCGTCGCGGAACAGCGCCGACACCGGCACGTCGTGGGCACGGCCGAGCGGCCAGAGCGCGAAGGCGAGTGCGGTCAGGAGCCCATACAGCAGCGCCAGCGCAAGCTGGCCAAGATGGAGGGACGGCGCGATCGGCAACGGAATGATGGCGCCGAACGCGGCCGAGATGGCGAATGGAAAAATCGCGCCGAGCCCGAGCCCGATCGCCGCGCCAATCGCGGCAAGGGTCATCACCTGCACCAGATAGATCGCAAACACCCGGCTGCCGGTGGCGCCGAGCGATTTGAGCGTGGCGATCACGTCGCGCTTGCGGTCGAGATGGCTCTTCACCGCGTTGGCGACGCCGACCCCGCCGACCAGCAGCGCGGTCAGGCCGACCAGCGTCAAGAACTGGGTGAAGCGCTCGACATTGCGCTCCAGCGCGGGCGAGGCGTTGGTGCGGGTGCGGACCTCCCAGCCGGCGTCCGGCAAGCGGGCCGCGGCCTGCTCGACCACCGCGGTGGCCGCGGCATCGCTGCCGCCCGGCACCGCCAGCCTGTAGTGCCAGCGCACCAGGCTGCCGGGTTGCAGCAGCGCGGTCGCGCGCAGTGCGGCCTCGCTCATGATCACGCGCGGCCCAAACGCGATGCCCGACGCGAGCTTGTCGGGCTCGTTCCTGATGAGGGCCGCAATCTCGATGCTGGCCGAGCCGATGGTCAGCCGGTCGCCGACCTTGAGATTGAGGCGCGCCAGCAGCGTGGCATCGACGGCGGCGCCATAGGCGCCGTTGCGTTCGGCGAGCGCGGATGCGAGCGGCAGGTTTGGCTCAAGCGCGACGGCGCCGTAGAGCGGATAGGCGCCATCCACCGCCTTGATCTCGACCAGCGCGAGCCGGCCATCGGCGGTGCGGCTCATGGCGCGCATGGTGGCGGCCGTCGAAACCTTGCCGCTGCGTTCGAGGAAGGCGTGCTCGTCGGCACTGGCCTCGCGGTGGATGAGGGAGAACGCGAGATCGCCGCCGAGGATCACGCGGCCCTCGCGCGCGAGCCCGTCGGTCAAGCTGCGCGCGAATGAGCCGACACCCGCAATCGCCATCACGCCAAGCGCGATGCAGGCGATGAACACGGCGAAGCCGCGCAGACCGGCGCGCAGTTCGCGGAAGGCGAAGCGGAAAGGACTCGCCGGCCTTGTTGCGTTGAGGGGAGCGGCGAGCGTCATTGTGCTCCGGTTGCCGGCGCCTTCGGCGCATAGCGCGACAGCAGGAAATGCACCGGCCAGAACAACAGCGCCGGCAAGCCGATCATCATTCCGAGCAGCCAGACATAAGGCGACACCCAGGTCTGCGCTGCGGCGTCGTTGGTGCCCCACACGTAGTTGATGTTCACCGGCGTCAGCCCCGCGTTTGGATTGGGCGGTGGCATGAGGAAGAAGCAGATCAGAAGCAGCACGGAAGCCAGCGCGGTCCAGCCCAGCAAGGCACGCTCATCGTAGCCGAGCTGCCAGACGAGCCATGCCAGCAGGAACGGCAGCCAGCCATGGAACAGCGAGAGCCCGCGCAGGAACAGCGAGTTCTCGTGCTTGAACATGTAGTCGGTCATGCCGGTGAGATGCACGTTGACGAAGTTCAACAGGAAATCCACCACCCAGAGCGCTTGCGGCGCCAGGATGCCGACCGCGCACATCGAGATCAGCAGTGGGCTCTCAAGCCAGATGCCGGCCAGCGTCAGCAGCAGCGCGACGTCGCAGAAGTAGAGAAAATTGGTCGGCCCGTAGTAGTGCCAATAGACCGGCACCAGCACGGCCACGAACGCCGTGTAGATGAGCTTGACCCAGAGGGGCAGCCGGTTGGCGGCCGGAGCGGCGACATCGGATCGCATGGTCATCGTGGAGCCGCCGTTGTTGCAGTCGCACTTTCGATCCGGCCCGAGCGCAGCCGCACGATGCGGTCGCAGCGCTGCGCGAGCGCGGTGTCATGCGTGACGAGCACCAGCGTGGAGCCGCGCTCGACGTGACCCTTGAACAGCAGATCGATGATTTGCTTGCCGGTGGCTTCGTCGAGATTGCCGGTCGGTTCGTCGGCGACCAGGATCGCTGGATTGGGCGCGAGCGCGCGGGCCATCGCCACGCGCTGCTGCTCGCCGCCGGAGAGTTGCGCGGGATAATGATGCAGCCGCTCGGCGAGCCCGACCATCGCAAGCTCCTGGCGAGCGCGATCGAATGCGTCGGGAGCGCCGGCAAGCTCGAGCGGCACCGCGACGTTCTCCAGCGCCGTCATGGTCGGGATGAGATGGAATGACTGGAACACGATGCCGACGTTGCGTCCGCGGAAGCGGGCGAGCGCATCTTCGTCGAGCCGCACCAGGTCTTTTCCCGCCACCATGATCGAGCCGGTGTCGGGCCGCTCCAGCCCCGCCAGAACCATCAGCAGCGAGGTCTTTCCGGACCCCGAAGGACCCACCAAGCCAATCGCCTCGCCGCTTCCTATATGCAGCTCAACGTCTTTGAGGATATGAACACGGGCCGCGCCGCGGCCGAGCGAAAGATTGACCCCGGTGAGCGCGATGGCCGGACTAACTGCGTTTTTTGCCGCGATGGTTGCCGCGATCGAGGTGTCGTTCATGGGTTCTTGCGCCCGCGCCCTTGGCTGGTTCCGGCCCCGCTCATATGGGAAGCCGGGCGGCTTGGTCCAGCGTGCCGCCATAGTGCTCGCCATTGCCTGGATTGCGGCGGTGTCCGGAAGCGCAGCGCAAGCGGCGGAACGGCCGATCAAGATCGTGGCGCTCGGTGATTCGCTGATGGCGGGCTTTCAGTTGCCTGAGAGCGCGGCTGTTCCGGCGCAGCTCGAGCAGGCGCTGCGCGCCAAGGGTTTTGCCGTCGAGATCGTCAACGCGGGCGTGTCCGGCGACACTGCCTCCGGAGGGCTTTCGCGGCTCGACTGGTCGGTGCCGGACGGCACCGACGCCGTGATCCTTGAGCTCGGCGCCAACGACATGCTGCGCGTCGTCCCGCCGGAGGTCACCCGCAAGGCGCTCGACGAAATCATCCGGCAACTGAAGGCACGTAATATTGCTGTCATGCTGTGCGGCATGATGGCGGCACCGAATCTTGGGCCGGATTTTGTGCGCGCGTTCAATCCGATCTACCCGGAGCTTGCCTCGAATCACGGTCTCGTCTTCTATCCGTTCTTCCTCGACGGGATAGCGGCCGATCCCAAACTCAACCAGCGTGACGGACTTCACCCGACCGCAGAGGGCGTTGCAGTCATCGTCAAGCGGATGCTGCCGAAGACCGAAGAGTTGATTGCCCTGGTGCAGACCAAGCGCGGGTCGTAAGCCGCGACATCGGACGCCGAAATCGGACGCTATGCCTCGTCTGTTCACCGGTCTCGAAATTCCCGCCGACGTCGGCCAGTCGTTGGCGATGCTGCGCGGCGGCTTGCCGGGTGCGCGCTGGATCGATCCTGAGAATTATCACCTGACGCTGCGCTTCATCGGCGACATCGACGACATGATGGCGCGCGAAATCGCCTATGTGCTTGGCCAGGTGCGGCGTGCTGCCTTCGAGTTGCGGCTCAACGAATTGTCCGCGTTCGGCGGCAACAGGCCGCGGGCTTTGATCGCATCGGCCGCGCCGCAGCAGGCCGTGATGGAGTTGCAAGCAGAGCACGAGCGGCTGTTGCAGCGCGTGGGCTTGGAGCCCGAGGGCCGCAAATACACGCCGCACGTGACACTGGCGCGGCTGCGCGACACGTCGAGCCGGGAGGTTGCCGAATATCTTTCGGCGCGCGGCGGCTTTCGCTCCGCGCCGTTTAAGATCTCGCGCTTCGTGCTGTTTTCTTCGCGCAACTCGGTTGGCGGCGGGCCTTACGTGATCGAGGCGGCTTATCCGCTCGAGCAGGGTCCGGACAAGCGCGCGCCGGCTTTCGACGGGCAAGCTCCCGCTCTCGCCAAAAGCTAGGCGCGAAACCCAAGCGCCAAACCCAAGCGCAAAAGCTACGCGCAACAACTACGCGTAAGCCTTCAGCTCGAACACCGGAATCTTGTAGGTCCGCACGGCATTGTGCTCGTGCACACGCAGATTGTTGAGGTGATAGCGCCGCGCCTCGTCGATCACCTGTGCGGAGAGATCGCGCTCCAACCCGCGATCCTCGAAGCCCTCCTCCACCGTGATGGCGGCTTCGGCCCGCCGGGCGCTGCGGTCCGGCACGATCTCGGCAGCAGCCCGCATCGTGCCGTTCACGAAGGCGCCGAGCAGGATCGCGCCCCTGGCGATCAGATCGAGGCAATGCGCGTCGATGGCGCGGTCGTCCATGCCGGGAAGACAGCTCTTGCGGTCGAGCCGCAGAAGGTGCGCGTGGAAGTCCTCGATATTCCCCGGTCCCAGGACACGGATTTCGGTCCCCATGACGCGATTCTCCCCAGCTTCGCGAGAAGCCGGGGAGGATAGGGGCGAATAGCAGCCAACTCGTTAACGCGCGTTAGCATGATCCCGAAAAGTGGACACCGGTTTTCGGAAAAGATCATGCTCAAACAAGAAGCTAGAGGCTGATCCGTTGATCGGTCAGCCTCTAGTGCCCGCCAATCCGGGGTTCAGCAGGCGCGACTGCACGTCGAGCATGGCAGTGGCGAAGCCATGGCCGTCCGACACCGCCTCGCGCAGCACCGACAGCGGGGTGGGCCGTGCCGCCGCCACCTCGCCGACCACGCTGCCGAAATCGAAGCTGAGTTCAGCCGCGAACTTGCGCGCCAATTCCTGCATGCGCCGGTTGTCGGCGAGGCAGGCCATGTGCAGCATCTTGATGCCACGGTTGCGCGCGGCCAGCAGCGTGCGGTCGAGCAGCGTCGAGCCGACGCCGTGACTTTGCCACGGCGTCTCGATGGAGAATGCGACCTCGGCTTCGCGCCCAAACGCAGGCCCCAACGGGCGAAGCTCGGCCGCGCCGCGCAGGACGCCATCGACGAAGAAGCCATGCACGACCGAATTCAGGCCGAGCGTGGTGGTGACGTAATCGCAGATGAACTCGTCGGCCACCGCGCCGCCGAAGCGGCTGTGACGGCTTTGCGCGTCGAGGCGCAGCAGATGATCGCGATAACGATTGGCTTCGCCGATCCACAATTTGCGGATGACGCCGCCGTCGGCGAGAGGATCTTGCATTCGGGCCTCCTTGCGTTGTTCAGGCAAAGGACCCTCTTTGGTTTTCCATCCCAAGACACTTGGACTAACAAGACGCTTGCGGCCGGCCCGAAGGCCAGCCGCGAATCAACCCTAATGTTGCGATGCAGCAAGAATTTGACAAGGCTGCGAACAGTGTGGCCTTTCCCCGCTAATTGCTTGAATTGACGTCTAAATTTGCATGGCAGGCATGCCGGGTGCCCAGCCTGTTGGTGAATCCGGCTGGTTCGGGCGATTTTGGGCCGATGTCGGTCCGCGAGCACTACGAGGCTCTCCTTCACAGCCGGAAGATCGAGCGCGACAGCGCCCAGGAGGCGTTGCTCGGCCGGCTGGCTGCGTTGGAGCAGCGCGTGGTGGCGCACCGCTCGGCGCGACGGTCGAGCCCGGTCGGCTGGTTGTTCGGCACGCGCGGCAATGGCGACGTCGCCAAGGGCCTTTACGTCTATGGCGACGTCGGCCGCGGCAAGACCATGCTGATGGATTTATTTTTCGAGGCGTCGCCAGTGGTGCGCAAACGCCGCGCGCATTTTCACGAGTTCATGGCCGACGTGCACGATCGCGTGCGTGAGTTCCGCCAGCAGCTCAAGGATGGCGAGATCGCGGACGACGATCCGATCCGGCTCACGGCCGCTGCGCTCGCGGAAGAAAGCTGGCTGCTTTGCTTCGACGAATTCCACGTCACCGATATCGCGGACGCGATGATCCTCGGGCGGCTGTTCACGCGGCTGTTCGAACTTGGCGTGGTGCTGGTGGTGACCTCGAACGTGGCGCCGAACGACCTTTACAGGGATGGACTCAACCGCGCGCTGTTTCTGCCGTTCATCGCCATGCTGCAGCGGCACATGGAGATCGTCCGTCTCGACGCCCGCACCGATTTCCGGCTGGAAAAACTGGCGGGCCGCCAAGTCTATTATGTGCCGGCCGGTGACATGGCGTCGGCGGCGCTCGACGCCGCCTGGCACAGCCTGGTCGGCAGCGCGAGCGGCATGCCGCAGGAGCTTGTGGTGAAGGGCCGCAGGCTGCGCGTGCCGCGCGCCGCCATGGGCGTGGCGCGGTTCTTTTTCCACGATCTCTGCGAGCAGCCGTTGGCGGCAGCCGACTATCTGCGCATCGCGCACGAATTCCATACGCTGATCATCGACCGCATTCCGGTCATGGGTTTCGACGAGCGCAACGCCGCCAAACGGTTCATCATCTTGATCGACACGCTCTACGACCACAGCGTGAAGTTGATTGCGTCGGCTGCGGCCGACCCGGAGGCGCTCTACCGGGCGGTGGACGGCTTCGAGGCCGCCGAATTCAAGCGCACCGCGTCGCGGCTGATCGAAATGCGCTCACAGTCCTACCTCGCGCTGCCGCATGGGCGGGGCGATTCCGCGGCCACCGGATCGAGCGAAGGCATTGTGGAGACCTGAGATAACGTCGCGCATCGGCTTGAATGCGACACCGGGCGGGATCATAGTTTTTGCGATTCCACTCTCTTTGTTTTGCCGTTTCCAAGGGGAAAACTCATGAAGATCATCCCGGCCACGCTTCTGCTCGCATTCGTTTTGGCGCCGCTGACGGCCCAGGCGCAAAGCTTCAACTGCCGTTACGCCTCAAGGCCCGACGAAGTGCTGATCTGCCAGAGCAGCGAGCTGAGTCAGCTCGATTCCCGCATGTCCGGCATGTACTTCCGCCTGCGCAATCAGCTCGGCGGCAACGCCCGCTATCGCCTCGAAGCCGATCAGAAGAATTGGCTGGCCGGCCGGATGAGCTGCGGTCGCGACTATGGCTGCATCGCCAGTTCCTATCACCGTCGCATCAGCCAATTGTCGAACTATTGAGCGGTACCGGACCCGCCCGCGGGTCCGCCAACTCGCAAGTCAATTCCGCGACTTGAACGGTTCTGCCGAACGGGCTAATGACCCGTCCTAGCGGCTGTTTTCGGCCATTCCATAAGGATTTTCCCCACATGGCGCGTAGCAAGATTGCGTTGGTCGGTGCCGGTCAAATCGGCGGCACGCTCGCTCATCTCATCGGCCTGAAAGAGCTTGGCGACGTCGTGCTGTTCGATATCGCCGAGGGCGTCCCGCAGGGCAAGGCGCTCGACCTCGTGCAGTCATCGCCGGTCGAGGGCTTCGATTCCCACATGGCGGGCACCAACTCCTACGAGGGGATGGAAGGCGCCGACGTCTGCATCGTCACCGCCGGCGTGCCGCGCAAGCCCGGCATGAGCCGCGACGATCTGCTCGGCATCAACCTCAAGGTGATGGATCAGGTCGGCGCCGGCATCAAGAAATACGCGCCCAATGCGTTCGTGATCTGCATCACCAACCCGCTCGACGCGATGGTCTGGGCGCTGCAGAAGGCCTGCGGCCTGCCGAAGAACATGGTGGTCGGCATGGCGGGCGTGCTCGACTCGGCGCGGCTGCGCTACTTCCTCGCCGACGAGTTCAACGTCTCGGTCGAGGACGTGAGCGCCTTCGTGCTGGGCGGCCACGGCGACTCCATGGTGCCGATGGTGCGCTACTCCACCGTCGCCGGCATTCCGCTGCCTGACCTCATCAAGATGGGCTGGACCACGCAGAAGCGCGTCGACGAGATCATGGACCGCACGCGCAACGGCGGCGCCGAAATCGTCAACCTGCTCAAGACCGGCTCGGCGTTCTACGCACCGGCCTCCTCCGCGGTCGCGATGGCGGAAAGCTATCTGCGCGACAAGAAGCGGCTGCTGCCCTGCGCGGCCTGGCTCAATGGCGAGTATGGCATCAAGAACCTTTACGTCGGCGTGCCGGTGGTGATCGGCGCCAAGGGCGTCGAGCGTATCGTCGAACTGGATTTGACCAGCGCCGAGCGCGACATGTTCGAAAAGTCGGCCAACGCCGTGAAGGGTCTGGTGGACGCTTGCCAGAAGATCGCGCCCGACCTCGGCAAGAAGTAAGGAACCGCGATGCTCGCGCTCAGACCGAACTGCGAGTGCTGCGACAAGGATTTGCCGCCGGACGCGCCGGATGCCGTGATCTGCACGTTCGAGTGCACCTTCTGCGCCGCATGCGCGGCCAATCGCCTGACCGGCGGACGCTGCCCGAATTGCAGCGGCGAACTGGTGCGGCGGCCGGTTCGGCCGGCTGCGATGCTGGTCAAGTATCCGGCATCGACCGAGCGGGTTCGCAAACCTCACAAGGAATGCGCGGCTTAATGATCGGCGCCGCTGCCAGGCGCCATAGGCTTGGTGACTTGGGCTTCGTGACTTGGGCTTGGTGACCGGAGGGCGATCATGAACATCCACGAGTACCAAGCCAAAGCGGTGCTGCGCGAATTCGGCGTGCCGGTGCCGAACGGCATTGCGGCGATGAGCGTCGATGAAGCCATGAAGGCTGCCGACAAGCTCGGCGGCCCGGTCTGGGTGGTCAAGGCGCAGATTCACGCCGGCGGCCGCGGCAAGGGCGGCGGCGTCAAGGTGGTGAAGTCCAAGGACGATGTGAAGAAGGAGGCGACGCGCCTCCTCGGCTCGATCCTGGTCACCCATCAGACCGGCCCGCACGGCAAGCTGGTCAATCGCCTCTACATCGAGGAAGGCTCGGCGATCGACAAGGAGTTCTATCTGTCGATGCTGGTCGATCGCGAAACCTCTCGCGTCGCCGTCGTGGTTTCGACCGAAGGCGGCATGGACATCGAGAAGGTCGCGCACGACACGCCGGAGAAGATCGTCACGGTGTCGGTCGATCCGGTCGAGGGTATCTGGCCGCATCACGTGCGCCGCATCGCCAAGGCGCTCGGCCTCGATAGCGACTTGCAGAAGCAGCTCAGCCCGATGCTTTCCGGCCTTTACAAGGCGTTCACCGAGAAGGACATGAGCCTGCTCGAAGTGAATCCGCTGGTCGTGACCAAGGACAAGAAACTGATCTGCCTCGATGCCAAGGTCGGCTTCGACGACAACGCGCTGTTCCGGCACCCGGACGTGGCGGCGTTGCGCGATGTCACCGAGGAAGACGCCAAGGAGACGGAAGCCGCCAAGTACGATCTCAATTATGTCGCGCTCGATGGCTCGATCGGCTGCATGGTCAATGGCGCGGGGCTCGCCATGGCGACGATGGACATCATCAAGCTCTACGGCATGGAGCCCGCGAACTTCCTCGACGTCGGCGGCAGCGCCAGCAAAGAAAAGGTCGCGGCCGCGTTCAAGATCATCACCTCCGATCCGAAGGTGAAGGGCATCCTCGTCAACATCTTCGGCGGCATCATGAAGTGCGACGTGATCGCCGAAGGCGTGGTTGCGGCCGTGAAGGAAGTCGGCCTGAAGGTGCCGCTGGTGGTGCGGCTCGAGGGCACCAACGTCGAGCTTGGCAAGAAGATCATCGCGTCGTCCGGCCTCAACGTGACCTCGGCCGACGATCTCGACGATGCGGCGCAGAAAATCGTCAAGGCGGTGAAGGGTGGCTAGTGTCAGCGCTCTGGCTCTCCGCTGCGATCGAGACGCTGGGAATCCTGTGTCTCTGGATCGCCTACCAGACGCACAAGTCGTTGCCCTACGACGAATTCGAGTTGCCCGAGCGCTGGCTTCAATTTCGCAAGCTGGTTGGCTGGGCTATGGTTGGGTCCGGTTTGGTGATCGGCGGTCTCGTCAGTCTTTATGTGGCGTTCAATCCGCCACCTCATTCGCTCCAATGATCCGGTAGAACCATGGCCATCCTCGTCGGCAAGAACACCAAAGTCATTTGCCAGGGCTTCACCGGCAAGAATGGCACGTTCCATTCCGAGCAGGCGATCGCCTACGGCACCAAGATGGTCGGCGGCACCTCGCCCGGCAAAGGTGGCGCGACCCATCTCGGCCTGCCGGTGTTCGACACCGTCGAGGAAGCCAAGGCCAAGACCGGCTGTGACGCCAGCGTGATCTACGTGCCGCCGCCCGGCGCGGCCGACGCGATCGAGGAAGCCATCGAGGCGGAAATTCCGCTGATCGTGTGCATCACCGAAGGCATTCCGGTCGAGGACATGATCAAGGTGAAGCGTTCGCTTGCCGGTTCGAAGTCGCGGCTGATCGGGCCGAATTGCCCCGGCGTGATGACGGCGGGCGAATGCAAGATCGGCATCATGCCGGCGTCGATCTTCAAGCCAGGCAAGGTCGGCATCGTGTCGCGCTCCGGCACCTTGACCTACGAGGCGGTGTTCCAGACCACCCGCGAAGGCCTCGGCCAGACCACCGCACTCGGCATTGGCGGCGATCCGGTGAAGGGCATGGATTTCATCGAGGGGCTTGAGATGTTCCTCGCCGACAAGGCCACCGAGGCGATCGTCATGATCGGTGAGATCGGTGGCTCGTCCGAGGAGGACGCGGCGCAATTCCTCAAGGATGAGGCCAAGCGCGGCCGCAAGAAGCCGATGGTCGGATTTATCGCCGGCCGCACAGCCCCGCCCGGCCGCCGCATGGGCCACGCCGGCGCGATCATCGCGGGCGGTAAGGGCGACGCCGGCTCGAAGGTCGCGGCCATGGAATCCGCCGGCATCAAGGTTTCGCCGTCGCCGGCGCGGCTCGGCAAGACGCTGGTTGAGCTGCTCAAGGGCTAAGCGCCGGGCGCTACACTTCATCCGTGTGCGGGGCGTCACGATCCCTTGCAAGCCGCTGAATCACAGCGCTTTCATGGTTAATGTGTTGTTAATAAATTTTTGATTCCAACAACGAATCAGCTACTTATCACTCAGTTGCAGTTTGGCCTGTTGTGGAGCGTCGAGCACTCGGCAGGATTGTTGTGCGCTTGCCTCCCTTTGCTTTGGCCCCCACGCAAGCTGAAAGCGGTCCGCGCCAGCGGACGAATTGGTAACAGGGGAAGGCGATGGGGGCCCGATTCTGCAGAATTTGCCTGGGTTCGCGGGGGAGTGGTGTCCCTTCCTTTTGGCCGCGCCTGTGGTGACTCGGCCACACCAGATTTGACCTTCGCAGGATAGGCTATCGGCAGTTCGTGAGTACGTTTGTGGTGTCCCGATCGCCCTGCGTATCAGAATTCCGACCGCGGCCAGTAAGCATCGCGGTTTGAAGTGACCCAACAAATATTCGGGGAGCAGGGGCCGTCGATGAAAAAAATTCTTTTCGCAGCAGCGATTGTGTTGACGAGCGGCAGCGCATTTGCGGCCGACCTCGTGGTCAAGGCGCCGCCCATGCGGCATTCCTGGACCGGATGCTATGTTGGCGCTGCGGGCGGCGGCGTGTGGGGCAAAAGCCGGCACGTGAGCGCGACCGGCGACATCACCAACAGCTTCGACATCAGCGGCGGCATCATCGGTGTCGAGTACGGCTGCAACTACCAGACCGGCATGTGGGTGATCGGCACGTAAAGCGATTTCTCCTGGACCAATAAGACTGGCTCCGCGACCGACATCGGCGCGGCCACGAGCTCGAGCACCAAAGAGCGCTGGTTCAGCACCACCCGCGCCCGGCTCGGTTATCTCATGAGCGACACCGTGCTGCTCTATGCCACCGGCGGTCTTGCCAATGCGCGGATCGAGGCCACGGCCACCACCGGCGCTGGCGTTTTCACTGACAGCAAGACCCGTTGGGGCTGGACGGCTGGTGTCGGCACTGAAGTGGCGCTCAACAACAGCTGGTCGGTGAAGGCGGACTACCTCTATGCCCGCTTCACCGATCGCGATTACCTCACGCCGTCACCGGCGGCGGGCGTGACCGCGCGAAGCAACGTCGCCGTCGACGATCACATCGTCCGCGTCGGCGTGCACTACAAGTACAGCAACTGCTTCATGCCGATCTTCCAGCTGGGCTGCGCGAGATAGCAGGCGTCAAACAAAATTCGAAAAGCCCCGGCCCTGTGCCGGGGCTTTTTGTTTTTGCAGTCAACGCGGCGCGCTGATGTCTTGGTGCTCAGGATGTCTTGGTGCTCAGGATGTCTTGGTGCTCAGCGTGTCCGCGCACTGCAAGCGCCCGCGCCCGATTCTGCTCTGATAGTTAGTAATTCGTTTCGCTTCGCCGCGTGCGCGATGTCCGCGATTTCGTTGGAGAATTTTCGCAGCAACGATTTGCTAAGCATGATTGCGTGGCTGTGGTGATGCACGTCCATGGTGTTTGCGCGCGAGTGTGTCCCGCAGGCGATAGCGCAATTTCCGCGATGAGTTATGACCACCGTCCTTTCCGGCGGCCGGGGAGCGCGGTGGGCGCAAGGCCGTTGGGGTCGTGGTTCAGTTGTTGCGTGCGTTGAAAAAATTTTCGGACGCGGACTGAATCACCGGCCATCAACGATGGGGACGGAGATTCGCATGAAAAAGTTTCTTCTCGCGACGACCATTCTGGCCGGCGCCGCTGGCGCCGCACAGTCCGCTGATCTTCCG
This sequence comes from Rhodoplanes serenus, assembly GCA_945893145.1. Classification (GTDB taxonomy): domain Bacteria; phylum Pseudomonadota; class Alphaproteobacteria; order Rhizobiales; family Xanthobacteraceae; genus Z2-YC6860. Next base: position 24,520 of record CAMDDZ010000037.1, on the reverse strand, counting down.
TACAAGGCTCCGATGATGCCGATCGTTGCCGCGGCTAACTGGAGCGGCTGCTACGTCGGTGGCACGCTCGGCGGCGGCTTTGCCTGGACGCAGAACACCGCGACCACGAACGGCACGGCGGGCGTTGGCGATTTCACGCCGGGCCAAGGCTACAGCAATCCGTCGTCGGGCTTCGTTGGTGGCGGTTTCCTCGGCTGCAACTACCAGACCGGCCGCACCGTGTGGGGCATCGAAGGCTCCTACATGGGCTCGGCCATCAAGGCCGACTTCAATAATCCGTTCGGCAACGACGTCTACACCAACAAGCTCACCGACATCGCAACGGTGACCGGCCGCGTCGGCATGGCATTCGATAGCTGGCTGTTCTACTCGAAGCTCGGCTGGGCCGGGGCTCGCGCTCAGCTGAGTTATGCGGATCCGACCCGGACCGGCACCGCCACCGTCTGGCACAACGGCATCACGATCGGCAGCGGCATCGAATACATGCTGACGCCGAACTGGATCGTCGGCTTCGAAACCAACTACTACCGGTTCGAGAGCAAGAGCTACGAGCTCGGCACCGCTGCCGCTGGGCTCTACACGTTCAGCTCTCGTCCCCGCGATGTCACCACCGTGCTTGGCCGCGTCAGCTACAAGTTCTGAGCCGACAGACGCTCGCGAGCGGGCCATCCAAGCGCACGCAAGGCCCCGGTTCTGCCGGGGCCTTGTTGTTTTTGGGAAGGATTGAACGGTGCTTTTCGCAGGGCGCTCTGTTCAATTTTCCGGCAACGGAATCGGCTAGATTCGCATTATACCCGGCTTTGACGCGATACGGGCCGCCGCCGGCCGAAGCTCTGACGCTCTGATTCAGCGCTTTTGGCCTTTCGTAGTCCTTCTCACGTCATAAATCTTGAGTATAGATCGAGCCGTTGGCGGTCGCGGGTTCACTTGCCTATGCGCCGCCTGCCCGGGGCAGGTGCCTCGCTGAGGATACAAATATGTCTCGCCAGGACGCGAATGCGGCCTTCGCCCGCACGTCATTTCTTTATGGCGGCAACGCCGCCTACATCGAAGACCTCCACGCACGCTACGAGGCCGACCCGCGTTCGGTTGACGCGGAATGGCAGGCGTTCTTCCAGAGCCTGAAGGATGAACGCTCCGACGTCGTCAAGAACGCCAGTGGCCCGTCGTGGAAACGGCCCGAGCTTTCGCACGCCAATGGCGATCTGATCGCGGCGCTGACCGGCGACTGGGGCGCGGTCGAGAAAGCGGTTGGCGACAAGGTCAAAGCACGCGCGCAACAGAAGGGCGTCGAAATCTCCGCCGCCGACGTGCAGCAGGCCACGCGCGATTCCATCCACGCGCTGATGCTGATCCGCGCCTACCGCATCCGCGGCCACTTCCACGCCAAGCTCGACCCGCTGGAATTGGAGCCGCCGAAGAACGAGGAGGAGCTCGATCCGCGCTCCTACGGTTTTGCCGACGCCGACCTCGACCGCCGCATCTTCCTCGACAAGGTGCTGGGCCTCGAGTTTGCGTCGATGCGCGAGATCATTGCGATTCTCCGCCGCACCTATTGCCAGACGCTCGGCGTCGAGTTCATGCACATCTCCGATCCGGCGCAGAAGGCCTGGATGCAGGAGCGCATCGAAGGCCGCGACAAGGAAATCACCTTCACGCGCGAGGGCAAGCGCGCGATCCTCAACAAGCTCATCGAAGCCGATGGCTTCGAAAAATTCTGCGATCTGAAGTTCACCGGCACCAAGCGGTTCGGCCTCGATGGCGGCGAGTCGATGATTCCGGCGCTGGAGCAGATCATCAAACGCGGCGGCGCGCTCGGCGTCAAAGAGATCATCGTCGGCATGTCGCACCGCGGCCGGCTCAACGTGCTGGCGCAGGTGATGAGCAAGCCGCACCGCGCGATCTTCCACGAGTTCAAGGGCGGCTCGTCGTCGCCCGACGACGTCGAAGGCTCGGGCGATGTGAAGTATCACCTCGGCGCGTCGTCTGACCGCGAGTTCGACGGCAACAAGGTGCATCTGTCGCTCACTGCGAACCCGTCGCATCTGGAGATCGTCAACCCGGTGGTGCTCGGCAAGGTGCGCGCCAAGCAGGATCAGCACGGCGCGTCGCGCGAAGATCGCACCATGGTGATGCCGCTGCTGATTTCAGGCGACGCGGCGTTTGCCGGCCAGGGCGTCATTGCGGAGTGCTTCGGTCTCTCCGAACTGCGCGGCCATCGCACTGGCGGCTCGGTGCATTTCATCGTCAACAACCAGATCGGCTTCACCACCTATCCGCGCTATTCGCGGTCGTCGCCGTATCCGTCCGACGTCGCCAAGATGATCGAGGCGCCGATCTTCCATGCCAACGGCGACGATCCCGAAGCGGTGGTCTATGCCGCGAAGGTCGCGACCGAGTTCCGGCAGAAATTCCAGAAGCCGGTGGTGGTCGATATGTTCTGCTATCGCCGCCACGGCCACAACGAGGGCGATGAGCCGGCGTTCACCCAGCCGTTGATGTACAAGGCGATCCGCTCGCATCCGACCACGCAGGAAATCTATGCCAAGCGGCTGGTCGGAGAGGGTGTGCTCACCGACGGCGAGGTCGAAAAGATGCGCGCCGACTGGCGCACACGGCTCGACGCCGAGCTTGAGGCGAGCCAGAGCTATCGCGCCAACAGCGCGGACTGGCTCGACGGCCGATGGGCCGGCATGAAGGCTGCCGGCTCCGGCGACGATCCGCGTCGCGGCAACACCGGTGTTGCGCCCGACGAGCTCAAGGAGATCGGCCGGAAGATCACCGCAGTGCCGCAGGACTTCCACGTCCACCGCACCATCCAGCGCTTCCTCGAAGCGCGCCTGAAGTCGATCGAGACCGGCCAGGGCATCGACTGGGCGACCGCCGAGGCGCTGGCGTTGTGCACGCTGCTGCAGGAAGGCCATCCGGTGCGGTTCTCCGGCCAGGACAGCGAGCGCGGCACCTTCTCGCAGCGTCACTCCGTGCTGATCGACCAGGAGACCGAGGCGCGCCACACGCCGTTCAATCATCTGGGCGGCAAGCAGGCGCGCTACGAGGTCATCAACTCGATGCTCTCGGAAGAGGCCGTGCTGGGCTACGAGTACGGCTATTCGCTCGCCGAGCCGAACGCGCTGACGCTCTGGGAGGCGCAATTCGGCGACTTCGCCAACGGCGCCCAGGTGGTGTTCGACCAGTTCATCTCGTCGGGCGAGCGGAAATGGCTGCGCATGTCGGGTCTCGTGTGCCTGTTGCCGCACGGCTACGAAGGGCAGGGGCCGGAGCATTCTTCCGCGCGGCTCGAGCGCTTCCTGCAAATGTGCGCCGAGGACAACATGCAGGTCCTCAATTGCACGACGCCTGCGAATTACTTCCACGCCCTGCGCCGGCAGCTCAAGCGCGAAATTCGCAAGCCGCTCATCCTGATGACGCCGAAGTCGCTGCTGCGCCACAAGCGCGCGGTGTCGCAGCTTGAGGAGTTCGCCAGCGGCTCGTCGTTCCACCGGCTGTTGTGGGACGACACGCAGATGCTGCCGAACGAGAAGATCAAGCTCGTGTCCGACGACAAGATGCGGCGCGTGCTGCTCTGCTCCGGCAAGGTCTATTACGATCTCTACGAAGAGCGCGAGAAGCGCGGCATCGACGACATTTATATCCTGCGTCTCGAGCAGCTTTATCCGTTCCCGACCAAGGCGCTGGTGAGCGAGCTGTCGCGCTTCAAGCAGGCTGAGGTGGTTTGGGTTCAGGAGGAGCCGCGCAACATGGGGGCGTGGCACTTCGTCGAGCACTACGTCGAATGGGTGCTCAACCAGATCGGGGCCAAGCACAAGCGGCCCCGCTATGCCACGCGTCCGGCCTCGGCCGCGACCGCGGTCGGACAGATGTCGAAGCACATCGCGCAGCTCAAGCACGTGCTTGAAGAAGCGCTGGGCTAGTCGCCGTCATGGCCGGCACAAGCCGAGCCTGACGTGAAGAGTTAGAGGATTGGCTATGGCTGAGATCCGCGTTCCCACGCTCGGCGAATCCATCACCGAAGCGACCATCGGCAAGTGGTTCAAGAAGCCGGGCGAGGCGGTGGCGGTGGACGAGCCGCTGGTCGAGCTCGAAACCGACAAGGTGACGATCGAAGTGCCGGCGCCGGCAGCGGGCGTGCTGTCGGAGATTGCCGCCAAGGATGGCGAGACCGTCGCGGTCGGCGCGCTGCTCGGCCAGATCAAGGAAGGCGCGGGCGCGCCCGCCGCGAAGCCTGCGGCAGCTCCTGCCGTCAGGGCGGAGGTGCCGAAGCCTGCACAGACGCAGGCCGCCAAACCTTCGTCCGACAAGCCCGGCTCCGACATGCCGGCGCCGCCCTCGGTGCGGAAGATGGCGGCCGAAACCGGCATGGATTCCGCCACTGTGGCGGGCTCCGGCAAGCACGGTCAGGTCACCAAAGGCGACATGATGGCGGCGATCGAGCGCGCCGCTTCCGTACCCATGCCGGCGGCGCAGCCCGCGGCCGCCGTGCAGATGCGTGCGCCGTCGCCGGCCGATGACGCGGCGCGCGAGGAGCGCGTGAAGATGACCCGGCTGCGCCAGACCATCGCGCGGCGGCTCAAGGAGGCGCAGAACACCGCCGCCATGCTGACGACCTTCAACGAGGTCGACATGAGCGCGGTGATGCAGATGCGCAACCAGTACAAGGAGCTGTTCGAGAAGCGCCACGGCGTGAAGCTCGGCTTCATGGGCTTCTTCGTGCGCGCCTGCGTGCAGGCGCTGAAGGAAATTCCGGCCGTCAACGCCGAGATCGATGGCGCTGACCTCATTTACAAGAATTACTATCACGTCGGCGTGGCGGTCGGCACCGAGAAGGGCCTGGTGGTTCCGGTGGTGCGCGACGCCGACAAGAAGTCGCTCGCCGATGTTGAGAAGGTCATCACCGATTTCGGCCGCCGCGCGCGCGACGGCGCGCTGAAGATCGAAGAGATGCAGGGCGGCACTTTCACCATCTCCAATGGCGGCGTCTATGGCTCGCTGATGTCGACGCCGATCCTCAACGCGCCGCAGTCCGGCATTTTGGGAATGCACAAGATCCAGGAGCGGCCGATGGTGGTCGCCGGCAAGATCGAACCGCGGCCGATGATGTATCTCGCGCTCTCGTACGATCATCGCATCGTCGACGGCCGCGAGGCGGTGACGTTCCTGGTCAAGGTGAAGGACGTGCTGGAAGATCCGGCGCGGCTGGTGCTGGATTTGTGAGTTAGATGCCGCGCCAAGACACACGACTTGAGTCGGAGGGCGCCGAGTTTTTGGTGCTCGGGCAACTGCTCATCGAAGGAATTCCAGCGTACAAAACCTACACAAATTTACGTGGCTACGATCTTGTTGCGACGTGGCCCGAAACAAATCGATCTGCGCGGATTCAAGTGAAGAGTAGATGGGCTACCGATGCCAATGCATTTCTAATCAAACAAATTGATTGTGATTTTCTCGTCCTGGTTAGATTGAATCGCGCGTACAAATATTCATCTGCTGCGAAGCGAGCGTTGGCTGCAGAGGACCCGGAATATTACGTTCTCTCTGCCGAAGACGCTCGCGCACTAATTACAGTCAGGGGTTGGAGCAAGATTGTCTGGAACAAGGAGCAATTCCAACCTTACCGTCGTCGATGGACAATCATTCGCGATTTCTTGAAAAGCCCGCGAAGTAGAAAACGTATGAAGGCAAAATAGTATGCCCTACGACCTCATCGTCATCGGCACCGGCCCCGGCGGCTATGTCTGCGCGATCCGCGCGGCGCAGCTCGGCATGAAGGTCGCGGTGGTGGAAAAGCGCGCCACCCACGGCGGCACCTGCCTCAACGTCGGCTGCATTCCGTCGAAGGCGCTGCTGCACGCCTCCGAATTGTTCGAGGAGGCCGGCCATAGCTTTGCGAAAATGGGCATTGGCGTCAGCACGCCGAAACTCGATCTGCCGACCATGCTGAAGTTCAAGGACGAGGCCGTGGACGGCAACGTCAAGGGCGTCGATTACCTGCTGAAGAAAAACAAGATCGACTCGGTGCACGGCACCGGCCGGATCGTGGCGCCCGGCAAGGTTGAGGTGAAGGGCGCGGACGGCAAGACACAGTTACTCGAAACCAAGAACATCGTCATTGCCACCGGCTCCGATGTGGCGCGCCTACCGAGCATTTCGATCGACGAGAAGCGTGTGGTGTCGTCCGACAGCGCGATCGCGCTCGGCAAGGTGCCGGCGCGGCTGGTCGTGGTCGGTGCCGGCGTGATCGGGCTCGAGCTCGGCTCGGTGTGGCGGCGGCTCGGTTCTCAGGTAACGGTGGTCGAATTCCTCGACGGCGTATTGCCGGGCATGGACGGCGAGGTGCGCCGCCAGGCGCAGCGCATCTTCGAGCGGCAGGGCATTAAGTTCAAACTGTCGTCGAAGGTGACGGCGGTCGATACCTCTGGCCCGGCGCTGAAGGTCAAGGTCGAGCCGGCGAAAGGCGGTGCCGCCGAGACGATCGAAGCCGATGTCGTGCTGGTGGCGATCGGCCGCGTGCCGTTCACCGAAGGGCTCGGCCTCGACGAGGCCGGCGTGAAGAAAGATAACCGCGGCCGCGTCGTGGTCGATCCACACTTCGCGACCAGCCTGAAAGGCGTCTATGCCATCGGCGATGTGATCGCGGGCCCCATGCTGGCACACAAGGCCGAGGACGAGGGGATGGCGGTGGCCGAAATCCTGGCTGGGCAAGCGGGCCACGTGAACTACGACGTGATCCCGGGTGTGGTTTATACCTACCCGGAGATCGCTTCGGTCGGTAAGTCCGAGGAAGAGTTGAAGACCGCCAACGTGTCTTACAACGCCGGCAAATTCCCGTTCACCGCCAACGGCCGCGCCAAGGCCAACCAGCAGACCGAAGGTTTCGTGAAAATCCTCGCCGACGCCAAGACCGACCGCGTGCTCGGCGTGCACATCATCGGCTCCGACGCCGGCAACATGATCGCGGAAGCCGCGGTGGCGATGGAGTTCGGCGCGTCGTCCGAGGACATCGCGCGCACCTGCCACGCCCACCCGACGCTGCCCGAAGCGGTGAAAGAGGCCGCGCTGGCGGTGGCGAAACGCGCCATACATATGTGATGATGGCCACGTTCCGGACCTCGACCGGCCTCATGGTGAGGAGCCGGGCGGAGCCCGGCGTCTCGAACCATGGGCCGCCCCATCCTTCGAGACGCCCGCTGCGCGGGCTCCTCAGGATGAGGGCGGAGTGAGCAAAGTGCTATGGGCAAAGGCCACAAGGACAAGGTCGCGGTCATCACCGGGGCCGCAAACGGCATCGGGCAGGCGTTCGCCAAGCGACTTGCCGAGGATGGCGTGCACATCGTCATCGCCGATGTCGCGCCCGCTGACGACACCATCAAGCACGTGCAGATGGCCGGCCGTCAGGCGCTCGCCTGCAAGTGCGATGTCACTTCGGAAAATTCTGTCGCCACCATGGCGGCGGACGTGCAGAAAAAATTCGGCCGCTGCGACATCCTGATCAACTGCGCCGGCATCTTTCCGCAGAAGTCGTTCGAGGACATGAGTTTCGAGGAGTGGCGGCGCGTGCTGTCGATCAATCTCGACAGCTGCTTCCTGGTGTCGTCGGCCCTGGTGCCCGGCATGAAGCAGCGCGGCTGGGGCCGCATCGTCAACATGGCGTCGAGCACGCTCGGCTCGGTGGTTACCGGCTTTGTTCACTACGTCGCTAGCAAGGGCGGCATTGTCGGCTTTACGCGCGCGCTGGCGAGCGAGCTTGGGCCGCACGGCATCACGGTCAATGCCATCGCGCCGGGGCTGACACGTTCGCCCGGCACGCTGGCGCGCGCTCCGCGTGCGGGCCTCGCCAGCATGGACGAGGAGTTCGCCCAGGTGGCGCAGATGCAGGCGATCAAGCGCGGCGAGGTGCCGGAGGATTTGGTCGGCACCGTCTCGTACCTGACCAGCGACGATGCCGCTTTCATCACCGGGCAGACGCTCAACGTTGACGGCGGCCGGGTGCGCACTTGAACCGCAGCTGCAGGAAAAGCGACCAAGTGAGATGCGCCGCTATCTGACCCGCCCGCTGCTGGTTCTGCTCGCGCTCGTTTTCCTGTTCGAAGCGTGGCTGTGGAGCCATCTGGCGCCGATCGTCGGCTGGATCGTCGATCGCATCGCTTGGCGCGAACTCAGGGAAAAGATCGCGGCCGGAATCGAGCGGCTGCCGCCGCTGGCGACGCTGCTGGTGTTCCTGGTTCCGGTTCTGGTGCTGCTGCCGATCAAGATTTTCGGCCTCTGGCTGCTGCACGGCCATCACTGGTTCAGCGCGCTTGTCGTGCTCGGCCTCGCCAAGATCGTGAGCGTGGGCCTCACCGCCTTCATCTTCGAGGTGACGCGGCCAAAGCTCCTGCAGCTGTCCTGGTTCCGCTGGCTCTACGAACACGTGCTGGTGTGGCTCGAACGCGCGCACCGGCTGGTCGATCCGATCAAGCTCGAGATCAAGGCTTGGGTCGCGCGCCACGTCGATCCGATCCGCCGCCGTCTGCGGTCGTGGATGTGGCTGATGAAGCCCAAGCGCGCTGGGCGTTTCATGCGACGCGTGTCGCGCATCCGCCGCCGCATGCGCGCGCAGGCGGCGTAAGCCATTCCGTCATTCCGGGACGGCGTGAAACGCCGGGTCCGGAATCCAGATACGTTCTGGATGCCGCTGGATTCCGGGCTCGCGGGCTATAGCGCGTAACCGCACTAAAGCCCGCGCCCCGGAATGACAAATCTCACATCAAATGTATGGCGTGCGGCGCGACCAGTCCGATCGCCATGAAAAAGATGCCGAGCACGCCGAGGCCCGCGGCGCAATAAGCCAGGATCACCATGCCGGTGATGACGGTCGCCGAAGCCAGCACGATGCCGATCTGGAACGCCGCCGACGCCACCTCGTAGTGATGATACTTGGCGAGCGCGAGATCGCGATGGTGTTGCTCTTCGATGGCGCGCTTGGCCAATTCCTCGGTGCCTTCGCCCTTGCCGTCTGCTTTAGGCTCCGAACGGTAGCGCGCCGCGAGTTCGGTCCAGGCGCCGATCTGCTTGGTGAACGCGGCCTTCTGCTCATCGTTGGTGAGGCCAAGCATGCCCAACTTCGCCTGATCGGTGGCGACGATGGTCACGGTGCGGCGAATGTTTTTGGCCTGGAAGAAATTCCACAGGTTGGAAGCTTCGATCTGGTAATTCAGCGCGGAGGTCTGCGCACTCTTGCCCATCGTTTCTGAGAACGCGAGGAACAGCGCGATCACCGCGATCATCAGCGCTATGCGTTTATTGAAGTTTTCTTTTCCGCCGTCGTGACCGCCGTGGTCGTCGTGCTGCATCTTGTGTTCAGCTTCGTGCTGAACGGCGTGAACGCCATGACTCATGTGTGGCTCCCCTTGATCCGGCAAAACGCCAAATGAATGGGAGCTATCTTATCATGCTCTGGGGTGTGCGCTGCGGTACACTTCGAGCAAGCGCTCGGTATCCACCGCCGTATAGATCTGCGTGGTGGAAAGCGAGGCGTGGCCTAGCAATTCCTGGATGGCGCGCAGATCGCCGCCGCGGGCGAGCAGATGGGTGGCGAATGAATGCCGTAGCGCGTGCGGTGTTGCGGTGTCTGGCAGGCTAAGCGCACCGCGCAACCGTTCCATGACAAGTTGCAGGATGCGCGGCGACAAGGGCCCGCCGCGGGCGCCGACGAACAGCAGGCTATTCGCCGGCAGGTCGTAGGGGCAGAGCGCGATGTAGTCAGCCACAAGCTGCGCGACCTGCGGCAACACCGGCACCATGCGCTGCTTGTTGCCCTTGCCGATGACCGACAGCGCGTCGCCTTGGCCCGGCGCGGGCATGTCGTCGCGCTTGAGACTCAGCGCTTCGGAGATGCGTAGCCCCGATCCGTAAAGCAGCGCCAGCACGGCGGCGTCGCGGGCCAGCACCCAGGGCTCGCGCTCCTCGCCGGCGCGAATATCGGCGTCGGCCATTTGCTTGGCCGATGCGATCGTCAACGGCTTCGGCAGGGTCTTCGGCACCTTGGGCGCGCGCACCGCGGCGAGTGCGCCGACCTTGCCCTTGTGATTGCGTTCGAGATAACGCGCGAACGAACGCACGCCAGCGAGCACGCGCATCAGCGAGCGGCTGCTGGTCCCTTCGCTGCGCCGCGCCGCCATGAAGGCGCGCACGTCGGCGGGCGTGAGCTTGGCGAGCTTTGTGAGTTTTGGCGCGCCGCCGAGATGCTCGGCGAGGAACGATAAAAACTGGCGCACGTCACGCGCGTAAGCCTCCAGCGTCTTGCCGGACATGCGGCGCTCGGTGCCGAGATGGCTCAGCCAGCGCGCCACCTCGGCCGCGACGTCAGGCGCGGCGAACAGCATCTGCTCGGAATTCTGGCGCACCGTGATTACATTCCCTTGGGGCTAGAGCATGATCCCGAAAAGTGGATGCCGGTTTTCGGAAAAGATCATGCTCAAACAAGAAGCTAGAGTCTGATCCGCTTCAATAGAAGCGGATCAGACTCCAGGATGCGCAAGCTTCCTTCACCCTTCCTTAAAAGCCCGGAATCGGACAGACCCTAGCTCTTATGGCCGCAACCTTCGTCGATGTGCTGGTGCCGGTCGCCCTCGACCAGACCTATTCCTACCGGGTTCCGGACGGGATGGCGCTGGCGCCGGGCGACGTGGTCGGCGTGCCGCTGGGCGCGCGCGAGGTGATGGGCGTGGTCTGGGCCGACAACGTCGAGATCAGGCCCGGCCTGCACAACCGCATGAAGGACGTCGAGCAGAAGCTCGACATCCCGCCACTGAAACCGGAGCTGCGCAAGTTCGTCGATTGGGTGTCGGGCTACACGCTCGCGCCCCGCGGCATGGTGCTGCGAATGTGCCTGCGGATGGGCGACCTGGGGCCCGAGCGCGAGAAGGTCGGCGTGCGGCTTGCGGGCCCGCCGCCGCAGCGAATGACGACGGCGCGCGCGCGCGTCCTGCAGGTGCTGGCCGACGGCATGGTGCGTGCCAAGAGCGACGCCGCCCACGAGGCTGGCGTGACGTCCGGCGTCATCAATGGATTGATCGACGAGGGCACATTGGAGACGCTGGTGCTGCCGCCGGAGCCGGTGGCGCGGCCGCCCGATCCCGATCACCGCGTGCCGGAGCTCAGCGACGCGCAACGCACGGCGGCCGACACGCTGCGCGCGACCGTGCAGAAGGGCGGTTTCTCGGTGGCGCTGGTTGACGGCGTGACCGGCTCGGGAAAAACCGAAGTCTATTTCGAGGCCGTGGCGGAAACCGTGCGGCGCGGCAAGCAGGTGCTGATCCTGATGCCGGAGATCGCGCTGACCGGACAATTCCTCGGCCGGTTCGCCGAGCGTTTTGGCGTGCTGCCGGCGGAGTGGCATTCGCAAATTGCGCCGCGCCGCCGCGCGCGCACCTGGACGGCGGTCGCGGCCGGCGAGGTGCCGGTTGTGGTCGGCGCGCGCTCGGCGTTGTTTCTGCCGTACGCCGATCTCGGCCTCATCATCGTCGATGAGGAGCACGACCCCGCTTATAAGCAGGAGGACGGCGCGCGCTATCACGCGCGCGACATGGCGGTGGTGCGGGCGCGCGGCGCGCAAATTCCGATCGTGCTGGCCTCGGCGACGCCCTCGGTCGAGAGCGAAGTGAACGCGCGGCGCGGCCGCTACACGCACTTGCATCTGCCGGAGCGGTTCGGCGGCCAGCACCTGCCGTCCGTCGAGGCGATCGATCTCCGGCGCGAAGGCCCGCCGCGCGGGCGTTTCATCTCGCCGCGCCTGGCCGAAGCGGTGAAGATCGTGCTCGAACGCGGCGAGCAGGCGCTCTTGTTCCTCAATCGCCGCGGTTTCGCGCCGCTGACGCTGTGCAACGCCTGCGGCCACCGCATGGCGTGCCAGAACTGCGATGCCTGGCTGGTCGATCATCGCTTCAAGCGGCGGCTGGTGTGCCACCACTGCGGCTTCTCCATGCCACCGCCGGAGCAGTGCCCGAAATGCGCCGCGAAAGGCACATTCGTGGCGGTCGGGCCGGGCGTCGAGCGGCTGGAACAGGAGGCCGCCGAGCTTTTCCCCGGCGCGCGCATTCTGGTGTTGTCGAGCGATCTGGTCGAATCGATGGAGCGGCTGCGCCAAGAGCTCGACGACGTGGCGCAGGGCCGCTTCGACATCATCATCGGCACGCAACTCGTCGCCAAGGGCCACCATTTTCCCAAGCTCAATCTGGTGGGCATCATCGATGCCGATCTTGGCTTGGCCAACGGCGATCCGCGCGCGGCCGAGCGCTCGTTCCAGCTGCTGCATCAGGTGGTCGGCCGCGCCGGCCGCGAGGAAGGCCGCGGCTACGGCTATTTGCAGACCCACCAGCCGGAGCATCCGGTGATGCGCGCGCTCATGGCGCAGGACCGCGATGCGTTCTACACCGCCGAAATCGAAGTGCGCGAAAAGACCGGCTATCCGCCGTTCGGGCGGCTCGCCAGCCTGCTGATTTCCGGCGGCGACAAGCACGCCACGGAGGCTTATGCCCGAAAGCTCGCGGCGGTTTCGCCTGCCGACGAGAGCGTGCGCGTGTTGGGACCGGCCGAGGCGCCGCTTGCGGTGGTGCGCGGGCGCTATCGCTTCCGTCTGCTGGTGAAGGCGCCGCGCAACTATGACCTGTCGGCCTACTTGCGGGAGTGGCTTGCCGCCGCGCCTAAGACGAAGGGCAATCTTAAGCTCGAGGTGGACGTCGATCCGCAGAATTTTCTGTGACTGCTCCGGGCCAAACTGCTACAATCTGGGGTAGTATTGCGCCTTTACAAGCGGAGGAATCGACGATGGCTCCCAGGGCAAATGCGAATTTCGAACAATTCCTCACACCCGAAGCGATGCTAACGCCAGGTATTGCCGGATCGATGAGCATGATGATTGGCAACACGCTGCACTACCAGTTCGCGGTGCCGAACGGCTGGGCTTTCCTTGTGCTGAGTTTCATCTTCGGACTGCTCGTGTTGGCCACCAACAAGCCGTTGCTGACGAAGAGCGTTCTGTACGTGCTCAATTCGCTGGTGATCTTTTGTGTGGCGGCCGGCACCACCACCACGCTAAGCGCGACAAGTTCGAACACGAGGAGTTCTGATTGGTTCTCGCTGACGCGGCCCGCCTATGCCCAGGCTACAACGTCGGCACAGCAGGCCGAATACGACAAACTGTCGGCGGACTATGCGGCACTCGGACTCAAGATCGATGCCGCCCGTCAAAGAGGCGTGTCCGGTCCGGAGATCGATAAGATGGTTGCAGATCGCGCAGAGCTTGATCGCAAACGAGCGGCCCTGCTGCGCTCCATCATCAATACTGAGAGTAGAGCCAACACGCCCAAAGATGAAACAAAGTTCTTTGCTCCACTAAGATTCTAGTGGGCCAGGGGTTGCGTCTGTTCGCCTCTTTTGAGCCGCGTCACGGCGAATGGTTGGTGTCCCATCGCGCTTCAGCGAGGCCGGGGCCGAACAATTCCTCGATGGTGCCAAGCCGCGGCGCCAGGCCTTGCTCGAACGACCAGCGCAGCATCGCTTCGAGCTCCTTGCTGTTGGCGTTGGCGCCATAGGGCCACATGTTCGGCCCCATCACGGCTTCGGCGCGCGACACGTCGTCCGGCAGCCACGGCAGCATCGTGTAGAACATCGCGGTGAGCTTGATCTCTTCCAGCGCGATGTTGCGCGCCTGCAGGCAAGCCTTGAGGATGTTGCCGGGCAGCCAGGGATGCGCTTCGGCGATCGATCGCCGCACGCCCATCATGTGCATGATCGGAAACAGGCCGGTTTTGCGGTAATACGCCTCTTCGGCCGGACGCGGATCGGGAAACAGCCGTCCGACGTGAGGCGCCTTCTGCGTGAAGCAGTTTGGCCGCACCGCGGTGATTAGCGCATCGATCTCGCCGTCGGCCAGCATGCCGGACAGCGACTTGTCGGCCGGAATGGATTTCAGCTCGATGCTGGGCGGCAGCGTGATCGGCGTCCGCTCGGTGCGGCCGGGCTTCTGCAGCCCGCCGTTGCGCCAGCGGATCTCCGAGGTTTTCACGCCGTATTCGTCGGACAGCAGGCCGCGGATCCAGAGCGCCGCCGTCATCTGATATTCCGGCACGCCGACGATGCGGCCGCGCAAATCCTCCGGCGAGCGAATGCCGCGATCGGTGCGGATGTAGATGTCGCCGTGGCGGAACACGCGCGACACGAACGCCGGGACGCCGACGTAGTGGGCGTCGCCGCGCAGGCTGGTCAGGATGTGCGAGCTGGCGGACAGCTCGGTGATGTCGAAATCCTGCGTCGCATAGACGCGCGGAAACAGCTCCTCCGGGCGCAGCGGGAAGAAGTTGACGTCGCAACCTTCGATCGGCACACGCCCGCTGATGATGGGATTGAGCCGGTCGTAGGGGCAACTGGCGAAGCTGAGCGAGAGCTTGGACACCGGTGAACCTCCGTCAGCCCGCATCGTGGCATCGGCGGGGACGCTGGCGCAAGTTCCGATGCTCCTCTAGCATTCGCGGCTCATTCCGCGCCGAGCTCGTTGCATGTCCGAATCCCAGACCATCCGTCTCGCGGCCGATCTATCGTTCCTGCACACCGATTACATGTGGCGGATGCCGGGCTCCTGGGTCGGCTACGACTATTACAGCACGTCGGAGTTCTACGAGGACATCGCCCGCATCGCCCAGCGCGGCGTGATGGACATGCTGTTCTTCGGCGACACCGGCGGCACGCCGGAGGACTACGGCGGCAACCATGAGGCTGGCGTCAAATACGGCGCCAAATGGCCGCGTCACGACATGGCGCCGATGATCCCGCTGATGGCCAAGGCCGCGCCCGGCGTCGGCTTCGCCATCACCATGTCGACGACCTACCACCACCCGTTCTACGTCGCGCGCTTCTTCAATGCGCTCGATCACGTGACGCGCGGACGGATCGCGTGGAATGCGGTGACGTCGGCCTACAAGAACGAAGCCGCCAATTACGGCTTCGACGAGATGATGGAGCACGACGAGCGCTACGAGCGCGCGCAGGAATTCCTTGAGGTCACCGGCAAGCTCTGGGGCAGCGTCGAGCCGGATGCGCTGATCGCCGATCGTGAGCAGGGGATTTTCGCCGATCCCACCAAGGTGCACCGCATCGATCACCGCGGCCGCTATTTCAATGTGCGTGGCCCGCTGCCGGCTTTGCCGTCGCCGCAGCAGAAGCCGGTGATCATCCAGGCCGGACTGTCAGGCCCCGGCATGGATCTCGCCGCGAAATATGCCGACATGCAGTTCAGCACGCGACGGACCGTCGCCAGCATGAAGCAGCACCGCGAAGCGCTGGACAAGAAACTCGCATCGTTCGGCCGCAAGCCGCGCGACGTCGGCATTCTCTGGTCGATCCGCATCCAGGTTGCCGAATCCGACACCGACGCCAAACAGAAGGAGCGGCATTATCTGGAATCGATCCGTCCCGAGGCCGGTCTCGTGGAAATGTCGGCGCAATACAACGTCGATTTCTCGAAAGCGAAGCCCGGCATGCGTCTTGCCGATTTCGCCGACGAGGTGCGGGCGCAGAAGGGCAATTACGGAAGCTTCGACGAGCTGCTCAAGACCACCGACCCGGCGGTGACCGTCGAGGAATTTGGCCGGCGCTTCCTGGTCGACCGCATCCTGGTGGCGGCCGGCACGCCCAAGACCATCGTCGACAAGCTCGAGGAGATGCACTTCGGGTCGGGCGCCAACGGCGGATTCATCTTAGGCCGCGGCTATTCGGCGATGGACAACATCCGCGAGTTTGTCGAGTTCGTGGTTCCCGAGCTGCAGCGGCGCGGGCTCACCAAGACGAAATATGCTGGCCCGACCTTGCGGGAGAATATGTGCGGCTGACGCCCGCGTGCCGCCGTCTCACTGACTCTTGGCCAGTTCCTCTAGCAGCGGACCCCAGGTGCGCTGCTCGGTCTGAATGAAATTCGTGGTGTCCTGTGGCGACAGCGGCCGCGCGTAGCTGCCGACCGCCGCGAGCTTGGCCCTAACCTCCGGATTGCTCAGGATCACGCGGAGATCGTCGCTGATCTTTTTCACGATGACATCCGGCGTTCCCACCGGCGCGACCAGCGCGAGCCAGCCTGCGGAGCGGAAGCCCGGAATGGTCTCGGCCGCTGCGGGTAGATCGGGAAATTCCGCGAGCCGCGTCTCGGAGCCGACGGCGAGCGCGCGCAATTTGCCGGACTGCATGGCGCCGATTAGCGCGGTGCCGCCTTCGATCAGCATGTTGACGCGGTCGCCCATCAGGTCGGTCAGCGCCTGCGCGGGGCCGCCGGAGTAGGGCACCATCAGCAGCTTGATCCCGGTGCGCCGTTGGATCATCTCGCCGGTGAGATGGCTCTGCCGGCCGCGGCCGGACACCGCGTAGGAGATTTCACCGGGGCGTTTCTTGGCCGCTTCGATCAGGGCGGCCAGCGAGTCGATTCCCGCGGACGGCGCGATGGTGATGAACATCGGCTGCTCGCCGATCAGGCTGATCGCGGCGAAGTCCTTGGGCACCTCGATCGGAATGTTGGTTGCCGCGCCCTTCATGGTGACGAACGCCGACGACACCGCCATGAACAGCGTGTAGCCGTCGGGCGTTGCGCTTCCTGCCGCGCGCGCGGCGAGCGAGCCTCCCGCGCCAGGCTGGTTCAGGACCACGATCTGCTGACCCCAGAGCTGGCTCAGGCGCTCGGCGACGATGCGCAGGATGACGTCGGGCGCGCTGCCCGGCGCGGAGTCCGAAATGACCTTTACTGGAGCCGTCGGGTAGCTCTGCGCCGACGCCGCATCCGCGCTTACAAGCGCGAGCGCGGAACACAGCAATAGCGACTTGATCCAGCGATTGATCATAAGGCCCTCGTCATCCGGTTGAATTCGACTGCGAATTCAAAAAGCAAGCAATGTGCCACCGCGCCGCTACTGCGGCGTCAGGCCCGTCGGGTGCTTCGTCATTTCTGTTCCTCACAAGGCTTTGCGCAAACTTAGCGGGCGCATCGCGGCAGCGCCAGCGACGGCCGGGGCTTCAGCCGCTATGATTAGCCGCACCACGGCGGAGAACTCTGGATGACGGGCAATGTCCTTTGGGAGCGCGATCTTCCGCGCAACATTGGTTACGCCTTCGACCTCAAGCAGGGCCAGTCTGTCCGCATCCGGTCGCAGACCATCATCGATTTCGTCTGCTTTAACCGCGAGAACCTGCGCGAGCGGTTCGATCAGGCCCGCACCAAGGCGAATCAGCGCAAGGTCTTCATCTCCACCGGCGACACGCTGGTGTCGAAGCTCAACAACACGATGATGACGATCGTCGAAGACACCTTCAAGGATGGCCATCACGACCTGCAGGAGGGCATGTGCAGCCGCAAGCGGCATGAGCTCGCCGCGAAGCGCGGCATGTGGGAGATCACCTACGGCCGGCCGTTGTCGGAAATGCCGACGCACGGCTGCACCGAGAACCTCGGCGGTATCCTGGCGCCCTACGGGGTCGCGCTAGAGGATGTGCCGAGCCCGTTCAATATGTTCCAGCACATGATCATCCATCCCGACGGCGAGCTTGAGCACTCCAAGCTGCGGCCGAAGTCACCGGGCGCGCATGTCACGCTGCGGGCCGAGATGGATTTGCTGGTGGCGCTCAGCACCTGCCCCGATGTTACGATCGGCGGCAGCACCGGCGCGACCCTGACTGTCGTCGCTTAGCTCACCCAGAAGGAGAATGTCATGGCCAAGATCACGCGGATCAACCCGAAGACCATATCCAAACCGCTCGCCAGCTATTCGCACGTTGTGACGGCCGAAGCCGGCAAGAAGCTGGTGTTCTGCGCCGGCCAGGTGGCGGCGGATGTGGACGGCAACGTGTTGCCGCCGGATGATTTCGACGCCCAGGCCAAGATGGTGATGAAGAACCTCATTAGCGCACTGGCGGCTGGCGGGGCGAAAATCTCCGACGTCACCAAGATCACGATCTACATCTGCAATCCGCACGACGTGCCGAAGGCGCGCGGCATCCTGAAAACCTATTTCGGCAAACACCCGCCCGGCAGCACGCTCTGCATCCTGCGCGGCCTGGCGCATCCGCACTTTCTGCTTGAGATCGAGGCAATCGCGGTGGTGTGACGACGGCGACACAAGGATAGTCAAAATGAAACGGCCCCGGGTTGCGCCCGGGGCCGTTTCGTTGCGACGATCTATCCTGCCTACAGTCGCGGCAAAATGTTCTCAGGAGCGGGTGGCGTCGCGCGCTGCGGAATGAGCACGCAGGCCGCGGCGGCGAAAATAAGCGCAAAGCCGATCATGTCGGGAACCGTCGGCCGGTCGCCGAGCACGATCATGGCGCCGATCACACCGACCACCGGATTGATCAGCGAGCCGAGCGACGCCGTTGCGGTCGACAGCCGGCCGATGATGTTGAACCAGATGAAATAGGCGATGCCGGTGCCGAGCATGCCGTTGAACAGCAGGCCGGCCCAGGTGCGCCATTGCAGCGGATGATATGTCGGCAGGCCCTCGAAGATCAGATAGAACATGGCGAAGGTGACGGCGCCGACCATGACCTGCCAGAACGTGATCGCCAGCAGGTCGCCCTTGATGCGCGCCCACTTCATGTAGACCGTGCCGGCGCCCCAGCCGAGCGCGCAGCACAGCGCCAGCAGAAGCCCGGTCGGCTCGCGCATCGACGTCTCCGCCACCGGATAGACCAGCACGGCCAGGCCGGCGACGCAGAGCACCAGGCCGATGGCGGAAGGCAGGTTGATGCGTTCGCCCAGCACGAAATACGCCATCAGGCTGCCCCACACCGGCATCGAGTAGTTGACGATGATAACCCGCGACGTGTTCGCCATCAGCTGCGCGAAGGTGCCAGCGACGCCGAATGCCACCGCCAGAAATAGCGCGGCGATAAAGATGTGCAGCCAATCCTTGCCGAACGGAATGGCGAGACGGCGGCCTTGTGCCTTCAGCAGAGCGAACAGCGTTGCCGCGCCGATGCTGTAGCCGATCAGCCGCAGCGACCACGGCGACACCTCGTCGAGCGCGACGCGCATTGCGGTCCAGCTCAGCCCCCAGCAGAAGCTCAGCGCGATCAGCAGCAGTATGGCTGTGGTGTTGTCGCTCTGTCCGGGCTTTGGGGCCACGCAAGCACCTTCAAGAAAGGGTGTGACGGAAACGGTGGGGGCGGAGGTGTTGTAGCGTGTGCGGGCCGGTGCGCGCCACTCAGAGGCACATGACTGTCATGCGCGCTCACGTCACGAGCTTCAAGCCCAGGATGCCGGCAACGATCAGCCCGATAGACGTAAGCCGCGCGGCGGTCGCTGGCTCGCCGAACAGATAGATGCCGAGCGCCGCGGTGCCGACCGCGCCGATGCCGGTCCAGACCGCATAGGCCGTGCCGACCGGTAGCGTCTTCAGCGCCAGCGCCAGCAACACGATGCTCGCCGTCATCGCGGTGACGGTCCAGATCGACGGACCCAGACGCGAGAAGCCTTCGGTGTATTTGAGCCCGATCGCCCAGCCGACCTCGAACAGGCCGGCGACAAACAAATAGACCCACGCCATGTGCGGCCTCCTCAGTGCGAGGTTTTTTGCATCGTCAGAATGGTGCCGAAGACAGTCATCACGATGCCGCATGCCATCATCGGCAGGAACGAGGTCCAGGGCAGTCCAGTCAAGTCCCAGCATGCGCCGCAGATGACCGGCACGATCACCGCAATGGTGTAGCTGATGGTGAACATACCGCCGGCCATGCGGGGCACGTCGTCGGGCGGGCTCAGGCTCGCCGGCAACCCGAAGGTGACGATGAAGGTGATCGCTGCGCCGAAGCCCGCCAGCGCACCGGAGATCACGATCCAGATGCCGTCGCAAAGAACGATGCCGAGCAGGCCCAGCGTCGTCACCGGTCCGAAGATGACAAACGGCCAGCTCCGCCGCTGCAATTTCTCCGGCATCGCCATCATGACGAACGAGCCAACCAGCTGCGTGCCGTTGAGCCAGCCGAGTGTCGGGCCGATCAGGTCGCCGCGGCCCATGCTGGTCAGATAGTCCGGGATGAAGGCGTTGACGGCGAAGAACAGCGCATTGTTGGCGCCGAGCGCGATGCCAAGGATCCAGAGCTGTGGGCTGTTCCACTGCGGCCACCAGCGGCGCGGCGCGGTGTTCTGCGCGATCTCCGCGTTTTTCTGGCGCGGCGCAACGGTGGCGTACAGCAGCGCCGCGATGAAACCCGGCGCCGACCAGGCCAGAAAATCGAGCCGCCAGCTTCCGCCCACCAGCGGGAGCATCAGCGGAATGGTCAGCGCGCTGGCGAAGGCGCTGCCGATCAGCATGCCGTTGGTGGAGAACGCGGTGGCGAGCCAGACGCGCGCCGGCGCCCACAGCCGGACCAGCGTCGACAGCGCCGGCTGGAAAATCGCGACGCCCATGCCCATCAGCATGGTTGCGGCGTAAAGCGTCCATAGGTCGACGACGAAAGCCCGCGCGGCGGCCGCGAGACTCGCCAGCAGCAGCCCCGCGGTGGCGATCCGCACCACGCCGAAGCGCGCGATCAGCAGCGCGCCCGGCGTCGCAAACACCGCGAACATGACCAGCGGCATGCCGATCAGCAGACCGACCTGCGTGTAGGTCATGTGCAGGTCGTCATGGATCAGCGGGATCACCGGCGGCACCGCCATCAGCGGAATCCGGATCGCCGCGCCCGCGAGCCAAAGCAGCGCGAGCACGGTGATGAGGCGCGGCGGCGCTGCGCCCGCGGAAGGCGGCTGTTGCATCAGATTGAAGACCCGGTCGGACGGCAGCTTATCGCGCGCCGGTTGAACGCGCGACTTGCGCTGGCGCATGGCGGCTAGGACAATCGGCGCAACCGAACAAGGAGACCCATCCGTGAGCCAGGCTTCATCGACCGCCAACCGCATGCTGCCGACCGACCGTATCGCCTATTCGGCGATTACCGAGCGCCCGGCGCTGAAACTTCCCGGCGGCGCCCGCATGGCGATCTGGGTGATCGTCAACGTCGAGGAATGGGACCCCAAGGACACCATGCCGCGCACGGTGCTGACGCCACCGGCCGGCGGCGCGCCGACGCCCGATATCCCCAATTGGTGCTGGCACGAATACGGCAACCGCGTCGGCTTTTGGCGCTTCATCAAAGTGTTCGACGAATTCAAAATTCCTGGCGTGCTGGCGATCAACGGCTGCGCCATCGAGGCGTTTCCGCCGATCGTGAAGGCCGCGCTCGATCGCAAGTGGGAGTTCATCGGCCACGGCTTCACCCAGCGCAACATGCAGAAGGTGCCGGACGAGAAGGCCGACATCCACATGACCACCGAGGCGATCAAGCAGGCGACCGGCAAGCCACCGCGCGGCTGGCTTGGGCCCGGCCTGACCGAGACCTGGGAAACGCCGGACCTGCTCAAGGAAGACGGCTACGACTATGTCGCCGATTGGGTGCTGGACGATCAGCCGGTGTGGCTGAAGACGCGGACCAAGCCGATCGTCAACATTCCCTACACGCAGGAATGCAACGACGTGGCGATGATGCTGATCCAGCATCACAAGGCGTCGGAGTATTACGATCGCGCCATGGATCAATTCGAGCAGATTTATTCCGACGCGGAAGACAGCGCGCGTGTCATGGCGCTGGTGGTGCACCCCTACATCATGGGCGCGCCGCACCGGCTGAAATACTTCCGCAAAATTTTCGAGAACATCCGCAAGAAGCCGGACGTCGCGTTCATGACCGGCGAGCAGATTTTCGACTGGTATCTGAAGGTCGGTCCGAAGGCGCCGTAGTCAGTTTGGGCAGCGCCAGCTTCACGGTTGCCACGGTGCCACGCGATCCAGGGAGTGCTATTCGCGCCTCCCATCTGATCGCATCGATCAATGCGTGCCTGGAACGGGCATGTGCGTAGCAGCTCACCTCAGCACCGAACCTCGCAATGCGCGGTCGGATTGTCGTGCTAACGCGTCGGTCATGTCGCTTAATCGCGGCGCCTTTCGGGCCTGCGCACATTGTCGGCTTGAAAAGCGAAGCGGACGTTCCGGGCGGCGGTTCCTGTCGAAATTGGCCCAATAGTCGGAGTTCACGCCATAGTCGGCGGATTTTCTTCTGCTCGAAAAGACAGCGAAAACTGATACTATGGTTGCGAGCAAACGCTGAATCGAGCCCCATGGAGCTTTCGTTTCCAATCGAATTTTTGGTTCACGGCACAGCCGTATCGCTTCAGGCAAAGCGCGCCGAATCTAAGAATGAGTGGAAGGAGCGCGTGAAGGAAGCGAGCGCCGCTGTTATTCCGCAGCCGCACTTCGCCAGTCAGGATCCGATTGGCGTGACGCTCTACTATTTGCCCGACGAGCCAATGGAAGGTGACATCGACAATATCGTGAAACCAATCCTCGACGCTCTCTCGCGGCATATCTATATTGATGATCGGCAGGTCGAGCGTCTGTTAGTTCAGAAGTTTGATCCCGGTATCCCGTTCGAGCTGTCGAATCCGACAGCGACGATTGCCGCAGCGGTCACTGGCCCGCGCCCTGTGCTCTACGTCCGGCTTTCGGACAAGCCGCGGGAGGAATCGCGATCATGAACCAAATTGACGAAACGAATTTTATGCAGAACTTGATTCCTGAGCTTCAGGCGCAAGGGTATGAGGTTTACCTTCAGCCGACAGCGCCCGTTGTTCCAGACTTCTTAGCTCATCTGCGACCGGATGCGATCGCCATCGGCAAAGGCAAGAAGATCATAATTGAGCTTGTGACATCCGAGAGCTCGCGACAAAAGAAGACTGAGGCGCTTGCAAACCTTGTGAAGCAGCACCCGGAATGGGAGTTGCGGGTGTTAGTTGTCACGCCTGCCAATCGCACGGACGACCTTCGCATCCAATCAATGGAAGAAATTCAGACTTTCCTGAAGGAAGTACGCGATTTGGAAATGGGCGGCCACACGACCGGCGCTTTGTTGCTTGCGTGGGGAACATTCGAGGCGATCTCCCGCCGATTGGTGTTTAGCGACTTCGCTAGACCGCAATCGCCTGGGCGGCTTGTGCAGCTTATGGCGCAAGACGGTTACATTACGCCTTCAGAGGCGGACCGCCTGCGGGCTCTCGCGCAGAAGCGTAATGCAATCATTCACGGAAATTTGGACGTGCGTGCCGACAGGACAGACGTTACGGAATTTCGCCAGATACTTGAGAGACTTGCGGCGGAACCCGTGAGCGCGTGATGCGATGCTTCCTTCAACGCCTGACGAAAAGCAGGCGATCATCGATTACATGGATGACCAAGCACCTGACCTGAAGGTCGAGTTCTTGCAGAAGGTGTATGTCGAAAATGTTTTAAGCCATCAGCACGCCGTCTGGGACGTTCATACCAACGTTGACCGTTGGTGGGTCATCACAAATCCCACAAATCTCTACTCCCAAGAACAATTTCCCAACTTGGATTTGGCAGTCACTTTCCATGTTGGACTGTGCCTTCGCATTCCGCGAGGCGAGCGAACGAAAATCATGGAGTTGGAAGCGGAGCCTTTTCTGGCCTGCTTTCGGCATCTCGCGGAAGCCACCGAGGCGCTATCGACCGCACAGGAGGTCACAGACTTTCAAGCTATCGGAGTCCGGTGTCGTGAGGTTCTGTTGGCCTTCACCGGTGCCGCGCAAACGGTGATGCCATGGACTGAAACGGTCGAGACGAAACCGAAGCAGGCTGATTTCAAGGCTTGGGTCGACCATGTATGTGGGGCGACGCTGCCCGGACCATCGCAGAAAGAGCGCCGGCATTTATTCAGGACGTTGCTGATCGAGGCGTGGACGATCTCAAACTGGCTTACGCACGCCAAAATGTCGACCTGGTACGACGCGGAGGCCGCGACTTCTACGGTCGAGCACGCGCTGGGCTTGGTCACATCGCTTGCTGTGCGCCACGTCCGCGACGTACCCGAAGCGTGCCCAAGCTGCGGGTCTAATCGGCTGTTGCCACAGCGGGGAGAAAACACCGCGGTTCCCGCGGTTATCTGGGAACGGTCAGTGTGTTCGAAATGCGGATGGACGGGTGATCCCGTACCGGTGCTTGCAGAACCGGAGGCCTATACGACCGAAGATGAACGGGAGCCTCCGGACGGCGAATGTGTAATTCCCCAGGTGCCCTTGAGGAAGCTTCAGCGGCCAGGAGAGCCCAAGGAATAGAGCGTCACGAAACGCAAACGTTGCGCCCGTCGATTTCCGTTCTTGTGACGGTTGAGACATCCAGCAACGCCCGCCTAACGGTCGCTTGGGAGCGAAGCGGACGCTCTTGATCCCCAGCATCCACCGGTGGCGCGAATTTTTCAGTTTACAAATCGAACGAATAAGTCCACTAGGTTTACTATCCTATCCAACCGAGGGCGTTCTCATGAGACGTCATCTGAGCGGGGTGGGACGCGGCGCCTGCGGATTGGCCTCGTAACCCAATCCCCGGGAGGCCTCGGGTAACTGTCCCCCCTACTACGAGGGGCGCCCAGGTTTGGGTGACACGGG
>CAMDDZ010000036.1 GCA_945893145.1 Rhodoplanes serenus | reverse complement strand
ATGGAGGTGGTCGAACACGTCGCCGATATGCCGCTGTTCGTCAGGCGCTGCGCCGAAATGGTGAAACCGGATGGGCTGATGATTGCCGCAACGCTCAATCGCACGCTCAAGAGTTTCGCGCTTGCCATCGTCGGCGCCGAATACATTTTGCGTTGGCTGCCGGTCGGCAGTCATCAGTGGGAGAAGTTCGTGACGCCGAACGAGCTTGAGATCGCAATGGAGCAGGGCGGCCTGTGCGTGACCGGCCAGCAGGGCGTGATCTACAATATCTTGGCCGACCGCTGGCAGCTCTCGTCGGACACCGACGTGAACTACATGCTGACGGCCGAACCAGCCTAACCTTTTCCATTCCAATATTCGGCCGCGCGGCTGTGATCCACGTCGCCGCCGATCGCGTCACGCGCGCCGGCGATAAGGTCCGAGACCAGCGCACCGATCGGCGCATCGGCGCCGACCTGATTCGCGAGGTCGGCGGCAATCCGCACGTCCTTGGCGAGCAGCCCGAGCGCAAAGCCGGTAGCGAACGTGCCGCTCAGCACGTGCTGCTTCATCACCACGTCGCTGGCAAAGCTTCGCCCGGTCGAGACGTTAATCACGTCGATCATGACGGCGGGATCGAGCCCGAATTGCCGGCCGACGCGCACCGCTTCGCTGGCAGCGGCAAACGACGTGCCGGCCAGGAAGTTGTTGAGCGCCTTCATGGCGTGACCGCAGCCAAGTGAACCGACCTCGAACAGCTTGCCGCCCATGCGGGCGAGCACCGGCTTGACGGCTGCGACGGCGGCCACGTCGCCGCCAATCATGATGGCAAGCGAAGCGTCCTTGGCGCGCACCACGCCGCCCGACACCGGCGCATCCACCAGCGCGATACGGCGGGGGGCGAGCTCCTCGCCGAGCTTCCGCGTGCCGACCGGATCGGCCGAACTCATGTCGATCACGAAGCTGCCCGGCCGCAGGTTTGCCGCGAGCGCGCCGTCCTGTGCTTCAAGCAGCGCGTGCCGCACCTCGCGGCCGGACGGCAGCATGGTGATGACCAAGTCCGCGTTGCGGCCCAATTCGGCGAGGCTTTCGGTGGTCCGCGCCGAATGCGCGTCCGCGAAACGGCGCGCGCGGTCGGGCGTGAGGTCATAGGCCGTGACGTCATATCCGGCGCGTGCCAGATGCCCCGCCATCGGAGTGCCCATGTTGCCGATGCCGATAAAGCCGATGTGCTCGATGTCGCTCATATGCCGTCAATCCCTGCTGAGCCACGCCGATCATGGCCCTTGGCCTGGCTGGGCGGAAGAGCAGGCCTGCGCACGCCGCGCTTGCGCCGACCCCTCCGGATGAAGGATTGATGTTGCGTCGCCTTGGGGGAATTCCGTGTTCGCTTCGCTCTGGATGCTGTTCACGCTGCTTGCCGCCGCCGGCCAGACCGCGCGCAACGCCATGCAACGCGAGCTGACCGCAACCCTCGGCACGGTCGGCGCGACCCACGTGCGCTTTCTGTTCGGTTTTCCGTTCGCGCTGGTCTTTCTCGCCGGCGTCTTGATCGTGACCGGCGCTGTGCTGCCGCGTCCCGGACTGATCTACATCCCTTGGATTTTGCTCGGCGCCGGCGCTCAGATCGTCGCAACCGCCATGATGCTGGCCGCGATGAGCGACCGCTCGTTCGTTGTCACCATCGCCTACATCAAGACCGAGGCCGTGCAGGCCGCGCTGTTCGGCCTGATCTTCCTTGGCGATCCGGTGACGCTGCCGATGGTTGCCGCCATCGCGGTGGCGACCATCGGTGTGGTGGTGATGTCGCTCAAGGGCCGCGGTGCGGCCTCGGGGGGCGTTCGGCCGGTGGTGCTGGGGCTCGTTTCGGCGGCGTTCTTTGCGCTGTCGGCGGTCGGTTATCGCGGCGCGATCTTGTCGCTCGAACACGCCAACTTCGTGCTGGCGGCGACATTCACGCTGACGGTCGGGCTGGTGCTGCAAGCCGCCGTGCTGACGGCCTATCTGGCGCTGCGTGACCGGCCGGTGCTCACCGCCATCATGCGCGCCTGGCGGCCCTCGCTGTTCGCGGGCTTCATGGGCGCGAGCGCGTCCGAATTCTGGTTTCTGGCCTTCGCGCTGACCAGCGTCGCCAACGTGCGCACGCTGGCGCTGGTCGAGGTGCTGTTCGCGCAGGCGATCTCGTCATTCGTGTTCAAGCAGCCGACCAGTCAGCGCGAAGCCTGGGGCATGGCTCTGATCGTGCTCGGCGTCGCGCTGCTGATCTGGGTGCAGTAGAGCAAGGAATCGCGCGCTACTGCACGAGCGTCAGGACATTGCCGTCCGGATCGCTGAGGAACGCCAGCGTGCCACCCCACGGCTGCTTCTCTGGCGGTTGCACAAAGGTCACGCCACGTTCGATCAGGGTCCGATACGTCGCGTCGATGTCCTCGACCTGAAACGAAACCGACAAAAACCGGCCGGCCAGGCCCTCGGCTTCGGGATCGTTGGGCGGCACCGCCTCGATAATGACCTCCATGCCGCCGAGCACGAACACGACGGATGTAGCCACAGTGGAGCGCTCTTCCAGCTCCAAAACGTCGGCATAAAACGTCCGCGACCGCTCGAGGTCGGTGACGAAAATGCGAACAGCTTGCACCGAATGGAGGATTGCCACGATCGCCTCGTCTGCGTGACGAACCCAACCCCGGCCTTAACGTGTCCGGGGCCGGCTAGTTCCGCTCCTCGGGCAACACCGGCAGCGGGTGAAACTCGATGCCCTCGTCGTGCAGTTCTTTGGCGTCCTGCGGCGACGCCTCGCCATAGATCGAGCGGTGTTCGATCTCGCCGTAGTGCATCTTGCGCGCTTCGTCGGGGAACTTGGTGCCGACGTTGTCGGCGTTCTTCACTAGGTGATCGCGCAGCTCCTTGAGCTTGGTGCGGAACTCGCGCTCCTGTGACGATATCATCGCCACCGGCGATTTGTCGGCAACAGGTGCCGGGGTTTCCGCCGGCGCCGGCGCTGCGACGGGCTCCGGCGGCGCCGACGTGACGCCCTTCCGGCTGCCGCGGCCGAGTGAGGGCGCCATCAGTGCCTTCTCGACTTTGTTGGAGTCGCACGCCGGACAGCTCACCAGTCCGCGCTTCGACTGCTTGTCGAAGTCGGCGGAGTTCTTGAACCAGATTTCGAACTCGTGCTTGCGCTCGCAGATGAGCGAATAGCGGATCATGCAGGCCTCACCGCCCGCAAATGAGTCGGCTCCGTCATCGGCTTAATCACTTCGAAGCGGCGGCCATGCTGGAGCGAAGGGATGCGCGCGCGGGCGGCCGCGACCTCAGCTGGGTCAACCTCGGCAAACACCACACCGGGCTCGGTGCCGCCTTCGGCGATGATCTCTCCCCAAGGATTGACCACAACGGAATGGCCGAAGGTTTCGCGCCCGTTCTCGTGCTTGCCGCCTTGCGCAGCCGCGAACACGAAACAGCCGTTCTCGATGGCGCGCGCGCGATTGAGCACGTGCCAATGGGCCTGTCCGGTCTGTTGCGTGAAGGCAGACGGGATCGCGAGGAAGGAGGCGCCGGCTTCCGCCAGCGCCCGGTAGAGCGCCGGAAAGCGCAGATCGTAGCACACCGTGAGCCCGAGCCGGCCCCACGGCAGATCGCTTACCACGGCATGCTCGCCGGCGCGGTAGCTGCGCGACTCGCGATAGCTTTCGCCGTTCGCCAGATCGACGTCGAACATATGGATCTTGTCGTAGCGGGCGACGATTTCGCCGCGCGGATCGATCAGGAAGCCGCGGTTGGCGGCTTTGTCGGGCGCGATCTTGATGGCGAGCGAGCCGACGTGAATGTAGATCGCGAGCTGGCGGGCCAGTTCACGGAAGGTGGCGAGGCTGTGATCGAGCTCTTCCGCCACGATGGTGGCGAACAGCTTGTCGCGGCTCACCTCCATGATGTTGGTCATCTCGGGTGTCTGCACATAATGCGCGCCGCCCTGTTTGGCTTCGCCGATCAGCTTGGTCACGGCATCGAGATTGGCCTGCGGCGTGCGGCCCGCGCGGGTCTGGATCAAGCCGACCCTGAATGTCGAATTGCCGCCGTTTGGATTTGTCATGCCGCCGCTCCTTGCGTTACGCCGCGTTCAGCAGAGGATCGAGCTTGCCGGCTTCTTCGAGTGCGTAGAGATCGTCGCAGCCCCCGACGTGGGTCGCGCCGATAAAAATCTGCGGTACCGTCATGCGTCCGTGTGCCCGCTGCACCATCTCGGCCTTGCGTTCGCGATCGCCTGAGACGTCGATCTCGTTGAAAGCGACACCCTTTTGCTTCAGCAGGGCCTTGGCGTCGAAGCAATAGGGGCAATAAGGCGTGGTGTAGATTTCGACAGGAGACATGAGTTCGTCCGCGCAGCGATCGCAAGTCACTACTATTGCAGGTCACTATATGGGCGCCTGGACCTTGTCCACAACCCGGGCAAACACCACCGCGTCGACGGTTTTGGCGCCGGCCCGCAGCAGCGCCCGCGCGCAGGCATCGGCGGTGGCGCCCGAGGTCAACACATCATCGATCAGCACCAGGCGCCGTCCGGCCACCGCGTCGCGCCCCTCCGGCGGCACGCGGAACGCGCCCTGCACATTGGCGGCGCGTTCGGTCTGCGACAGGCCGACCTGTTGCGCGGTCGCCTTGACGCGTTTGAGCGCGGTATCGGTAACCGGCACGCCGGTTTCGTCCGTGAGTGTCTTGGCGAGCAATGCCGATTGGTTGAAGCGCCGCGCCCACAGCCGCCGCCAGTGCAGCGGTACCGGAACCAGCGCATCGGCATCGCACAACAACTCGCGGCCGGCGCGCGCCATCCAGCGGCCCATGGTTGGCGCGAGGTCGAGCCGGTCGCTGTATTTCAGTGCGTGAACAAGCGTACGCGCAACGTCGTCGTAGCGCACCGCGGCGCGCGCCCGGTGATAGGCGGGCGGGTTGGCGATGGCCTGCATCGACAGCACGCCAGGGCCGGGATCGTAGGCGAACGGAATGCCGAGCCGCTCGCAATAGGGCGGAGCAATCAGCGAGAGCTTCGACCAGCACGGCGCGCACAAGCCGTTGGCGCCGACAAGCTCGCGGCAAGATGGGCAGAGCGGCGGCAGCGCCACATCGAGCGCGGCCCGCCCGGTGGCGCGAAACGCCCCGGCGGCGCGGCCGAACAACGCACTCAATCCTTCCGGGCCGATACTCAACGCCATAATGGGAAACGCTAACGGCGCGGCAATGCAGGCGCAAGATGCGGACCAAGAGGAGGGACAAGGCGAGGGCGGTGGTCTCCCCAAGGATTAGGACAAAGATCAGGACGAGGCGGCGACCGGCTCTTGCGGCGCCGCCTCTTCGGCGGCCGCGCTCTCGTCAGCCCGTTCGAAGGTGATGCCGAGCTTGGTCGCGGTTCGCCAGATCACGCGGCACTTGCGTCGCGACCGGCCGGCCTCGAACGTCAGCTCGAATGTGTCCGGAAAACGATAGGTGCTGGCGAGTTCCAGGCAGGCGCCTTCGTTGCTCAGATTGTGCAACGTGCAAGAGATCAGCGAGCGATTGCCCGAGATAATCTTGGCGTTGCGCAAGACTCGCGTGCGGTCGGTCGAACGGCGATTCTGCATGGCGGCTCCCGGGCGGCGGTCCTAAAAAGCCGAGCCCCGATGCCTGATGGATAGCCAGCCAAGTGTTACGTCTTGGCCAATCGCAAGTCGTGTAAAAGGTTAACGTTCGCGAACCTACGTGTATCAATTTGGCGGCAATCAATGGCTCAGGGCCCAACCATCTTTGACCGGCAGCTCCTGCGCGCACGCCGCGCGCGAGCGGCGCGACTTGGGCCCGCGACCTTCCTGGTTGACCGGGTGGCCGAAGACCTCGCCGAACGGCTCTCCGCCGTACTGCGCAAGTTTGAGTTGGCGGCGGATCTCGGCACACCGACCGGCGCCGTGCGCCGCGCACTCGCCGGCAAGGTCGGCGCGCTCGTCGATGTGGCTGCCGACGAAGAAGCGTTGCCGTTCCGCGAGGCTTCGCTCGATCTCGTGGTCTCGGCGCTGGCGCTGCAATTTGTCAACGATCTGCCGGGCGCGCTTGTTCAGATCCGCCGCGCGCTCAAGCCGGACGGACTTTTTCTTGCAGCGCTGGTTGGTGGTGCAAGCCTGACCGAGCTGCGGCAGACTTTTGCGGCGGCTGAAGCGGAGGTCGAAGGCGGCGTCTCGCCGCGCGTGGCGCCGTTTGCCGATTTGCGCGACCTTGGCGCGCTGCTCCAGCGCGCGGGGTTTGCGCTGCCGGTCACCGACGTGGATCGGCTGACGGTGCGCTACGCCACGCCGCTCGCGCTGATGCACGATCTGCGCCGGATGGGGGCTACCAATGCGCTGCTGGAACGCCACCGCGTGCCGCTCAAGCGCGCGACGCTACGGCGGATGATGGAAATCTATGCCGAGCGGTTCGCCGGTGCGGATGGCCGCGTGCCGGCGACGTTCGAGATCGTCTGGTTGTCGGGCTGGGCGCCGCATCCGAGCCAGCAGCAGCCGCTGGCGCCGGGTTCAGCGAAGACGCGGCTCGCCGATGCGCTCGGCGCAAATGAAATTTCAGCAGGTGAAAAGGCGGAGCGGTAGAGCGGCCGGCGATCGCCGGGGTTAGCCAGGCAACAACCCGGCCAGCGTCTGGTAGAAGCTCGCCACGCCCGAACCGAGCTGCCAGATCGTTGCGGCGATTGCGGCGCCGACACCGGAGGCAACCAGCGCATATTCGATGGCGGTGCCGCCATTCTCATCGGCGCAAAAACGGTCGAAGTGGCGGACAGCGGTCGAGCAAATCACTTCGAGCTTCATAACCTGACATCCTGTCTCACAGCAGCGTCATCAAATGCGCGACCAGCGGCTCGTCCGCCGGGGGCATCTTGTAATCTCTGAGCCGGTTCGGCCGGACCCAGGCAAGCTTTTGTCCTTCGTTCGCGGTCACTGTCCCCTCCCAGCGCCGGCAGACATAGAGTGGCATCAGGAGATGGAAATTCGGGTATCCGTGGCTCGCGAAGGTGAGTGGCGCCAAACACGGCTCTCTCACCTGAATTCCCAGTTCCTCCTGTAGTTCCCGGATCAGCGATTGCTCCGGCCGCTCGCCGGCCTCGACCTTCCCGCCAGGGAACTCCCACAGGCCTGCCATCGTCTTGCCGGGGGGACGCTCGGTCAGCAGCACGCGTCCGTCAGGATCGACGAGGGCGCAAGCGACAACGAGTACGAGATTGACGCTCACGGCCGGTCCCGAACCTATGCAATGCCCAGTTAAGGGCGTTTCAATGCAATTGAATAAAGTCTCGGCTTTGCCGCTCTGGTTAACAAGAACCTAACGGCAGTGCCGCTAGTGTCGCGGTTCGGAAGTTCGCCTGAGTTCTCAGCTTGCTCCGAAGCGAACTTCCGAACCAAAGCGACACTAGAAGCCTTATGTTGCTAGTGTCCCTTTGGACCCGAAGTTCGCAAAGCGACTGCTGAGCAATCGTGCGAACTTCGGGTCCGGGACACTAGTCAGGAGCGGTAGTCGCCGTTGATCGCGACGTATTCCTTGGTGAGATCGCAGGTCAGCACGCGGTCTTTGCCGCGGCCGAGCCCGAGCGCCACCTTCAGCGAGATGTTAGAACTCTTCATCGCCTGCGAGACGGTGGCCTCGTCATAGGCCGGGTCGCGCGCGCCCTTATGCGCAACGCGGATGTCGTTGAACCAGATCGACAGCTTGTCGCGGTCGGCCGGTTCGCCGGCCTTGCCGACTGCCATCACCACGCGGCCCCAGTTCGCGTCCTCGCCGGCGATTGCGGTCTTCACCAGCGGCGAGTTGGCGATCGACATGGCGATCCGCCGCGCGGACTTTTTCGATACCGCGCCCTCGATCTGGATCTCGACGAGCTTGCGCGCGCCTTCGCCGTCGCGCGCCACCTGCTCGGCGAGGTCGCACAACACCATCTGCAAGGCGTTGCGGAAGCCGCGCAGGCGCGGATCGCCTGGGTTGGCGATCTTGGGCGCGCCACGCTTTGCGGCTGCGCCGGTCGCGAACGCCATCAGCGTATCGGACGTCGATGTATCGCCGTCGATGGTCACGGCGTTGAAGCTGTCGGCGACGCCGTCGCTCAAAAGTTTCTGCAACGCACGGGAGCCGATCGGCGCGTCGGTGAACACGAAGGACAGCATGGTCGCCATGTCGGGCGCGATCATGCCGGCACCCTTGGCCATACCGTTGATGGTGACGGTGGCCTTGCCGATGCTGGTGCGGGCGGTTGCGACCTTCGGGAAGGTGTCGGTGGTCATGATCGCTTTGGCGGCATCGAGCCACGGCTCGGGCTTCGCTCCGCTCACCAGAGCGTCCATGACGCCGTCGAACGCCTGCGCCTTCAGTGGCTCACCGATGACGCCGGTGGAGGCGAGGAACACATCGCTGGGCTTGCAGCCGATCACGCGCGCCGCGATCTGCGCCGTGAACGCGCAGGCCTGCCGTCCGGTCTTGCCGGTGAACGCATTGGCATTGCCTGAATTGACCACCAGCGCGCGCGGCTTGGCGCCTTTGAGATTGGCGCGGCACCACTCGACCGGCGCGGACGGGCATTTCGATTTGGTGAACACGCCGGCCGCTACGGTGCCGGGATCGAGCAGCACCAGCAGCACGTCAGTGCGGTCGCGGTATTTGATGCCGGCTGCGGCGGTCGCGAGCTTTACGCCTTCGACCACCGGCATGTCGGGGACGGATTTCGGGGCGAGGGGAGAGACCGAGGCAGCCATGATGACACCTTATTGGGTGACTGTGGTCCGTGCCCAAACGAAATCGCCGGGACATAGGCGAGCGAAGCGACGCCGTCCTTCGGACGGCTATGCCCGGCGATGACGGTATGACCACGATATTCCGTGATGGAGCGATTACTTTTTGTCGAGCCGCTCGATCTTGGCGGCGGTGCGCAGCTTGGTGATGAAATCGGCTTGCGACTTACGCATCACGAAGGTCTCGATCTGGTCCTTGACCTTCTCGAACTCCGGCACCGGCTTCGCACGCTTGTCCTCGACTTTGATGATGTGCCAGCCGAACTGGGTTTTCACCGGCTCGGAGAGCTGGCCCTTCTCGAGTTTGAAGGCGACCTCGGCAAATTCTGGGACCATCTGCTCCTTGGTGAAATAGCCGAGATCGCCGCCTTCGGCCGCAGCACCCGGATCCTTTGATTTTTGCTTGGCGAGTTCGGCGAAGTCGGTGCCCTTCTTGATCTCGGCAAGGATCGCCTGCGCTTCCTTCTCGGTCGGCACCAGGATGTGGCGCGCACGCACCTCTTGTTCGGTTGCCATCGTCTTGACCGCATCCGCATAGACGGCGCGCATCGCGGCGTCGGTCACCGAAGCCTTGGCCTCCGATTGCATCATCAATTCCATCAGGAGCTTGTTGCGCAGAAATCCGAAGCGGGTTTTGAAGTCCTTGGTGTCGGCGACCTTCTTGGCCTCGGCCGCCTTGGCGACCAGGATGATGTCGGTGATGTAGGCGACGATATAATCGCGCCGCGCGTCGCCGGTGATCTGCGGCGGGATATTCTGGCCGAGGTCTTCCTCGGCGAGCGTGAGATCGCTCTGCCGGACTTCCACGCCGTTGATGCGCGCGATCAGCGGATCGTCCTGCGCCGGCGCCGGAACCGAGGCGAGTGCGAGCATCAGGGCGGCGGCGACCAGCCCAAGCGCGCCGATGCGCCGGCCCCGTGCAGCGGGTGCCGAAGCAAGGCTGGTGTCGGGGTATCTCTTCATGACGAATTCCTTGGCAAGGGGTCGGTCCACCGGGGGGCGGAAGGGCGGCGACTTGTCGCGCAAACGCTTTCCCTTGGCAATGCCAGAATGTGCGGTGCCGTTGACGATGGCGTGAAATTTCGTTTTCGTTTGAACGTCCGGCCGCCAAAAGCACACTAATTGACAAGGCTTAGACCCCCTCCTATGTCTCGAAAGCCCGTGCGGTTCTCCTCGATGATGGCTATCCCGTTGCAATTGCCCGAGAAGTGCCGCAATTCCTCATGGGTGGCCGCCTCGCTGGCTGGCCTTAAGTCAAGGATTTGAACGCAATGCTCGGCAGTGTCGCCCGCAAGTTTTTCGGCTCCTCCAACGACCGGCGCATCCGCAAGTATCAGCCGCGGGTCGACGAGATCAATGCGCTGGAGCCGGAGCTGAAGAAGCTCACCGACGACGCGCTGCGCGCGCGCACCGAGCAGTTCAAAAAGGAGGTCGCCGACGGTAAATCGCTCGACGACATCCTGGTGCCGGCCTTCGCAACCGTGCGCGAGGCGGCCAAGCGTGCGATCGGCCAGCGGCACTTCGACATGCAGATGATCGGCGGCATGATCCTGCACGAGGGCCGCATCTCCGAGATGAAGACCGGCGAAGGCAAGACGCTGGTTGCGACGCTGCCGGTCTATCTCAACGCGATCGCCGGCCGTGGCGTCCACGTCGTCACCGTCAACGACTATCTCGCCAAGCGCGACTCCGAATGGATGGGCCAGATCTACACGTTCCTCGGCCTGAAGGTCGGCGTGATCGTGCACGGCCTCGACGACGAGCAGCGCAAGACCGCTTACGACTGCGACGTCACCTACGGCACCAACAACGAACTCGGCTTCGACTATCTGCGCGACAACATGAAGATGAGCCTGCAGGAGATGGTGCAGCGCGGACACATCTTCGCCATCGTCGATGAGGTGGACTCCATCCTGATCGACGAGGCCCGCACCCCGCTGATCATTTCAGGTCCGCTCGACGATCGCTCCGACTTCTACAACACGATCGACACCTTCATCCTCGACCTCGACAAGACCGATTACGACGTCGACGAGAAACAGCGCGCGGTATCGCTGACCGAAGCCGGCATGGAGAAGATGGAGCAGCGGCTCAAGGCGGCCGGGCAGCTCAAATCGGATTCGCTCTACGACGTCGAAAACGTCTCGGTCGTGCATCACATCAATCAGGCGCTCCGCGCGCATAAGCTGTTCCAGCGCGACAAGGACTACATCGTGCGCAACGGCGAGGTCGTCATCATCGACGAATTTACCGGCCGCATGATGCCGGGCCGGCGCTATTCGGAAGGCCTGCACCAGGCGCTGGAGGCCAAAGAGCACCAGCCGATCCAGCCTGAGAACCAGACGCTCGCCTCGATCACGTTCCAGAACTACTTCCGCATGTACGAGAAGCTTGCCGGCATGACCGGCACGGCGCTCACGGAAGCCGACGAGTTCATGGACATCTACAACCTCGAAGTGATCGAGGTGCCGACCAACCTGCCGATGATCCGCGACGACCAGGACGACGAGGTCTATCGCACGGCAGCCGAGAAATACCGCGCCATCATCACGCTGATCGAAGAGTGCAAGATCAAGGGCCAGCCCGTGCTGGTCGGCACGACCTCGATCGAAAAGTCCGAAAAGATCGCCGAGCTGTTGCGCCAGCAAGGCTGGGAGCAGCACGACTTCACCGACCCGAACGCTTTTGCGGCGCTCTACTCGGGCGACGACGGCGCCATGAAGACCAAGGTGTTTGCCATCCTGAACGCGCGCTATCACGAGCAGGAAGCCTTCATCGTCTCGCAGGCCGGTGTGCCGGGCGCGATCACGATTGCGACCAACATGGCAGGCCGCGGCACCGACATTCAGCTCGGCGGCAACGCCGACATGCGCATCCGTCAAGAGCTCGCCGACATTGCCGACTGGGGCGAGCGCGACAAGCACCCGCGCGCCGCCGAGATCCGCGAGCAGGTGGCGCGCCTCAAGCAGAAGGCGCTCAACGCCGGCGGCCTGTTCGTGCTCGGCACCGAGCGGCACGAGAGCCGCCGCATCGACAATCAGCTCCGCGGCCGTTCCGGCCGCCAGGGCGATCCCGGCCGCTCCAAGTTCTTCCTGTCGCTCGAAGACGATCTGATGCGCATCTTCGGCTCCGACAAGCTTGATGGAATGTTGCAGAAGCTCGGGCTCAAGGAGAACGAGGCCATCGTTCATCCCTGGATCAACAAGGCGCTCGAGAAGGCACAGCAGAAGGTCGAGGCGCGCAACTTCGACATCCGCAAGAACATTCTCAAGTACGACAACGTGATGAACGACCAGCGCAAGGTGATCTTCGAGCAGCGCGTCGAGCTGATGAAGGACGAGACGGTGGCCGAAACCATCACCGACATGCGCCACGATGTGATCGGCGACCTGATCGCCAAGCACGTGCCGGAGAACGCCTATCCGGAGCAGTGGGATGTGGCGGGTCTCAAGACCGAGCTGACGCGCGTGCTCGGCCTCGATCTGCCGGTCGATCAATGGGCCAAGGAAGAGGGCATCGCGGACGACGATCTGCTTGAGCGCGTCACCCGCAAGGCTGACGAGCACATGGCGGGGAAAGTCGCGCAATGGGGCCCGGAGGTGCTGCGCTACGTCGAGAAGACGATTCTGCTGCAGACGCTCGATCATCTCTGGCGCGAGCATCTGCTCATGCTGGAGCACCTGCGGCAGGTCATTCATCTGCGTGGCTATGGCCAGCGTGATCCACTCAACGAATACAAGGCCGAGGCGTTCAGCCTGTTCGAGGCCATGACGCAGAGCCTGCGCGAATCCGTGACCGCACAATTGATGCGGGTCGAGATCGTGCAGCAGCAGCCGGAGACGTCTGCTGCGCTGCCGCCGATGCAGGCCTTCCATGCCGATCCAGTCACCGGAGAGGACGAGATGGCGTTGGCTGCGGCGGGCGCCGAGACTCTGGCGCGGCACGGCATTGGCGGCGGCGTGAAGGCTGCTCCGGTGGCGCGCAAGCCGAACGACCCCACGACCTGGGGCAAGGTCGGACGCAACGAGGCCTGCCCCTGCGGCTCGGGCAAGAAGTACAAGCACTGTCACGGCCGCTACGCCTGACGCTGCACGCGCTCCATCAATGAAAACGAAATCGCCGGGAATGATCCCGGCGATTTTGCTTTTTGCTGGCTGCTGAAAACGCGGTCTAGCGGAAGCCGGACCAGCGGTTCTCGAAGTTTTGGGACGGCACCACCGGCTGTGCGCCCGTCATGACGGTGTTGGCAGGCTGCGCCGGTTTGGCCGCGGGCGCCGGGGCCGCAGCCGGCCACGCGGCGGGCGCAGGCGTTGCGGCGGCTGGCGTGTTGTTGGTGGCGACCACTGGCGTGGTGGCCACAGCCGTGGTTGCGACAGGCTTCGGGCGGATCGCGCCGTTCGGTGCCGTGTTCGCCTGGCGGACCGGCTTGGCCTTAGGCTTGGGGGTAGGAACGGCGGCTTCCGCCGGCTTCGCCGCAGGCTCCGACCCCGGCAAGCCCATGAAGCTCCGCATGCGATCCAGCGGCCCAGTGTCGTTGGCCGGCTTCGACGCAGGCGTGAACAGGCTGCCGAACAGGTTGGCGTTGTTGCCCGGCGGCCGCGCGATCGGCTGCGTGCTGTCGGCAGACGCGACCTGCGGGGGCGCCTGATAGCTGGTAGGCGCCGGCGTATCGGTTGTAGGCACCGGGGCAGGCGTGGTGCCTGTGGTCATGATCGGCGCGTCGGCAAGCTCAGGAATCTGCGGCGGGCGGACAGTGGCCGGAATGGTTCCCGGCGCGGACGCCAGCGAGAACGGCGTCGGCGGGACGCCGACTTGATTGCGCTTCACGGCTTCGACGAACACCGGATGCATGCCGCCATCGATGTTCATGCGCACCGGCGCAGCCGGCGTGCCGCGCGCGATCAGCGTTGCAACCTGGCGGTCGTCGTTGCGCTGCTTCTCCTGCACGGCGGCGAGGATGTCCTGCGGCACTTCAAACACCGGGCATTTGGCGGATGCGCTAAAGGAAGGCCGCCGCGAGCTGTCGCCCGGCGTTTCGGCGTTGAACACGTAACGCTTCTCGCAGACGTTGACCTTTGGCTCGAGCCGGGTGACCTCGAAATGGTCGTTGCCCTGCTTGAGCATCTTCCAGAACGCCATGTTTGGGTTGCCGCGATGCTTGGCGAGATTCTGCGGCGTCATCCGGAACGGATAGGCCTGCACCTGGAAGGAGCGCTGACCGCCGAAGAAGGCCTCGCGGCCGAGCCCGTAGATTTCCGACACCTGCTCGTCAGTCATCGAGTAGCAACCGCGCGACGAGCAATCGCCGTGGATCATCAGGTTGGCGCCGGTGCGGTTGTGGGCGCGATCGAAGGCGTTGGGATAGCCGAGATCGAACGACAGATAGTATTGCGATCTCGGATTCATCTGGCCCGGACTGATCGTGTAGAAGCCCTCCGGAGCCTGACGATCTCCCTCTCTAATCTTCGGACCCAGTTCGCCGGACCAGCGGCAAATCGGATAGGTCTTGAGCAGCGCGAAGTGGCCGGTGCGGTCCTGCTTCCAGACTTCGAGTTCGGCTTCTTCCTTGAAGGTGCGGATAAGGATTGCGGATTCCTTGTCCATGTTCAGCCGCTCGAATTCCGCGATCATTTTGGGTGACAGCGGCCGCGAGGCTCGGTCGTTGACCGGCAGGCTGTCGGTATCGCAGCCGGCAAGCGCAAGGCTCGCCGCGAACGCAGCCGATATCAGGAGCAAGCGGACGATCGGACTACGGGTCAAACGCCAATACTCCCCAGCCGTTAGGCTTCCCCAGGTAGGCTTTCCCAAGACGATCGAGGGTTCGTTATCACCCCCCGAGGCCGGAACCGCAAGTGCCGGCCGGATTTGCCGAAGTTGCGATTCAGCATGGCTAGAGTGAACGAAGG
Source organism: Rhodoplanes serenus (assembly GCA_945893145.1). GTDB lineage: Bacteria > Pseudomonadota > Alphaproteobacteria > Rhizobiales > Xanthobacteraceae > Z2-YC6860. The sequence continues at coordinate 38,056 of CAMDDZ010000036.1, read as the reverse complement.
GTAAAATTATGGCCAAGGCCATCGAGTTTCTTAGGAATTTGCCTCGGGCAATGCCGATTCGGGGGAAAAGCTACGGTTCCCTGTGACGGCAATGTGATCGCCGGCAATTGTGGCGGAGTGTGACTTGGTTAATCGAGCCCCCGGCCGATCGCCAGGAACTTGTCGCGGCGCTGCCGGCGCACAGTTTCGCGGCCGAGCACTTTGAGTTCGGCGAGCGCCTCGGCGATGGCTTCCCCGGCTGCAGCGACAGCGGCTGCCGGATCGCGGTGGGCGCCACCGAGAGGTTCGGTCACGATCTTGTCGATGACGCCGAAGCGCTCGAGATCCTGCGCGGTGATTTTCATGTTGGTGGCGGCGTCCTGCGCCTTGGTGGTGTCGCGCCACAGGATCGAAGCCGCGCCCTCCGGCGAGATCACGCTGTAGATCGAGTGCTCCAGCATGATGACGCGATTGGCAGTGGCGATCGCAATCGCGCCGCCCGATCCGCCTTCGCCCAGGATCACCGCAATATTCGGCACGCTGAGATTGAGACAGGCGTCGGTCGATCGCGCGATCGCCTCGGCCTGTCCGCGTTCCTCTGCGCCGATGCCCGGATAGGCGCCTGCGGTGTCGACGAGCGCCAGCACCGGAATGTCGAAGCGGTCGGCCATCTCCATGAGCCGCACCGCCTTGCGATAGCCCTCCGGCCGCGCCATGCCGAAATTGTGCTTGAGGCGGCTCTCGGTGCTGGAGCCCTTCTCATGTCCGATGACGCAAATGCTGTCGCCGCGGAAGCGGCCGAAGCCGCCGACGATCGCCTCGTCCTCGCCGAACTTGCGGTCGCCTGCGAACGGCACGAACTCGGCAATCAGGCCGCTGATGTAGTCGAGGCAGTGCGGCCGCTGCGGGTGGCGCGCCACCTGCGTCTTCTGCCAAGGCGTGAGCTCCGAATAGAGCTCCTTGAGGGCGTCCGCGGCCTTGGTTTCGAGCCGCGTGATGTCCTCGGCGATGGCGACCGCGTTGCCGCCGGCCTCCATCGCACGCAATTCCTCGACCTTGGCCTCAAGCTCGGCCACCGGTTTTTCAAAGTCGAGATAGCTGCGCATTTGAAGAAAAGTGCCGCCTCTGTCGTGCCGCCGTCAAAAATGAAACTGGCGTGTGGGGCCGATGCAGTCAACGGGTTAGGGCTTCTCGGCCAGCGGGTGCAGGTCGCGCACCAGGCTTTTCAGCCGCTCCTCCAGCACGTGGGTGTAGATTTGCGTGGTCGAGATGTCGGCGTGGCCAAGCAGCGTCTGTACCGTGCGCAGGTCCGCGCCGTTCTGCAGCAGGTGGCTGGCAAAGGCGTGCCGCAACACATGCGGGCTGACCTGTGAGGATTTCAGCCCGGCGGCCGCCGCGAGCGCCTTCAGGTCGCGGGCAAAATGCTGCCGGCTCAGGTGCCCGCTCTCGCCGAACGAAGGAAACAGCCATTTTGATTGTCCGATTTTGGGACGGTCAGGCTTGGAACGGTCAGGCTTGGGGCCATCAGATTTGGAACTGTTGGAAGCGGTTTCGGCGCGCAACGCCAGGTAATCGGCCATTGCCGTCTTGGCGGCGCCATTGAGCGGCACCAGCCGCTCGCGTCCACCCTTGCCGCGTACCATCAACATGCGCTGGTCACGCCGCGCCCCCGCTTCCGGCAGCGCCACGAGTTCGGAGACGCGCAGACCTGTGGCGTAGAGCACTTCGAGCAGGCAGGTCAGCCGCGCGGCGCGCAGGCGCTCCGGCATCGTCTCCGCCGCAAGTCCGGCGCGCGCCTGCGCCAACAAGCGATCGACCTCTTTGATCGAAAGAACCTTGGGCAAGGTGCGGCCGCGCTTCGGTCCCTCGATCACCGCCGCAGGATCGTCGCCGCGATGACCTTCGGCGTAGAGGAACCGGTAGAGCTGCCGGATGGCGGACAGCCGCCGCGCCACCGAAGCGGTGGCGAGCTGGCGTTTTGCAAGGCGCGCGAGATGGCCGCGCAGATCGTCGCTGGTTGCGGCCAGGATGTTGCCGCCCACGGCGTCGAGGTCGGCGGCAAAGCCCGACAGATCGCGCCGGTAGGCGTCGAGCGTGTTGCGTGCCGCGCCGCGCTCGGCCGCGAGCATATCGAGATAAAGCTCGATCAGCGTGTCGTTGTTTTGCGGCGGCCGGCGGGCCATGGGGTTGGACTCCGCCTCAGCGGTGCCTCATCAGCTTGTCCTGCGGGATTGTCACGGTGATCACGCGGGGCTTGGGATCGGAAAGATAGGCCAACGCATAGACGCCACCATAGAGAATACCGCCGGCGAGCCCGACGACCGTCAGGAATCGGAATAGAGTCGGCATCGTCGGCGCTCAAAGGCCGCCTTTGCGAGGCGGCGTTTACCATTTCGGCCCGGCGGTTTATGGAATCGCCAGTTTTCGATAGAACTATACCATGTCGGATGTTGCGATGCATAACGCGGCCGCGGCGCTGTCCGAGACAGCGCTCAACGCCGCGCTTGGCCGGCGCTCGGTCGTGCTCGTCGGCATGATGGGGGCGGGCAAATCGTCGATCGGCCGCAGGCTTTCAGGCCGGCTTGCCATTCCGTTCGTCGATGCGGACAGCGAGATCGAGAAAGCCGCCGGCATGACAATTTCGGAAATTTTCGCAGCGCACGGCGAGCCCTACTTTCGCGCCGGCGAAGCGCGCGTCATCGCGCGGCTCCTGGAGAGCGGGCCGCAGGTGCTGGCGACTGGCGGCGGCGCCTTCATGAATCCGGAAACGCGCGCTGCGATCCAGCAGAAGGGCGTGTCGGTTTGGCTGCGCGCGACCATCGAAGTGCTGAGCCGCCGGATCAAGCGGCGCGGCGACCGGCCGCTGCTGAACAACTCCGATCCGATCGAAACGCTCAAGCGCCTGATGAAGGAGCGCTATCCGATCTACGCCGAGGCCGACGTCACGGTCGAGTCGCGCGAGGTGGCGCACGATACCATCGTCGACGAGATCGTTGCCGGACTGTGCGGCTGTCCACGGCTTGCCGTCGCTGGCACGGAGGCCAGCAAGCCATGACGGCGCCGCTTCGTCCGGGCGATCCGATCAGTGTGCCGGTCGATCTCGACCAGCGCAGCTATGAGATCGTCATCGGCCGCGGGCAGCTTTCGACTTTGGGCCAGCGCATCGCCGCGCTGCGGCCGGGATGCAAGGTAGCGATCGTCTCCGACGAGACGGTGGCAAAGCATTACCTGGCGGCGGCCGCCGCCTCCATCCAAGCGGCTGGCTTGCAATCATCGACGGTGGTGGTGCCGCCGGGCGAAAGCTCGAAGAGCTTTTCGATGTTGGAAACCGTCTGCGAAAATCTGATCGCGGCTCGCATCGAGCGCAACGATCTCGTGGTTGCGCTCGGCGGCGGCGTGATCGGCGATCTCGCGGGCTTCGCGGCCGCCGTGGTGCGCCGCGGGCTCGAATATGTGCAGGTGCCGACAACCTTGCTGGCCCAGGTCGATTCCTCGGTCGGCGGCAAGACCGCGATCGATTCACGAAAGGGCAAGAACCTGGTTGGGGCGTTCCATCAGCCGATCCTGGTGGTCGCCGACACGGCGCTGCTCGACACGCTCTCGGAGCGCGAGTTCCGCGCCGGCTATGCGGAGGTGGTGAAATACGGATTGCTTGGCGATCTGCAATTTTTCGAATGGCTCGAGCAGCACTGGAAGGATGTGTTCGCCGGCGGGCCCGCGCGCGGCAACATGCCGGCGCCGCGCGAATACGCCGTGCTGAAAAGCGTGCAGGCCAAGGCCGCCATCGTCGCCCGCGACGAACGCGAAACCGGCGACCGCATGTTGCTCAATCTCGGCCACACCTTCGGACACGCTTTCGAGGCGGCGGCTGGGTTCTCCGATCGGCTGCTGCACGGCGAGGCCATCGGGCTTGGCATGGCGCTCGCCTTCGAATTCTCGGCCCGGCGCGGTCTGATCCCGCAAGCGGCGGCCGAGCGCGTCATCCGGCATCTTGCGGCGGTCGGGTTGCCCACCCATGTCAGTGAGACGGCTGGCCCGCGGCCCAGCCTGGACACGCTGATGGACCTGATCTCGCAGGACAAGAAGGTTAAGCGCGGTGCGCTGACGTTCATCCTTGTGCGCGGCATTGGCGAGTCTTTCGTGACGCGCGACGTCGATGCGGCCGAGGTTCGTGCCTTTCTCGCCGAGAAGCTTGCCTAGCCGATGACCATCGAAGACTGGCTCTCCATTCTCGCCATTGCGGTCTGCCTGCTGCTGTCGTTCTTCTTCGCGGGCAGCGAAACCGCGCTCACCGTGTCATCGCGCGCCACCATGCTGCGGCTCGCCCAGGACGGCAACCGCCAGGCGGGGATCGTCAACCGGCTGCTGGCCGCGCGCGAGCGCCTGATCGGCGCGCTACTGCTCGGCAACAACGCGGTCAACATTCTCGCCTCGTCGCTCGCCACCAGCGTCTTCCTGATCTGGTTTGGCGATGTCGGCGTGCTCTACGCCACCGCGGTGATGACCGTGCTGGTGGTGGTGTTTGCCGAGGTGCTGCCGAAGACCGTCGCGTTCAACGCGCCAGAGCGCATTGCGCTGATGGTGGCGTGGCCGATGCAATGGACGGTGCGATTGCTGGCGCCGGTGCTTGCGGCCATCGAGGCGTTGGTGCGCTGGATCTTGTGGCTGGTCGGCATTCGAATGGGCGAGCATCAGCCGTTGCTTTCGGCACACGAGGAGCTTCGCGGTGCTGTCGATCTGATGCACCGCGCCGGAACCTTCGAGAAGCTCGATCGCGACATGATGGGCGGCCTGCTCGATCTGCGCGACCTCACGGTTTCCGACGTCATGATTCACCGCACCGAGATGGTGACAGTGAACGCCGACGATCCGCCCGAGGAGGTGGTGCGCGCGGTGCTGGCGTCCGAATACACGCGCGTGCCGCTCTGGCGCGACACGCCGGAAAACATCGTCGGGATTCTGCACGCCAAGGATCTGCTGCGGGCCATCCAGAATGCCGGCGGCGATCTGACCCGTGTCGATATCAAATCGATTTTCTTGCCGCCGTGGTTTGTGCCGGACATCCGGCCGCTGTCCGAGCAGCTCAAAGCGTTCCGCCGCCGCAAGACGCATTTTGCGCTCGTGGTCGACGAGTACGGCGAGGTGGAGGGGTTGCTGACACTCGAAGACATCCTGGAGGAGATCGTTGGCGACATCTCCGACGAGCACGATATCCCGGTGCCGGGCGTGCGGCCGCAGCCGGACGGCTCGGTCAACGTCGATGGCTCGGTGCCGATCCGCGATCTCAACCGGGCGATGGATTGGAATCTGCCGGACGCCGAGGCCACGACCATCGCAGGTCTGGTGATCCACGAGGCGCGCTCGATCCCGGACGTTGGCCAGAGCTTCACGTTCCACGGCTTCCGCTTCCGCGTGCTGCGCAAGACCCGCAACCGCATCACCGCGCTCCGCATCACGCCGCTGGTGCGCAAGCCGGTGCCGATGGCAAAGGCGAGTTGAGCGGTCTTTGGAGCATGATCTTTTCCGAAAACCGGTTCCCACCCCGGATCAAGTCCAGGGCAGGCTTTTTCGGGATCATGCTCTAGGATTCGCCTGGCGCGCTGGCGTGGATCGCGAGCGCGTGCACGCCACTCGCAAGCTCGCCTGCGAGCGTCGCGTTGATCATGCGATGACGCTCGACCCGGCTCTTGCCGCGGAATGCATCGGCGACGATGGTCACGCGGAAGTGGGTCTGTCCGCCGGGGCGCGATCCGGAATGGCCGGCGTGCTGATGTGACTCATCGATGACATCGAGGCGCTGCGGCGCGAAGGCTTCGGAGAGCTTCCCGGCAATGATTTCCTTCACTTGCATGTCATTTGCCTAGGCCACGGTTCCGGAAGCGTCAATGTGGCCGGTTCGATGGCGTGCCGCCGGGAAATCGTATCTGTCAAGACTTGAAGGTGGTTTGCCCCACTCCCCATAATAATCGGTCATGAAATTCGACTCGCCCATGTTCGATCGCATCCGGGTCAAGCCCAATGAGGCCCAGCGTTTGCGCGCCGACAGTCCGGTCTGCGATTGGAAAGGCTGCAACAACGAAGCATCTCACCGCGCGCCGAAAGGGCGGCTGCGCGAGAACGAGTATTGGCGGTTCTGCCTCGCGCACGTGCGCGAGTACAATCACTCCTACAATTACTTCGCCGGCATGACTGACGACGCGGTCACCAAATATCAAAAGGACTCGATCACCGGCCATCGTCCGACCTGGAAGATGGGCACCGGACACAAGCCCGCTGGCGCTGATGTCGGTCCAGAGGGTGCGCAGGATCCTTTCAATATGTTCCGCGAGTTCGCGACAGGCCCCAGCTGGCGGCCGCGGGCGGAGCGCACTGAGCCGGCGCGCCCGGTTGTGCATAACGCGGCGCGCAAGGCGCTGCAGGAGCTCGGGCTCGAACCGGGCGCTGACCGCGCCGAGATCAAGGCGCGCTTCAAGCTCCTGGTGAAGCGTCACCACCCGGACGCCAACGGCGGCGACCGCGGCTCTGAGGACAAGCTTCGCGAGATCATCCAGGCGTACAATTACCTGAAATCGACCGGCGCCTGCTGACGTCAGCGGCCTGAAGTCATGGGCGTGGCCGCCACATCACAATCAGGATCGCGGCCATCAGATCGAGCGCCACGCAGAGCGCAAGCGAAGCCGTGTAGCCGCCGGTAACGTCGCGGATGACGCCCATCGCGCCGGGACCGAATGAGTAGGTGATCTGGCTGACGGCCCACGACAGCCCGACCAGCATGCCGAACGAGGCGGCCTCGAACTCGCGCTGGATCACCAGGGACGGCAGCGTGATCAGATTGCCGGCCGAGAGGCCGAAGACGAAGCACGCCGCCATCAACGCAATCTCGTTCGACGTTGCCATAATGGCCAGCAGCGCGATGGCCTGGCTCAGCAGCGACCAAGCGGTGAAGCGTCGCATGTCCAGGCGGTTGGCGAAGGCGCCCAGCACGAAGCGGCCGAGGATCGCCGCGACGGTCAACGCCGCCACCGAAAATCCGGCATGGGCCCGGCCGGTCGTGGGTTCGGCGATGGCGATCTGGTGCACCAGGAACCCGACCTGGGCGGTCAGCGCCATGGCGAATGGCGCGGCCACGCTCCAAAACGCCGTGCTGCGCAACGCAGCGGCGCGGGTTCCGGCCGCGGCGGCCGGCGCAGCGCCGGGCGGCGGGACGACCGCAGCCGGCCGATCGATCCAGAATACGATTGCGGGCAGCAGCACCAGCGCCATGAGGATGGCCGCGCCGAGGATGGCGTTGGTGAAGCCATAGGACGCAATCGCCAGCACCAGCAGCGGCGTGATGAGAATGCCGCCGGAGCTTGCGCCATTGAGCGCGAGACTGAGCGCAAGGCCGCGCTGACGGTTGAACCACAGCCCAACCACGGTGCTGATGGCGCCGACGTGCATCGTCGCTGCCCCGAACGCCATCAGCAGATAAACGAAATAGAGCTGCCACAGCGCATCGATGAACGCGAGCAGCACCACCGCGCCGCCAAAGCAGCAGGCGCCCGCCAGCATCACGCGCTTGGGGCCAAGCCGCGCGATCACATCGCTGATGAACACCACGAGGGTGGCGGTGAGCAGATAGAAGCCGGTGACGCCGCCCGAAATGGCTGCGGTCGGCCAGCCGTGCAGCCGGTGCAATTCGGTGAGATAGACGCCATGGCCGTAGAGCGCGAAGCCCCAGCAGAACAGCGCGACCAGAAAGCACGCCACCACCACGCGCCAGCCGGCGTAGCGCGGAGAGGATTCATCGATGACGGAGGCAACGGTGGACATGACGCCGCATCTTGGCACGTTCGAGGGCCGCTATGCTTCGGCGAAGGCCGAACTGGCCCTGTTACTTCACATAGGGCGGCGCCGTGTAGAGCCATGCCAGCCGGTCGTAGTGTTGCTCGGTGGTCCGCCCCTCGAAGAGCGAGTTGCGGACCTTCCGCTCGACGCCCTTGGCGTGGTTGAGCTTTGTCAACATCAGCGAGGAGATTTGCACGCGCGCTGTGCGCACGATGCGGATGTCCTGATAGCGCAGAAAGGCTTGCGCGAAATCGCCGTCGCAGGCATCCGCCTCGGCGGCAAGGCAGATCGCGTCCTCCAGCGCCATCGCGGCGCCCTGCGCGATGTATTGCACCATCGGGTGTGCGGCGTCGCCGAGCAGCGTGGTCCGGCCTTCGGTCCAGTTGCCGACCGGCTCGCGGTGCACGATCACGAAGCGGCGGAAGCTTTTCGGGATGTGGATGACGCGCATCGGCGTCTCGCAGCCGTTCGGGAACAGCGGCAGCACGACGTCCGGTGCAAATTCCTCGGCTTCGACGAGCTTCGCCTGCCTGGTGAGCACCGTGCAGCCGAGATTGAACAGGCTCCAGTCGCTGATCGGATAATAGATCACGTGCCAGTCGGGGCCGGCCCAGAACGTTGGATAGGGACGCTGCAAGTCTTTCGGCATCTCGGCGGCCGGAATGGTGGCGCGGAAGATGATCGCGCCGGCCGGCAGCGGGTCGCCGTCGCCGACGATGCGTTTGCGCACGTTGGAATAGACGCCATCGGCGCCGACCAGGGCGGCCGCGGCGATGCGTTCGCCGGATTCCAGCGTGACCGATACGCCCGCGTCATTGGGCTCGAAGCCAGTGACCCGGCTGTTGGTGCGCAGTTCGATCAGCTCGTGGGCGCGGCAGGCCTCGAGCAATGGGCCATGAATATGTGCGCGATGGGCGACCGCGTAGGGGTTGCCGAACCGCTGCTCGAACCGGGCGTCGCACGGGATGTTGACGACCTCCTCACCGGTGACGGCGTCCATCATCTGGAGCCGTTCGATCATCAGCGCGTTTTTCTTCGCCGCCGGGCCGACGCCGAGCGCGTCGAGCACCGACAGCGCATTGGGGGCGACGTGAAGCCCGACACCGACCTCGCCGAATTCGCGCGCTTGCTCCAGCATCAGCGAGCGAAATCCTTTGCGTGCGAGCGCCAGCGCGCAGGCGAGCCCGCCGATGCCGCCGCCCGCAATGGCGACGGGGAGCGCGTTGCGTGGTGCTGTCATCCTCTCCGCCGTCATTCCGGAAACCGCGCGGAGCGCGGTTGTCCGGAATCCAGATGCAAACTTGGAGCCTGTGTCTGGATTCCGGGTTCGCTCACTGCGTTCGCGCCCCGGAATGACACCGAGATCAGTCCCGCAGTCCTGCCGTCACGCCGTCGAGCCAGGCCTTGTCGCCGGTCAGCGTTTTCAATTCCCGCAGCGCTTCGTCCTTGGTCTGCGTGACCTGCGGAACGATCTCGGGCTCGCCCTCGCCGTTTGATGGCTGACAGGAGAACTCCAGCCGGATGTCGTTCGGATCGAACAGATAGATCGAAAAGATGCCCGGCAGGATTTCCATCGGTCCATCGTAAGGCACCTTGGCTGCCTCAAGCCGCGCGCAGATCCGCTTCTGGCTGGCCGGCGACACCGCGAACGAGACATGCTGCATGGCGCCGATCGCGTTGCGGTCGCCGCGCGGCTTGGCGCCCTTGGGCATTTCGAAGAACGCCAGCAGGCCGTCGCGGCCCATATCGAAGAAATAGTGGCGGACTTCCTCGAACGGCGGATTGCCACGGTTGCCCGGGCCAGTGCCGAGCCCCGGCGGGACCTTCATGGCGTGGACCAGCGGCATGCCGAGCACGTTGACGTAGAAATCGGCGGTCATCTTCATATCGTCGGTGTTCAGCGCGAGGTGGTGCACGCCGTAGAAGCGGACCTTGCTCTCGGCCTTATTGCCTGTTCGGTCCTTGAGCTGCGCGTCTGCCATGGGTTCCTCCTGCCGGCCGCTTTGCCATCGGCGAGCCATCAGAATAGGCACCCACGGTTTCCCCGACAATCCAGGCCCAAATCGCCAGATGCGAGCCATGCACCAAGCGCCTTTCGCGGTGCAATCGGCTCTGCTAGGTTCGCGATAGAAATCCGCCCTTTAAGCCCGGCAAGACATGCGGCCCCGCGCCGTTTCCGGGGCCACGGAGAACCAATGGCGACTGCAGCTCAGAGTGCGACCGGCATGCCGGACATGAAGGTGTCGATCCGGCAGGTGTTTGGCATCGATAGCGATTTGGAAGTTCCGGCCTACAGCAAGGCCGACGACTATGTGCCGGACGTCGATCCGGACTATCGCTTCGACCGCCCGACCACGCTCGCGATCCTGGCCGGCTTCGCTCACAACCGGCGCGTCATCGTCTCGGGCTATCACGGTACCGGCAAATCGACCCACATCGAGCAGGTGGCGGCGCGGCTGAATTGGCCCTGCGTGCGCGTCAATCTCGACAGCCACATCAGCCGTATCGATCTCGTCGGCAAGGACGCGATCGTGCTGAAGGATGGCAAGCAGATCACCGAGTTCCGCGACGGCATCCTGCCCTGGGCCTATCAAAATAACGTGGCGCTCTGCTTCGACGAATACGACGCCGGCCGGCCGGACGTGATGTTCGTGATCCAGCGCGTGCTGGAATCGTCGGGCCGCCTGACGCTGCTCGACCAGAGCCGGGTGATCCGCCCGCATCCCGCGTTTCGCTTGTTCGCGACCGCAAACACCATCGGGTTGGGCGACACCTCGGGCCTCTATCACGGCACCCAGCAGATCAACCAAGCGCAGATGGACCGCTGGTCGATCGTGACGACGCTGAATTACCTGCCGCACGACAACGAGGTCGAGATCGTGCTCGCCAAGGCGAAGCACTATCGCACCGACGAGGGCCGCGACATCGTCAACAAGATGGTCCGGGTCGCCGATCTCACGCGTAACGCCTTCATGAACGGCGACATATCGACGGTCATGAGCCCGCGCACGGTGATCATCTGGGCCGAGAATTCCGACATCTTCAAGGATGTGGGCTTCGCGTTCCGGCTCACCTTCCTGAACAAGTGCGACGAGTTGGAGCGGCCGATCGTGGCGGAGTTCTATCAGCGCTGCTTTGGCCACGAGTTACCGGAGTCTTCGGTGAATGTTGCGCTGACTTAAGGTTCTGCGATTCCGGCGCGCGAGCGCCGGAATGACACAGAAATAGACATGTCCTCCAACATCAAGCCAAAGACACCTACGAAAGAATCCCCGACCGAGCCGTTCAAACGCTCGGTCACGGGCTGCCTGCGCGCCATTGCTCGCAAGGGCGATCTTGAAGTGTCTTACGCGGCCGAACGGCCGGGGCTGGTCGGCGGCAAGGTTCGCTTGCCCGAGCCGGCACGCAAGCTCACACGTCAGGAGGCCGCGATCGTGCGCGGCCATGCCGACTCGATTGCGCTCAAGCTCGCCTGCCACGATCCCGATGTGCACCGGCGTCTGGTTCCCGGCGGCCAGCAGGCGCGCGCGGTGTTCGAAGCGGTCGAGCAGGCGCGTGTCGAGGCGATCGGCTCGCGCCGCATGGAAGGCGTGGCGCACAACCTGACCGCCATGATCGACGACAAATTTCACCGCGGCAAGTTCGACGAAATCACCGATCGCGCCGACGCGCCGATCGAAGACGCTGTTGCGCTCATGGTGCGCGAGCGGCTGACCGGTCAGGCGCCGCCGCCGGCGGCGAAGAAGATCGTCGATCTGTGGCGGCCGTTCATCGAGGAACGCGCCGGCCGCGGCCTCGACAAGCTCGGACGCGTGCTGGAGGACCAGCGCAAGTTCGGCGATGTCGTTCACGATCTCCTGGAATCGCTCGACATGGGCGAGGACCGCTCGTCTTCGGATGAAGAGGAAGAAGGCGAGGAGGGCGATCAGGATCGCAAGCAGGACGAGACCGGCGAGAAGGGCGATGCCGCCGACTCGGAAGACATGGAAAAAATGAGCATGGAGGAGGCCGAAGCCTCCGCCGATGCTGCCGATGCGTCCGAAGAAGCGGTCGATGCGCCCGCCGCCGACATGGCAGACGACTCCGAGATGGGCGAATCCGAAACCGCCGCCGAGCCGTGGCGGCCGCGCAATCGTCAGAACGAGCCACGCGGCCCCGACTACCGGCCGTTCACGTTGCGGTTCGACGAGACGGTGCCGGCCGAAGACCTTTGCGAGCCGGAAGAATTGGAGCGGCTACGCGGCTATCTCGACAAGCAGCTCTCGCATCTTCAGGGCGTGGTCGCCCGCTTGGCCAACCGCTTGCAGCGCCGGTTGCTGGCGCAGCAAAACCGCGCCTGGGAGTTCGATATCGAGGAAGGCCTGCTCGATTCCGCGCGGCTGCCCCGTATCATCATCGATCCGTTGCACGCGCTGTCGTTCAAGCGCGAAAAGGAAACCAACTTCCGCGACACCGTGGTGACGTTGCTGATCGACAATTCCGGTTCGATGCGCGGCCGTCCGATCACGGTCGCGGCGACCTGCGCCGACATTCTGGCGCGCACGCTCGAGCGCTGCGGCGTCAAGGTTGAGATTCTCGGTTTCACCACGCGCGCCTGGAAGGGCGGGTCGTCGCGCGAATCGTGGCTCGCCGCCGGCAAGAGCGCCAATCCGGGCCGCCTCAACGACCTGCGCCACATCATCTACAAGTCGGCCGACGCGCCCTGGCGGCGCGCGCGCAAGAATCTCGGCCTGATGATGCGCGAGGGCCTGCTGAAAGAGAACATCGACGGCGAGGCGCTCGACTGGGCGCACAAGCGCCTGTTGGCGCGGACCGAACAGCGCAAGATACTGATGATGATTTCAGACGGTGCGCCGGTCGATGATTCCACGCTTTCGGTCAATCCCGGCAATTATCTCGAACGCCACCTGCGCTGGGTCATCGAAGAGATCGAGACGCGCTCGCCGGTGGAACTGATCGCCATCGGCATCGGTCACGATGTCACGCGCTATTATCGCCGCGCCGTCACCATCGTCGATGCCGAGGAGCTCGGCGGCGCAATGACCGAGAAGCTCGCCGAGCTGTTCGAGGAAAACGCCCAGGAAGAACCGCGCCGGGCGGGTGGGCGGCCGGCAGCGCGATCCGCACGTAAGCTGCATTAGCTTTTGAGCAGGATCTTTTCCGAAAACCGGTATCCACCCCGGATCAAGTCCGGGGCAGGCTTTTTCGGGATCATGCTCCAGTAGATCATCGGGCTCTCCCGATGGGGGATTGGCCTTGCGAACGAGCCTGCTCAGAATCTGGGCCGCCCCGGCGGCATTGCTTGCGCTTGCCGTGGCGTTTGCGGTGCACGCCCAGTCGCGGGTCGCAGCCGTCACGGTCCAGAAGATCGAAATCCGCGCGCAGACGATCGACGCGTTCGATCCGCGCGACCCCACGCTCCCGCAATTTGGCGCATTGCGGTTTCGCGGCGGGCTGGTGCTGACTTCGCCGAACCGGGATTTCGGCGGCATCTCGGCGCTGCGCATGACACCGGATGGCGAGCGCTTTCTGGCGTTGACCGACCGGGGGCACTGGCTGCGCGCGCGTCTTGTCTATCGCGACGGGCGTCCGGTCGCGCTCACCGACGCCGAGCTGGCCCCGATGCTCGGTGCCGACGGGCGGCCGCTGAATAAGCGCGGCTGGTACGACTCGGAGTCGCTCGCCGAAGACGGCAGCACCGTCTATGTCGGCTTCGAGCGGGTCAACGAGATCGTGCGCTTCGATCTCACCAAGGATGGCTTGCTGGCGCGCGGCCAGCCGATCCCCGTGCCGCCAGGAGTGAAGGCGCTGCCGAACAACAAGGGGCTCGAATGCCTCGCCATGCCGGCCAAAGGGCAGCCGCTCGCCGGCACGCTGATCGCCATTTCGGAGCGTGGACTTGACGGTGCCGGCAACATCCTTGGCTTTCTGATCGGCGCGACCGGCGGCACATTCACTGTCAAGCGCATCGCCGATTTCGACATCAGCGACTGCACCGTTACGCCGCGCGGCGATCTGCTACTGCTGGAACGGCGGTTCTCGTGGCTGCGCGGTGTCGCCATGCGCATTCGCCGGGTTCCGCTCACCACGGTGAAGGCTGGCGCGGTACTGGACGGCGAAGAGCTGATCTTTGCCGACATGGCCTACCAGATCGACAACATGGAAGGCATTTCGACTCACCGCGAGGCCGACGGCACACTCGTGCTGACGCTGATCTCCGACGACAATTTTTCGCCCATCCAGCGCACGGTGCTGCTGCAGTTCACGTGGGCGGGGGAATGACTTGGTGTGGTGGCCGGCTTTTTTCGATCACTTGGATTCGATCACTTGGCCGGAGGCGATGGGCCATCGACTTCGTGCCGCGATCCTGTGATCAGGCGCGCGCCACGCTGAAATGTGAAGTACGCCCATAGCCAATGGAGCGCGACCATCAAACGGTTGCGCAGGCCGATCAAGAAGTAGATGTGAGCGAAGCTCCAGATCATCCACGCGATGAAACCGCGCAGATGAATCCAGCCGAAGTCGGCGACCGCGGCCTTGCGTCCAATGGTGGCAAGATTGCCGTAGTCGCGGTAGCGAAACGGTGCCAACTGCTCTTCGCCGCGTAGACGGGCCTTGATCAGTTTGCCCACATAGGTCCCCTGCTGCTTGGCCACTGGAGCCACCCCAGGTAGCGGCTTGTTGGCGGCATCAAGCGCGAGCGACGTGTCGCCAATCGCAAAGATTTCGGGATGGCTGGGCACGGACAGATTGGGATTGACCTTGATCCGGCCAACGCGGTCGCATTCGGCTCCGATCCACTGCCCTGCTGGCGAGGCTGCAACGCCGGCCGCCCAGATCACGCTGCGCGCCTCAATTCGTGCTGTGCCGATCGTCACTCCGGTTGCGTCCACCGCAGTCACTGGCGCATTCAAGCGAACCTCGACCCCGAGCCGTTCGAGTCGTTGTCGGGCATCGTCTGAAAGGTCCGCGGGCATTGTCGACAACAGGCGCGGTCCAGCCTCAATCAAGATGATGCGCGCAGCACGCGGATCGATATTGCGGAAATCCTTCGCCAGCGCGCGACGCGCCAACTCTGCGATGGCTCCGGCGAGTTCGACCCCGGTTGGACCGCCACCCACGATCACAAGATTCATGAGGCGCTGTCGCTCGGCGGCGTCCGTCTCATTCTCTGCTTGTTCGAAGGCGAGCAGGATGCGGCGCCGGATCTCAGTCGCGTCCTCAATGAGTTTGAGGCCTGGTGCAAAAAGCTCCCAATCGTCATGGCCGAAATAAGCGTGGCGAGCGCCGGTCGCGAGTACGAGAGTGTCGTAGGGCACGCGCCGGCCACGCTCGGTCAGGACCTCGCGCGCCGCGACATCGACGCCATCGACAGTGCCGAGCATGACGGTGATGTTGCGGTGGGTGCCAACGATGCTGCGGATCGGCGCGGCAATGTCAGCGGGGGACAGCCCGGCTGTCGCGACCTGATAAAGCAGCGGTTGGAACAGGTGATAGTTCTGGCGATCGATGACGACAACCTCGACAGGGCCGTTGGCGAGCGTCTTCGCTGCCCATAAGCCGCCGAATCCGGCTCCGACAATGACGACCCGAGGTGCCATTTTGCCTTCCTGACTTGGTGCAGAAATGCGGAGGATGGGAAATGGTACCTGGCCGGCTCACGCGGTGAAACGCAAAACGCGGCCCGGAGGCCGCGTTTCTCGAATGAACTGTGCTGGGTTCCGGGCTTCGCTCGCCCAAAACAAACCTCAGCTCGCTTGCTTCTTTTTGATCTCGTGCTTGAGATTGCGCACCTTGGGCGAAAGCTCGTCGTCCTTGGCCTTCATCAGGAACGCATCGAACCCGCCGCGATGATCGACGGTCTTGAGTGCATTGGCGGAGATGCGAAGCTTGAACGAGCGGCCGAGCGCGTCGGAAATTAGCGTCACGTTCAAAAGGTTGGGCAGGAACCGGCGGTTGGTCTTGCGGTTCGAGTGGCTCACCCGGTGGCCGGACAATGGGCTCTTACCGGTCAGCTCGCAGGTGCGTGACATAACAGAACTCCGAATACGGCATGGGCAGCCTTCTGGGCGCCCGTTGCGATGCTCAATGATGGCGGACGTATAGAGACGAGGCAAAAGAGCGTCAAGGCGAGCCCCGCAGGCGCCGAAGACCGCATCAACCATATAATCGACTTATTCCGGCTCGACATCGGGGATAACCCGGAAATCAGGCCGGAACGCCTTGATCGTGCCCTAACGGCCGCGGCAAATGCTCAACGAAACGCATTCGGAGTTGAAAGTCGTGTCCTTGGCTATGGTCCGCGCGGTGACTGGGTTGGCCGCCGCCGCGGTGCTTGCGGCTGCATCGCCCGCGCAAGCCCAAGGCCGGCTCGACGCCCGTTACACCGTCACGCTCGGCGGTCTGACCATCGGCAAGGGCTCCTGGGTCATCGACATCGCCGAGGATCAGTTCACCGCCGCAGCGAGTGGCGCAACCTCTGGCCTGCTGCGGATGTTCGCGAGTGGTCGGGGAACTGGCGCCGCCCGGGGTCTCATGGTCAGCGGCCTACCGGTGCCGGCGAGCTTCGCCGCCAGCGTGATTGACGACAAGAAAACCGAGGAAATCCGGATTTCGATCGTCGGCGGCACCGTCAAGGAGTTCGTGGTCTCGCCGCCGCTCAATCCCGATCCCGAGCGCATTCCACTGAGCGACGCCCATCGGCGCGGCGTCAGCGATCCGATGACTGCGTCGCTGATCCGTGTTCCCGGCACCGGCGATCCGGTTCGGCCGGAGGCATGCCAGCGCGTCATTTCGGTGTTCGATGGCCGCCTGCGCTACGACCTGAAGCTCGTCTACAAGCGCATGGAGCACGTGAAAGCCGACAAGGGTTACGAAGGCCCCGCGGTGGTGTGCGCCGTCTATTTCAATCCGATCGCCGGCCATGTGCCGAGCCGCACGGCGGTCAAATATCTCATCGAGCAACGCGACACGGAGGTTTGGCTTGCGCCGATCGCGGCCACACGTGTGCTGGTGCCGTTCCGCGTCTCGGTTCCGACGCCCGTCGGCACCGGCGTGCTGCAAGCCACCCAGTTCGTCTCAGTCGGGCAGCCGCGTGCGGCTGCGGTGGGACCAAGGATGTAGTGGCGGCTGCGGCAGCACGGTCTGCCGATCGGGTTGTCCACAGCTTGTCACCGGATATTCGCCGCTCAGGCAGTTGACTCGGGTGCCGGCACGCTCAGCCGGTGGCGTTAACGGATTGTGACGTGAAACACGCCTGCGAATCCGGCCTCAACACCCCATCTTGTGGTGGTGCTCTGTCCCCAGCGCCACATGTCGCAGGGAACGAACGGCCACACACCCGGAGTCACCGATTCGGGCCCGGTTCGTTCGGGAGTCGTTCGCAACGTTAAACCGAAGCCACAAACGCAACCGTGTTGTGGCGCATTGTGATACACAAAGGCTTGCCCGCTGCTGATGGGCGCCCCCCAGCCAGGACCACGATGGCCATTTCGTTCTCGTCGCCCGCGTCTCGCGACGGCCGCCTCCGTGGCGCCGGGGTTACGGCGGTGCTCGGACCGACCAATACCGGCAAGACCCACCTCGCCATCGAGCGGATGCTTGGCCACTCGTCCGGCATGATCGGGCTGCCGCTGCGGCTGCTCGCGCGCGAGGTTTACAACAAGGTCGCCGACCGGGTGGGGGCCGAGAACGTCGCCCTCGTCACCGGCGAGGAGAAGATCAAGCCGCCGAACCCGCGCTATTGGGTGGCCACCGTCGAGGCTATGCCGCGCGACCTCGACCTGGCCTTTGTCGCCATCGACGAGGTGCAGCTTGGCGCCGATCTCGAGCGAGGCCATGTCTTCACCGATCGGATGCTCAATCGGCGGGGCCGCGAGGAAACCCTGGTGCTCGGCGCCGCCACCATCCGGCCGATGGTGGAGAAACTGCTGCGCGGCGCCAACATCGTGCAGCGGCCGCGGCTGTCGCAACTCACCTTCGCAGGCGACAAGAAGCTGTCGAGGCTGCCGCGGCGCACCGCCATCGTGGCGTTCTCGGCCGATGAGGTCTATGCGATCGCCGAATTGATCCGCCGCCAACGCGGTGGCGCGGCCGTGGTGCTCGGCGCGCTGTCGCCGCGCACCCGCAACGCCCAGGTTGCGCTCTATCAGTCCGGCGACGTCGATTATCTGGTGGCCACCGATGCCATCGGCATGGGCCTCAATCTCGACGTCGATCACGTCGCTTTCGCCTCCGACAGCAAGTTTGATGGCTATCAGTTCCGCCGCCTTAATCCGGCGGAGCTGGCGCAGATTGCCGGCCGCGCCGGCCGCGCCACCCGCGACGGCACCTTCGGCACGACCGGCCGCTGCGCGCCGTTCGAGGACGATCTGGTGCGGGCGCTCGAAAGCCACAGTTTTGAGCCGGCGCGCATCCTGCAGTGGCGCAACGCAGATCTCGATTTCGCCTCGCTTGGCGCCTTGCAGGCCTCCCTGGCCATGACGCCGACCGAAAGCGGGCTCACCCGCGCGCCGATTGCCCAGGACATCCTGGTGCTGGAGCACGCCGCCCGCGACGACGGCATCCGCGACCTCGTCAAAGGCAAGGATGCGGTCGAGCGGCTCTGGGAGGCCTGCCAGGTCCCGGATTACCGCAAGATCGCGCCCGCCAATCATGCCGAGATGGTGGTGACCCTCTATGGATTCCTGATGCGGGAGGGTAGAATTCCCGCCGACTGGTTCTCCAACCACGTCGCGCAGGCTGACCGGACCGACGGCGATATCGATACGCTCTCGAACCGGATCGCGCATGTGCGGACGTGGACCTTCGTGGCGAACCGGCCGGATTGGCTCGCTGACCCGGAGCATTGGCAGGCCGTCACCCGTGGCGTTGAGGACAAGCTCTCCGATGCACTGCACGAGCGACTTACCGAACGCTTCGTGGATCGCCGCACTAGTGTGCTGATGCGGCGGCTGCGAGAGAATACGACGTTGGAAACAGACATTCAGAAGAGCGGCGAAGTGGTGGTCGAGGGGCACGTCATCGGACGGCTCGATGGCTTCACCTTTGCACCCGATGCCGCAAGCGGCGGCTCCGACGCCAAGGCGCTGCAAGCCGCCGCGCGTTCGGCGCTCGCTGGCGAGATCAACGCCCGCGCCACCAAGGTCGCGCATGCGCCGGAGCGCGAGTTCGTGCTGGCGGCCGATGGCGCGCTGCGCTGGACTGGCGCTGCGGTCGGCAAACTCATCCCCGGTGATGACGTGCTGCGTCCGCGGCTGCGGCTGCTTGCGGACGAGCAGCTCACCGGTGCGCCGCGCGATACGGTGCAGGCGCGCCTCGATCTGTACCTTAAGTCCCATATCGAGCGGCAGCTCGCGCCGCTGTTTGCGCTGGCCGCTGCGGAAGACGTGACCGGTATTGCACGCGGCATTGCGTTTCAGCTCATCGAGTCGATCGGCGTGCTGGAGCGCCAGAAGGTGGCCGAAGAGGTCAAAGGGCTCGATCAGCCGTCGCGCGCGATCTTGCGCAAATATGGCGTGCGCTTCGGCGCCTATCACATCTACTTTCCGGGGCTGCTGAAGCCTGCGCCGCGCAGCCTTGCGGTTCAGCTTTGGGCGCTCAAGCACGAGAGTCCGGACGTCAAAGGCGTTGACGAATTGCAGCGGCTCGCGTCGAGCGGACGGACCTCGATCCCGGTCGATAACGACACGCCCAAGGCGCTGTACCGCACCATCGGTTATCGGGTGTGCGGCGAGCGCGCGATCCGCGTCGATATCCTGGAGCGCCTCGCCGACCTGATCCGTCCGGCGCTGTCCTGGCGCACGGGCGCGACCGGCACGCGGCCAGCCGGCGCGGTCGACGGCTTTGGTTTTACCGTGACCGGCGCGATGACCTCGCTCACCGGCGCGTCAGGCGAGGATTTTGCTTCGGTGCTGCGCTCGCTCGGCTATCGCATGGAGAAGCGGCCGAAGCCCAAAGACGAACCCAAGGAAGAATCAAAGCAAGAATCGGCCGCTGCTGCGCTTGCCGATGCGGAAGCGACTCCGACGGCGGAAGCTCCGCCCGTTGTGCCGGCCGAATCGGCGCCATCCGACGCGGCCGTATCCGCCGCGGACGATGCGGCTGTGAACGCGGCCGAACCGATGGCGAGCCCCGATACGGTGCCCGAGTCCGCGGCGCCGCCGGCGGAGCCGGTCGCTGAGGCGAGCGCCACGCCTGCCGTCGAAGCTCCCGCCGAACCCGCGAAGGATGCGGCGCCGGCTGAGCCTGAAATGATCGAGGTGTGGCGGCCCGGCCGCCCCGGTGGCAATCAGCGCCGCCGTGAATCGCAACGGCAGGGCCATCGCCGGGATCGCGACGCGCCAAAGGCCGATGCGCCAAAACCGGAGACCGCACTCGCCGCACCCGCAGGGGATGCGCCGGCCGTCGCCGATGCCGCAGCGCCGCCGGCCGGTGGCGAAACGCGCGAGCGCCACGGCCGTCCGCACCATCGTCGCGGCGAGCACGGCGACCGTAAATCCGGCGAGCGCAAACCCGGCGAGCGTCCAGATCGCAAGGATGAAGGCAAAAGCGGCGGCGAGGCACGCGCCGGCCGTCCGGAGCGCAAGGAGCGCCGCGACCGCGATGAGCGTCCCGATCGCGGCGGCCGCCCGCCGCGGCGTGACCGGGATCGCGGCGATGACAACAGGCAGGCCCGCACCTGGAGTTCGGCGCAGGAGAGCCGCGGCAAGGAGCCCGACCCGAACTCACCGTTTGCCAAGCTGCTCGCGCTCAAACAGCAACTCGAATCCGGCAAGGAGCGGCCGTGAGCCGCCGCGCTCGATATTGGACCGCCAGCGCATAGACAAGTGGCTGTGGCATGCGCGCGTGGTGCGTACGCGCGCCGCGGCGGCTGAGCTTGCGGGATCAGGGCATGTGCGGCTCAACGGCGCGCGCATCGACGCGGCAAGCCGGCCGGTCAAGCCGGGCGATGTCATCACCATCGCGCTCGATCGCCGGGTGCGGGTGTTGAAAGTTGCGGGCTTTGCCGAGCGGCGCAGCTCGGCGAGCGAGACGCTGGGGCTTTACGAGGATCTGTCGCCGCCCACCCAGGAACCCACGCCGCCGGAGCTGTCGCCCGCACCCCGCGAGCCGGGGACGGGCCGCCCGACCAAGCGCGATCGCCGAGCTATCGACAGGCTGCACCGCGATGACGAATTGTAGGAGCGAGTGCGAGCAATTCCTTGCCCCGCCTGCGCTTGCGAAGGCCGCTTTCATGCGTTACGCAGCGCTGTCCGGAGCGCAGAATGACCTACATCGTCAACGACAATTGCATCAAGTGTAAGTTCATGGATTGCGTGGAGGTGTGTCCGGTGGACTGCTTCTACGAGGGCGCCAACATGCTGGTCATCCATCCGGATGAGTGCATCGATTGCGGCGTCTGCGAGCCTGAATGTCCGGTCGACGCGATCAAGCCTGATACCGAGCCGGGGCTGGAGAAGTGGCTCGAAGTCAACGCCGAGTACGCCAAGACCTGGCCAAATATCACGGTCAAAAAGGAGCCCCCCGCCGACGCCAAGGAGTGGGAGGGCAAGCCCGACAAGGGCAAGCTGTTCGACCCGGAGCCCGGCAGCGGCGACTAGTCCCGCTCTTAACCAATTTTAACAAATTAGCTTGCAGAAAGCCGTGATTGGGCGTTCCGCAGCGCCGTAAGGCTTTGATTTTTGCGGAAAATGTGTTATAGAGTCGTCACATGGACAGGCACCGGAGCGGCTCCCCGTGGGGAGCTTATTTTTTCCGGAAAAATACCAAATAAACCCACGTTAGGGGCGTGTCTCGTACACGCATAAGCTGTGGCAGGGAAGATGCGTCAAAAGGCCAAGAAGGGCTCCTCCGGCAACGACCGGCGGGCAAAGAATACCGCTGCCGGGTCACACCGGCGCAATTCGCAGGCTTCGCGGGGCAATGGCCACCGCGGGGCTATCGTGGCCAAAGCGCTCGGCCGTCGCAAGCCAGAGCAAGGAGCAGCACCGGGAATGACCCCCAAAAAGACCACCCAACGCCAAGGCTTCAAGACTACCGAATTCATCGTTTATCCGGCCCATGGGGTCGGTCAGATCGTCGCCATCGAGGAACAAGAGGTGGCCGGCGCCAAGCTCGAACTGTTCGTCATCAGCTTCATCAAGGACAAGATGACGCTGCGGGTCCCCACCGCCAAGATCGCGGCGGTCGGCATGCGTAAGCTCGCCGAGGGCGGCCTGGTCAAGCGCGCGCTTGAGACGCTGAAGGGCCGTGCCCGCATCAAGCGCACCATGTGGTCGCGCCGTGCGCAGGAGTACGAAGCAAAGATCAATTCCGGCGACATCGTTGCGATCGCCGAGGTCGTGCGCGACCTGTTCCGTTCGGACAGCCAGCCCGAGCAGTCCTATTCCGAGCGGCAGCTTTACGAAGCCGCCCTTGACCGGTTGTCCCGCGAGATCGCGGCCGTGCAGCACGTCACCGAGACGGAAGCCGTCAAGGAGATCGAGGCGGCGCTTGCCAAGGGTCCGCGGCGCGGTCCGAAGCCCGCCGACGCCGCCGAAGAGGTGGTCGAGGAAGAGGCGGCTTAATCAGCCCCTCATCGCGAATTGCAAAAGCCCGGCGGTAACGCCGGGCTTTTTCGTTTCAGAGTGACCTCAAGTTCTAGGCCGCAGTCGCCGCCGGTTCCGGCACAGCGCCGTCGCCGGGATGCTCGTGATTGGTGAGCATCCGCCGCTCGAATTCCTCGGCCGGCATGGGCGCGCCGAAATAAAAGCCCTGGCCTTCTTCGCAGCCCATCGTTTGCAGCAGGTCGGCCGTGGCCGCGCTCTCGATGCCTTCCGCGATGACGCGCAGGCCGAGCAACTTGCCGAGGCTGATGGTGCAGCCGACGATCGCGGCGTCATCCGAATTCGCGCGCAGATCGCGGACGAATGATTTGTCGATCTTCAGCCCGTCGAGCGAGAACTTCTTGAGATAGGTCAAGCTGGCGTAGCCGGTGCCAAAGTCGTCGAACGAGATATGCACGCCGAGAGCCTGAATGCGGCGGAACGTGTCGCGCGCGGTGTCATCGTCGTCCAGCAGGATGTTTTCCGTGACTTCAAGCTCGAGCAGCTCCGGCGCAAACCCAGTGTCGCTCAGCACCCGCGCGATCGTGTCTGCCAGTCCCCCGGTCTGAAGCTGGGACGGCGAGAGATTGACGCCGAGCCGGACGTCATGGCCTTTCTGCCGCCATTCCTGGCCTTGCCGGCAGGCGGTGTCGATGACCCATTGCGCGATACGCCCTGAGATTGCGGACGCATTGACCACCGGCATGAATTCGGCGGGCGACACCAACCCGCGATGCGGGTGCCGCCAGCGGATGAGCGCCTCCGCGCCGGCGAGCTTGGCGTCTTTCAGGCCGACCTGGGGCTGATAGAACAGCTCCAGCTCCTTGTTCTCGACCGCGCGGGCGAGCTCAGCCTCCAGCAACACACGCGCTTCCATCTCGTCGCGGATGGTGCGCTCGAAGAACACGTGCCGGCCGCGCCCCGCGGCTTTGGCGCGATAGAGCGCTAGGTCGGCGTTGCCGAACAGCTCGTCGGCCGTCGCGCCATAGTCGGGATAGAGCGCGACGCCGATGCTGAGATTGATGCGAATCTCGCGCTCGCCGAGGAAAAAAGCGAGCTTACGAAAGGCGAGCGACATCCGTTGCGAAAGTTTTTCCGCGCGCTCGGCGGCGTCCAGGCCGCTGATCACGATGGCGAACTCGTCACCGCTCAGGCGCGCCACGAGACCGATGTCCTCGGTCAGGCTGTTGAGGCGCTGGGCGACGCTGCAGAGCAACTGGTCGCCGCAAGCATGGCCGTGCGTATCGTTGATCTGCTTGAATTTGTCGAGGTCGAGCACCAAGAGCGCAACCTTGCTCTGATCGGCTCTCGCCGTGGTGAGAGTGGCGTTCAGGTTCTGGTACAGCGCGTGGCGATTGGCGAGCCCGGTCAGCGTATCGTGCTCGGCGAGATAGAGGATGCGTTCCGCTTCGCGCTTGCGGTCGGAAATATCGCGCATCACCGCGCCGTACTGGAAGCCATCGACGCCCTCCCATTTGGAGAACGAGGCTTCGAGCGGGAACCGCTCACCGTTCTTGCGGCGGCCTTGCAACTCCATGAGCTTGCTGCCGGACTCATGCGGCCAGCCGAGCGGCAGTTGCGTGATCGAGAACGGCTTCGATTTGTCTGCGTCGCTGTTGAGCGCGCAAATCCGATCGAGCGACTGGCCGATCATATCCTCCGGTGCGTAGCCGAAGATCGCCCGCGCACCGGGATTCCAGACCGTTATCAGGCCGTTGCGGTCGGCGCAGACCAGGCCGTCAGCGAGCGACATGGCAATGCGATGGAAGCGCCGCTCGGCGATGCCGCCGAGCAAGCCGCGGAAGTCGATCTCGTCGAGCGCGGTCGCCGCCAGATAAGCCGCGATGGCGACGTGCCACAGCGACGTGTCGACGATGATGGCAAAGCTGACCTGTAGGAGGAGGGCGGCCAGTTCGGTCACGGCGGAAATTCCGACCAGGGTCGCGACGCGGATGCTGACCGGCTGACGGCGCCACAACCACGCCATCAGCAGCGCGATGAAGCCAAGGCCCGCAAACGTGATGATGCTGGAGGTGGTCCGCAGCACGCGGCCTTGCAGGATCGACTCGGCGGCGAGGATTTGAAGCTCCGGCCCCGCAACGATGCGGCCGTTCGGCACACTGAATCGGTCGCCGAGTTCGATGGCGGTCGCGCCGATGACGACCTTCTTGCCTTTGACCCTTTGCAGGGCGGCGGGGTCACCGCGCAGGATGTCCACGTAGGAAACGGCCGGCAACGATTCGGCGCGAATGCTGAAATCGATCCGCAGTGGGTCCTGGTGGACCTCATACTTGCCGGCGAGCAGCGCGCCGATCGAGGGCAGGAAGCGGCCGCCGATTGTTTCGCCGAACGAATAGCGGCGTATCAGGCCGTCGGGCTCGATGGCGACATTGACGATCGCCGACCACGCGTTCTCATCGAACTGCGGCAGTGGCCGGTTGACGTGGAGCGTCCGGCCGTTCGCGCCATTGACCCATTGCTGGAACGCCGGCAGCACCACCGATCCACCGGCTTTTTTCAGCGCATCGACGAAAGCTTGGTCCGACGCTGGATTGGACGGCGAACTGAAATCGACGTCGAACACGATTTCGCTTGCGCCGGCGTTCGAAAGCTTGCCGATCAGGTCGGCATGGATTTGCCGCGGCCACGGCCAGACTTTCATCTTTTCGATGGATGGGGAATCGATCGCGACCAGAACGATGTCGCCGGTGGCTTTGCGGGGAAACCAGCCGAACCGCAGGTCGGTCAGCGCGTTCTGCAAAACGCCATGCGTCCCAGCCAACATGATGATGGCCAGGACGCAAGAAACCAGAATATGCGGTCGATACTGCTTCACCCCTCCGCCCCCCACCGCCACCTTCGGAGAGCGAGGGCGGCGGCGCCTTACGAGGTGCCCTGGCCGTTAGCGGCCGTCAGGCTTCTGCTTGTCCTTGTTCCGGCGGCGCATCACGGCGGCGCCAACCGCAACCGAGAAGCCGACGACCCCCGGAATTGCCAGCAACAGCGTGATGTTGTCGTCGCGGGTCTTGCGGCCATTGGTCATGCCGAACAGGCCCTTGCCCCAGTTGACGAGATCGCCGGACCAGCTGTCGGTGGACGTGTCCTTGGACGGCGCCCATTGAACCTGGCGCTGCGGCGCCGGCATCTGGGTCCGCTGCGGCTGAGTGCCAGCCGGAGCGGTGAAGCCGTCGCGCGGCACGATGATCGGGTTGATCGTGGTGTTGCGCGGTGTGCCCTGCTGCACCGGGTTCAGAGCGCCAAGGCCGCTCAGCGACAAGCCGGACGGCCCTTGCAACGAGACGCGCGCGATCTGGTCCTTGTTCACCAGCGCATGTTGGCCGGTCTTGAAATCGGTGACTTGCACCTGACCGCGCAGCACTTCGACATTGCTGCCGAGAGGATTGACGGTGACGCGGAACTGGGTGCCCTTCACGACAGCGGCGAGATACGGCGTCTCGACCTCGAAGTGCTGGACGTTACGCTTCTCGACGTCGAGCAGGATCGAGCCAGCCTGCTGAAGGATGGTGGTGGACAATCCCTCTTTCGCCGCGGTCGGGATGCCGACAATGGTGTTGGGCGAGATCAGCATGCTCTCCGGCCCGCGCACCAGAAGCACACGGCCGTTCTGACCGGTGCGAATCTTGTCGCCGGACTTGAGCACCGCGTCGGCTGAAAGCGAAACCGGCTGCGCGCCCTCGGTGGTGACCCAGACATCGCCGGACGACTTGCTGACACGCCATTGCGCGTCCTGATCCTGCGCGATCGCGCCGGATCCCGCCCCGAGTACGACGAACACCGCCAGCAGCAGCGATGCGAAATGGTTCTTGGTCACGGCAAACATTGATGCCTCACATCCGGTCGGTTGGATCACCATTGCGGGCTCTATTCGCAATGCCGATTGGACCAGAAGTTACTGAGGATGTTTCAAAATTTGCTTATTGCAATCGAGCAATCTTCATTACGTGCGGTTAACCATGTGCGCCGGGACAACGCGCAGCCCGGCCGCGTCCGCCGCGAAAAATAGTCGTTTCCAGGGCTTTTCCACATCCATGCGCCGGCAACTGGTGTAGCCTAACTGGCGGCCCGCCCTGGGAACGACGGCATACGCTTAACGCGGCAAGCCGATCTTCGCGGGCGCGCTCATCGAGGGGGAACACGCCATGGCGTTGCATCGCCGCCACATCCTGCGACTCGCAGCGGGCGCTGCTGTACTTTCAGCCGGTCGGCTCGCTCACGCGCAAGCCTATCCGGCGCGACCCATCACGCTGATCGTGCCATTTCCGCCGGGCGGCGGCACCGACGTTGCGGCCCGCATCGTGGCGGATCACATGTCGCAGACGCTCGGCCAGCAGGTCGTGGTCCAAAACATCTCGGGCGCAGGCGGCACGGTCGGTTCGACGCGGGCGATGCGTGCCGATCCGGACGGCTACACCATCCTGATGGGACAGATGGGCACGCATGCGGCTTCGGTCGCGCTTTATCCTAATCTGGCCTACAAGCCCGATGAGGATTTCGCGCCAATCGGTATGGTCAGCTCGTTCCCGATCGTGATCACAGCCAGGAAGGATCTGCCGCCGAAAGACCTGAAAGAGTTCGTAGCCTACGTGAAGGCGAACGCTGCCACGCTGAACAATTCGCACGCAGGCGTCGGTTCGATCTTCTTCACCACCTGCCTGATGTTCAATTCGATCCTGAACGTGAAGCCGACGCTGGTGCCGTTCGGCGGCGGCGGGCCCGCGATGAATGCGCTGGTGGCTGGGCAGGTCGACTACATGTGCGCCGATCCGGTCACTGCCGCGCCGCAATTCGAAGCCGGCAAGATCAAGGTCTATGCGGTCGCCGGGACCATACGCAATGCCGTGATGCCGAACGTGCCGACGACGACGGAGGCGGGTTTGCCGGAATACCAGGCGTCAGCCTGGAACGGGCTGTTCGCGCCCAAGGCGACGCCAAAGCCTGTGATCGACGCGCTGACGAACGCGCTCGACAAAGCACTCGATGACGAAGCGACGCGGAAGCGTCTGTTGAGCGTCGGCAACGACCTACCGGAGAAGCCCAAGCGCGGACCAGCTCCGCTGTTGGCGCTGGTGAAAAGCGAAATCGCACGCTGGACGCCGATCATCAAGGCGGCCAACGTCAAGGTCGAATAGGGCGGGAGGACGTGGTGAGAAGAATTTTCGCATTTTCGGTCTTGCTGGCCGCGTGTATCTCTGCTGCTTCGGCCCAGACTTATCCCGACCGCTCGATCAAAGTCCTGGTGCCTTATCCGGCGGGCGGGCCGACCGATATCGTCGCGCGCTCGATCACGCAGGTGCTTTCGACCGACCTCGGCCAGAGCGTGATTGTCGAAAACCAGCCCGGGGCAGGCGGCCGGCTGGCGATGAAGATGGTCGCGCGGTCTGCGCCGGACGGTTACACGCTGCTGCTCGGCGGCACCAACAACAACGCAATCACGCCCGCGGTCTATAAGCAGCTCGACTTCGACGCCGCGAACGATTTTGCGCCAGTGGCGGCCGTGGCCACCGACTCGCTCGTGCTGGTGATCAATCCTGCCGTGCCGGCCAAGACGCTTGCCGAGCTTGTCGCTTACGCAAAAGCCAATCCGGGCAAGCTCAGTTCGGGCGGCGGCGTCGGCATCTCGCCGCACTTTCTGCTCGAATTCGTCCGCGTGAAAAGCGGCACCAACATCCTGTTCGTGCCCTATCGGGGTGCGGCGCCGGCGATGAACGACGTGATCGGCGGCCAGATCCAAATCCACGCCAGCGCCAAGTCGCTGCTGCTGCCGCAGATCCAGGCCAGCAAGTTGCGCGCGCTCGCGGTTGCCAGCGCCGAACGCTGGCCTGAGCTTCCCGACGTGCCGACATTGCGCGAGGCCGGGATGGACGGGTTCCCGACCGCGGTGTGGTACGGCCTGCTGGCGCCGGCGGGCACGCCTGCGCCCGTCATCGCCAAGCTCAACGCGACGGTGAATGCGCGGCTGAAGACGGCCGACATGAAAGCATCGCTCGCCAAGCTTAGCCTCGACGCGCGCCCGATGAGCGCGCAGGAGTTCGGCGCCGTGCTGACCGAGGACATGCGCCAGTGGGCGGCGCTGGCTCAGCAGACCGGCATCAAGCTGACGGACTGATCGGCGCAGTGCAGGCTACCGCGCTGCGGCGAGCCGGTCGGCAATGACGCTGACCTGGAGCTTGGGCGAACGGCTCTTCGGAACGATCCGTCGCGCCGCTGCGAGCAGGGTCTGGGCATCCGGTATCATCTTGACCGACGATTGTGCCGCAACACGGGCAACAATCGCTGCAACGTCACGCGTCCACAAATCATCCAACGGGATCACCAACTCGGCGCCGGTGCGCGAGACGAGACGCAAGCCTTGCGAATCCCAGCCGCACGGAACGATTTCGGCCACCGCCATGTCCTTCCAGGCGATGAAGCCACGGCTCGTGAGCGGACGCATCGGAGCCTGGACGGTGACGCCCTGCGCGTCGAACCGCGTGCTCGACGTCATCATGTTTGCGCCCATCCAGGTCACGACGGCGCAGCCCGCGATCGCGCCGAGGAAACGCGTCGGATTGACCACGGTGGAGCGCGATATCAGCAGCGAGAAGATCAAGATTCCACCGGCCACCACAAAGGGCACGATGGACTGCTGCCACGTATAGGCGAGGACCAGGGCGCCGGACATTCCACGCTCCGTGTTTGGCGGAGCGCAATGATCGCTGCTTTTCCATGCGGGGCCGTTAATCGGTAGGGGCGGCGTCCGGCGGCGCTTAACGGCGTCATAACCGGATCGCTAAAATTCGATCGACTTTCCTTCATCAGACCGCGACTTGCGTCGCATCGTAGGCATAGAGCCATTCCATACGCTCGCGCACCCGCTCCTGCTGCCAGTCCCGCGCCACCTCGACGGCGACCGCGCCCTTGTCGGCGAGGGCGGGGCTGAACGCCGAGCGGCGATTCTCGTGGGACTTGCGCACCACCGTGGCGGTGCGCTCGCGGCGGATGTCCTCGTAGCGGCTGAGCGCCGTCGCGGGTTCGCCGAAATATTTCACCAGGCACGCCGCGACGATGTAGCCATCCTCGATCGACATGACGCCGCCCTGGCCGAGGAACGGCAGCGTCGGATGGCAGGCGTCGCCGAGCAGCGTCATGCGGCCCTCGCTCCAGCGGGCCATCGGACCGCGCACCATCATGGCCCATTTGTAGGGCGTGTCGATGTTGCGGATGATGGCGTGCACGTCGTCGTGCCAGCCGCGGAAATCGTTGGCGAGCTCGTTCTGGGTGCCCTGCGTCACCCAGGATTCGACCTGCCAGTCGTTGCGCTCGACGAAGCTGATGAAGTTCATGATCTCGCCGCGCCGCACCGGATAGTGCAGCACGTGGCCATGCGGCCCGAGCCAGTTCACTCCGACCGTCTCCTGAATCTGAGGCGGCAGCTTCTCCATCGGCACCAGCCCGCGCCACGCCACCGCGCCGGTGAATTGCGGTTTGTCGGCGCCGAACAGGAATTGCCGCACCTTGGAATGGATGCCGTCGGCGCCGATCAGATACGCGCCGCGCGCGCTGTCGCCGCTCTCGAAGCGCGCTTCGGCCGCGCCGTCATCCTGGCTGACGGAGGCAAGCCGCCGGTTGAGGTGGATGGCATCCGGCTTGATCGCGCGCACGCCTTCGGCCAGCAGGTCGTGCAGGTCGGCGCGGTGCAGCATGACGTGGGGCGTGCCATAGCGCGTGGCGGTGACCGCGCCGAGATCGAACCAGTTCCAGGTCTCGCCCGTGCTCCAGTGCCGGATCACGCGCCGCGACGGCAGCACCTGCACACGCTTGAGCGCCTCTTCGAGGCCGAGCGCATAGAGCACGCGCGTGCCGTTCGAGCTGATCTGGATACCGGCGCCGACCTCTTTGAGCACCGGCGCCTGTTCGTAGAGATCGACATCGACGCCGCGCTTGAGCAGCGACAGCGCGGCTGCGAGGCCGCCGATGCCGGCGCCGACGATGATGACGTTGTTGGGGGATGCCATTGACCTCAGTCGTACTTCACGCCAGTGGACTTCACGATCGCGCCCCAGCGCGGCATTTCTGCCGCGATAAACGCCGCGAAATCGCCCGGTGAGCCGATCTTCGCCTCGAAGCCGAGCTTGGCCATGCTGGCTTTCATCTCGGCCGACCGCAAGGTGTCGTTGATCGCCGCGTTGAGCTTGCCGACGATCTCGGGCGGCGTGCCGGCCGGCGCCAGGATGCCGGCCCAGAATTCAAGCGTGAGATCCGGCAGGCCGGCTTCGCGCGCGGTCGGCACGTCGGGGAGGTTTTCGCTGCGCTCCGGGCTCGTGATGGCGAGCGCGATCATGCGGCCTTCGCGGATCAGCGGAATCGTCGTCGCGGGTGTCGGGATCAGCATCTGGATGCGCCCGCCGAGGAAGTCCGGCATGGCGGTGGCGCCGCCTTTGTATGGGATCGCCACCACATCGGCGCCGGTGAGTTGTTTGAACAGTTCGCCCACCAGCACGGCGGCAGTTCCTTGCGTGTAGGCCAGCGTGACCTTGCCGGGATTGGCCTTGGTGTAGGCGACGAACTCGGCAAGCGTTTTCACCGGCAGCGTTGGCGAAATCGCCAGCAGCCAATAGGTCGTGCTGATGGCCGCAACCGGTGCGAAGTCCTTCAGCGGATCGTAATCGACCTTCTTCATGGCCGGATCGATCACCAGCGCCGAGCTGATGTAGAGCAGCGTGTAGCCATCGGGCTCGGCCGCGGCGGCCATCTTGGTGCCGATGGCGGTGCCGCCGCCGGGCTTGTTCTCGATCACGATCGGCTGGCCGAGCCGCGGCGCGAGGTGCTGCGACAGCAGCCGCACCATCACGTCGTTCGGCGAGCCGGGCGTGAACGGCACGATGATTTTGATGACGCGGGTGGGGTAGGACTGGGCGAAGGCGGTGAGCGGAGCGGCAAAGCATGCGAGCACCGCAATCGCCGATACGATGATGCGTTTGCAGATCATGGCGCTCGCCGTCACCTTGTGGAATCCGCTTTTGCTGTCGTCCCCGCGAAGGCGGGGACCCACGATCACCGCCGGTGGTTATGGGTCCCGGCTCGCGTTCCCCCGGATTAAATCCGGGGTCACTTGGCCGAGACGACAGACGGTATTGGCCCTTACTGCTTCGGCTTGAAGTCGATGGCCTTCACCACCGCCGCAACATTGGCGCGCTGCTCGTCGATTGAAGCGGCAAACTCCTGGCCGCCGCCGACGTTGATCACCTGGCCGGTGGCCTTCAAGCGGTCGGCGATCGAGCCGTCGGCTGCCGCCGCGCGGAAGTCGGCTGCGAGTTTCTCCTTCAACGCGTCCGGCGTCGTCTTCAGTGCGAACAGGCCGACCAGCCCTTCGACTTCGAGCGACGGGAAGCCCTGCTCACGCGCGGTCGGCGTGTTTGGGGCGGCGGGCACGCGGGTCTTGTTGTTGATCGTGATCAGCTTGATGCGGCCGGCGTTCAGCTGCGGCTGCACGATCGCGAACGACGACATCACAATCTGGATGCGGCCCTCGCCGAGATCGACCGGCGCCACATTGATGTCGCGGTAGGGCACCTGGGTGATCTGAAGTTTCTCGAAGTGCAAATAGCCCCAGAAGGTGAACTCGGTGATGCCCTGCACAAGGCCGGAGTTGAACTTGCCCGGATTGGCGCGGGCGGCTTCGGTGAAGCCCTTGATGTCATTGTAGGGCGCATCGGCCTTTACGGCGGCGGCCAGGATCGTGTTGGAGACGCGCGCGACCGGGATCAGCTCCTTCGGATCGTAGGACAGCTTGCTGTAGACGAAGGGGTGAACCGTGAAGTTGCCCGCCGGCCCGAACAGAAACACGTGGTCGTCGTTGGCGCTGAGAAACGCCTGGATCGCAACGATGCTGTCGCCGCCCGGCTTGTTTTCGATCACCACCGGCTGGCCCCAGGTCTTCGACAGCTTCTCGGCGAACAGCCGCGCGCCGATGTCGGCGCCGGCGCCCGGCCCGAACGGCACGATGAATTTCACCGGCCGGGTCGGCCAGGCTTGCTGCGCGGGTGCGGGTGCCGTCGAAAGCGCAAGCGCGGCGAGCGAGAACAGGATGGCGAGCGGGCGGGTGAGCAGCATGAGCGTTCCTCTGGCTTTTGATTGGTCCTGAAACTAGCCGCAGGTCTTGCCGCCGACAATTGCCTGAGGCGTGGAACTGATCCGAATTTCCCGCGCGGAATCAGGCGATTGGACGCGCTGTGCGGCCATGCCGCGCCGCCGGACTGCGCCGCGGTTGCGGCCGCCAGCCGCCTGCGCGAGTATGCGGCAACTCCGGAAAGGAACGCCGCCATGACCGCAACGCTCGATGCCAAGCCGCAGACCCAAAACTTCGACGTCGAAGAGGTTGAATATCTGCGTCACGGCAGCAAGCCGCTGATCGCGCGCATCTACACGCCCAAGGGCGCGGGCCCGTTTCCGGCGCTGGTCGAGTGTCACGGCGGCGCCTGGTGCCAGAGCGACCGCATGACCGAGCGGGTGCGCCACGAATACATGGCCTCGCACGGCGTCGTTTCGGTGGCGCTCGATTTCCGCTCCGGCAACGAGGACCCCTATCCGGCGTCGGTGCAGGACATCAACTACGCGGTGCGCTGGGTGAAGGCGAACGCCGCCAAGCTGAAGACCAAGCCGAACCGCGTGGCGCTCTCCGGTCAGTCGAGCGGCGGTCATCTCGCGATGCTGGTCGCCATGCGGCCGCACGATCCGCGTTACACCGCGATCCCGCTGCCGGCCGGCACGCCGGCCCAGGACGCGACGGTGCCCTGCGTGATCATGTCGTGGCCGGTGATCAATCCGCTCAGCCGCTACCGGTTGGCCAAGCGGGCCCACGCCAAGGGCGAGGACTGGGCCAAGTCGATCATGGGGCGCCAGGATTCCTATTGGCGCAGCGAAGCCAACATGCAGGAAGGCAATCCGTTGCTGGCGCTGGAGCGCGGCGAGAAGGTGATGATGCCGCCCGCACTCTGGTTCCAGGCGCACGGCGACATGATGCACGACTACAAGGACGAGGATTCGAGCTTCCCCGGCAACGAGCCGCAGCGTTTCGTCGCCGGCTACAAGAAGGCCGGCGGCGACATCGAGCTGATCTATTTCGACGGCCCGCGGATGGCCGGGCACTCCGCCGACCTGAGCAAGCTGGGTGCGAATTTCGACCAGATGATCGCGTTCGTCGGCAAGCATATGAAGTGATGCAATAGCCTGCCGCGCGGGCACATTGCCTCGTCCGCGAGGCTGGCGTTGCACAACAAGAGCCGCATGCACGAATATGAAAGCGGCCGTCAACGGAGGACAACGGGAGAGGCTCATGTGGCAATGGGACTCGCTATCGATCAAGGCAGCCGGTTGTTGGGTCGTCGCGATCGGCGGCAAGCTCGTGCTCTGGATATCGGGCAGCCCCATCGTCCCCCTCAAGGCGAGCGGTCCGAGCATTTTTTTTGATCTCATGGGCGGCGCTGCGATTATTTGCACGGGCATATGGCTGATCAGATGGCTCATCCGCCGAGCCGCGCGTTTGGTTTAGGCCAGCCCTCAATTCAAATCCGGCTCATCCGATTCTCCGGCGACTGATCTCCACCGCCGCCGCGAATTCGGGCGCATGCCTCCGCCTCTCTCGGCCTCATGGTGAGGAGCGATGCCAACGGGTCCGCGCGAAGCGCGGCCCGATGACAGGCTCCGCATCGCGTCTCGAACCATGGGGCCGCCTCGTCCTTCGAGACGCACTCGCTTTGCTCGTGCTCCTCAGGATGAGGCGGATCGAATCTCGCGTTTGCGGCACAGCTCTCCACTCCAAGTTTCTTGCACGAAGTTTCTTGCACGCATGCTTCTTCGCTCTCGCGGCGCGATGTGCGTCCGAGCTTTGCGATGTCCTTAATCCCCGGATCGTCAATCCGAGGGGATGGAGCGCCGGCCGGCGCCACACGTTTTGGTTCACGCCCGCGCCCCAAGCGGATTGCTCCGCCTGAGACGCGACCGGCGTGGCGCCCCCAGCGGGGGGCGCACGCCGGCCGACGCTCCATCGCGGCGATTTTTGGCGTCTCGGAACCGTGACTGACAAGAACCGGCAGCGAGCTCGCGCTCACCCTGATCCCGGCGGCTTACGACGCCGTTCATCCGGTCCCCGTGTCACCCAAAACTGGGCGCCCCTCGTAGTAGGGGGGACAGTTACCCGAGGTCTCCCGGAGACTGGTTTACGAAGCCAATCCGCAGGCGCCGCGTCCCACCCCATTCAAATGACGTCTCATGAGAACGCCCTCGGGAGGGTGGAACGACGATGGGTATACGATCCTATAGGAATAAAGTCAAGTTATTCGTTCGCACAAGAGCAGCTGTCGCCCGCAACAAGAAAGAATGTTGGCCGAGAAGAAAAATCGCGCCACGGTGCGCCTGATCCTCAGGACCCAAAAGATACGCTCGAGAATACGCCAGTCGCCCACTCGCGGCACGCAGTTTAGGTCCTGACCGAATACGCATGGTGAGGGAGAACACGTGCTATCCCCTTGAAAACATGCAATTGAAAAATCTAGGGTCCGTCAAAACCAGGCCGAGGGAAAATTCCCCCCTCAGTGCAGGGAGCCGGGTGCATGGCTAAAACAATGGCAATGCAATTGTTCGTTCGAGTTGTCATTTGGGTTTTATGGCCCGTGATTACAATTGCATTAGCGGCGATGGGGCTAACCCCAGAGTGGTTCTGGGGTCTTCTTCTTGGGCCGGAGTGGCAGACCAAGGTCCCGCAATATCTCACTCAGGATTACGCTCGCTGGGCTGCTGTGCTCGTGGCCATAGGTTTGGGCGTTGCCTACCTATATTTTAGGTTTCGCAAGCCGCAGGAAAATCCCATTGCAAATGAGGTAACAAATGCTGAGCTTTTGTGGGCCCAAGCGGAGCTAGAAAGACAAAAACGGCTCACACTTAAAGAGCAGCGAGCCGCCTCGGCGTCGCCACCTAAACCATCCAAACAGGTCAGGAAGCAGGACACTCCTGCGACTGTTCCCCCCTCAAGGCACGACAATGATGGGCCGATTAAATGGAAGTTCACCAAACCCTACTCCGTCTTTGGACACTCACGAGGCTATGGTGAGGGAGTATGGATTGACGGTTTCCAAATTCATGGGCGAAACAGTACCGACCATTCGCTAATGAATATCAAGGCATCAGTACGGCCGTTCGTGACGCACGAACAAATGTCGCTGTTCTTTGTGATCAATGGACAGCAGGTCAAGCCTGAGGACACAGCCGGAATTCCTCCGCATACAGATTTCACAATTGGCCGAGTGTTGCCTGCGGAAGACCCACAACGCACTCAAGGAATTCCGGCTGATAGATTTCTGGTGAAGTACGGAGGATTTAGATTCTCGTTTTCGTACGAGTGCGATGGCAATTCTTCAAACTACACGACTAATTTCTCTTTGGACGATGTGCGCACCCAAATCTCTGTAATTGAGGAGCAAACGAGATCACAGGTCACTCCGCAAGCGGTTGTGCGCAAACGAGAGGGAAACGATATCTGACAAACCGATGAAACGGTTGATCGTCTGCTAAATCTCATGGCGCAACCGGCTTCGGAAGCGCCAGAAAAAGCGCCTCAAGCATCAAGTGCGGAGCGTGCCGCAGGATACGGCGAAACTCGAATTCGCCGAGGTAAAGCGGCAAGTACTTCGTCGAAACGTGAACGTAAGTCACGTTGACGCCGCGCTTCACGTTCGCCCAAAACCATTCAATCGTGTTATTGTGAACGTCGCCGCGAACCTACTCCTTCGCGCTATGATTCACCGCAGCGTGCCAGAAGCTCGCGGCGCAGTTCCTTGAATGTCCGGGCTTCGTCGCCGGCGACCTTACTGCCGGTCCGCACGTTTTCGAAATTCGGGGGAGAACCGCATTTCAGCGCGGCAGAGCACTCCGCTATCATGCGCCCATCACCCACGGAGGCCGCTGTGCTCACTGTCACGCGCGATATGGTTCTGCCCACCACCATCACCGGCTCGTACCCGCGGCCGCTCTGGTTCGATCACAACCTGGCGGGCCGGTCGTTTAAGGCAGCGCTTGGCGAGTCGGCGTTCCGCGAACAGTACATCGACGCGGTCGCCAGCATCATCGCCGAGCAGGAAGCGGCAGGGCTCGACATCGTGACCGACGGCGACAGCCGCTTCGACCTGACGGTGGGCGGCAAGTCCTGGTTCTTCTATGTGATCGAACGGCTCGGCGGCATCCACGGCCACCGCGACACCTCGCGGGGTTGGATGTCGCGCCACGGCCTGCGCCCCGGCAAGATCCTGTGGGAGGTGCAGGAGGCCTATCAGCCCGCCGTCGTGCGCGAGAAGCTGACGCGCGGCCCGCTGGAATACACCGCGCTCTGGCAGATCGCCCAGCGCGTGACCGACCGCCCGGTGAAGTTCGGCGCGATCTGCGCGCCCGCGCTGGTCGGCATGCTGTGGAACGAGCACTACGCCGACGACAAGGCGATGATGTTCGATCTTTGCGACATCATGAATGCGGAGTTCCGCGAGATGGCCGACGCCGGCTGTCCCTTGATCCAGGTGGAGGAGCCGCCGCATCACGGCCGCGCCATAATGCCGACCACCACGGACGCCGATCTCGAGTTTCTCACCGAGGCTTTCAACCGCCAGCTCGCCGGCGTCAACGCCGAGATCTGGGTGCACACTTGCTGGGGCAACCCGAACCAGCAGCGCGTGCACTGGAAGGTGCCGAGCTACGAACGCGCGCTGCCGCACCTGCTGCGGCTGAACTGCGATGTCATCACGTTTGAATGCGCAAGCTCCGAGGGGCGGGACCTGCACCTGTTCAAGCACGTCAAGACCGACAAGAAGATCGGCATCGGCGTGGTCAATCACTGCAACACGGTGGTCGAGCCGGCCGAGCACGTCGCGGCGCTGATCCGCAAGGCGCTGGAGTACATCCCCAAGGAGCAGCTCGTCATCAGCACCGATTGCGGCTTCGGCCGCGAAGGCCTGTCGCGGCGGATCGCGTTCTACAAGTGCGTGGCGCTGGTCGAAGGCACCAACATCGTTCGACGGGAGCTCGGCCTGCCGGAGGCGCGGGTGCGGGCGGCCGATCCGAAGCTGTGGTTCGCGGGGCGCGAAAGCGTGCGGTGAATTTTGAGCGGCGCCGTTGCCTCGTCATTGCGAGCGAAGCGAAGCAATCCAGAAACATGGCATGAAGCTGGATTGCTTCGTCGCCATAGCGCGTCGAAGACGCGCGTAAAAGCGCTTATGGCTCCTCGCAATGACGGACACGCCAGTGGACCGATCTTTATCCGCTCCACTAGCGCAGTCCGGTAACGTTGAATCAGTCCGTATAGGCAGACTCTGTTTACCTCTCCCATAGGGAGAGGTCGGATTGCGAAGCAATCCGGGTGAGGGGTTATAAGCCATCGATAGGTCCGAACCCCCTCACCCCAACCCTCTCCCCGACGGGGAGAGGGAGCAGGCCGAGTTTGCCGCTCACGTGGTTCAAATTCCCCGCAACATGCACTAAAGCGTAATGCATTTAGTTTGGTGCATATCCTGAGTTTTTGAAATAGTTGGCGCATTCGTCGCTGGTGAAAGCGCCGAGAAGCTCGCCGATGGCGGCGCAGACGGTTTCGACCGTTCGGGCGGCGGCTTTGCGCAGCAGATGCT
>CAMDDZ010000035.1 GCA_945893145.1 Rhodoplanes serenus | reverse complement strand
CAAGACCTTGCTCCGCAAGGCCGCAGAACGAACCGTCGAAGCCACATGGAAACGCATCGGTGCCTTGCTCCGCACCTTCTCGCCTCAGGAGTGCTCCAACTACTTCAGAAACGCCGGATACGCTTCAAAATAGATGGATCAGACTCTAGGCTGAATTCGCGGAAATTTAGATAAATCGTGGCCCGCT
Organism: Rhodoplanes serenus; assembly: GCA_945893145.1. Classification (GTDB taxonomy): domain Bacteria; phylum Pseudomonadota; class Alphaproteobacteria; order Rhizobiales; family Xanthobacteraceae; genus Z2-YC6860. Next base: position 54,569 of record CAMDDZ010000035.1, on the reverse strand, counting down.
CTTCTTGAGTTGGGCATGATCTTTTCGGAAAACCGGACTCCACTTTTCCGGATCATGCCCGAATCTAGGGCTTCGCCACGACGCCACCGGCGAGCGGCTGGGGCACGCCGGTCGTGGCCGGAAACGTGATCGGCAGGCCGCGCAACGCTCGCACCGCGAGAAATGCAAAAGCCTGCGCCTCCAGCGCATCCGCCGACCAGCCGGCTTGATCGGCGGTCTCGACTGTCGCGGGCGATAGCGTTTCCGCCAGCATGTTCATCAGCGTTCGATTGCGCGCGCCACCGCCACCAACGATCCATGCGCGCGGCGGCTGCGGCAGATGTGGCAGCACACGCGCCACGGCCGCGACGGTCAGCGCCGATAGGGTCGCGGCGCCATCCTGTACCGAGAACTCCGGCAACCCGATGTTGGCGAACGCAAATGAATTGCGATCGAGCGACTTTGGCGGCCTGGCGTCGAAGAATGGATGGTCGAGCACGCGCGCGATGAAACGCGCGTCGGGCCGCCCGGTCGCCGCCACGTCGCCGTTGTCGTCATAGGGCGCCCCGGTGCGTGCCCGCATGAAGTCGTCGATCAATGCGTTGCCGGGTCCGGTGTCGCAGGCGATCGGGTCGGGCCCGCCGTCCACATAGGTGACGTTGGCGACGCCGCCGATGTTGAGCACCGCCACCGGATGCGGGCGATCGAGCGTTTGCACGATGGCGCGGTGAAACACCGGCACGAGCGGCGCGCCCTGCCCGCCCGCCGCCACGTCGGCGGCGCGAAAATCGAACGCCACCGCAATGCCAAGCCGCTTCGCCAACGCGGCGCCATCGCCGATCTGCACGGTGAGTTTTTCCTGCGGCCGATGGATCACGGTCTGGCCGTGAAACCCGATCACCGCGATGTCGCGCGCGGCGATGCGGTGGCGGAGCAGCAATTCTTCGACCGCCTCGGCGTGGATGCGCGTGGTCAGCGCTTCGGCTTCGGCCAGCACGCCCGGCCGGGCGTTGCGGTCGGTCAGCCCGGCGGCTTCGGCGAGCGCCCGCCGCAGCAGGTCGCGCTCCTGTTCCCGATACGGCCGGTACTCGACCGGCCCGAAGCCTTCGATGCGTTCGCCGTCGGTCTCGATGACGGCCGCATCCACCCCGTCGAGCGAGGTCCCGCTCATCAGCCCAATGGCGCGCACGGCCCTCACTCCAGCCCCGTCGGTTGAATCCGACGCCGGACCTGTTACACCAGCGCCCGCAGAGAGGACAGCCGATGAGCGCCTACAAATCCGATTTTCTCAACGTGCTGGCGAGCCGCGGTTTCATCCACCAGGTGTCGGAGCCGGACGCGCTCGATACGCTGGCCAAGTCGAAGGCGATCACCGCCTACATCGGATTCGACTGCACGGCGGCGTCGCTGCACGTCGGTTCGCTGCTGCCGATCATGATGCTGCACTGGATGCAGCAGACCGGCCATCGGCCGATCGCACTGATGGGCGGCGGCACAACGCGGGTCGGCGATCCATCCGGCAAGGACGAGAGCCGCCGCATTCTCACCGACGAGATCATCAACGACAACTTGAAGGGCATCCGCGCGGTCTTCTCGAAATTCCTCAAATTCGAGGGCGCAGGCGGCAACGCCGTCATGGCGAACAATGCCGACTGGCTGAATTCGCTGAATTACATCGATTTCCTGCGCGACGTCGGGCGGCACTTTTCGGTCAACCGGATGCTGTCGTTCGACTCGGTCAAGCTCCGCCTCGAGCGTCAGCAAGAGCTATCATTTCTCGAGTTCAACTACATGATCTTGCAGGCCTACGATTTCGTCGAGCTGCATAAGCGCACCGGCTGCGTGCTGCAAATGGGCGGCTCCGACCAATGGGGCAACATCGTCAACGGCATCGATCTGGGCCGCCGCATGGCCAACGCGCAACTGTTCGCGCTGACTTCGCCGCTCATCACCACGTCGTCCGGCGCCAAGATGGGAAAGACCGCGGCGGGAGCGGTGTGGCTCAACGCCGATCTGGTAAGCCCGTATGCCTACTGGCAGTACTGGCGCAACACCGAGGACGGCGACGTCGGCCGCTTCCTCAAGCTGTTCACCGTTATGCCGCTCGACGAGATCGCCCGCCTCGCGGCGCTACAGGGTGCCGAGCTCAACGAGGCCAAGAAGGTGCTGGCGACGGAAGCCACCGCGCTGGTGCATGGCCGCGCCTTGGCCGATGAGGCCGCCGAAACCGCGCGCAAGACGTTCGAGGGCGGTGGGCTCGCCGAAACGCTTCCGACGGTGGAAATCGCACGCGCCGAGCTCGATCAGGGGCTCGGCGTTCTGGCCGCCTTCGTCAAAGCTGCGTTGGTTGCATCGAACGGCGAGGCGCGCCGTCAGATCAAAGGCGGCGGTCTCAAAGCCAACGACGCGACGGTGACCGACGAAAAGCTGATGCTGACGCAGAAGGACTTGACGCCCGAGGGTGTGATCAAGCTATCGCTCGGCAAAAAGCGGCACGTATTGCTGAAGCCGGTGTAAGGCTGCGGGCTTAGCGCGCCGGCGGCTCGGTGAACCGGTCCGCATTCGGGTCGCGGAATTCAAAGAACTTGCGCAGCACGCCTGGCGCGATCGCCGAAATCGGATTGACCTGCGGACGCGGCTCGGTGGTCGTGCCTGTCACCTCATAGGTGATGCCGAACACGCCTTCGTTGCTGCCGCCGAGGATCGGCCCGAAGATCGGCAACTGGCCGAAAATGTTGTTGAGACCATAGAGCGGCACCAGCGTGCCGCGCACGCTCACCGCGTCATGGCCATAGTCGATCTGGCCTTCCATCGTGGCGCCGACGATGGGCCCTTTCACTACGCCGTCGCGGATCACCATCCGCCCCGGAAAGCGGGTGAAATCGGCGCGCGCCTGCGCGAAATCGACCTGATTTCGCACCGCGACGGTACCGGCGGGTGCATTGGACACCACGGTGTCGAGCGTATTTTCGCCGCGGATGGCGAAGTTGCTGAGGCTCACGATGCCTTCCTGAGGCGCCTGGTCGGCCGACGGCGGATCCATGCCGATCCACATTTTGCCGCCCAGCATGCGTGAATAGAGATCGGTAAAGCGGAACAGCGCGCCGGCGTCGCCGGTCTCGAAATAGACCACCTGACGGCCGTTGGCGATGCGCGTCCGCATCTCGCCGAGCAGCGGCGTGTCGCGGCCAATCTTGGCGTTCAGAGTGAATGTGCGGATGCGGCCGCCGCGGCGCGTCATTCGCAATTCGAGGCCGCGCAGGGTTTCGCCGTTGTGACCCGCCACAACGCCAATCTTGATATCGAGATCGAGATCGAAGTGCTTCGGCCGGTTCTTGGCGTCGGTCGGCCCGCTCATGGCGGCGCGCACGAAGTTGCGGCCGTCATAGATGTTGCCGCGCATGACCACGCGCAACGCGCCGTCGGCACCGCGATCGGCAATGAGCGAGGTCTTGTCGCCGTCGGAGGTGGCGAACACCGGGAAATTGACCGACAGGATGTCGCTGTTGCCGTCGAGCTCGACGGAGCCTTTGACCAGCACGCCCTGGCCATCGATCAACAGGTCGTCGAAGCGGGTCGAATTCTTGTCGCGGACCAACGTGAAGGAGGCGCGCGCGAGCTTCCCGGACGGCTTGATCCAGCCGGGTAGCAGGTTGTCGATTTTCGTCGGCGTCAGATCGGCCTCAACGGTGAATTTGCTGTCTTTCTCGTTAGCCCCGATGCGGCCATTGAGCTTCACCGGCATGGGCCCGATGACGGCCGGGCCGAGATCGAGGCCAAGCCGCGTGCGCGCCGCCTCGTCGAGCGTCGCAAACAGCCGGAGTTCGGAATCGGGTTCGGTGACAACCTTGCGATATTCGATCTGCGCCGGAGTGCCGCCGATCTTGACGTCGCCCTTGATCTCGTAGCGCAGGTTGGTGGCGCTGACGCGCAAGATTTGCGCTTCGACCTTCTGGCCGAACAGCATCTTGTCGGCGCTGAAATTCGCAAGCTCAACGGCGATATTGTAGGTGGTGGCGCCGCGCGGCAGGTCCGGGCGCATCGGCAGTGCGAGGCTGACTTGGGCGCTGACCGTGCCGCGCGTGGTCGCCGGATCGAACGGCGTGCCGGAAAATTCGCGCAAACGCTCCAGGGCCAACACCTCGGCGGCGGCCGGAATTGTGCCGTCCAGCTTGAACCTGATGCGTGCCGGCGGCGTAGCCACCGACAGATCCGGCACCTCGAATACGCCATTGGTGAGCGCGAGCCTGCGCCCCGGCGAGACATCGATGGTGCCTTTTCCGAGCGTGACAGTGGCGGTGCGCCCGGTCATGCGCACCGTGAGGTCGGCATCGCGGATCGTTGGCAGGCCCGCGACCGGCTGCAACGTGGTCCCGGTTGCAACGATGTTGACCGACAGGCCGGCCTCGGGGAGCGGTGGACCATTCGGCTGCAACGTGGCCAATGGCGCGTTGGTGGCGATCTCAAATTTCTCGACCGTGCCGCCCGTGATGTGCGCGAGCGTCCATTCGCGCACCGGCGGCGCAATGAACACCGGCCACAGTCGCCTGAGCGCCGCAACGCTCATCTGATTGCCGACAATGCCAACCGCCAGCCTCGCATCGCCGCCGTAGTCGAAATTGCCCGACACCGCGATGCTGACATCCTTGGCGTCGGTGCTGCCCAGATCTTTGGTGCCGAGGTCGGCTTGCTGCAGGACGATGCGCCGCCGGCCCAGATCGATGGCGCCGCGCACCACGACGCGCTTGAAGATCAGTCCCTCGTCTTCGGGCGTGACCGGGTCGAGCACGATCCACCCGGCGCCGATGGCGAACAGCCAGTTGCCGCCTGGCTGCGCGGGCGCGGCGAATTCCGAACGCAGAGCGATACGGGTGTTGCCCGACGCGATCTTGAACGGCACGCGCAATGTGCCGCGCGCGATGTCCCAGTCGATGCCAAACTCTGCGCCGGTGAGATCGAGCCGGCCTTGGGTGACGCCGGCGCGCCCGATCGAGCCGCCCTCGGCGATGAGCGTGCCGGTAACGATCTGCGGCATGCCGTCCTCGGCGAGGTCGGCCTGCACCATGCCGGACACCAGGGTGTCGGCTTCCAGCCCGCCCTCGGCCATGCGGAGCGCCAGCACATCGTCCATCGGCAGCTTGCGCGCCTCAACATGCAGCAGCCGGTGGCCAGGCCGCCCAGGTGCGGGCCCCAGCGCCGCGTTCAACAGCCAAGGCCGTTTTTCGCGGTCCGAGCCGACGCTCAGCACGGTGCCGCCCTCCTTCGGACGGATCAGACGCAGATTGATTTGGCTGAGTGTCCATTGCTGGCCGCTGCGGCGGTCGTCGATGGTGAGGCTGCCGTTTGCAATGCCAACTTCATTCAGACTGTGCCCATCGAAGCTGGCCGCGCTTTCGGCATTGTCAGCGCGTCCGAGCGCGCCAATGCTGTCGATCCAGGCGATCACGCCCGCGACATTCGCCAGAACGCTGCGTTCGGCCACCGATTGAAGCGCGAAATTCCTCGACGGAGACGCCGACAATCCGGCCGGCGCGATCCGCGTGAAGGGCTGTTCGGCGCCCGCATAGATCGCAACGGTGCCGTCGGCCTCGATGCGGACCACCATTTCGGTATCGACCAGCCGAAAGCTTTGGGCGCGCGGCCGGGCCACCAGCAAGCTGGTGCCGGATAGGCCGACCTCGGCCTTTGGCGCCGCCGCCACAATGGTGCCGGTGGCGTCGCGCACCACGATGTTGCGCAACCGGATGGCGGTGTGGCCACTGGCGTCACGTTCAAGCTGCGTGCCGCCGACCTGAATGCGGTAGCGGTTGCCGAAATTCTCGTCGATCGCCGCAGTCAGCCATGGCGTTGCGAGATCGAGCTCGATCGGTCCGCTGGAGAGGCGCCACCACAGCGCGCCGACACCAAGCGCGCCCAATCCCACGAGCGCCACAAAAACGATGGCGAGCTTGCGCAAAATCGGATGGCCACGGCCGAACAGAAACCAGGGATTGAACGACAGCCGGAAGCGGGGGAAACCAAACCGGCGTTTTCGCCGCGGCTTGGGCGCAGGCGCGGACGGGCGCTCAGGCGCGTCTTCCGCGCGCCGGTGCGACAGCAATGCAGCTTCCAGCTCTTGCAGCGCGTTGTCGCGCGTACTGCTATTGTGATCCGTCATCCCCGATCGGGCGTCCCCTCGTCCGCCGGTATGATGCCGGTCCCGGCCGGCATGTCGATTCGATTTTGCGCGCTTGGGGATTTCCCACGAAATCCCAATGGGTCACCAGCGCCCTCCCCAGGCCGCGCTGCTGCCTGGGCTCTGATTGACCCGGGGAAAGCGACGAAAGGAAGGCCATATGGCTACAAAGCTTGTCGCAGGTGCGAAGGCCCCCCGCTTTGCACTGCCGTGCGACGGCGGGGGCAAGGTTTCGCTGGCGGATTTCAGCGGGCAGAAACTTGTCGTTTACTTCTATCCCAGAGCTGACACCTCGGGTTGTACCCGCGAGGCCATGGATTTTTCCAAGCTCAAGCCTGCGTTCACGCGGGCCAATACTGCCATTCTCGGCGTCTCCGCCGACCCGGTGAAAGCGCAGGACAAGTTCAAGGCCAAACACAAGCTCACGATTGCGCTCGGGTCGGACGAGACCCACGCGATGCTCGAGGCCTATGGGGTGTGGGCGGAGAAATCGATGTATGGGCGCAAATACATGGGGATACTGCGCAACACCTACCTGATCGGGCCGGACGGGCGGATCGCCCAGGTCTGGGAGAAGGTCCGGGTTCCGGGCCACGCCGATGAGGTTCTGGCCGCCGCCAAGGCCCTTTAGCGAAAAGGCGCTATAGCGAAACCCTCCGCGACGACCCCCCGCGCCCGAACGACCTATGCACCGATCATTCACGATCCGGCGCATTTTCCAGGTCTTGTTCGGGAAATATTAACCATGCAGGGCTGAAATCGCTCCCAGATGCGCCGGCCTCGGGAAACGAGGTCCGGATGGGGAGCGTCGATGCAACATCGTTCCAAGGGCCGGAATCACCGCGCCGATTCAGGACGGGTCGTGGAGCAACAAGCTCCGCGCCACGCGACAAGCCGGGCCGAATACATATTCGGGCACGCGGGCCGCCAATTGCGGCTCGGGCCGGTCACCTTCTGGGTTGCGGTCGGCAGTGTCGTCATCATGGCGGGCTGGTCGCTTGCGACCGGCAGCTACTTCGCGTTCCGTGACGACGTGCTGACGCGGCTGATCGCACGCCACGCCGAGCAGCAATTCGCCTACGAGGACCGCATCGCCGAACTGCGGGCGCAGGTCGATCGCATCACCAGCCGCCAGTTGCTCGACCAGGAGCAATTCGAGCAGCGGCTCGAGCAGATCACGCGGCGGCAGGCGACGCTGGAGTCGCGCTCGTCGACATTGACCGGCGTTCCGGATCCGGCGCCGACCGGATCGATCAGCCGCAACCGCCCGGCGCCGGCTCCCGAGCCGATGGCGACGAGCCCCGCCAAGCCCTCGCCCATCAGCGACACGGTGATCTTCGTGGTGCCGCCCGACCGCGAGGCGCGGCTTGAGTCACGCGGACTTCCTGCCAGCACGCCGGGGCGTCAGCTCGCTTCCGCCAGGCCGGTTGCCGGAATCGAGGCGACGCTGGCGCGGCTGGCGTCCTCGCTCGACCGTGTCGAGGCGCGACAGACCGCAGCACTCAATACGCTCGAAGAAGGCTACGACAGCAAGTTCAATCGCATGCGCCGCGTGCTCATGGATCTCGGCTTCGATCCGGGCAAAGCGCCGAAACCGCAAGTCGGCGTCGGCGGACCCTTCGTGCCGGTGACGCTGCCCGCCAACGCCAGTGCATTCGAGCGCCAGCTGTTCCGCATCAAGCTGGCGCGCACCCACGTCGAGCGGCTCAGCCGCACGCTCACCACAGTGCCGGTGCGAAAGCCGATCCTCGGCGAGATCGACCTCACCTCAAGCTTCGGCGTCCGCAGCGATCCGTTCGGCCGCGGCGCCGCGATGCACTCCGGCCTCGATTTCCGCAGCGCCTTCGGCGACCCGGTCCGCGCCACCGCAACCGGCAAGGTGGTGGCCGCGGGATGGAACGGCGGCTACGGCAAAATGATCGAAATCGATCACGGCAACGGCATTACGACCCGCTATGGGCACTTGTCCGAGATCGACGTAAAGGTTGGACAGATCGTGCGGATCGGACAGACCATCGGCAAGGTCGGTTCCACCGGGCGCTCGACCGGCCCGCACCTGCACTATGAGACGCGCATCGACGACGTTCCGGTCGATCCGCAGAAATTCCTGCGCGCCGGAATTCGGCTTGGCGGCTTATAACGCGCCGAAATTTTCCCAACTGACACGCAAAAAAGGGGCGGCCTTTCGAGGCCGCCCTTTTTAGTTTCACGTGTGCTCATTCAACCCAGTGTCAAATCAGTCAGTCACCACGCAAGTTCAGCCACGCAGAGATTCGCCCTGGCCGTTCGCCTGAACCATGACAGCCGCGACGCTCAAGCAGATGGCAGTCGCGGTAGCGATCGAAAAGAGTGCGATCCACATGGTTTTCCTTCCTCTTTTGACGAGTTCCATCGCCGCATAGCACGCCCTGGCCAATGGAAACCGGAGGAGAACGCTCCGCCAAAGCGTTGGTTCCTGGGCGGCCCTGCCCAAAAACGCGGCGTTCCCGGCAATAAATGCACAGGCTGAAGGCCCGGTATCGGCACCGGCGAAGAAACGACTCAAATTGCAGGCTTATTCGACGTCTTCGATCGCATCGGGACCGCCGCCAAAGGTGCGGCGCGCGAGTTCCGATTCCATGAACGGATCGAGATCGCCATCGAGCACGTCGGAGGGCGTGGGCGACGTTGTTCCGGTGCGCAGGTCTTTCACCATCTGATACGGCTGCAGCACGTAAGAACGAATCTGGTGGCCCCAGCCGATTTCAGTCTTGAGGGCCTGCTCGGCGATCGCCTGCTGCTCACGGATTTTCAGCTCCCGCTCGTAGAGCCGCGCACGCAGCATGTCCCAGGCCTGCGCGCGGTTGCGGTGCTGCGAGCGGTCATTCTGGCAATAGACCACGATGTTGGTCGGGATGTGCGTGAGCCGGACCGCTGACTCGGTTTTGTTGACGTGCTGACCGCCGGCACCGCCGGCGCGCAGGGTGTCGACCCGCACGTCGGATTCTTGGATGTCGATTTTGATGCGATCGTCGATCACCGGATAGACCTGGACACTGGCAAACGACGTGTGCCGCCGCGCATTGGAATCGAACGGCGAGATGCGCACCAGCCGATGCACGCCCGCTTCGGTCTTGAGCCAGCCATAGGCATTGCGGCCCTTGACCTGAATGGTGGCCGACTTGATGCCCGCGGCCTCGCCTTGCGTCTCTTCGATCAGCTCGACCTTGAAACGGTGCTTTTCGGCCCAGCGCGTGTACATGCGAAACAGCATGCCGGCCCAGTCCTGGCTTTCGGTACCGCCGGCGCCGGCATGGACTTCGAGGTAGGAGTCGTTGACGTCGGCTTCACCCGAGAGCAGCGCCTCAAGCTCGCGTCGCGCACCTTCGGCGCGGAGTTTCTTCAACGCCTCTTCGGCTTCGGTGACGACCTTCTGGTCCTTCTCGGCCTCGCCCATCTCGAGCAGCATGAGCTGATCGTCGAGATCCTGCTGCATCCGCGTGAACGCGGTGAGCTGGTCCTCGAGCGCGGTGCGCTCCTGCATGATGCGTTGCGCGCGCGCGGTGTCGTTCCAGAGATTGGGATCTTCGGCCTGCGTATTCAGCTCGGCCAGCCGCGCCTTCGCCTTGTCGAAGTCAAAGATGCCTCCTCAGCAGCCCGACCGACCGCTTGATCTCTTCGACGACGTTCTGAATCTCTGCGCGCATGATGCCAGGGATTTAGCGGCTGCGGCCCGCAAGTGCAACAACGCTGCCGCGATTGCGCGCGCCAGCAGCCTCGCCCTAGACTTCGCCGCAAGCAGCAAACCGGGAACGAGCATGAACGAACGGCTGATCGGAACGTGGCGGCTTTTGGCGGTGGTGGCCGAGGACGTCGCAACGGGTGAGAAGCGCGACATTTGGGGGGCCGATCCGCAGGGCTATATCAACTACGGTCCCGACGGCCGCATGATCGTGATCAACGCGCGCCAGGGCCGAAAGAAGCCGGCGGGACTCGCGCCGACGCCCGAGGAAGCCGCCGAGCTGTTCCAGGGCGTGCTGGCCTATGCGGGCACCTATACGGTGAACGGCGACGAGGTCACCCACCACGTCGATATTTCCTGGAACGAGGCCTGGACCGGGACCGATCAGGTGCGGCTCGCGCGCTTCGACGGCGACCGCGTGCATCTGTCGACGCGGCCCAATCCCGACCCGGTCGATGGCCGGATGAGCGTACGGACGATGACTTGGGAAAAGCTGAGCTGAGCTGAGCTTTTTCGCGGCATGGCCTGTGGTCATCTGCCCTCCTGCTCCTTGCGTTGCGGACGTGCGCGATCGCCGGGATTTGTTGGGCGCCCGGGCGCCGTTTCTTTGGTCCCTCGAAAAACCCGAGGGGATGGAGCGCCAGTCGACGCCACATCTCGATCACGCCTTGTCTCAGGCGGATTACTCCGCCTGAGACACGTCCGGCGTGGCGCCCAAAGCGGGGGCGCGCGCCGGCCGACGCTCCATCGCGGCGATTTTTGGCCCTCGGAACCGTGACTGACAAGAACCGGCAGCGAACTCGCGCTCGCCTTGATCCCGGCGGCTTACGCCGCCGTTCATCCGGTCCCCGTGTGCCCAAACTGGGCGCCCCTCGTAGTAGGGGGGACAGTTACCCGAGGCCTCCCGGGAGCGGGGTTGCGAATCCCGCGCGCAGGCGCCGCGTCCCACCCCGCCAGCACGACGCCTCATGATGACGCCCTCGGATGGGTAGGACGACAATCCTAGTCGGCTTATTCGTTCGATTTGTAAAGCGGTAAATTCGCGCCGCCGGTGGATGCCGGGGATCAGGAGCGTCCGCTTCCGCGCCGAACGCCGACAATGTGCGCAAGCTTGACGTCATTTCTGCTTGGCCCGCAACCGCGAAGGCGAAGCCAAAGGATTTTGGCGCATGTGCGTGACCATGTGCATGGCTGGTGTGGTCGTGGGAATGCTTGCTCATAGCCTCAGGCTTCCACTGCGTTGCCGACCCCACAAATGATTCGCATTCCGTGCCGCTCCTTCATTTCAGGGCGAAACGGGCTTGCAGCGCATGGCCTGCAAAGCGCGTCGAAAACACGATGCGCGCCTCGCCACTGAGTGGTGCCGCAAGTTTTCCAATCAGCAGATTCGGTTCCTGCGGTATCAGGGCCACGGTCGTTGTCTGTCCGCCGGCCTGGATGATGGCACGTGCCTGCATGCCTTTGGTCGAAAGCGGGCGGCCATCGTGCCCGGCCAGGTAAAACACAATGTCCTGTCCGCGATTGACGAATTCGATGGGGTGTTCGTCGGCTATCACGACGATGCCGCCGTTTGGGCCCTTTGTCTGGGCAAGAGCGGCGGCTGGCAGCGTCAACACCAACAGGAGTAACGTGAGCAAGCGGATGCGCATGGATGTTTCCTCTCTGGCATCAATAAGCTTCGGCGGGCTTGAGCCCGTCTGCATTTTGCGTGAGGCGTTCAAGCGGCTTGCGGCCAATCGCAAGGAACAGCAGCGGCGTAAGGACGGCATCGAGCAGTGTGGCGCTGAGCAAGCCGCCGAAGATCGTCACCGCCACGGGATGCAAGATTTCACGTCCTGCCTCGTCCGCGCCGAGCAAAAGCGGCACGAGCGCGAGGCCAGCGGAAAGTGCCGTCATCAACACCGGTGTCATGCGTTCGAGCGATCCGCGCATGACAAGGTCGAGCCCGAAGCGCTCCCCTTCGTGAAGCGCCAGGTTGATGTAGTGCGATATTTTCAGGATGCCGTTGCGCGCCGAGATGCCGGCCAGCGTGATAAAGCCGATCATCGAGGCGATGGAAAGCGGCTGTCCGGCGAGATGCAGCGCGATAACGCTACCGATCAGTCCCAACGGGATGCTCGCCATGATGATAAGGGCGAGCGCGGAGGAACGGTAGCGGCTGTAAAGCACGACAAAGATCAACGCGAGCGAGATAAGGGCCAGCGCGCCGATGCGCGAGGCGGCCTCCTCCTGGGCCTGGAAGCTGCCTTCAAGCTGCGCGGCGAAACCGGCGGGCCACGTGGTTTCGGCGAGCACCCGGCGGATGTCGGAGACGATCGCCGCCATATCGCGGCTGCCATCGCTGTTGGCGAACACGGCGATGCGGCGCTGCCCGTTTTCCCGCAGCACCTGGTTAGGACCGTCGGTTTCGGTGACATCGGCCAGAAGCCGCAACGGCACATGGCCACGCGGTGTTGGGATCAGAAGATCGCCAAGGCCGATGGTGGTGCGGTTTTGATCGGACAGCCGCATGACCACGTCGAAGCGCCGGTTGCCCTCCACGATTTGCGAGACGCGCCGGCCATTGGCCAGGGCTTCCAGGGCTTGGCTCAAGGTGGCGGGCGTAATGCCGTAGAGCGCGCCGCGCTCGTGATTGAGTTGGATGCTAACCTGAGGGATGAGTACCTGCTTTTCGACTTGTAGGTCGGCAATCCCGGCGATGCCAGACAGTCGCGCGCGCGTGGTCTCGGCAAGCCGCCTCAATGTGTCGAGATCATCGCCGTAAATCTTCAGCGCAATCTGGGCACGAACGCCCGACAGCATGTGATCGAGTCGGTGTGCGATCGGCTGGCCGATATTGACGGCCACGGGCAACATGGCGAGCCGCGCGCGAATATCGGCATAAATCTCCTCCTTGCCGCGGTTGGAACGCCGGAGATCAACGTCAATCTCGGTGGTGTGAACGCCTTCCGCATGCTCGTCCAGTTCGGCGCGTCCGGTGCGTCGGCCAACGGTGCGGACCTCAGGCACCTGCATCACGAGCCGCTCTGCGATAAAGCCCAGACGATGAGATTCCGCGAGCGAAATGCCGGGGTTGTAGGTCACGCTGACCAAAAGCGTACCTTCGTTGAAGGGCGGCAGGAACGCGCGCGGCAGCAAGAAGGCGCCCGCGCCCGCCGCCGCGACGGCGAGCACAACGGCTGCAAACACGGTGCGCGCGTGAGCGAAAGCCCAACGTAGCAGCGCGGCATTGGCTCGCTTGAGATGGCGAACCACAAAGCTGTCGCCCTCATGATGGCGTGGCTTTTTTGCAAGCAGATAATAGGCCAGCACCGGTGTCACGGTGATCGATGTCACGAGCGAGGCTAGGATCGACACGATGTAGGCAACACCCAGCGGTGCAAAGAAGCGCCCTTCGAGTCCGGATAGTGCGAACAGCGGCACGAACACGAGCACAATGATGAGCGTGGCGTAGATGATGCCGGATCGCACCTCTTGGCTGGCCGAGGCAATCACTGCGATAACGGGGCGCGGCTCGGATGCGGCACGGTTTTCCCGCAAGCGGCGTAGAACGTTCTCGACGCCCACCACAGCGTCATCAACGAGTTCGCCGATGGCAATGGTAAGCCCCCCGAGCGTCATGGTGTTGATGGTGAGGCCGAAGGCCTGGAACACCACCACAGTCATGAGAACGGAGATCGGGATCGCAGCCAAGGAAATCAGCGTTGCCCTGGTATTGAGAAGGAAAACGAACAGCACCGCGGCGACCACGACGCCGGCTTCGACAAGCACACGCTGAACATTGCCGATCGACGTTTCAATAAAGGTCGCTTGGCGGAACTGAATGTTGGTTGTCGAGACACCCGCAGGCAACGTTTTCTGGATATCGCCGAGCGCGGTTTCAATCCTGCGAGTGAGCGCTACGGTGTCGGCATTGGGCTGCTTCTGGATGCCGACGATAACGGCAGGTGCGCCCTGATAGCCCGCATCGCCCCGCTTCACTCGCGCAGCAAAATCGACCGCCGCGACTTGGCGCAGCAAAACTGGTTGATCAGCACGATAGGCAACCGGGGTGTTGGCAAGGTCTTCGAGGCGCTTAGTGAGTCCGATGTTGCGAATGAGATATTCGCGCCCTTCCTGATCGACGAAACCCCCGCCAGTGTTTGTGCCAAAACGTGCGATGGCCTGCTCGATTTGGTCGGCGGAGACATCGAGCGCTTGCATGGTCGCGATGTTGGGCGAGACGCGGTACTGCCGGACCTCGCCACCAATCGGGATCACCTGCGCGACACCTGCCAGCGCCAGCAGCTGCGGCCGCACCACAAAGTCGGCAATCTCCCGGACCTCCATAGGCGAGACGCGCCCGTCGCTCGTGAGCGCGACCAGCATGATCTCGCCCATGATCGAGGTGACCGGGCCCATTTGCGGGTTCACGCCCCGCGGAAGCTGCTCGCGAATAAGGGCGAGGCGCTCCGCGACCAGCTGGCGCGAGCGATAAATATCGGTCCCCCAATCGAACTCGACATAAACGATGGAGAGGCTGACGCCCGACACGGAGCGCACACGGATCACGCCCGGCATGCCATTCATCGCCGTCTCAATCGGATAGGTGATGAGCTGCTCCACCTCTTGCGGTGCTAGGCCTTCGGCTTCGGTCAGCAACGTCACGGTCGGACGATTGAGGTCCGGGAACACATCGACCGGAATACGCGGCAACGTAAAGGCGCCGTACGCGACGAGGATGAGCCCCGTAGCCAAGACGAACAGGCGGTTGCGAAGACTGGCGGTGACCAGGATGTTGAACATCTCGAGGCCCGCCTATCGCACTTGGTTTACAAGATCGGCAGCGCGCACCACGATGCGGTCGCCAGGATTGACGCCCGCCGAGATAATCACGCGGGCGGCGTCGAGCGGCTCGGTGCGCACCGGTCGCGCCTCAAATCGCTCTTCGCCAACATGGTGCCAGACGATGACTTGGCCATTCGCGCTGCGAACCACGGCCTCGCGCGGGACGACCAACGCCGTGAGCGACTCGCCCGTGGTCGCTATTACCGTGAGCGGAAGACCGATGCCAACACTCGGCGGCGGATTCTGCGCCGCAAACTGCACGACCGCGGCGTGGTGTTGCAACGTTCGGCTAAAGCCTTGGTAGACAAGCTTGAGAGTTTGCCCGGAGGCTGTAACGGCGGTGGCTTCGCGCAAGGTGGCCGGGTCGATCGCGTCGTACACCAACGCCTCAATCCACAAACTCGCGGGATCGACGACCTGAAACAGAATGTCCTGGGCTTGCACGACCTGGCCGGGCATGACGCGCGCGAGCGTGATCACGCCGCTCGTCGCCGCGCGCAACATCTCCGGTTCAGCACGCGTAGCGCGCAAAACTTCGCGGCGATTGCGAAGCCCTTCCAGTTCGGCCTCGGCGTCGATGACCTGCCCGCGCGGAATGACTTGCTGGTCCGCAAGCGACCGATTCCGACGCAGTTTTGATTCTGCGACCGCCATCAGTTGTTCGATCTCGCCCAGACGCTCCGCAATCGTGGTGCGGTCAGCAAGCGGAAACGAGGGCTCGATAATGGCGAGCAAGTCGCCCTTCGTGACCATCTGCCCGATGCGCGGTAACCCATCCTCGGGGGGAAGTACGCGGCCGCCGTTGATGCTTTGCACCAGGCTCGTTCGATGGGGATCGGCAATGGTCCGGCCGATCAGGTTGATTGCGCGGCGCACCGTTAGGGGCGCAAGCGGCAGGGTGCGAACCTCAAGCAACCGCTGGGTCGTCTTCGGGACGAACAAGCTTGAATCCGGGAGTCGCGCCGGGGAATCCGCGCCGCCCAAAGTCGCTGCGCGCTCGGGCGGGTGATCGGGGATCGTTGCGCCGCGTGCCACACCCACGAGAAGCCCCACCGTCCCAAGCACAGCAAAGGCAGACGCGGTTCCGAGCGCAAAGCGGCGCCGATGGATCAATACCGCGCACAGGACGGCAAGGGTCCCCGCCGCGAGCGTCAGAAGAACCGCTTGCTGGATGGGCGTAAGGACGTTGTCGAGCCGCACCCGCCATGAGGAAACCAGCGAAGAGGTATCGGCACGAGTGGCCGGCGCGAGGCGAAGGGTGCCAGCGAGTAAATCGTCGCCTTGGACATGAGTGATCGCAAAGACAAGTTCAATCTCCCGTGCCGTCTTGAAGCGGGGCGAGTTCAGAACATAGGTTCCGTCTGGCCGGGCTTCGGCCATCACGGCATCGGCCGCATCGCCAATCGTGACCGCCAATTTTGCGTTGGAAACAGGATCGTTGGTCGAGAAGCGATCGAGGTAAATCACAAGCTGGCCCGCGGTCAGAATGCCAACCAGTTCGTAATTCTCAGAACGCGCGGTCACGCGTGGCAATGACGGCCCAGCCGCCGCAGGCTTTTGCGGGTCGTCTTCATGCGCCGCGAGCGAGCCAAGAGGCACAGCCAGCGTCAGGCCA
This sequence comes from Rhodoplanes serenus, assembly GCA_945893145.1. Taxonomy (GTDB): domain Bacteria; phylum Pseudomonadota; class Alphaproteobacteria; order Rhizobiales; family Xanthobacteraceae; genus Z2-YC6860. The sequence goes on along the minus strand of CAMDDZ010000035.1, from coordinate 38,252 downwards.
GCCAGTATCGCGACCATACAAACGCTGAAAGCTGGGCCCGATACGGCCCGAAAAAATCGGTGCAAGGACATGAGCAACCCCGGTGATGCGGCAAGCGCCGCAGCCCTAGGCTGCGTGCGCTAGGCGATCACGCGCGGTCTTGGAGGCCTGCGAAGACCATCGGGATCAAACGCGTTCATCGCAACGCCAGGCGGAAGCAGGGCAATGCGCTTTACGACGGTCTCAAAGACCGCATCACCGCTCGCAGGGAGCAAGACCGCCATGCAGGCGACGCTGCCGCAGCAGCACCAGCCGTTATCCGGACCCGATGCAGGGTGTTGCGGCCCATGCATGTGGGGGGAGGTCTTTTGGTCCGCATGGGCGTGCGTGGACTGAACGGCCGATCCGTGCAGCGCCGAACCCATTTGCGCCCGCAGGTGACTCGTCGCGGTATGCGCCGGGCTTTCAGCCGCTTGGGCGTGACTGGTCGCGTGCCAAGCGCCATGCAGCAAAAGCCCGACCGTCGCCAAAAGCGAAAGGACGGTGGCTATCCGCTGAAGTGCGTGGCGCAGACCCATATGGCGATCACGTTGGCCCATCTGAACTGACGTTACGTCTATGCGCTTCGAGGCCCTTCGTCCAGAACGCGATCTCGACATGGGCAGCGCGGTTGGCCTTGGCTTCCGCCTCGCCGAGCCGCTGCCCGCGCTAGTAAAGTCCGCGGCCGGGCAGCACAGCGCGGTCGGCGTCCGGCGACGGACCTTGCACCCTCGCATCCGGATCGGTGTAGCCAACCACCGAGTAACTATCGGGCGGCGAGGTGCCGGGCTTGAACGCCTCGAGGAGGCCGCTGCCAGCGGTGCCAGCTGCGATCCGCATGCCGGTCTTGGGATCGATACGGATCAGCTTGATGCCAGCCGGCACCCGGAACGGCACCGCGGGCTTGTCCTTGAGCACGACCTTCAAGAACTCGCCGACAATCGGCGCCGCCATATGGCCGCCGGAGGCGCCGTGGCCGATGTGCCGCGGCTTGTCGTAACCCATATAGACGCCGACCACGAGATCAGGCGTGAAGCCGATGAACCACACGTCCTTCTCGTCGTTGGTGGTGCCGGTCTTGCCGGCAATCGGCCGGCCGACCGACTTCACCACGGTCGCGGTGCCGCGTTGCACCACACCCTCCATGATGGAGGTGATCTGGTAGGCGGTCATCGCATCGATGACGCGCTCGCGTTTATCGATCAGCGTCGGCTCCGCCTGGCTGCGCCAGCGGTCGGCGTTGCAAGCGGGGCACTCACGCTGATCGTGCTTCCACACGGTCTTTCCGAAGCGATCCTGCACGCGATCGACAAATGTCGGGATGATGCGCCGGCCGCCGTTGTCGAACATCGAATAGGCCGCCACCATCTTGAGCACGGTGGTTTCACCGGAGCCGAGCGCATACGACAGATACGTCGGCAGATTGTCATAGACGCCGAAGCGCCGGGCGTATTCGGCGATCATCGGCATGCCGACGTCCTGCGCGAGCCGCACCGTCATGGTGTTGCGCGATTGCTCGATGCCGATCCGCAGCGTTGAAGGACCGTAGTACTTGCCGGTCGAATAGTTTTCCGGCCGCCACGGCGGCAGGCCCGGGCCTTGGTCGATCTCGACCGGCGCATCCATCACAATGCTCGAAGGCGTGTAACCGTTGTCGAGGGCTGCCGCATAGACGAACGGCTTGAATGAGGAGCCGGGCTGCCGCTGGGCTTGCGTGGCGCGGTTGAACTGGCTCTGGTCGTAGGAGAAGCCACCGACCATCGCCAGCACGCGGCCGGTCCACGGATCCATCACAGCGATGGCGCCTGAAATTTCGGGGACTTGCCGCAGTCGCCAAGTGTTGGCCTCCTGGCTGATTGGCTCGACATAGACCACATCACCGACCGACAGCACCTGGCTGACCTTGGTCGGCACCTTGCCGCGCAGCGGCCCTTCGGCGGCCTTGGCCCATTTCACGCCGTCGAGCGGAACGATGCCGACCGGACGATCTCGAGACAGCGCGCCGCCTGGATCGCGCGCTGGATAGAGCCCAACACGCGCCGACTGATCGCTGGCCTCCAGCACCACCGCGAGCTTCCAGCCGATGTCGCCGAGTTGTTTGACCTCGGCGAGCTTCACGCCCCAATCGCCCTCCGGCACGAGCTTGACGACCGGACCGCGATAGCCCTGCGTTTCATCGAACTTCACCAGGCCGTTCACCAGCGCCTTGCGGGCTTCTTCCTGCAGCTTCGGATCGAGCGTGGTGCGGACCGACAGGCCGCCCTCGTACAGCGGCTTCTCGCCGAACTTGTCATAGACCCAGCGGCGAACCTCTTCGGCGAAATACTCCGCCGCATAGATGTGCGCACCGGTCGGGCGCGCCGTGACGCTCAGAGGTTCCTTTTTGTACTTGTCGGCATCGGCCGGTTTGATCACGCCGGTCAACGCCATCTGGTCGATGACGTAGTTGCGCCGCTCAGTGGCGCGCTCGCGAGCGCGGAACGGATGCAGCATGCTCGGTGCCTTTGGCAGCGCCGCGAGATAAGCCGCTTCCGGAACGGTCAACTCATGCACCGACTTGTCGAAGTAGAGCAGCGAGGCGGCCGCAATCCCGTAGGCGCTGAAGCCGAGATAGATTTCGTTCAGATAAAGCTCGAGGATCTTATCCTTGGAATAGGTGCGCTCGATCTTCAGCGCCAGCAGCGCTTCCTTGATCTTGCGGCCGAACGACACCTCGTTGGTGAGCAGGAAGTTCTTCGCAACCTGCTGCGTGATGGTGGAGGCGCCCTGCGGCCGCCGATTCGAACCGTAGTTCTGGACGTAGAGCACGCCGGCGCGAAGGATGCCGGTGTAGTCGATGCCGCTGTGCTCGTAGAAATTCTTGTCCTCAGCCGCGATGAAGGCGCTGATCACCATTTTCGGCACGGACTGGATCGGCACGTAGAGCCTGCGCTGGGTGGCGTACTCCGCGACCAGGCGGCCATCCGCCGCATGCACGCGCGTCATCACCGGCGGCTGGTAGTCCTGCAATTGCGAATAGTCCGGCAGGTCTTTGGAGAAGTGCCAAAGCAGGCCGGCGGCCGCGCCGACGCCGACCAGGAACACGATCGTTCCGGCCGCGAACATGAAGCCGAGAAAGCGCAGCAAGAGCTTCATCGCCGCTGTTCCCTGGCTGCCTGCCGGATGCGTGGGCCTTGCGGCCACACGACAAACCGTGCCCCCATATGACGGTAATCGCGCTCAGCGGCGCGTCCAAGAGACGCGGACGCCACAGCAGGCGAAAATCCGATCTGACGCCGGCGCAACAGCCCCTCCGAACACACCACTTGGCCGCACCCCGGCAGCGGCCTATTTCGCCCCGGTCTGGATCGCCAAATTTTATGGTCAAACTGAGGCTTAGCCAGAATCGGGGCCAGGATTGGCGCCGAGATCGGGGCCAGCATCGGAGGGGTCAATTCGGCCTCCCCGTGTTGGCGAGGCGGGTGCTGAAGAAGGTATCGATGGCCTGCACAATGGCGCCGGCGGTGCGGGCCCGCCAGGTGTCGGAAGTGAGCGCTTTCAGGTCCTGCTTGCTCGACACATAGCCAAGCTCGATCAGCACCGAAGGCACGTCCGGCGATTTGAGGACCTTGAAGCCCGCCGACTTCAGCGGGTGCTTGTGCAGGCGCGCGACATTGCGCAACTCGGTGACCAGCGTCTTGGCAAAGTGGTTCGAGAACAGCTTGGTCTCGCGCTGGGCGAAATCGATCAGGATTTCGGCGACATCGTTGGGCTCCTGCGACAAATCGATGCCCGCGATCACGTCGGCGCGGTTCTCGCTCTCGGCGAGGCGGGCCGCTTCGGCGTCGGTCGCGGTGTCCGACAACGTATAGACGGTCGCGCCCTGCGCATCGCCCTCGCCTTTCTTGAGCGAGTCGGCGTGGATCGAGATGAACAGCGCGGCCTTCCGCATGCGTGCCATCCGCACGCGATCGCCAAGCTCGACGAAGCTGTCATCGCTGCGGGTCATCACGACGCGGTACTTGCCGGTCTTCTCGATCTGATCGCGCAGCAGCAGCCCGAAGCTCAGCACCAGATCCTTTTCCACCACCTCGCCACCCGCCTGGGTGCCGAAGTCGATGCCGCCGTGGCCGGGATCGATCACGATGATCGGCCTCGGATCGCCCTTGTTGACCGGATCGCGGTCGATCTTGCTTTCCACCGGCGTGCGCGCGGGCCGCGCATCGAGCGCAATGGTGCGCAGGAAGGACTCGCGGTCGGTCGCGGTGAGATCGAGCACGAGCCGCGCCGGCTGACCGTCCGCCGCATCGAGCACGAATGCCTTTTCGATCCGCACCGGCTTCGACGTGTCGATCACCATGCGCGAGCCGCCTTGCATCACGAGGCCAAAGCGAAATGCCTTGACCAGGCCGCGGCTAGTCTCGCCGACCTTGGGCGGGAGTTTGAAGGTGACCTGCGGCAGATCGATCACCACGCGATAAGGATCGGCCAGCGTGAAGGCGTGCAGTTCGATCTTGCGGGTCAGGTCCATCACCAGGCGGGTCTGGCGCTCATCGCCGCCGAGTCTCGCGTCGGTCGCGACCGGATGACGGTCGTCGGTCTGCGACGGGCGCGTTTGTGGGCGCTGCGCCGCGGCCTCAATGGTGCCGCAGAGCAGAGTCGCCATGACTGCTAATAGGTGTGCTGCCCGACCAGCCACGAATCTTTTGAGCCTCCGAAGCCCTGCTTACACCGTTAGGATCGCATGGTTAACCGGAACTTACCGGGGCGGGAGTGTGGAGGTTCTGTGTGGCGTTTCAGCGACTGGCTTGCCATCCCCCTCGGAGCACCGTAAGTATTGGTCTGTGCTCACGGTTTGAGTATTTCCGGTTGTGCCGCGTTCGGACCTCCGGCACGCCCGCCAGCGACCGCTCCCACAGGGAACCGGTGAGGCGAGCGCACCGTGATCGATCCTGTCGGCGCGCCACAGCGCCTGCGACAGCGACCGGTCAGCGCGGAGGCCCTTGTCAGGACAGCCGGACTGTGCGGCCGCGCATTTTGCGTGACCGCCGCAAACCGCAAGCACGACCGACCGGTGGCCATAGCACGCCACCGTCCCCACACGGGTCGAGGCCATGCCCGAAGCGTACTTTCAGGTCCGTCCAGATCGCAGCGTTGTTAAACGCGCGCGCGATTGTCGGCCGAACCATGCCGCGCCTTCGCGCATCCCCGGCAACCACATTCTCCATGACACATCAGGCCACCCGCGTGTCGCGCCGCCCTTCGCAGGCAGCCGCCGCCGTGTGCGCCGAACAGAGACAGTTCAATGCCAAACAAAATGCTTATCGATGCGACGCATCCGGAGGAAACCCGGGTGGTCGTTCTGCGCGGCAATCGGGTCGAAGAGTTCGATTTTGAAACCGCACACCGCAAGCAGCTTCGCGGAAACATCTATCTCGCCAAGGTCACACGCGTAGAGCCGTCGCTGCAGGCTGCCTTCGTCGATTACGGCGGCAACCGGCACGGCTTCCTGGCGTTCAGCGAAATCCATCCGGACTATTACCAAATCCCGGTCGCCGACCGGCAGGCGTTGCTCGCCGAAGACGAGCGCGCGCACCGCGACGACGAGGACGATGACCGCCGCGGCCGCCGCCGGCACGGCAGGAATCGCAACCGCGACGTCCGCCGCCACGACCAGCGCGACGACGTGGTGCGCAGCGAACCGCTCGCGGCCGAAAGTCCGGCAGGCGAACACGCGACGAGCGATCAGCCGCCGGAGGCTCCAACCTTCGAGGCCGCACCGCAGCCAGAGCATTACGATCCCGCGCCGATCGGGGAGACCGCCAATCCGGCCATCCCGGCCGAAGGCGCTTCGCCTGCGCCGGCACCGGAGTATCCGCGGCACACCGAGGCCGAAGGCGGCGGCGACGGCGCCATGCGGGGCGAGCACCGCGACGACGCGGCCCCGCCGTTCGAAGGCGCGCCGCAATCGAGCGAGAACGGCGAATCCGCTCCCGGCACCGCCGAACCCGACCATGGCCACGATAACGGTCACGCGGCCGACAATGGCCACGGCCATGACGAGGAAGAAGAGATCGTCGAATCCGTCGGCGGCGCCGACGCCATGGAAGAAGTCCCCGATCGCGCGCCGCGCCATCGCCGCCAGTACAAGATCCAAGAGGTCATCAAGCGCCGGCAGATCATGCTGGTGCAGGTGGTCAAGGAAGAGCGCGGCACCAAAGGCGCGGCGCTGACCACCTATCTGTCGCTGGCCGGCCGCTACTGCGTTCTGATGCCCAACACCGCGCGCGGCGGCGGCATCAGCCGCAAGATCACCAACGCCGACGACCGCCGCAAGCTCCGCGAAATCGCCGACGAGTTGCAAGTGCCGGAGGGCATGGGCGTGATCCTGCGCACCGCCGGCGCCGCCCGCACCCCGCCGGAGGTCAGACGCGACTTCGAATATCTGCTCCGCATGTGGGAAACCGTGCGCGACCTCACGCTGCAATCGACCGCGCCGACGCTGGTCTATGAGGAAGGCTCCCTCGCCAAGCGCTCGATCCGCGATCTCTACACCAAGGACATCGACGAAATCATCGTCGCGGGCGAAGGCGGCTATCGCGACGCCAAGGACTTCATGCGCATGCTCATGCCGAGCCATGCGAAGAACGTGAAGCTCTACCAGGACTCGCAGCCGGTCTTCACGCGCTATGGCATCGAGAGTCAGCTCGACGCCATGTTCTCCCCGACCGTGCAGCTGCGCTCGGGCGGCTACATCGTGCTCAACCAGACCGAAGCGCTGGTTGCGATCGACGTCAACTCCGGGCGCTCGACGCGCGAGCACCACATCGAAGACACCGCGCTCAAGACCAACGTCGAGGCGGCGGAGGAAGTCGCCCGTCAGCTCCGGCTGCGCGACCTCGCGGGTCTCATCGTGATCGATTTCATCGACATGGACGAGAAGCGCAACAACCGCACGGTCGAGCGGCGGCTGAAGGACGCGCTGCGCCACGACCGCGCCCGCATCCAGGTTGGGCGGATTTCGCACTTCGGCCTGATGGAAATGTCGCGCCAACGCATCCGCACCAGCGTGCTGGAAAGCTCGACCGAGAAATGCGCGCACTGCGGCGGCAGCGGCCATATGCGCTCAGTGTCATCGGTTTCGCTCCAGCTGCTGCGTGCGCTCGACGAAGCGCTGCTCAAGGGCGCGACCCACAATCAGATCGTGCGCACGCGGCCCGAGATCGCGCTCTATGTGCTCAACCACAAGCGCGCTCATCTCGCCGCACTGGAACAGCGCTTCCGCATCAGCATCACCATCAGCGCCGATCCGCTGGTCGGCGCGCAGACCGCGTTCGCGATCGAGCGCGGCGAACTGGTCATGACGGCCGAGCAGGCCAAGGCGCTTGCCGTGCAATACGAAAGCCAGGCGCCGAAGATCCTCGTGGAAGAAGAGCCCGAATATATCGAGGAGGTCGAGGACGAGAGCGTCGAGTCGCACGGTCCGGCCGGCGAGATCATCGACGCGCCGCATCACGAGGACGAGGCCGCATTCGACGCGCACAACGGCGGCGAGCCCGCCGGTGAACATGGCGGCGAGCCGGTGGCTGGCGAGCACCCGAATGGCGATCGTGACGGCGCCCGCCGCGGACGCCGGCGCCGGCGCCGGCGCGGACGCGGTGGCGCCGAGGGCCGCGACCACAGCAACTTCCAGGCAGGCCCGCGCGAACGCGCACCGTCCGAGCCAGGGCAGCCGATGTACGATCCGGCCGCCCAGCCGGCCGGTGAGCCGGTCGAAAGTTTCGCCCAGCCGCACGATCCGGCGACCGGCGAAGCCGGGCTTGCGCCCGCGCCGCGGCCGTTCAGCGAGCATCGCGGCAATGGTGAAGCCCCCATCGACGGCGAGCACCGCAAGCGGCGCCGCGGCCGCCGCGGCGGACGCCGCAACCGGCGAGACGGCCCGGGCCAATTCGACGGTCCTGCTGGCGAACAACGCCCCCACGAGCATCAGGACTTCGGCGGCGAGCCGCCGCATGTGCCGGTGGCGCATTCGCCCGACATCGCGGAGGCCACCTACGCGCCGCGCATGGATCCGCCGCGAGCGGAACCGGTCGCAGCCGAGCCCTTCGCACCACCACCACCCGCTCCGGCGGCAGCGCCCGAACCACCGCGGCGGCGCTCCACCGTGCGCGAGCCCGCCCCGATCTTCGGCTCGAGCGCGCCTGTCGCTATGCCAGCGCCAATGCCGGCTCCGCCGCCACCACCGGCCCCCGCGCCAGTCGTTGCGGAATCCTCTACCAGCGACGACGCCAACAAGCCGCGCCGCACCGGCTGGTGGGCCAAGCGGCTGCTTGGCGGCGGCGACAAGAGTTGATCGGAACACGATCCCGAAAAAGCCTGCCCCGGACTTGATCCGGGGCGGGAACCGGTTTGGCGATAGAAGACGATGCAGAGCCGCTGGGTCGATCGCGACGCCAAGCAGACGGTCGAGACCTACGCGAAAGCAGGTGTCCCGCCTGACTTGGCATTGCGCGTCTACACGACGCGGCTGTTGGGCGGCGATCCGCGGCTGGTGCTGCATGGCGGCGGCAACACGTCAGTGAAGATGCGGATGTCCGATCTCGTCGGCGACGAGGTCGATGTGCTGTGCGTCAAGGGCACCGGCTCCGACATGGCGACCATCGAGCCACGCGGCATGCCGGCGGTGCGGCTCGAGCCGCTGCGCAAGCTGCGCACGCGCGACACGCTCTCCGACGAAGACATGGTGCGGGTGCAGCGCGCCAACCTGATCGATCCGACCGCGCCGAGCCCGTCGCTCGAACTGCTGCTGCACGCCTTCATGCCGCACAAGTTCGTCGATCACACCCATGCGAATGCGGTCTTGAGCCTGATCGATCAGCCGGACGGCCCAAAACTCTGCCAGGAGGTCTATGACGGCCGCGTCAGCCTCGTGCCCTACGTGCGGCCGGGCTTCGGCCTCGCCAAGGCGGCCGGCACGACGTTCGACAAGAATCCCAAGGTCGAAGGCCTGATCCTCGACAAACACGGCATCTTCACGTTCGGCGCGAGCGCGCTGGAATCCTACGAGCGCATGATCGAATTGGTCAGCCGTGCCGAGGAGCGGCTTGCGAAAAACCGCAAGGCGGTGTTTGCGACGGCGCAACTGCCGCAACAGCTCGCACCCAACATCGAAGTCGCGCCAGTGGTGCGCGGCGCCTGCGTGCTGGTCGACGACGGCGGCGAAGGCGCGCACCGGCGGATGATCCTGAATTTCCGCGCCAACGAAGCGATCCTCAATTTCGTCAATGGCGCCGAGCTCAAACGCTACACACACTCCGGCGTCATCACGCCCGACTTCACCATCCGCACCAAGAATGCACCGCTGATCGTGCCGGCGCCCGAGGCCGGTAAGCCGGAAGAATTCAAACGCGCGGTGCACGACGCTGCGACGGCTTATATCGAGAACTACAAGGCCTACTTTGCGCGCCACAACGCGCGCGTCGGTGGCAACAAAATCATGACCGATCCCCTGCCCCGCGTCGTGCTGGTGCCGGGACTGGGCCTTTACGGCCTCGGACGCACCGCCAAGGACGCGCGCATCGCGGCCGACCTCGCTGAGGCCGCGGTCGCCACCATCACCGACGCCGAGGCTATCGGCCGCTTTCAGTCGATCGGCGAAGCCGACATGTTCGATTGCGAATATTGGCCGATCGAACAGGCCAAGCTCGGCAAGGCCATCGAGAAGCCGCTCGCCGGCCAGATCACCGCCATCACGGGCGCGGGCGGCGCCATCGGGGCCGCTGTTGCGCGCGCCTTTGCGGCGGCGGGCTCCGAGGTCGCGCTGCTCGATCTCGACGAGAAGGCCGCGCAAGAGCAGGCCAAGATTGTGGGAGGCGCGGCGCTCGCCGTGCACTGCGACGTGACCGATGCGGCTTCGGTGCGCGCATCGTTCGACACGATCATCCACGCATTCGGTGGCCTCGACATCGCGGTGTCGAACGCGGGCGCGGCCTGGCAGGGCCGCATCGGCGAGGTGGATGAGGCGGTGCTGCGCAAGAGCTTCGAGCTCAACTTCTATGGCCACCAGCGCGTGGCGCAGAACGCGGTGCGCATCATGCTGGCGCAGGGCACCGGCGGCTGCCTGCTGTTCAACGTGTCGAAGCAGGCGGTCAACCCGGGCAAGAACTTCGGCCCCTACGGCCTGCCGAAAGCCGCGACCTTCTTCTTGATGCGGCAATACGTGGTGGACTACAGCGCCGACGGTATCCGCTCGAATGCGGTCAACGCCGACCGCATCCGCTCGGGCTTGCTCACTAACGATTTCATCCAGGAGCGCTCCAAGGCGCGCGGCGTATCCGAGAAGGATTACATGAGCGGCAACCTGCTGCGCCGCGAGGTCACCGCCGAGGACGTCGCACAGGCGTTCCTCGCGCAGGCGCTGGCGCTGAAGACCACCGGCGATGTGACCACCGTCGATGGCGGTAACATCGAGGCGGCGCTGCGCTAGAGAACCCTGTACTCCGGCGCGCGGTTCCGGGAGCATGAGATTGCATCCATCGGTTTGGCGCACGCGATCGCATTCAAACATTTGATGCGGCGAGGCGGTTGGCGAGCCACGAGCCCGCCTCTAGATTGCAGGAAACGATCTGGAGACCGCCATGTCAGCCCTTGCCGAACTCGACGCCCCGCAAACCATCGAGACAACCGTCAACTACATCGTCAAGGACGGCGTCGAGGTCTTCACTTACAGCGGCGGGCCAGGCTCGACCGAGGTGAAAAGCGGCGGCACGCCCGACCCGCACAAGGTCACGATGGAAAGCGCGCGGCCGCATCTCAACCGCTTCAAGCTCGACGTCGATGGCTTCCGCTTCGTGCACCACGACACCCAGATGCACGACTTCTTCGACGAGTCCGAGATCAAGCGCATCTACTACCCGGAAATGGAGGCGCTGATCAAAGCCGAGAGCGGCGCCAAGCGCGTCGTGGTGTTCGACCATACGCTGCGCACCGCCGACGACGAGTTTCGCGAGAAGCACAAAATCCGCGAGGTCGTGCGCCGCGCCCACAACGATTACACCGAATGGTCGGGACCGCAGCGCGTGCGCGACATCCTGCCGGACGAGGCCGACGAGCTTCTCAAGCGCCGCTTCGCCATCATCCAGGTGTGGCGGCCGATCCGTTATCCGGTCGAGACCCATCCGCTCGCCATCGCGGACGCCCGCACCGTCTCGCCCGCCGACTTCGTGATCTCGGAGCGCCGCTATCCCAACCGGATCGGCCAGACCTACGTCATCACCTATAATCCGGCACACAAGTGGTACTGGCTGCCGCGCATGGCGCGCGACGAGGCGCTGGTGTTCAAGGTCTACGACTCGGCGAAGGACGGCCGCGCGCGCTGGACCGCGCACACCGCCTTCGACGATCCAACGTCGCCGCCCAACGCGCGGCCGCGTGAGAGCATCGAAATCCGCACCCTGGCATTTTTCTGACGGGGTGCTATCAGTCGTCCGAACGCGACCGCGCGCCATCCGGCGCTTTCCGATCTTTGCGAGGACGACATGCCCGAGGCCGATAAAGAAGGCGAACGCTACTCCGCCGACATCCCGCAGAAGGCGCCTGGATTTTTCCTCAAGGGGTCGCACCAATACGACTGGGGGCTGAAGAACCGGCTGGCGCGGACGTTCAATCCGCAATCCGGCCGCACCGTGATGCTGGCGATCGACCACGGCTACATCGCCGGCCCCACCAGCGGCCTCGAGCGCATCGATCTGTCGATCGTGCCGCTGCTGCCGTCCTGCGACGCGCTGTTTTGCACGCGCGGCATCCTGCGCTCGGTGATCCCGGCCGAATCGCAAAAGCCGATGGTGCTGCGCGCCAGCGGCGGCGCCAACGTGCTGCGCGAGGACATGTCGGACGAGGAGATCGGCATGGACATGGACGACGCGGTGCGGCTCAACGCCTGCGGCGTCGGCATCCAGGTCTATATCGGCAGCGAGTTCGAGACGCGCAACGTCCACAACATGACCAAGCTGGTCGACGCCGGCATCCGCACCGGCATGCCGGTGATGGGCATCACCGCGGTCGGCAAAAACATGAAGCGCGACGCGCAATACTTCCGGCTGTCGTGCCGCATCCTGGCCGAGCTCGGCGCAACTTACGTGAAGACCTACTACGTCGAAGAAGGCTTCGAGACCGTCACCTCGTCGTGCCCGGTGCCGATCGTGATGGCGGGTGGCAAGAAGCTGCCCGAACTCGACGCGCTCACCATGGCCTACAACGCCATCCAGCAGGGCGCCTCCGGCGTCGATATGGGGCGCAACATTTTCCAGTCGGATGCGCCGCAGGCCATGATCACCGCGGTCGCGGCGGTGGTGCACCAGAACCTAAAGCCGAAGGAAGCCTACGATCTGTTCCGCTCGCTGAAGACGAACAAATAGGCGGGCTATCTAACGCGACTCACTCGCTCGACAGAATGACGTTCTTCACCAGCGGATAGATCTGGTTTTCCCAGCGTCTGCCGCTGAACACGCCGTAATGGCCGACGCCCGCCTGCATGTGGTGGCGCTTGCGATAGGGCCGCAGGCCCGAGCAGAGGTCGTGCGCGGCCGCGGTCTGGCCGACCGCGCAGATGTCGTCCTTCTCGCCCTCGACCGTCAGCAGCATGGTGCGCCGGATCGCAGCCGGCTCGACCGTTTCGCCGCGCCATTGCAGCGTGCCTTTCGGCAGCCCGTGTTCTTGGAACACAATCCGCACAGTCTCCAGATAGAATTCAGCGCTGAGATCGAGCACGGCGAAATATTCGTCATAGAAATCCTTGGTGAGCTTGGCCTTCTCCAACTCGCCGCGCCGGAGGTTTTCATAAAGTTCGCGGTGCGCCTTCACGTGGCGTTCGATATTCATGCTCAAGAAGGCGGCGAGCTGCACGAAACCCGGATAGACGCGGCGAAATGCACCGCCGAAACGAAACGGCACGCGCGCGATCAGGTTCTGCTCGAACCATTCGATCGGCTTGGAATTGGCAAGCTCGTTCACCTTCGTCGGGTTGACGCGGGTGTCGATCGGTCCCGCCATCAGCGTCATGCTGCGCGGCTGCGCCGGATGGTCCTGCTGCGCCATAATGGCAGCCGCGACCAGCACCGCGACACAGGGCTGGCACACCGCAACCACGTGCGCCCCTTCGCCCATCACTTCCAGGAATGTGATGATGTGCTCGATGTATTCGTCGAAACCGAACCGGCCATCCGAGCGCTCGACGTCGCGCATGTTGTGCCAGTCGGTGATGTAGACGTCGTGCTCCGGCAGCATGGTGCGCACCGTACCGCGCAACAGCGTCGCGAAATGACCCGATAGCGGCGCGACCACCAGCACGCGCGGCTGCGCGGCGTCGCTGTCCTTCTTGAAATGCAGCAGCGTGCCGAACGGCGTAACATGCGCGGCATGTTCCTTCACCGCGACCTCGCGGTTGCCCGACATCACCCGGTCGATGCCATAGGGCGGCCGCTTGTGAGTGAGACCCGCGCGTGAGATCAGTTCGTAGGCGGCGGTGAGATTGCGGATGACATTCGAACCCGACGAGACGTTCGGGTGCCGCCCGATGGCCTGCGCCGCCATCCCTGCCAGTAGGGACACCGGGCCCATCACGTCGGCCTGGGCCTGATAGAGCTGGTACAACATGGCCTTAACGTCCCCTGCGGTCTCCTCGCCGGCACCGCGGCAAGACCGCCTCCCCGCACTGCAACAAAGCTAGTGCATTTTATATTGCACTGCGAGATAATTCAGCGGACCGGGATTCCCGGCGGGGGACAACATGGGCAAGGCGACACTTTCGATCGCCAGCAAGAACTACGGCTCGTGGTCGCTGCGCGGCTGGCTGCTTTGCAAGCTGGCTGGCATCGATTTCGAGGAAACGGCAGTTTCGAGCGACGATCCTTCGACGCGCGCGGAGCTGTTGCTGCTGTCGCCCTCATTTTTGGTGCCGTGCCTGACCCACGATGGCGTGAAAATCTGGGACACGCTGGCGATCGCCGAGTACCTCAACGAACTCAAGCCCGACGCCGGACTGTTGCCCAAGGCCAAGGCGGCGCGCGCCCGTTGCCGCTCGATCTGCGGCGAAATGCATTCGGGCTTCAGCAACCTGCGCTCGGCGCTGCCGATGAATCTCAAAGCGCACTACAAGGGCTTCAAGGTGTGGGCCGGCGCCAAAGGCGACATCGAACGGATCACGACGATCTGGCGCGAATGCCTCGACGAGTACAAAGGCCCCTACCTGTTCGGCAAGGCGCCCGGCTTGGCGGACGCGATGTTCGCTCCCGTGGTGACACGCTTCCTCACCTATGAGGTTGCGCTGGACGCGGCATGTGCAGGTTACTGCAAGACCATCATGGCGATGCCGTACATGCAGGAATGGGTCGCGGCCGCGAAGAACGAACCGGACGAGCTGGAAGAACTCGACGTCGAATTTTAGCCGCGCATGCGAGAACGCTAGTCGAGCTTCGCGCCCGAGCGCTCGACCACGTCCTTCCACTTCGCCGAATCCCTGGCAATGGTCTGCGCGAATTCCTCCGGCGTGCCGCCGGCCGGCTCGTCGCCGATCTGGCCGAAGCGGTCCTGGAATGCCTTGGTCTTGATGGCGCGGTTGACCGCGGCGTTGAGTTTCTCGACGATCTCGCGCGGCAGACCGGCAGGCCCGATCAGGCCGCTCCAGGTCGGCGCGCTGTAACCCGGCACACCGGCCTCGGCGATCGTCGGCAGATCGGGAAAGCCCGGCGAGCGCCGGTCACCGCTGACCGCCAGCGCCTTGACCGAACCCGACTTGGCGTGCGGCGCGATCGAATTAAGACTCTCGAACATGAACTGCACGCGCCCGGCGATCAAATCGGTCGTCGCAGCCGCGCCGCCGCGATAGGGCACGTGCACGGCCTGAACGCCAGCCATGAATTTGAACAGTTCGGCGCCGACGTGACCGGGCGAGCCGTTGCTGGATGAGGCATTCGACAGTTTGCCCGGATTGGCCTTGGCATAAGCGATCAGTTCCTTGACCGAATTCACCTCAAGCTTCGGCGACACCGCGAGCAGCAAATGCCCGCGCGCGATCAGCGCGATCGGGGTCAGATCGCGCTCGATGTCATACGGCAGCTTCGCCACCATGTGGCGGGTGATGGCGAGCGCGCCGATCGGGCCGACGCCGAGCGTGTAGCCGTCAGGCGCGGCCTTCGCCACCGCATCGATACCGATGGTGAGCGCGCCGCCGGGCTTGTTCTCGACGATGATCTGCTGGCCAAGCTGCGGCCCGAGTTCGGCGGCGAGGATGCGCGCCACCGTATCGGTCGCGCTGCCCGGCGCCTGCGGCACGATCAGCCGGATCGGCTTGTCAGGATAATTCGCCTGCGCCACCGCTGCGGTTGGCAGTGCGGCCGCTGCGGCCGCAAGCCATAGCGATGCAATGATGGATCCGCGCGTCATGCCACCCTCCCTGTGGTTTGGAGCGACAGTAGCAAGCCCCAGACTTCGCGCAACCGACGGCACGTTACTCGCCGTCGCTTTCGAGCTGGAACTGCTTGACAACGCTCGGCTGGATCACGCCCGCGTGCAACGTCAACAGCACCAATTGGGCGTCGAGCGTGGATGTAAATTCCAGGGCGCGATCAATGCGGCGCTCGATGTCGGCCAAGCGGTTCGGGTCGTCTTCGGACACGAAGGCGTCCGCGCCCATGATGCAATAGCCGACAATCTCAGCGGCGGCGCTGTAGGCCTGCGGCACCGGCTTCCCGCCGATCGCGTGGTCTTCCAACAGACCGATGATCGTGAGCTTCACCGCATCGGGGACGAGCCGGGGATGGACATCGTGAGCCCGAAACGCCTGATCAAGCTGGTGCAGCTTCGGCGAGCGGCCGAAGATGCCAAACAAACCGAGCGAGGGACGTGATCTGACCATGTCTGCCCTCAGCGCCGCAGCCAACCGCCGATGCGCTCGACCGCCTCGCGCATGTCCGCCGCGGAGCCAGCGTAACAGAAGCGGAGGAAATGGCGGCCGTTGGTCGGATCGAAATCGACGCCCGGCGTTGCCGCGACGTGCGTTTCCTCTAGCATACGCTTCGCGAAATCGAAACTGTCGTCGGTGAAGCGCGACACATCGGCATAGAGATAGAACGCCCCATCGACGGGCAGGAATTTGTCGAGCCCAGCTTTGGGCAGGCCTTCGACCAGGATGCGGCGGTTCTCCTCATAGCCGTGCTTGACGGTTTCCATCTCGGCGGCGCCGTCGAATGCAGCTTCCGCGGCGATCTGCGACAGCGCCGGCACCGAGATCGCAAGATTGCCTTGTAGCCGCTCGATCGGTCGCACCAGCGGCTCGGGGGCAACCATCCAGCCGATGCGCCAGCCGGTCATGCAGAAGTATTTGGAAAACGAGTTGATGACGAGTACGCGCTCGGAGAGCTTGAGCGCGGTTTCAGCCGGCATCGCGTAATCGAGCCCGTGATAGATTTCGTCCGAGATCACGCGAATGCCCTCACGCTCCGCAACTTCGATCAGCGCGGCGAGCGCCTGCGGCGTCATCATGGTGCCGGTCGGATTGGCGGGGCTCGCGACCAGCAGACCCGCGAGCGGCGAGCGGGCATGCGTGGCGCGCAAGGCCTCGCCGGTGATCGACCAGCGCGTCTCGGCGCTCGTTTCGATCAGCACCGGCTCGCAGCCGAGCGCGCGCAGAATGTGCCGATAGGGCGGATAGCCTGGGTTGGCGATGGCGACACGATCGCCAGCCTCGAACATCGAAAGAAATGCGAGGATAAATCCGGCGGACGATCCGGTCGTGACCGCGATGCGATCCGGCGCCACCGTCACGCCATGTCGCTCGGCGTAATGCCGTGCGATGCGCGCACGCAGCGAGGCGATGCCGAGCGTCTCGGTGTATTTCAGCGGGCCCGCGAGCGCCGCCCGCGCGGCGGCCAGCGCCGTGGCTGGCGCAGGTGCCGCCGGCTGGCCCACCTCCATATGAATGACATGGCCGCCCGCCGCCTCGATCCGGGCTGCCGCAGCCATCACGTCCATCACCATGAACGGCGGGACATCGCTGCGTGCTGAAGGAACCAGCAGCCGCCGTGCGGTTTCGAGCATCGCCTCAGCCTCTCTTCGCCCCGCTAATGCCGCATTCGGCGGCTCATTTATCTCAGGGGGATATGCAACCAGACGTGATCGTAGCTTGCGTTGACCCGATCCGGGCGCGCCACTACGTTGCGCCGGAATTGGCAACGAATCCAATCAAAACCGCCATGACCAAGGCCGGGACAGCTATCAGGCAACACCTGCGGAAACCAGCGGCACGCGCGGTCGCATTGGTGACGGCGTTTGCGATGACGGTCGGTGCGCTGCCGGCGCGCGCGCAGAGCATTCCGGCCGGCATACCGGTCGTGCGCGATGCCGAAATCGAGCAACTGCTTCGCGACTACACGCAGCCCGTTCTGCGCGTCGCCGGCCTCGCCAAGCAGAACGTCCAGGTCGTCATCATCAACGACCGCACCTTCAACGCTTTCGTGATGGACGCGCACCGCATCTTCGTTAATGCGGGCGCGATCCTCGACTCCAAAACGCCGAACGAGATCATCGGTGTGCTGGCGCATGAGACCGGCCATATCGCGGGCGGACATCTGTCGCGGCTGCGCGACCAACTCGCCCAGGCGCAGACGCAATCGATCATCGCCATGATGCTCGGCCTCGGCGCGATGATCGCGGCCGCCCGTTCCGGCCAGGCCAACGGCAACCCGGCCGCCGCAATCCTGGGCCCGCAGGAAGCGATCCGGCGCTCGCTGCTGTCCTATCAGCGCTCACAAGAGGAGCAAGCCGATCGGGCCGGGGTGAAATTCCTCACCGAGACCGGCCAGTCGCCCAAAGGCATGTCGGAGACCTTCAGGCGTCTCGCCGACCAGATGCTCTACATCACGCACAACGCCGATCCCTATGCGCAGTCCCATCCGATGCCGGCAGAGCGCGTCGCCGCGCTGGTGACGCTCGCCAGAACCAGCCCCTATTGGGACAAGAAGGATCCGCCCGAACTGCAACAGCGCCACGATCTGGCACGCGCCAAGCTGTCGGGCTTCCTGGATCGCCGCGAAACCATCGCGCGCCGCTATCCGGCGGGCGACAACAGCCTGCCTGCCCGTTACGCGCGCGCCATCGCAACCTATCGTCACTCCGACTTGCGCGTCGCCATCGTCCAGATCGATGCGCTGATCGAAGCCCAGCCCAACAATCCTTATTTCCATGAGCTGAAAGGCCAGGCGCTGCTCGAAGGCGGCAAACCCCGCGAAGCCATCGCGCCGCTACGGCAGGCGGTGAAACTGGCGCCAAGCCCGGCGCTGATCCAAGTGCTGCTGGCGCAGGCGCTCAACGCCACCAATGATCCGAAATACGCCGACGAGGCCGTCAGCCTGTTGCGCGCAGCCCTCGCGCGCGAGCCCGAAATGCCGGAGGGCTTCTTGCAGCTTGCGATGGCCTATGGCCGCAAGGGCGACCTCGCCCAGGCCGACCTCGCCTCCGCCCAATCGGCGTTCGCGCGCGGCGACTTCAAGACCGCGCGTGAACTCGCCTCCCGCGCCAAGACACGTTTTGCCGTCGGGTCACCGGGATGGGTGAAAGCTGACGATATTTCGAGTTATAAACCTCCTGTCGTCCGGAACTGAACTTGAAAAGGATTCACCTCATGCGCCTGTTGCCACGCCTTGCCATTGCCGCAGCGCTGTTTTGCACTGCGGGCGCGGTGCCTGCTTCGGCGCAGAGCATTCCGGACGCGCAGCGCAGCGAAATCGAACGGATCGTCCGTGAATATCTGATCAAGAACCCCGAGGTGCTGCAGGAGGCCTATGCCGAGCTTGAGAAACGGCAGGCGGCCGCCGAAGCCGACAAGCACAAGAAAACGGTCGCGGAAAACTCCGAACTGCTGTTCCGCTCGCCGCGCCAGGTCGTGTTAGGCAATCCGCAGGGTGACGTCACGTTCGTCGAATTCTTCGACTACAACTGCGGCTACTGCAAACGCGCCTTCGACGACATGGCCGAACTGATGAAGAACGATCCCAAGGTCAAAATCGTGCTCAAGGAATTCCCGGTGCTTGGACCGAGCTCGGTCGAGGCCGCGCGCGTCGCGACCGCTGTCCGGATGCAGGACAAGACCGGCGTGAAGTACCTCGAATTCCACCGCAAGCTCCTGCTCGGACGCGGCCAGGCCGACAAGGCCCGCGCACTCGCGGTTGCGAAAGAGGTCGGCCTCGACATGGCGCGGCTTGAGCGTGACTTGACGAGCGACGAGGTGAAGACGAGCCTCGAGGAAGCCTTCAAGCTTGCCGAGAAGCTCGGCATCAACGGCACGCCCAGCTATGTCATCGGCGAGAACGTTGTGATTGGGGCCGTCGGCTTGCCGGCGCTGCAATCCAAGATCAACGCCGCGCGCTGCGGCAAGGCGACCTGCTGATCCGGCTTTACAGCCGGCATCCTCACCGCGATATTTCGAGCAACGCCGATCGGCGGGCCATCCTGGTCCGCCGATTGCGTTTAGCCTTTGAGGACCCGTCATGCCGACGATAGAAATCCGCTGGCGCGCCGCCGTCGCGCTGATCCTGCCAATCCTTGCGCTGGTTCTGGCGCTCGCCGCTCTGCAGCCGCAGGCTCAAGCACAGACGCCAGCGTGGCCGCAGCGGCCAGTGCGGCTGATCCTACCGCTCGGGCCGGGCGCCGGCGTCGATATCACGGCGCGGCTCGTGGGCGACAAGCTCGCGGCGCGCTGGGGCCAGCCGGTGGTGGTGGAGAACAAACCGGGCGGCGACGGCGTGGTGGCGATCACGTCGTTCACCGGCGCCAAGGACGACCACGTGCTGTTGATGTCGCCGACGTCCTCGTTCACCCAACATCCATGGACGCACGAGAAGATGCCCTACGATGCGCGTGACCTGGTGCCGATCGTACGCATGACCAACACCATCGTGACGGTCGCGGTGCCAGCCTCGTCGCCGATCAACTCGGTCGCCGACATGGTGGCCTATGCCAAGGC
Organism: Rhodoplanes serenus; assembly: GCA_945893145.1. Classification (GTDB taxonomy): domain Bacteria; phylum Pseudomonadota; class Alphaproteobacteria; order Rhizobiales; family Xanthobacteraceae; genus Z2-YC6860. Next base: position 18,238 of record CAMDDZ010000035.1, on the reverse strand, counting down.
CAATCCCGGCAAGCTCAACTGGGCGACCATCACCGGCTTCTTCGATTTCGTGTTCGACGGCTTCCAGAAGAAGACCGGCTTGGAGATCGCCAAGGTGCCCTACCGCAACACCGTGCAGGCCGCGACCGATCTCGCCGAAGGCCGCATCCAGCTCATGATGTCGGCCTACGCGATCCTTCGCCCGTTTGTTGACAGCGGCAAGCTCAAGCTCCTCGCCATTACGGCGAGCCAGCGCGCCTCGATGCTGCCCAACGTGCCGACCACCGCGGAAGCAGGCTTCCCGGACATCACCATCGACGGCCTCGTCGGCCTGTTCGGTTCGCGCGAACTGCCGGCCGCGGCCCGCGCCCGGATCGAGGCCGATGTGCGCGCGATCTTGCAGGACCCGGCGGTCGCCGAGCGGCTCACCGCAACCGGTCAGGTGGTCAATCCCGGCACCGCCGCGGAATTCGCCGCCGCGATCGACAAGCAGAAGGCACAGGCCGCGGCGGCCGGCCAGATACTCGGCATCAAGCCGGCCGCGCAGTAGCAGCCCCGCTCGATACGCAAAAGCCCCCGCGGTGCACCGCGGGGGCCTGCCCAGGCTAGACGCAGCGGGACTTACTTCGCCGCCAGATAGCTCCGGTGCAGCCAGGACCCGTCGGCACGACGGGTTTCAAAATAGAGCACGCTGTCGTCACCGCGCGTCACTAGACGCTCGTTGATCGGCAGCTTTTTCTCGGACACGGCGCCGCGCTCGTTGGCGGCCAAGAACGCGTTGACCGTCTCGACTGTGGCCGGGGTGGCGGCAGCGCTGGTGCGCTCGCCGATCGCCTCGGTCACGCTGGCGGAAAGCAGCTTGCCCCACAGCTTCCGGAACAAGCCGTTCGACGGATAAATCTCGGCGCTGTTGATCTTGCCGTTGATGGCGAACACATAGCCGACGATATCGCTGTCCTGCTCGCCTGCCGCCTTCAGCGCCTTGATATAGGCCTCCTGCGCCGTTTTGAGCTTCTCATTCTCCAGTGAAAGCTGCAGGCTCGTCTCCGACTGAGGAGCCGCGATCGGCACCCCGACTCGGTCGGCAATCTTGTTCTGCGTCGCGCCGACCGCACGCCACATCTCTTGCTGGCGGCTTGAAACGTCGGCGCGGTTGGGTTCGCTGGCGTAGTTGAGGGCGGAGCCGGCGGTGGCGACGGGACGCGCCGCCTTCATGGCGATCTTGGCGTCGCGCGACGGCAACAGCGCCGAGGCGGTCGCGAAGGTGCGCACGTCCTCGACGCCGCGCTTGGACCAGCGGCCCTGCTCGACGCAGAAGGCGTCGATCGCAATGCGGCCGGACTTCGGCGGTAGCATCATGCTGACCGTGAGTGCGCGGTCCTGCTGGCCGCCCTTCACGATCTCACCGGAATTCACGAAAACTTCGAGGTCGCCCAGGTTCTCGATCGCCAGCGCATTGACGTTGCCGGTCTCGTGCACCTTCACGACGCCCTTGGCGAGCGCCTCCTCCAGCGTCAACGGCACCGGGCCAGGCCGGTTGGGCGCATGCACGAAGAAGATCGTCAAGTTGTCGTGGATGACCGGAGCGGAGACGCGATAGCTTTCGGTGGCCGAGCCGGCCGCCGGCAGCGCAAGCAGCAAAGGCACGGCCATGACGGCCGCGACGACTTGTCTTCGGTGCATATCCCTCTCCCATGGAATCGAATGTTTGCGCCACTAGCCTGATTGCGATGTTTGGCCGGTCGAGGGAGCCGCAACGGCGGAACAGGGGCGCGATCGTGGCGGGCTCGTTCGCGCGGCAGGCTTCCCCTTTGCGACCGAGGTGCCTATAAAGCGGTCAACGTATTGTCGCGGCGGCTGATTTGCCGGCGCATCGCGGGATTGAGCAGGCGCCTCACTGATGGCCAAAACAGTTTTTGTCCTCAACGGTCCCAATATGAATCTGCTCGGCACGCGCGAGCCGCATCTCTACGGCCACGCCACGCTGAAGGACGTTGAGGCGCTCTGCCGCAAAACCGCGGCCGAGCACAAGCTCGCGGTCGAATTCCGCCAATCCAACCACGAGGGCGAGATCGTGGAGTGGCTTCAGGAGGCTGGGGCCAAGAAAGCCGCCGGCGTCGTTCTCAATCCGGCGGGCTTCACCACCACCTCGGTTGCGATTCACGATGCGATTAAAGCCATCGCGGTGCCGGTGATCGAGACGCACATCACCAACATCCACGCCCGTGAAGAATGGCGGCGGCACTCCTACGTGTCGCTGGTCGCCAAGGCCGTGATCTGCGGCTTCGGCATCGAGGGCTACGCGCTGGCGATCGCTGGCATCGCGGCGCTTGGCCAAAATAAATCGAAACGCTGAGGCACGAGCAGCACGATGGCAAAGCAGAAGCCCGGGCAGGAATTCGCGGTCGATCACGAGCTGATCCGCGAGCTTGCCGGGCTGCTCGATGAAACCGGATTGACCGAGATCGAGATCGAGCGCAGCGGCCAGCGCGTGCGGGTGGCGCGCGGCGGCGCCATCACGCAGGTGACGGCCGCAGGTCCTGCCGTGCCACAACTGCCGCCGCCGACCATCCCGAGTGCGACGAATTACGCCGATCCGGGCAAGCATCCCGGCGTCGTCACCTCGCCCATGGTCGGCACGGCTTACGTTGGGGCGTCACCCGGCGCCAAGCCGTTCGTCGATGTCGGCAGCAAGGTGGTGGCGGGCGAAACACTGCTGATCATCGAGGCCATGAAGACCATGAACCAGATCCCGGCGCCGCGCGCCGGGACCGTGACGAAAATCCTGATCGAGGACGCTCAGCCGGTCGAATTCGGCGAGCCGCTGATGATCATCGAATAACCGTGCCTGTCATCGCCCGCGAAAGCGGGCGATCCAGTAACCGCTGCAGAAAAACGGTCGTGATGCCTAGCTCAGTTCGAACTGTTCCGATGACTGGATGCCCCGCCTTCGCGGGGCATGACAGCTAGCGATGTTCGACAAGATCCTCATCGCCAATCGCGGCGAGATCGCGCTCCGCGTGCTGCGCGCCTGTCAGGAACTCGGCATTCCGACCGTGGCCGTGCATTCGACGGCGGACGCCAACGCGATGCACGTTCGTCTCGCCGATGAAAGCGTCTGCATCGGCCCGCCGCCCGCAAAGGACAGCTACCTCAACATTCCGGCGCTGCTATCGGCCTGCGAGATCACCGGCGCCGACGCCGTGCATCCAGGCTATGGCTTTCTGTCAGAAAACGCCCGCTTCGCCGAAATCCTCGGCGAACATGGCATCCATTTCATTGGCCCCAAGGCCGAACATATCCGCCAGATGGGCGACAAGATCGAGGCCAAGCGCACCGCCAAGGCGCTCGGCATCCCGTGCGTGCCGGGCTCCGACGGCGGCATATCCTCGGACAGCGACGCACTCGCGATCGCGCGCAGCATCGGCTTTCCGGTGCTGGTGAAGGCTGCGGCCGGCGGCGGCGGCCGCGGCATGAAGGTCGCGCATCTCGAAGACGACTTGGCGACCGCGATTGCCACCGCCCGCTCCGAGGCCAAGGCTGCATTCGGTGACGATGCGGTTTATCTCGAAAAATATCTGCAACGCCCGCGCCACATCGAAATCCAAGTGTTGGGCGACGGCCGCGGCAACGCCATTCATCTCGGCGAGCGCGACTGCTCGTTGCAGCGCCGGCACCAAAAGGTGTTCGAGGAAAGCCCCTCGCCTGCGCTCAACGTCGCGGCGCGCGACAAGATCGGCACGATCGTGGCGGATGCGATGCGCGGGTTGAAATATCTCGGCGTCGGCACCGTCGAGTTCCTGTTCGAGGATGGCGAGTTTTATTTCATCGAGATGAACACCCGCATTCAGGTTGAGCATCCGGTAACCGAGATGATCACCGGCATCGACCTGGTGCTGGAGCAGATTCGCGTTGCCGCCGGCGGCGAGTTGCCGGTCACGCAGCAAGACGTCGAGTTCCGCGGCCACGCCATCGAGTGCCGCGTCAATGCCGAAAATCCGTCGACGTTTCTGCCGTCGCCCGGAAAAATCCAGTCGTATCATCCGCCGGGCGGACTGGGCGTCCGCGTCGATTCAGCGGTGTATCAGGGCTACACCATCCCGCCGTTCTACGACTCGATGGTCGGCAAGCTGATCGTGCACGGCAAGACGCGCACCGAATGCCTGATGCGGCTCAAGCGCGCGCTCGACGAATTCGTGGTGGATGGCATCGAAACCACACTGCCGCTATTCCGCAAACTCGTTCGCACGCAGGACATCGTTGACGGCAACTATCACATCCACTGGCTCGAGCGCTTCCTCGCCGAAGGCGGCATGGAGCGCTAGCTAAACCCGCTAACGCTTTGCGCACTCGTAGCGGCTCTTGAGGATGTCGTCCCAGTTGGCCTGCGAGACCTTGACGGTGGGGACGTAGCCGGCCTGGCAGGTCGCCGCGATCCAACTTTTTTTCTGATCGAAGCGCTCAGATTTGATGCCAGTGCGAAACGCGCCACCCGGCTGCACCGTGTCCTCGATGACCTCGCCTTCGGACAGCATGAACCACACCGTGACCTGATAATTGCAAAGATTGATGGCGCCGAATTCGTAATTGACCGCCCGCAGGAAGCCCCAGCCGGCCTCGGTGCAGTCCTCGGCATGCGGTTGGGTCTGCGCCATCGCAGGCTTAACGGCAGCGCCCGACAACAACATCGCGCACGCCGCAACCACAATCGCGACCAGCCTGGAAAACATCATCGCGCACTCCCTGATTTCACCGGGAGATTAGAGCATGATCCCGAAAAGTGGAAACCGGTTTCCCGCCTGCGCTCTGATCCGATTCAATGGAATCGGATCAGAGCCTAGGTCGATGGGCCTTGCAGTCAGTGATGGATGGTGCTGCCGCCGTGTGCGGCCTGCGCGTATTGGTCGAGCAGCGCGCAGACCCGTTCCGGATCATAGGGCTTCGGCACAAAGGTCGAGCCAGACACCGCCACCAAATCGTGCAAGCTCCCGATCGCACCGGAGGCGTAAACCACGGCAAGCTTGGGCCGCAGTGCGCGTGCGAGCCGCGCCAGCACCGCGCCATCGACGCCACCCGGCAGATTAATGTCGGTGAACAGGATATCGCACGGCGCACCCTCCATCAGATGCTCCAACGCGCCCCGGGCGTCCGGAACCGCGTGCACCTCGAAGCCGTGCTCAGCCAGCACCTCGGCGACCATGTCGCTCACCAGCGCTTCGTCCTCAACCAATAAAACGCGAGACGTGTTGGTCATCTGTCTCATTGCTAACTCCCCATCCCGGCCCCACGCCGGTCCAGAGCCAACGCAACCAAGGCGCGATGGTTTGCAGGTTGCTGAAAATGGCGTGCACTATGACTAATACGGAGTGAACAACCGGGCGCTATTGCGGTCCGGCCGCCAGTTCAAACACCGCAATGACGTGGCGTTGGTCGTTCGCGGGATCGCGGCGGAACTCGTGCGACACCAGTTCGGGACGGGTCAGATCGATCCAATAGGTCTTGATGACGGTTTTCAGCGCGTAGTTGCGCCCCTGGATCAGCACGGTGTTGGATAGCCGCGTGGCGTCGAACCCGATCATCACGATCTGCGGCAAGGTGCGGCCGAGGAAAACGTATTCGGGAAGTTGGGCGCGCACGCCCGGTTCGATCTTCTTGAACGCATTGAGCACACCGACAAAGCGAAGATGCGGCGCATAGAATTGCACCGGCGCCGTCATCCAATGCGGTTCGACCTTGATCTGTGTGTCGGCGGGCAGTGCCTGCGCGTAGGTCGCCATGGCGTCGCTGCCGGATGGCTGCCAGTGCGTCTGTTCGTAGACCAACTCCCACAACGTGCTGCGAATGCTGGTCGCGCCCAGATAAGTCACATTGGTCAGCACCACCAGCGCCGCCAGCGCCGCAGCCGCGCCCCGGCCAAGCCAGCGCCACACGATGACGATCGCGCAGGCGGTCGCGACACTGCCCAGCATGAGCACCGGCAGCACATAGCGCATGATCGGAATGCCGTCGGTCTGCGGACCTTGCGTCGGTTGTGGCGAGGCCACCGCCGTGATCAGCAGGAACAGCATCGCACCCGCAAACGCCCAGGCGCCCTGCTCGGCCACCGCGCGCTGTTTTTTCAGCCGCGCCAGGAAAAACGGCAGCGCCAGGATCGGCATGACCAGGAGCGGTAGAAACTCGAATGAGCCGAGCGCACGCAACTGCCACCACATCAGGGTCGGCGCGTTCTGCCACACCGGAATGCCACCGCGTGGTGGACCGGCGAGCTGCGTCGGATCGCCGGTTGCGAGCGTATAGACCGCCCAGGTCCCGACCACGGCGCCAGTCGCCGCCACGAAGATGAAATGCATCCGCGTGCGATATCGCGGCCGCAACAACAGTATGGCCATGATCGCGACCGCGCCGACGCCCGCCATATAATGCGCCGCATAGAGCGCAATCGCGGCCAGAACGCCCAAGACAATGGTGAGCCATGGCCGGCGGCTGTCGCGCAGCGCCGCGAAAGCCCAGAACAGCGCCGGAAAAAACAGAAAGACCAGCGAGTAGTAGCGGCACTGCCGGCTGAACAGCAGGAACGAGACGTTCAACGCCAGCAAAAGCGACGGCAGCCACGCTGGAAAATCGCGGTCCACTGGCTCGGCGATCGGCTTGTTGAATTGCCTGGCAACCCAGCAATGCATCACCACCAGCGACGCCAATCCCATCACCAGAAACGGCAGCCGTCCCGCGATGGTGCTTTCGCCGAACAGCCAGAAGCTTGCGGCTGTCACATAGAATTGCAGGAACGGGCCAACGAACTGCCGCAGCGATTCATCGAGGTCGAGGCCACCGTGATAGGCATAGACGTTGGTGCCGTCCCAGCCGGTGAGCTGACCCAGCGTGACAATGTTGCGCGCGATCAGCGCGGTCATCGCTTCGTCGGCCCAGAACACGTGGGCGGTCAGGCCCGCGCCCGCGAGGACCGTCGCGATGACGAGATAGGTCGCCGCCGCCAGAAAATTCTGGGATTTTAGAAAACGCAGCAGGTCGGTCTTGGCCAGCATGACGCCGCGGCAACATGCGACAACGGCGGCGGCCGTTCAAGCAACGCGCGCCAAGAAACGCCCATCAAGAAACACCCGCCAGGAAACGCCCGCGGCGCGCGCGGGGATATCGAGGGGCTCGACTTGCGGTCCGGTGCTGTCGCGCTAGAGTGACGGCCTCTTTGAAGGAATCCCACGCGACATGGCGAGCCGCGAGACCGCATTTGTCGAGATCACGCCGGAAGTGCTGCTCAAGGCCTATGCCTGCGGCATCTTTCCGATGGCGGAGAGCGCCGATGATCCGGCGCTCTATTGGATTGAGCCTGAGCATCGCGGCATCATCCCGCTCGACGGCTTTCACATATCGTCGCGGCTGGCGCGCACCGTGCGCTCGGACTGCTTCGACATCCGCATCAATCAGGATTTCGAGGGTGTGCTCGACGGCTGCGCCGAGCCGCAGCCCGGCCGCTCGCGCACCTGGATCAACGAGCGCATCCGCGTGCTCTATCGCAAGCTCTACGACATCGGGCACTGCCACAGCGTCGAGGCCTACGAGAACGGCACATTGGTGGGCGGTCTCTATGGCGTCAGCCTTGGCCGCGCGTTCTTCGGCGAGAGCATGTTCCACCGCACCCGCGATGCCTCGAAGGTCGCGCTGGTGCATCTGGTCGCGCGGCTGCGGGCCGGAGGCTATCGTTTGCTCGACACGCAGTTCGTGACCGACCATTTGCGGAATTTTGGCGCGCTCGAAGTGCCGCGGCGGCAGTATCACAAGCTCCTGGAAGGCGCACTCATCGGCGAAGCCGATTTCGCAACGCTGCCGCTCGACCGGCCCGTCACGGGCGTCGAGGCGCTGCAGCACGCCAACAGCTAAGGCGTTCAGCGCGCCGGTGGCGGCGGGGGTGGCGGCAGCTGCTGGGTGCGGCGCTGCGGTGGTGGCGGCGGCTGCGCACGCGGCGTGCGCGCCGGTGGCGTCGCGGCCGGCGGAGGTTCGGGCGCCTGCGCGACCGCAGGCGCGCCGCCCTGACAATCGGCAAGCCAGATGTCGTAAATCGGATGCTCGACCGCGTTGAGGCCAGGGCTCGCTGCAAACATCCAGCCGGTGAAGATGCGGCGTAGTTCGCCCTGCAGCGTCAGCTCATCGACTTCGACGAAGCCGTCGGTGTTGGGCGCCTCGGTCGGCGGGCGCGTGTAGCAGGCGCGCGGCGTGACTTCGAGGGCACCGAACCGCACCGTCTCATTGATCTGGACAGGAAACGTGATGATGCGCCCGGTGATCTTGTCGAGCCCGGAGAACACCGCGGTCGGATTGACGATCTTCTGTGCCGGCGGCTCGGTGATGGTTTCATCCGGCACGGGGGCCGCGGGAGCAGCCGGTACGGTGGCGGCCGGCGTGCCGCGTGCGGGTTGCGGCGCCATCGGCCTCGTGTCGAGCGGCACGTTGGCGCCAGGCGGCGGAGGCAGCGGCTGCGACTGCACCGGACGCGGGGTGCCAAGGGGTTGTTGCGGTGGCGGCGCAGCCTGAGGCTGCGGCGGCGGAAGCTGATTGCCCCGCGGCACATTGCTCGGCGGCCGCGGCGGGTCGTTGCCGAAGATCGAGCCCCATTGCGCGACCGCAGGTGCAGCCGCCAGCACGCTCGCGGCAGCGAGCAGGACGATTGTGGTGGCTCGATTCATCGGCCGCTTTGCTTAGCCCCAGGCGGATTCGCCGCCGCACGAATGCGCCCGGTTAACATGGGGAATACGGCAGGGAAAGGGCCGGCCAAGGGCCCCGCAGGAGCCAAAATCGCCAATCCGGCAATAAACTTAAGGCAAAGCCCGCCAAGCCGCGGCGGATCAGCGCTCCGGCGTCCAGGCCTTGTAGTCGCCGGTCGCCTTGGGCCTGCGGCCCTGCGCCAAAGTCGAGCCGGTTGGCCGGTGCGCGGCACGCGTGCCGGTGAGATTGGCCCGGTGCGGCTTCTGCCAAGGCCGCGGCGTGTAGCGCTCCTCGGTCGGCGGCACATCGACGGTGTGGTGCAGCCAGCCGTGCCACGATGGCGGCACGGTCGAGGCTTCGGCCTCGCCGTTGTAGATGACCCAGCGGCGCTCCATGGCAAGGGTGGGATCGATCTTGCGGCCCCGCGTGCGGAAATATCGATTGCCGTACTCGTCCTGCCCGACGTGCTCGCCATAGAGCCACGTCCAGAGCTGCGTACCGAAGGTCTGGCCGTTCCACCAAGTGAAGAAGCGCAGAAAAAAGGTCTTCATGCGCTGGGTTCTGCCATCCCGTACGAGCGAAGTCTAGCGGACCAAAACCCCACTCCACGCCGCTTTGGCGAAACGACTGAGCGGCAGTAGAGTTGTCAACGAATGCCTTCGAGCGTCCGAGTCAACCGTCATGCTGCAAGCGCTGAAAACCGGCTGGACCGATTTCAGGGAAACGATTTCCGCCATTCCCGACATCGTGTTCGCGGGCATTCTGGCCGTCATCGCAATCGCCATCGCGCTCGTTGTCCATGGCATCGTTGCGGCGCTGTTGCGGCGCTTGCTGTTTTCGCGTCACCCCTATCTGCACTCCTGGGCGGTGCAACTGAAAGGCCCGTTCCGGTTCGCGTTGATGCTGCTGGCGCTCGACATCGCCGTGGCGGCGGCGCCGCTCGATCAGCAATTCGGCGGCGCGCTGTCCGCCATCCTGCGCATTTGCTTCATCGGCATGGTGGGCTGGATAACGCTGGCTGCCACCAACATCGGGGCGGCGCTTTATCTGCGGCGCTTCAACCTCGAGGCCGAAGACAACCTGCTGGCGCGCAAGCACGTCACGCAGGTCCGCGTGCTCAAAGGCACGCTGAACACTGTGATTGTGGTGCTCACGATCGGCATCGCGCTGATGTCGTTCGATTCGGTCCGGCAACTCGGCGTAAGCCTGTTCGCCTCCGCCGGCATTGCCGGCATCGCTGTTGGGCTCGCGGCGCGGCCGATGCTGTCCAATCTGATCGCGGGCGTGCAGCTTGCGATTACGCAGCCGATCCGGATCGAAGACGCGGTCGTAGTCGAGAACGAGATGGGCTTTATCGAGGAAATCACAGCGACCTATGTGGTGGTGCGATTGTGGGACTGGCGGCGGCTGGTGGTGCCGCTCTCCTACTTCATCGAGAAGCCGTTCCAGAACTGGACCCGGGAAACCGCGGCGCTGATCGGCACCGTCATGATCCATGCCGATTACTCGGTGCCACTTGAGCCAGTCCGCGCCAAGCTCGACGAGATCGTCAAAGCCTCGAATCTCTGGGACGGCCGGGTGCTCAAGCTTCAGGTTTGGGAGGCTGACGCCAACGCATTGCAGCTCCGCGTGCTGGTCAGCGCGCGCAACGCCTCGGCGCTGTCCGACCTGCGCTGCGAGGTGCGCGAGAAGCTGATCGGCTGGCTGCAAACCGAGCATCCACGTGCCTTGCCGCGCAGCCGGCAGGAGGCGGTGGTGGGGCCTGGGGATACCGAGATCTCCAAGTTGGAGAATCGGCGGCCGCACGCAGTCTCATAAGCAGTGCTTATTCATCACCGGCCGGCTGCTTTAACGAATTGATCCGGCTTTGAGAATCGCTGCTCGCTGGTAGCCCGCACCGGCTCGCCGCGCGGCGGTGGTGTGGAAAATTCCGCATCAGGGCACCGTCACGGCTGCGGGTTCCGGCAACGAAAAAACGTAATTTTTGACCCGCATTTCAACCAGGCCGTGATTGACAACGGTTTTGCGACAGCGCCGCGACGGGGTGATGACGAACAGGGCTTTTCAAATCCGTTCGGTCTGACGGATACTTGCCGCAGCGCACCTGAGTCGTCCCCAGAACTCCCAAAGTTCACAGCCGGATACCAGACTTAGTATTTGATTCAGACTCAGGCGCTACTGCTTGACGCGTGCAAAGAGTCTGTCATAGCGTCTCAGTCGACCGGTGGCGGTCAGTAAAAGGTCCTCGCCGGATCCCATTTTTTGAGATTTTGGGTGATTTCCCGCTCGGGACATCGTTCCGACGGGTGTGGAGTTCGCGTTGCGTGGGTTCCGGGAAGGAACCCGCCGCTACGTGCCAACGGTGCCGATCCAAGGTGCCGACCTGTGTCGCAAGTGTCGAAGGACAGCAACCCAGTGGGTCTTGGCCCAGCCGGGAGCTAAAGTGTCGGTGTCTCTTCCAGAGGCCCCGACGGGACATACATTAAGGGGCAGAAAACAATGCGAATTGAACGGCGCTATACCAAGGACGGCCAGTCGCCCTACGCGGAACTCAAGTTCCGCCTGACCGCGAGCGAGATCCGGAACCCGGACGGCTCGGTGGTGTTCCGCGCCGATGATGTCGAGGTCCCCGAGTTCTGGTCGCAGGTCGCCTCCGACGTGCTGGCCCAGAAGTATTTCCGCAAGGCCGGCGTCCCCGCGCGCCTGAAGAAGGTCGAGGAGAATTCCGTCCCGTCTTGGCTGTGGCGCTCCGTCCCCGACGAGAAGGCGCTGGCCGAACTGCCCGAAAACGAGCGCATCGTCGGCGAGCATACCGCCAAGCAGGTATTCGATCGCCTGGCCGGCACCTGGACCTATTGGGGCTGGAAGGGCGGCTATTTCGACAGCGAGGCCAACGCGCAGACGTTCTTCGATGAACTCCGCTACATGCTGGCGGCGCAGATGTGCGCGCCGAACTCGCCGCAGTGGTTCAACACCGGCTTGCACTGGGCCTATGGCATCGACGGCCCCGGCCAGGGCCACCACTACGTCGATCCGTTCACCGGCAAGCTCGTCAAATCGAAGTCCGCTTACGAGCACCCGCAGCCGCACGCCTGCTTCATCCAGTCGATCGCCGACGACCTCGTCAACGAGGGCGGCATCATGGACCTGTGGGTGCGCGAGGCGCGCCTGTTCAAATACGGCTCGGGCACCGGCACGAACTTCTCCAAGCTCCGCGCCGAGAACGAACGGCTGGGCGGCGGCGGCAAGTCATCCGGCCTGATGAGCTTCCTGAGGATCGGCGACCGCGCGGCGGGCGCGATCAAGTCGGGCGGCACCACGCGCCGCGCGGCGAAAATGGTGATCGTCGACACCGACCATCCGGACATCGAGAAGTTCATCGACTGGAAGGTGAAGGAGGAGCAGAAGGTCGCAGCCCTCGTCACCGGCTCCAAGATCAACCAGAAGCACCTCAAGGCCGTGCTCAAGGCCTGCGTGAACTGCGAAGGCTCCGGTGACGATTGCTTCGACCCGGAGAAGAACCCGGCGCTGCGCCGCGAGATCAAGGCGGCGCGCCGCGCCCACGTCGCTGACAATTACATCCAGCGCGTCATCCAGTTCGCCAAGCAGGGCTACACCGAGATCGACTTCCCGGTTTACGACACCGACTGGGACAGCGAGGCCTATCTCACGGTCTCGGGCCAGAACTCCAACAACTCGGTGCGCGTCACCGACGAATTCCTGAAAGCCGTCGAAGCCGACGGCGACTGGGACCTGACCTGGCGCACCAAGCCCGGCAAGATCGCCAAGACGCTGAAGGCCCGCGACCTCTGGGAAAAAATCGGCCACGCCGCTTGGGCCTGCGCCGACCCCGGCCTGCAATTCCACACCACCGTCAACGACTGGCACACCTGTCCGGCATCGGGTCCGATCCGCGGCTCGAACCCGTGCTCGGAGTACATGTTCCTCGACGACACGGCGTGCAACTTGGCTTCCCTGAACTTGCTCGCCTTCCGTAACGAAGACACGCGACAGTTCGATGTCGAAGGCTACGAGCACACCGTCCGGCTGTGGACAATCGTGCTCGAAGTCTCGGTGATGATGGCGCAGTTCCCGTCGAAGGAAATCGCCCTTCTCTCCTACGAGTACCGCACGCTGGGGCTGGGCTATGCCAACATCGGCGGCCTCCTGATGTCGTCCGGCATCGGCTACGACAGCGACGCCGCGCGCGCGATCGGCGGTGCGCTGACCGCCATCATGACCGGCATCAGCTACGCAACGTCGGCCGAAATGGCGGGCGAGCTCGGCGCCTTCCCGGGCTACAAGAAAAACCGCGATCACATGCTCCGCGTGATCCGCAACCACCGCCGCGCCGCCTACGGCGAGAAGACCGGCTACGAGAAGATCGCCCAGCCGCCAGTGCGGCTCGACCACCTCACGCTCACCGCGCACGAGAAGTGCTTCGAGGGCCTCTCGATTCATGCTAAGCGCGCCTGGGACAAGGCGCTGGCGCTCGGCGAGGAGCACGGCTACCGCAACGCGCAGTCGACCGTGATCGCGCCGACCGGCACGATCGGTCTGGTGATGGACTGCGACACCACCGGCATCGAGCCCGACTTCGCCCTGGTGAAGTTCAAGAAGCTCGCCGGCGGCGGCTACTTCAAGATCATCAACCAAGCGGTGCCGGAAGCGCTACGCGTGCTAGGCTACTCAGGAAGCCAGATCGGCGAGATCGAAGCCTATGCGGTCGGCCACGGCTCGCTCGGCCAGGCGCCCGGCATCAACCACACCACGCTCAAGGCCAAGGGCTTCTCCCCGGAGGCGATCGAGAAGGTCGAGAAGGCGCTGCCGACTGCCTTCGACATCAAATTCGCCTTCAACAAATGGACGCTCGGCGAGGAGCTTCTGCGCGAGCTCGACGTGCCGGCGGAGATCATCGCGTCGCCGTCGTTCGATCTGCTCGCCCACATGGGCTTCACCAAGCGCGAGATCGACGCCGCCAACATCCACGTCTGCGGCGCCATGACGGTCGAGGGCGCGCCTCACCTGAAGCCCGAGCATTACTCCGTGTTCGACTGCGCCAATCCGTGCGGCCGCACCGGCAAACGCTTTCTCTCGGTCGAAAGCCACATCCGCATGATGGCGGCGGCGCAGCCGTTCATCTCAGGCGCAATCTCCAAGACCATCAACATGCCGAACGAGGCGACGGTCGAGGATTGCAAGGCGGCATACCTGCTGTCGTGGAAGCTCGCGCTCAAGGCCAACGCGCTCTACCGCGACGGCTCCAAGCTCAGCCAGCCGCTGCAGAGCCAGCTCATCGCCGACGAGGACGAGGAGGACGACCAGGACGCGGTCGCGGCCTTCATCGACAAGCCGCAGGCCTCACGCGTGGCCGCCACCGCCGAGCGGATCGTGGAGAAGATCGTCGAGCGCATCACGGTGTTGCGCGAGCGCGATCGGCTCCCCGAGCGGCGCAAGGGCTATACGCAAAAGGCCGTGGTCGGCGGCCACAAGGTCTATCTGCGGACCGGCGAGTATGAGGACGGCCGGCTCGGTGAGATCTTCATCGACATGCACAAGGAGGGCGCGGCGCTCCGCTCGCTGCTGAACAACTTCGCGATCGCAATCTCGCTCGGCCTGCAATACGGCGTGCCGCTCGAGGAATATGTCGACGCATTCACGTTCACCCGCTTCGAGCCGCAGGGCCCGGTGCAGGGCAACGACTCGATCAAATACGCGACCTCGATCCTCGACTACGTGTTCCGCGAGCTCGCGATCTCCTACATGTCGCGCTTCGACCTCGCCCACGTCGATCCGAGCGAAGGCTCCTTCGACGCGCTCGGCAAGGGCGAGGACGAGGGCCGGCCGGCGCCGAACACGCGTTTCGTGTCCAAGGGACTGACGCGTTCGCGCACCGACAAGCTCGCGGTGGTGGGCGGCGGCAGCGACGCGCGTGGCACGACGGAGGCGCGGTCTGGCGGCTCCGGCAACGTGACGGCGTTCCACAGCTCCGGCGCTCGCGGCGAAGTCGCCGGCAGCACGGCGCTCAAATCCGAGCCCGAGCAGAAGCTCTCACCCACGCAGGCACTGGAAACCCTGCAATGGCAGCAACCGCAGCGCGACGCCAAGGCACAAGCCGCCGAACGCCGCGCCGAGGCCAAGGCCAAGGGCTACGAGGGCGACGCCTGCGGCGAGTGCATGAACTTCACTTTGGTGAGGAACGGCACCTGTCTTAAGTGCGACACGTGTGGCTCGACCACCGGCTGTTCTTAAGCCGCCGCTGACATCTCGAATGAAAACGGGTGGCCCCATGGCCACCCGTTTTTCTTTGTCGAGCCATCAGCCAAACCGCCACCTCTACGGCGCGAGCCAGGGCCTACGTGCTCCATGGCGAACGTGGATGATCTCAATGAAGTCCGTCGACACCGCGCAGTAGAAAATCTTGTAGCGATAGCGCCCAAGGATTTTCACGCGAATGTCTGGATCGGACGTTGGCGGTGACGCAAGCGGGTACTCGGAAACGTCGTTGATGGCCTCGCGAATGGCGCGCAATACGTTGCGTGCACCGGTCGGGCTGCGCTGATCGAGATACCGGAAAATGTCGTCAAGGTCTGCCAGCGCCCGAGCGCGATAGCGGACCCTCATGTGATCCCGTGGCGCTTCCAAAAGACGGCAACTTCGCTATCCGAGGCGAATGCGCCACGTCGCGCGTCAGCAATGGCCGCGCGTTCGTCATCGCTGAGCACATAGACGCCCGTGCGCCGCGCCTCGATCTCGCGCGCCAATTCGGCAAGTTCTTCTTGGTCTTCTTCCGGCCAAGACCCGATTTTGCCGAGAATCTCTTTCGCTGCCGGGCTCATGGCTTCTTTATACTCCGCTCGCTTCCCGCCGTCAGCCCGCTGGTCTTGGGTTAAATCTCCGCAATCTTCCAGGCCTCCAGCGCATCCCGCAACGGCTGAAGGCGTGCCGGGCGCGGCCGCCGTCTCAAGCCTTCTTCCGCCACAGCGCGTCGAGGCTCCAAGGCCCGGCGCCCGCGAAGGCGATGTAGAGGAACACGAAGCAATAGAGGATCGCGGCATCGCCGCGGTTGACGATCGGGAAGAACCCGTTCGGCGCGTGGCTGATGAAATAGGCGAACGCCATCTCGCCCGACGCCACGAAGGCTGCGCACCGCGTGAACAGGCCGGCCGTCAGCAGTACGCCGGCGACGAGTTCGATCGCGCCCGCGAACCAGTACATGGTGAGGAACCCCGGCGTCGGGATCGGGCTCGGCCAGCCGAACAGGCGCGAGGTGCCGTGCTCAAGGAACAAGAGCGCCGCGACGATGCGCAGGATGCTGAGGACGTAAGGCGCGTAGTTGGGGGGCGTCAGTCCGAACGGCACGGCAGGATTCCCTCTTTGATTTCGGCGCGGCATTTAGCCGGAGTTTGCCGAAAATGCCCATCACGATTTCCTGAAAGCCACACGTGCCGATCGCGAGCGCCCGCGGCCCGGCGCCGCCATCTGGCGCCACCGCAACCCCGGCCCGCCGCCACCCCAACCGGACGTGCCGCGCATCCCCCAGCCGCTCCTGATCGGCATGAATGCGTTTCTCGGCATCGTCTCGCTCGCGGCCCTGATCGGGATCTGGATGCCGCGCTAGGTTGCATCGTGCGGGTTTGCAGCGATTTGGTCTCGCGTTTGGGCTGTTGGCGCCCAATTGCCGGCCGCCATCACAAACAATTTAGCTTCCTGGCAAATGAAGCTGTTTGAAGCCCGTCCAGCACCCTATATGTCACTCGGTAAGGGGAGATGACGGTGCATCGGTTTCGAAACAAGGCCGCGCAATTGCTCCCCGGAGCCGGGCGCTAGCTTTATGCCGAACCGACCCAATCCATTAGCCAACGTGATCGAGAAGGGCCGCCGGCTTCTTCTCATCGGGATCAGCGTGGCAATCATCGCCGTGATTATCAGCGCGGCTTTCGTCACCAGCCGTTAAATCCAAGCAGGCGGCTACTCTTCGGGCTCAGTCGTGAAATAGAGCGGATAGCCCTTGCTCTTGCCGAGTTCGGTCGCCTCCTTGGCCTTGGTGTCGGCGACGTCCTTGGTATAGACCGCGATCACGCAGGCGCCGCGCCGGTGCGCCGTCATCATGACGCGGTGGGCCTCGTCCTCGTTCATGCGGAACACGGCCTTGAGCACCTGCACCACGAATTCGCGCGGCGTGTAGTCGTCGTTGAGCAGGATCACCTTCCAGAGCTTCGGCCGCTCGGTTTTCGGCTTGAGCTTGGTGCCCGGCGTGGTGACGGTCTTGGTGCTCACAGGACTGGCCTCAAGCCCGGTGCGTGGCTGGCGTCACCGCTAGCCTAGCATGGGCCGAGAATGGCGGAAGCCGCCTACGCGGCGATCGAGGGGCGCTGCGGCCGCAGGCACCGCATGGCCTCAGCCTCGCATTCGGCAGCGTGTGCCAGCGCAATCTCGGCGTCGACGCGCGACAGCATGGCGGCAACCCGCCTGGCGCGCGCCGCGCGCGCGAACCAGACATCCGATTCCCGCATCGGAACAGGCCGCAGCCTGCTGCGAATCGTTGCTCTGTCCATGCGAACAGGCTGTCCCGGAACGGCCGCAAGTTCAATTCTTGTATTTCCACCGGTTTTGAGTCCGTGCGGACCGATTCCATCGCCGTCCCTGCCCTGGCATTGGCCGGCCCCGCTGGTGCATTGCTACAATGCAGATGGCATTCGCGGAGTTTCCAAAAGCATGGCGGCCGAAATCAAAATCATCTCCGCCAACAGCATGCGCGAGGTGATCGCCGACACCAAGGCGGCGTTCGAGACCGCGAGCGGACATGCGCTCAACGTCACGGTGGTCGAGACCGGCGCGATCCGTCGCCGCGTGCTGGCGGGCGAGGCCTTCGACGTCATCATGGTGCCGCGAGAGGCCGCGGATGAATTCGAGCGGCAGGGCAAGATCGCGGCCGGCAGCCAAGTGCGTCTGGTCCGCGTCGATTTTGGCCTTGCGGTGCGCGCCAATGGGCCGCACCCCGACACCGGCACGCCGGATGCGCTCAAGCGCGCGTTCCTAGCAGCCAAGATCGTGTTGATCACCGACCCGGCGACCGGCGGCATCAGCGGCGTCCATCTGATGGAAGTCCTGGGCAAGCTCGGCATCGCCGACGCCATGAAAGCCAAGCTCGTGCCGAACCGCGGCGGCGCGATCCACGCCGAGCGCGTGGTCAAGGGCGAGGCCGATCTCGCGGTGCAGGCCGAGCACGAAATCAGGTCGGTGCCGGATGCGGCCTTCCTTGAATATCCGATGGAATTCCAACGGCCGATCATCTTCATGGGCGGCGTCGGCACCGCCGCCAGCGATGCAGCAGCCGCCGGCGCCTATCTGAAATTCATCTCCGGCAGCCCCGAAGCCCTCGCCGCCATGAAGGCGCACCACCTGTCGCACGCATAGGGCAGTATCGTTCCGAATTGAATCGGGACCTTGCCTCACGCGCTCTTCACCTCTCCCCGCGGGCGGGGAGAGGTCGCCCGCCAAAGCCCGGAGGGCGACGGCGGGCGGGTGAGGGGGCGCA
>CAMDDZ010000034.1 GCA_945893145.1 Rhodoplanes serenus | reverse complement strand
GATACGCCCCCTCACCCGGATTGCTTCGCAATCCGACCTCTCCCCGCACGCGGGGAGAGGGAGCGCGCCGAGCTCGCGGCTCATGACGGCGCTACACCGGCCCGAAATTCGGCGGCGGGATGCGCCGCTTCGAGGCCGCCTCATAGGCTGACGCGATCCGCAGCAGCACATCCTCCCGCCCCGGCTCGCAGCGGAACACCAGCGAGAACGGCAGGCCCGGCGCCGGGATTTTCGTCGGCGTGTCGGACGCCTTCGACACATAGCGCGTGCCGTCCGGCGTGAGCTGATAAACCGGATCGTAAGCCGTGGTCACATACCCGGCCGGGATCAGCACTTCGGTCAATCCGGCGTTCGGCCCGGATAGCGATTCCGGCCGCAGGTTGCTGGCAATGTCGTACTGATAGGCGTGCCCGATCAGCCCCGGCGGCCACGGCGTGTGCAGCCGCACCAGCGCGTCGAGCTTGTTCTCCAGGATCACCATCATGTCGGCGCGGCGCAGCAGCTCGCGCAGCATGATGCGCTCGTTGACGCCCTGGCGCGAGCCGTGCGGATTGCGCGGATCGGCCACCTCCTCCCAATTCTTGAACGCCGCGCGCTGGTCGTCGCCCCAGTATTTCGAGCGCGCGTTGAGCGCCGGCCAGTCGGTCAGCGTTTCGGTAAAGCCCTTAGCCTTCCAATCCTCGGCCCGGCGCGCGAGGTATTGCGAAATGTGGAATCGGAACGCCATCGCCATTTCCTGATTCTGGATGGTGGCGAGGTCGAGATTGCGTAGCGGCTCGATGCGGCCCTCCGCCATGGCGACGCAATAGTCGATCGGCTGCATCGTGCCGGTGCCGAAAAACTGTCCCGGCGCGAATTCGGTTGGCAGCACCGCGGCGGCGAAATCCGGGAACACCGGCGAGCCGTCGCGCTTCACGCGGAACAGCAGATCCGGCATGAACACCGGCACCAGCCGCGCCAGCGCGGTGCGATAATCGACCGTCATCTGCTCGATCTTGGGATCGGGCGCCCAGAGTGGATCGCCGGACTCGACCAGCGTCACGCCGAGATGGCCGCCGAGAATTGTTTTGATCTCTTTGATGGCGGCATCGACGATCGGCTGCTCGGTCTTGGAGGCCTTCGGATAGACCATCGACTCGCGGATCACGCCGAGCCGCACGCCCTTCAGTGCGCCGCGCGCGCCAGACCCGGTGGCGTTGCGCGCATAGTCCGGCAGCACCGACGAGCGCGGCACCGTGGTGTAAACATCGCGCGGATCGTAATAGCCCCGCTCCGGGTCCTTCAGCGCATCGAGGATTTTCGCGCAGTCCTCGATCCGCCGCGCATGGATGCCGCTGCGGTCGCAATAGATGTCGGCGCCGATTGCGCCGCCATCGAACCCCAGCATTGCCTTGTGCGGCAGGATTAGTGCCACTGCATTGTGGTTGGACGGTCCGCGGCACGAGGCGCGCGTCTCCTCGCCGAGCGCCGCCATCACCAGGTTGGCGCTGACCGTTACGCCCGAGCCCGAGCTCGATCCCAGCGAGGCCGAGCGCGTGGTGTCGTAGGGATTCGCCGGATTGCCGGCCCATGTGCTGCGCTGATAGCCGAGCGTCGAGGGCAGCACCTTATCGGGCTTGTTGCGGCCGCCCGGATCGCCGGCGCGGCCGTTGTATTCGGTGTTCACCGCCTTGGCGAAAATGATTGCGCCTTTGTTGCGCAACTGCTCGACCAACACGTGATCGCGCGCCGGGAAATCGATGTCGTAGGCGGCGTCGCCGCCGCCGGTCGAACGCATGTCCTTGGTGTCGAACGGATCCTTGAACCCGAACACGACGCCATACATCGGCATCTTTTTCAGATCGGGCTTGCGGCCATATTTCTTGTCGAGTTCGGCGGCGCGTTCGAGCGCATCAGGCTGCCGGCGGAAAAACTCGCACACCGGCGGCGCGCCGGGCGGCAGCGGGCCTTTCGACGGATGCCGGTCGAAATCGCCGCGACAGGTGACCGAGCGCTCGCCCCGGATGTTGAGCGTGCCGATCGCGTTGAGCTGGCCGCCGTTCGGCACGCCGACAATCATGCCGAACTGCTGCTGCACCTTCGGGTCGGACGCGGTTGCCTCCATGCGGCCGAATTCGAGCGGCGGCCCCTCGTAGCGGCCGAGCTCGGGCAGGATCGTCGCGGCCTTCACGGTCTGCGTCGGAAATTTGAGCGCCGAGCCGGCCCGCACCGTGCCGGTGGCTTCCGGAACCGGCGCGCCGTCGGCCGTGACCATCACGCTGGCAACACCGTTATAAGCGCGCACGCGGGCGAGATAACCTTGCACAACCTCGACCAGCGTGGTGCGGCCGGCGCGGATCGCCTGGTGCAATTCCGCAATCGTCGCCTCTTCGAGACGGAACTGCTTTGCTTTGGCTTTCGGCTTCGAGCGCAATTTTGGCGCGCGCTTCGGCTTAAGCTTGAGCTTGGTTTTTCTCGCCATCGCATCATCCTTCTGGAGCGGCTATTCCACCCGCGCGCGTCTGCCGCGCGATCATCCCTTTTGGCTTCCGACCCTTCAAGAATAAAGCTATCGTCCGCCGGCCGGGCAAAACAATCGAGGTATGCAATGAAGAAACTCAGTCTTGCCGCGATCTCGGCGCTTCTGGCCGTCACCAGCGGCGCACTCGCCGAGCCTTATCCCTCCCGGCCCATCACGTTTATCGTGCCCTATGGCGCTGGCGGCCCGGTCGACGTGCTGGCCCGCGCGCTCGCCGAGCCGATGCGCGCGGCGCTGGGCCAGCCGATCGTGATCGAGAACGTGGTCGGCGCCAATGGCACGATCGGCGTCGGCAAGGCCGTGCACTCGGCCCCGGACGGTTACACCGTCAGCATCGGCAACTGGCCGTCGCACATCACCAACGGGGCGATCTACAATCTCAATTACGATATCCAGAAGGACTTGGTGCCGGTCGCGCGCTTGCCGCAGAACCCCTACATCGCCGTGGTGCGCAAGGATCTACCGGCGAAGACCTTCCAAGAGTTCATCGCCTGGCTCAAGGCCAATCCGGGCAAGGCAACCGAAGGCACCGCCGGTCTCGGCTCCGGCCAACACATCAGCGGCGTCTACTTCCAGAAGATCACCGGCGTGAAATTCCAGTTCGTGCCGTACAAGTCGGGCTCCGCCGACATTATCCGCGACATCACGGCGGGCCACATCGACTTTACGTTCGACCAGGCCATCACATCGCTCACCCATATCAAGGGTGGCAACGTGCGCGCCTTGGCGGTGACATCCGATAAGCGGCTCGAAGCGGCGCCTGAGATTCCGACCGTGGACGAGGCCGGCGCGCCTGGCATCTACATCTCGACGTGGTACGGGCTATGGGTGCCCAAGGGTACGCCGCAGGAGGCGATCGACAAGCTCGGCGCGGCCGCGCGTGCCGCGATGGCCGACCCGGCCTTGCGCCAGCGCCTCATCAACCTCGGCCAGCAGATTCCGCCGCCCGATCAGCAGAGCGCCGCGGCGCTCGCGGCGTATCAGAAAACCGAGATCGACAAGTGGCACGCCATCATCAAGGACGCCGGCATCAAAGCCGAATGACAATGCGCGGGAGCGCGCGCGACGCAGTAATGAGGAACCGCACATGAAGATCGTCGATCTGAGCCGCGAGCTCTACCACCGCACGCCGTCTTATCCGGGCCAGCCGCCGATCATTCACGGCGTCTGGAAGACGCACGAGGAGGCTTTTGCCGAATCCGGCAACGTGCAAGGCAACAGCGTGATGTTCATCTCGATGCCCGACCACGGCGGCACACACATCGACGCGCCACGCCACTTCGGCATCACCGGCACGCCGATGAACGAGTATCCGCTTGAAAACTGTATCGTGCCCGGCATCTGCATCGACCTGCGCCACATCGCACCGCGCGCCGAAATCACACCGGCCGACCTCGAAGCCGCGGTGAAGAAGGCTGGCGTGCCGGTGCCGAAGAACGGCACGGTGCTGCTCTGCACCGGTCATCACGAGCGCACCTTCCCGCGCAAGGAATATGCGACCGACAATTCGGGCGTGAACGTCGCCGCGACCGAATGGCTCGCCAAGCAGGGCGTGGTGCATTTCGGCATCGACTCGATGCGGCCGGGCCCCGAGGGCAAGGTCAACGCGCTGGTGCACAAGGCGTGCCTCGAGCTCAACATCACGCACCTGGAAAGCCTGTGCAATCTGGAGTCCCTGCTCGGCCAGGGCCAGTTCACGTTCATCTGCCTGCCGCTGAAGTGGCGCAACGGCACCGGCTCGCCGGTGCGCGCGGTGGCGGTGTTCGGCCTCTAATGTTCAGACGGATACGCGAAACGGGATGAGCGACAAGATTTCATCTGGCGAATTCGATGTGCTGCGCGAGCTCGAGCGCAAGGTGCTTTGGCTCGCGAGTTGGACCATCCATCACGCCAATCACCTGCGCGAGCACACCGATGGGTTGAAGGTCGGCGGCCACCAGGCGTCGTCGGCCTCGCTGGCCACCATCATGACGGCGCTCTACTTCCGCGGCCTGCGGCCGCAGGACCGCGTCGCGGTTAAGCCGCACGCGTCGCCGATTTACCACGCGATCCAGTATCTGCTCGGCCGGCAGACTCGCGAGAAGCTCGAAAACTTCCGCGGCTACAAGGGCGCGCAATCCTATCCGTCGCGCACCAAGGACACCGACGACGTCGATTTCTCCACCGGCTCGGTTGGGCTCGGCGTGGCGCAGACACTGTTCTCCTCGCTGGTGCAGGACTACGTCCGCGCCCACGGCTGGGGCAAGGCGCGCCCGGAAGGCCGCATGATTGCGCTAGTCGGCGACGCCGAGCTCGACGAGGGCAACATCTTCGAGGCCCTGCTGGAGGGCTGGAAGCAGGGCCTGCGCAATTGCTGGTGGGTCATCGACTACAACCGCCAGAGCCTCGATGCCGTGGTGCGCGAAGGCCTGTGGGAGCGCTACGAGCAGCTTTTCAAGAATTTCGGCTGGGACGTGGTGATCCTGAAATACGGCTCGCTGCAGCAGGCTGCCTTCAAGGAGCCGGGCGGCGAGACGCTCAAGAAATGGATCGATGCCTGCCCGAACCAGCTCTATTCCGCGCTGGTGTTCCAGGGCGGCGCAGCGTGGCGCAAGCGCCTGCTCGACGAGATCGGCGATCAAGGCGCCGCCACCAAGCTGATCGAGCAGCGGAGCGACGATGAACTCGCCCGCCTGATGAACAATCTCGGCGGCCACGACCTCCCCTCCGTGGTCGAAGCCTTCGACCGGATCGATCACGACCGGCCGACTTGCTTCATCGCCTACACGGTCAAGGGCTTCGGGCTTCCCATCGCGGGACACAAAGACAATCACGCCGGCCTGATGACACCGGCGCAGATGGACACGTTCCGCGAAATCATGAAGGTCCGGCCGGGCCACGAGTGGGACAAGTTCGAAGGTCTCGGCATCGGCGCCGATCGCTTGCAAAAATTCCTCGACCGCGTGCCGTTCGCCTCGGGTGGGCCGCGCCGGCTCACGGCGCAGCCCGTCACGGTGCCGGATGAGCTTGCGGTGACGATCCAGCCGGAAATGTCCACGCAATTCGGCTTCGGCGCCATCCTCAACGAAATCGCGCGCCAGAAATCCCCGCTCGCCGAGCGCATCGTCACCACGTCGCCGGACGTCACGGTCTCGACCAATCTCGGACCCTGGGTCAACCGCCGCGGCCTGTTCGCCCGCGAAAACATGGCCGATACGTTCAAGAGCGAGCGTATTCCCTCGACGTTCAATTGGGAGTTCTCGCCCAAGGGCCAGCACATCGAGCTCGGCATTGCCGAGATGAATCTTTTTGTTCTTCTCTCCGCGCTCGGCCTTTCGCATTCGATCAACGGCGAGCGGTTGCTGCCGGTCGGCACGCTCTACGATCCGTTCATTGCGCGCGGGCTCGATGCGCTCAACTACGCCTGCTACCAGGAGGCTCGCTTCATCGTGGTGGCAACGCCGTCCGGCATCACGCTCGCGCCCGAGGGCGGCGCGCACCAGTCGATCGCGCAGCCGCTGATCGGCATGGCGCAGGATGGACTCGCAGCATTCGAGCCGGCATTCGTCGATGAGCTTGCGGCCATCATGGCGTTCGCCTTTGCTTATATTCAGAAGGACGGTGACCGCGCAGCCTCCGAGCACAACTGGCTGCGCGATGAGACCGGCGGCTCGATTTATCTCCGCCTCTCCACCCGCCCGGTCGAGCAGATCAAGCGCACCATGACGCCCGCACTGCGCCAAGCCATCGTCGATGGCGCCTATTGGCTGCGCGAGCCAGGCCCGAACTGCCAGGTTGTCGTGGCCTACACCGGCGCGGTCGCGCCGGAAGCGATCCAGGCCATCGGCCTGATGGCGGAGGACCGCCGCGACGTCGGCCTCCTCGCCGTCACCTCGGCCGACCGGCTCAACGCCGGCTGGACGGCGGCGCAACGCGCGCGCGAGCGCGGTCTCGTGCATGCGCGCTCGCATATCGAACGGCTGTTCGCGGAGCTTCCCGGCAACTGCGGCATTGTCAGCGTGCTCGACGGCCATCCGGCGACGCTGGCCTGGCTCGGCGCGGTGCACGGCCACCGCGTGCGGCCGCTCGGCGTCGAGCACTTCGGCCAGACCGGCTCGATCGCTGAGCTCTACCGGCACTATGGCATCGACGCCAACGCCATCGTGGCGGCCGCGGAATCGATAGCACCCGGCCGGCCGATCCGCCATCTGCGCGCGCTCGGCTGAGCCGCGGCATGCCAGCAAGCGATGTGAAGCAAATTCCGGTCGCCATCGCGGGCGGCGGGCCGGTCGGCATGATGCTGGCGCTGTTCCTCGATCATTACGGCGTGCGCTCGGTGATCTTCAATCCCGAGTTGGAGGTGCGCCGCCACCCGAAAGGCTCGACCCACAACAGCCGCACCATGGAGCACCACCGGCGGCTTGGCTTCGCTCAGCAGATCCGCGATCTCTGCTTGCCGATCAATCGCCCCATGGACATCAGCTACTTCACCCGCCTCAACGGCTGGCCGCTCGGCCGCATCCGGCAGCCGTCCGAGGCGGAGAAGCGCCGCGTGGTGGCTGAGTCCGCAGCCACCGATCAGGTGCCCGAGCCGTTGCTTCGCGCCAACCAGATGTACATCGAGATGTTCCTGCTCGATCAGGTGCGCGCGCGGCCGAACATCACGATGCGATACGGCTGGCAGGTCGACAAGGTCGACGACGATGCCGAAAGTGTGACGGTCGAAGCCACCGACGGCAAAAGCCGGGAGACTTGGCGGGCGCAATATCTCGCCGGCGCCGACGGCGGACGAAGTTTCGTGCGCCGCTCGCTCGCCTTGCGCTACAGCGGCTTCGGCACGCTCGACACGCCGCACTATGGCGGGCGCATGAACGCGACCTACCTACGCGCGCCCACGTTCTACCGTGACATTCTCGTGCATCAGCACGGCTGGCAATACTGGACCATCAATCCCGACGCCCGCGCCACCATCATCTCGCTCAACCGCGACGACGAATTCCTGGTGTTCTCCAAGGGCGACGACACCGGCCGCGTACCGACCGACGCGGAGATGGTCTCTCATATGCAGCGCGCCGTCGGCGCCGCAATTCCGATTCACGTCATCGGCCACTGGCCGTGGACCGCGGGCGTCGCGCTGGTCGCCGACCGTTTCGTTGCCGGGCGTGTGGCGCTCGCCGGCGACGCCGCCCATCTGTTCACGCCGACCGGCGGCTTCGGCATGAACACTGGCATCGACGACGCCTCCAATCTCGCCTGGAAGCTTGCCGCATTGGTGCAAGGCTGGGGCGGCGCGGGCCTGCTGCAATCCTACGAGACAGAGCGGCGGCCGATCGCGCAACGCAACACCATCGCGGCACGCGAGTTGAACAAGCACCTGGCTGGCATGCCGGTGCACGCCGCCATCGAGGAGGATTCGCCGGCCGGCGAAGCGGCGCGGCGCGAGGTCAGCGCGCATGTCGCAACGATGGGCGAGGAGTTCGCCTCGGTCGGCGTGCAGCTCGGCTCGCGTTACGACGGCTCGCCCATCATCGTGTCCGACGGCGCCGCGCCGCCATCCGACGACTTCGTGCGCTACACGCCGTCCGGCGTGCCGGGCGGCCGCGCGCCGCATTATTGGCTTGGCACGGGCCGCGGCTATGGCGACTCGCTCTACGACCGGCTCGGCCGCGGCTTCACGCTGCTGCGGCTCGGCGGCAGCGCCGCGGACACCGGAGCAATCGAGGGCGCGGCGCGCAAACTCAAAGTGCCGCTCACCGTGCTCGATGTGCCGGGTGGCGACGCGCGCGATCTCTACGGCTGCGATCTCGCGCTGATCCGGCCCGATCAATATATCGCCTGGCGCGGCGACGCGCCGCCAACCGATCCGGACCGCATGATCGCGCGGGTTGTCGGCGCAGGCTGAACGCGGCGCAGCCATGCGCGACACCGCGGCAAATTGACTTTTCGGCCTCGCCCCGGCAATCAGGCGCAACGCCAAAATCGGCACGTCCGCCAACGCTTTCGAGGAACGCACAATGTTGAAGTTTTTCGCCACGACTGCCATTGCGGCCGCGCTGCTTGCGGCCGCGCCGGCAGAGGCCCAGGATTTTCCGAGCAGGCCGATCAAGATCGTCGTGTGCCTGCCGGCCGGCGGCGGAGTCGATACGGTGACGCGGATCATCGCCGACAAGCTGCCGCAGTTCCTCGGCCAGCCGGTCGTGGTCGAAAACAAGGGCGGCCAGTCCGGCAATCTCGGCACCGAGCTCGTCTATAACTCCGATCCCGATGGCTACACGCTGCTCGCTTCGCAGCCTGCGCCGATCACCACCGCACCGCTGCTGTTCAAGACGCTGCCCTACGATCCTGCCAACCTGACGCCGGTCGCGACCATGTCGGCGATCGCCAACACGCTACTGGTCCGCAAGGATTTTCCGGCGAAGAACGTCGCCGAGTTCATCGCCTACGTGAAGGCCAATCCCGGCAAGGTGAACTACGCCTCGCAAGGCAACGGCACGACCTCGCACCTGGCCGGCGTCATGTTCGACATGCTGGTCGGCACCAAGATGAATCACGTGCCGTATCGCGGCACCGCGCCGGCACTGAACGATCTGCTGGGCGGCCACGTCGATGTGTTCTTTAACGAGCTGGCGACCTCGATCGAGCAGCACAAGGCCGGCACCGCCAGGCTGCTCGCCGTGACCACGGCAAAGCGGCTTGCGGAGCTGCCGGACATGCCGACGCTCCAGGAGTCGGGCGTGGCGAATTTTGTCTCCGACACCTGGAATGCCATCTCGGCGCCACCCAAGACGCCGGCTGCGGTCATCGCCAGGCTGAACGCTGCGGTAAACCAAGTGCTGCAGCTACCCGAAGTCAAAGCCCGCTTTGCCGGGATGCACCTGACCGCCGTCGGCGGCACGCCACAGGAAATGGCCGACCTGGTGAAGGCCGACACCAAGCGCTGGGGCGAGGTGATCCGCATCGCCAAGGTCACGCTTCAGTAGGCGATTAAGCCATTCGCGTAAGCCATTCGCGCGATCGGTTGGGGACGGCACGCCCCGGAACGATGGCTGGCGTTATGGCTGGACCGTCGCGCCGTTGACGGCCTCGCCGATGGCACGCTGCAATTCTTCGATCTGATAGGGCTTGAGCAGGATCGGAAACTTCTCGCCCGCGGCCTTTTGCGCCGCGGTGCTGTAGCCGGTCGTCAGCAGCACCGGGAGCGACGGATAGCGCGTGCGCAGCATGCGCGCCAGTTCGACGCCATCGAGCCCGCCTGGCATCACGATGTCGGACAGAACGAGATCGAACTTCGCCCCGGACGCCAGCATGGTCAGCGCGGGCTCGGCCGCCATGGCGTGCTTCACGGTGCAGCCGAGGCTTTCCAGCATCGCGGTCGCGGCCTCCGCCACGTCCTCATTGTCCTCGACTAGCAGCACCGCGCTGGATTTTTTGATCTCCGCGGGCCGGCGCTCAGCCGGCTGCACTGCAAGCGCCTCGGCGCGCGGCAGAAAAATCGTCACCGTGGTGCCGCGTCCGGGCGTGCTGTCGATCGTGACAGCACCGGCGTTCTGCTTGGCAAAGCCATAAACCTGACTGAGGCCCAGGCCGGTGCCGCGACCGACATCCTTGGTGGTGAAGAACGGCTCGAACACGCGCGGGAGATGCTCCGGCAAGATGCCAGTGCCGGTGTCGCGAACCGAAAGCGCGACGAAATCGCCGGCCAGGTGCTCGGTCGCCGGATCGTCGGCACGCAAGATCCGGTTCTCCGCCGACAGCATGATCGCGCCGCCCTTGCTCATCGCATCGCGCGCGTTGAGCACGACGTTGACGAGGGAGAGCTCGAGATCGGAGGCATCGGCGCGCACGTACCAGACGCCGGGCGGGATGTTGGCGGCAATCTCCACCTCCGCCGGCAGCGAGGGCTTGAGCAGGTCAACGACCTTCGCGGCAAACGGCGTAAGATCGATCGAGGTGGCTTTCGCCAAGCCGCGGCGTGAGAACGCCAGAAGCTTGCGGGTCAGCGCCTCGCCGTTGCGCGCTGCGTGCTCGATGGCCGTGATCTGCCGGTCGGCGCCGACGCCCGCGGCTTTCTTTTTCAGAAGTCCGATGTTGCCGCTGATGACCATCAGCAGGTTGTTGAAGTCATGCGCAACGCCGCCGGTGAGCTTCCCTAGCGCATCCATCTTCTGGGTCTGCTGCAGCGCGCTTTCAGCCTGCTCGCGGCGATGGATCTCGTCACGCCACTGCTCCACCAGCTGCTGTTCGTTGCGCACGCGGCGCAGCGCCAAGAGGCTGACCGAAAACAATCCGGCCGACGCGGCAAGTGAAAAGGCGCCGAACAGCAGCAGATCGAGCAGCCACATGCTGCGCAACCCGCTCAGACTCAGTCCGTAGCTGACATAAACTGGAAAGTTGCCGACCGGCACGATGGTGTGAACGCGCTCGATACCGTCGAGCTCGCCGACCGTGCGATAGACCGACTCGCCGGTGCGAATCGAGCGCATGAAACCACTGTTTGGCGTGAGCTTCGAAGCGTCGGACGTGGGCGCGGGCTCGCGAACCAGCACCACGCCGTCGGTGCGCGCCAGCGTGACCGAATTCTCCTCCACCGAGGTGATACCGCGGTAGAATTCAGCAAAGCGATTGAGCGAAATACCAATGGCGACAACGCCATCGAACGTCCCGTCCGGCGTGCGGCGCGCCCGGCTGACGATGACCACGCGTTCGCCGGTGACGCGGCCGGCCAGCGGGTCGCCGATCACGATGTTCCGATTGCCGGCCTTGGCGGTGGTGTATTGCGGCCGGTCGGAAAAATCGAGTTTGGGGGCCGGATAGGCGGTGGAAACGGCGGCGGCCTTGCCGTCCGGATCGATTAGCGCGATGCCGGTCAGGACATGCTGACGGCGCGCCAGCCGTGCGAGATATTGCTGCAGCTCTTGTGACGCGCGGATCGCCGGCCAATCCATGCCGGCGATCCGTTCCTCGATCTGATCGATTGCGAACTCGTGCGACTCGAAAACCTTGAGCGCATGTTCGCGCAGAATCTGCACGGTCCGCGCCGACGTTTGCAGGGATTCCTTGCCAATTTCCCGCCAGTCGAACCAGGCGGCAAAACCGAATGCAAGAACCGGCACCACCACGGAGACCACGAGCAACACGTGCAGAAGCCGGACCGCGGCGCCAATCGAGCGGCCGCGCATAGCGGAACCGGGCGGCGACGAGCCAGGAGCTCCGGGCGCGGCGGCAGGTTGAGCAGTGGCGTTGAGATTGCGATCGGGCATCGCGCTCCGCGAATCTCGGATTGTCTGTTCCATACGCAGACCCGACGGCAGTGGCCTGTATCATAGCGGCATGTGGGCGAGCGCAGGCAACCGAAATTGTCGCGGCCCGCTGCCCCCGGCGGATATCGTCAACAAAAGCCAAAGAACGTGTCGCAAATCAGGCGTCTGGCGCGCCGCCGCGGCCAGTTCCCAATCCCTCCATGGAGCGATTTCGAATCAGCGTCGGATCGCACGGCGTCAGCACATTGACCGGCACATCGGTGACCAGCCGGACATCGTTGTCCCTGAGCCCTTCAGGAACATATCCGACCAGGCCATACCGGCTCCCGCACTATGACGCATTTATCTATTGTGAGGATTGGGCGACAGTGACCCGGCCGAACTGGGCGAGCGACCCGGCGGCGAGGAAACAGCCTGGCAAAGGAACCGACATGCCCAAGACTACGCCCGAGACCACGCCCGTGATCACACGGCGCGCTTTCGCGGCCGGCACGGTGGCCACGATACTCGCCAAGACGGCCGCCTTCGCTCAGGACTATCCGGCCCGTCCGATCACCCTCATCATTCCGTTCCCGCCCGGTGGCAGCACCACCATCGTGATCCGCTCGGTAAGCGACAAGCTCGCCGAAGCGCTGGGCGCCCAGGTCGTCATCGACAATCGTGCCGGCGCCGGCGGAACGGTCGGCACGCGGGCGCTCGCGAAATCCGACCCGGATGGCTACACCATCGGTCTTGGCTATACCGGCACGCTCGCCATCGGCCCGAACCTCTATTCCAACGTCGGCTATGATCCGCGCAAGGATTTCGCCGCGATCGGACGCGTCGCCACTGCGCCCAACACCTTGGTGGTGCATCCCTCGTTTCCGGCCAAGACCGTCCCCGAGTTCATCGCCTACGCGAAGGCAAACCCCGGCAAGGTC
This sequence comes from Rhodoplanes serenus, assembly GCA_945893145.1. Classification (GTDB taxonomy): domain Bacteria; phylum Pseudomonadota; class Alphaproteobacteria; order Rhizobiales; family Xanthobacteraceae; genus Z2-YC6860. The sequence goes on along the minus strand of CAMDDZ010000034.1, from coordinate 42,319 downwards.
AGCTTCGGCTCGGCCGGCATCGGCACCGTCAGCCACGTCTGCGGCGAGTATTTCGCAACCGAGACCGGCATCAAGCTCGTGCACGTGCCCTACAAGGGCACCGGACCCGCGCTGAGCGACCTGATCGGCGGCCATATCCCGGCGGCGTTCGCACCGATCCCGGCAACTTACGAAAATGCCAAGAGCGGCAATATGCGGATGCTGGCGGTGACGAGTCTGACGCGCTCGAAGCTCGCCCCGGAAATCCCGACCATTGCCGAGCAGGGCGTCCCCGGCTTCGAGGCCGTTCTGCGTTACGCGCTGGTGGCGCCGGCCGGCGTGCCGCGTCCGATCATCGAGAAGCTGAACAAGGCGCTCAACGCGGCGCTCGCGAGCGACGAGGTGCGCAAGCGTCTCGCGCTCGAAGGCGCCGAGCCGCTGCCAAGCACGCCGGAAGAATATGCTGCCGACCTCGACAAGGAGGTGACGCTGTGGGCCAAAGTGGTGAAGGCATCGGGCGCCAAGGCCGACTAGGAGCGAAAGCCATGCTGCGATTGCTGTCCGGGCTGGCGCTGCTCGCCGCGATCTCGTCGTCCGCGCTGGCGCAGAGCGATTATCCGAACCGGCCGATCACCTTGGTGATTCCGCTACCGCCGGGCGGCACCAACGACATCATGGCGCGTGCGGTCGCCGACAAGCTCAGCGCCGCGCTCGGCCAGCAGGTGGTGGTGGAGAATCGCTCCTCTGGCGGCAGCGGCACGGTGGCGACCCGTGCCGTCGCGAAAGGCCCGGCCGATGGCTACACGCTGCTGCTCGCCTACACGTCGACGCTCGCCACCGGCCCACACATGTTCAACAACGTGGGCTACGACGCGCGCAAGGACTTCGCGCCGATCGGTCTGATCGCATCGGCGCCGGCGCTGCTGCTGGTGCATCCGAGCGTGACCTATCGCAACGTCAGCGACCTGATCGCCGACATGAAGGCATCCAAGGAGCCATTCCAGGTCGGCACGCCTGGTGTCAGCACCGTCAACCATCTCTCGGCGGTGCTGTTTGCCGAGCAGGCCGGCGTCAGGATGCAATACATTCCCTACAAGGGCTCGCAACCGCTGAATACCGATCTGATCGGCGGCTTCGTGAAGGTCGGCTTTAATCCGATCCCGGTGTCGCGTGCCGCAATCGAGGGCAAGCTGATCCGCGCGCTGGCCGCGACCTCGATGCGCCGCTCCAGCATGTTCCCGGACCTGCCGACGATCGCGGAATCGGGCCTGCCGGGCTACGACGCGGTTCTCACCTACGGCATCGTCGCGCCCGCCGGCACGCCGCGGCCGATCGTCGACAAGCTCAACGCGGCACTGCGCGCGGCGCTTGCGACCGACGAGGTAAAGCGGCGATTGCAGCAGGAGGGCGCCGAGCCGATGCCGACGTCGCCGGAGGAGCACACCGCCGTCATCGATCGTGAGGACACCAAGTGGGCGGCGCTGATCAAGGCGCACAACATCGCGCCGCGCTGAGACGCAAAAGGAAATCGAAATGAAAGCCGCACTCTCCGCGCTGGCACTGCTGGCAGCCGTCGTCAGCGCGCCAGCCGCCTCGGCCCAAGGTTTTCCAAACCGGCCGATCACGCTGGTCGTGCCCTACGCGGCCGGCGGCGGCAACGACGCCATGGCGCGCATCGCAGCTGAATTGATGAGCCGCACGCTCGGCGTCCAGGTCGTGATCGAGAACCGCGGTGGCGCCGGCGGCTCGATCGCGACGCGGCAGGTGGCAAAGGCCACGCCCGACGGCTACACGCTGGTGATCGGCGGTACCGGCACGCTCGCGATCAACCCCACGCTCTATGGCAACGTCGGCTACGACCCGCGCAAGGATTTCGCGCCAGTCGGGCTGATCGGCACAAGCCAGCTCGTCATCCTGGTTCATCCGTCGGTGCCGGTGACGACGGTCAAGGAGTTGATCGCCTACGCCAAGGCCAATCCGGGCAAGCTCAACTACGCCTCGGCCGGCGTCGGCAGCGGCATCCACCTGAGCACGGAATATTTCCGCCACGAGGCCGGCATCCAGATCACGCACATTCCCTACAAGGGCTCGGGCCCGGCGCTGACCGATCTCGTCGGCGGCCACGTCTCGATCTACTTCTCCTCCATGCCCCCCGCAATCGGGCTGGTGAAGGAAGGCAAGGTGCGGGCGCTCGCGGTGACGGGCCCGGCGCGCTCGCCGATCTTTCCCGATCTGCCGACGGTCGCGGAAGCGGCGCTGCCCGGTTTCGAGGCGGTGCTGCACTACGGCATCGTGGCGCCCGCCGGCACGCCGCCGGAGATCATCCAGAAGCTCAACGCGGCGCTGCGCACCGCGGTCGGCTCCGACGAGCTCAAGCTCAAGCTCGCCGCCGACGGCACCGAGCCGCTCGCCTCGACCGCCGAGGAATACGTCGCGGACATCGACCGCGAGGAACACAAATGGTCGGCGATCGTGAAGAAATCGGGTGCGAAACCGGAGTAGCTCTTTCTTCCCTCTCCCCGCTTGCCGCGCTGCCGAGTGGAGCGAAGCGACATGAGGCGCCAGCGCGGCCACGGTATAGTGCTCGCGCTGGCCGCTCGCGTCGCTCGCCAGCGCGAGGGGAGAGGTACAGGCGCCGCCGGATTGGTATAGTGCTCCCATGAACTTCGACTTCACCGAAGAGCAGAGGCTGTTCGCCGACAGCGTGCGCAAATTCGCGCAGGCGCAGCTTGCCAAGGACGCGCTCAAGCGCGCCCACGACCCCAAATTCCCCTTCGATGTCGCCAGGCTGATGAGCCAGCAGGGGCTCATGGGCATCACCATCCCCGAAAAGGACGGCGGCCAGGGCGGCACGCTGATGGACGCGGTGATCGCGATCGAGCAGACCGCCGCGATCTGCCCGCGAAGCGCTGACGTGGTGCAGTTCGGCAACTTCGGCCCGATCCGCACCTTTGCGGAATACGGCAGGGACTTTCAGAAAAAGAAGTGGCTGGCCGAATGTCTCGCCGGCCGCATGGTGATGAGCCTCGGCATGAGCGAGCCGGACGCCGGCTCCGCGGTCACCGATCTGAAAACCAGCGCGAAGCCCGACGGCAAGAACTACATCGTCAACGGCACCAAGGTGTTCTCCACCTTCAGCCCGGAGGCCGCGGTCTTTCTCATCTATGTGCGCTACGGACCGGGCGTCGGCGGCATTGGCTCCGTGCTGGTCGAGCGCGACACGCCGGGCTTCACCGTCGGCGCGCCGCAGGAGTTCATGAGCGGCGAGCTGTGGAGCGAGCTGCATTTCGACAACTGCCGCATCCCGGCCGAGAATGTGCTGCTCGGGCCTAGCGGCTTCAAGAAGCAGATGGCGAGCTTCAACGTCGAGCGCCTCGGCAACACCGCCCGCTCGCTCGCCTTCGGCCGCTATTGCTACGAGCGGGCGCGCGAGCACGCCGGCTCGCGCCAGCAGTTCGGCCGGCCACTCGCTGAGTTCCAGGGCCTGCAATGGAAGTTCGCCGACATGGCGATCAAGCTCGAAGGCGCGCAGCTTCTGCTCTATCGCGCCGCCGCCAATGCCGACAAGGGATTGCCCTCGGCCTACGAGACCGCGGTGGCGAAGGCCGCCTGCAATCAGACCGGCTTCGACGTTGCGCATGAGGCGGTGCAGATCATGGGCGCGGCTGGCTACAGCAAATCGTCGCTGGTGGAATATTGCATGCGGCGTTGCCGCGGCTGGATGATCGCCGGTGGCTCGATCGAGATGCTGAAGAACCGCATCGCCGAGCACGTGTTCGACCGCCGGTTCGATCAGCGCGTGCCCAAGCCGAAATCGTCCGAGGCTGCTGAGTGATGATTGCGACGAGGCGCTTCCTTTCCCTCTCCCCGCTTGCGGGGAGAGGGTGGCGAGCAGCGAAGCCGCGAGCCGGGTGAGGGGGATTCTCGATTGAGCACGACCTCGACGCCCCCTCACCCGGCTTCCTCGCTTCGCTCGGAAGCCGACCTCTCCCCGCGTGCGGGGAGAGGTGAAGAAAATGCGCGGCAGCTGCTCGCCCAACATCTGCTCGCGCCGAAGTCGGTCGCGATCGTCGGCCAGTCGAATGACGCCGGTAAGACCGCCGGCCGGCCGCTCAAATTCCTACGCCAGGCCGGCTACGAAGGCCGCGTTTATCCGGTCAACGCGCGGCGCGACATGGTGCTGGGCGAGCGCGCCTGGCCGTCGCTTGCCGATCTGCCCGAGGTGCCGGAGCACGTCTATGTGGTCACCGGCACCGACGGCGCGATGGAGGCCATCGAGGAATGCGCGCAGCTCGGCGTGCCGGTCGTGACCGCGCTCGCCAATGGCTTCAGCGAAACCGGCGAGGATGGCGAGGCGCGCGAGGCGCGCTTGCGCGAGATCGCGGCGACGACCGGCATTCGCATCGTCGGGCCGTCAAGCCTCGGCGTGGTGGACCTCCGCCACAAGACGTTTCTCACCGCCAATGCGGCCTTCGACGAGAAAGACCTTCCGGTGGGCCGTATCTTCGCCGCCTCCCACAGCGGCGGCATGATCGGCACGTTGCTGTCGCGCGGCAAGGCGCGCGGCATCGGCTTTGCCGGCCTGGTGTCGGTCGGCAACGAAGTGGATTTATCCATCGGCGAGATTTGCTCGGCCACCCTCGATGATCCGGGCATCGACGGCTACGTGCTGTTTCTGGAAGCGATGAGGAAAGCACACACGCTGCGCGAGTTCGCGCTTGCCGCGGCGGCGCGCGGCAAGCCTGTGCTGGCCTACAAGCTCGGCCGCTCGGCGGCGGCGCGCGAGCTCGCGGTCTCGCATACCGGGGCGCTGGCCGGAGAGGACGACATCGCCGGCACATTCCTCGCCGAATGCGGCATCGCCCGCGTCGATACGCTGGAGGGCCTGATCGAAGGCTTTCCGCTGCTGGCCCGGATGCCGAAGCCGGCACGCAACGTCGAGCGAATGTCGGTCGCAGTCGTCACCACCACGGCAGGCGGCGCCACCATGGTGGTCGATCCGCTCAGCGTGCGGGGCATCTCGGTCACCCAGCCAAGCAGCGAGACGTTGGCGCGCATCAAGTCGCGCACCGGCATCGACGTGACACCGGCGCGGATCGTCGATCTCACGCTGGCCGGCGCGCAATACGACAGCATGAAGGGCGCGCTCGACGTGCTCACCTCGGCGCCCGAGTTCGACATGGTGGTGGTGGTGGTCGGATCTTCGGCGCGCTTCTATCCCGATCTCGCCGTCAAACCGATCATCGATAGCGCGGGCGCCCAGAAGCCGATCGCGGCGTTCCTGGTCCCCGATGCACCCGACGCGTTGCGGCGGCTTTCTGCAGCGGGCGTGCCAAACTTCCACACGCCAGAGGCTTGCGCTGATGCGGTTGCAGCGGCGCTCAAGCGCAGGATGCCGAGATCACTGCCGTCTGACCCCCTCCCCAACCCAAGGAGGTGGTCATCGGGCGGCCGCATGCTCGACGAGATGGAAGCCTACGCGTTACTCGACAGGCTCGGTGTACCGCGCGCGGCTTGCGTCGCGCTCGACACCAGCGCGACGAGCGCGCCCACCCTGCCCTTCCCCTATCCGGTTGCCGTGAAGGCGCTGTCGGCCAAGATCGCGCACAAGTCGGATGTCGGCGGCGTCATCCTCAATGTTCGCGACGGCGCTGGCGTATTGGCTGCGGCACAGACCATCAAACAGAAAACCGGCGCGGACCGCGTCCTCGTTCAACCGATGACCTCAGGCATCGGCGAGGTTCTGATCGGCTATCGGGTGGACCGCGACGTTGGCCCGCTGGTGATGCTGGCGGCCGGCGGCATCCTGGCTGAGATCCATCGCGACCGCAGTCTGCGGCTCGCGCCCATCGAGTTGGCCGATGCGCACGAAATGATCGGCGAAGTGGCGTCGCTCAAGGCGCTAACCGGCTATCGCGGCCGGCCGGTCGGCGATCTCGATGCGGTGGCACACGCGCTCGTCGCGCTGTCGCGGCTGGCCAATGATCCCACCATCGCCGAAGCCGAGATCAATCCGCTGGTGGTTCTGTCGAAAGGCGCCGTCGCGGTCGATGCGCTGGTGAAGCTCGCATAAGAGGACAACATGATCGAACGCATCCTCGAACTGGTGAACGCCGACGCCAATCTGGTCCGGCGCGGGCGCTATCTCAGCACCACGTTCCTGATCGAGGTCGGCGACCAGGGCTATCTCGTCAAGATCATCGAAGGCCGCATCGTCTCGATCACGCCGGGTCCCTTCATCACGCCGAATTATTCGTTCGCGCTGCGCGCGCCACGCGACGAATGGGAGATGTTCTGGACCACACTGCCGCCGCCCGGTCACCACGACATCTTCGCGCTGTTCAAGCGCGGCAAGCTCCGCATCGAGGGCGACTTGCAGCCGTTCATGGCGAACCTGCTCTACATCAAGGATGTGCTGGCATCGCCCCGCAAGCTCGCCGGAGAAAAGCCCGGCGCTGCGGCAGTTCCTGTTGGTCGTCCGCGCTTCGAACCGATTGTGGGACGCTATCTCAACCTCCAACTGCTCGGCCGCCCGCACCGGCTCTACGTCGAGGAGGCCGGACAGGGCATTCCGCTGCTTTGCCTGCACACCGCGGGTTCCGACGGACGGCAGTACCGCGGCCTGCTGAACGACGAGCGCATCACGAAGAATTTCCGCGTGATCGTGTTCGACATGCCGTGGCACGGCAAGTCATCGCCACCGGAGGGCTATCAAAACGAGGAGTACCAGCTCACGTCCAAGAGCTACATCCAGATGATCCTGGAGATCTCCGACGCGCTCGAACTCGACAAGCCCGTGGTGATGGGCTGCTCGATTGGCGGCCGCATCATGCTCTACCTCGCACACCAGCACGCTGCGCGCTTCCGCGCCATCATCGGACTCGAGTCGTCGCCGCACGTCGCGCCGTATTACGACGTAAGCTGGCTGCATCGCGGCGACGTGCACGGTGGCGAGGTGTCGGCGGGCGTGGTGTCGGGGCTTGCCGCTCCCACCGCGCCGGACAAGGAGCGCTGGGAGACGTTGTGGCACTACCTCATGAGCGGCCCCGGCGTGTTCAAGGGCGACCTTTATTTTTACAAAGTCGACGGCGACATCCGCGACAAGGTCGATCAGATCGACGGCCGCAAGAGCAACCTCTATCTGCTCACCGGCGAATACGACTATTCCTGCACCACGGAAGCGACGCTCGACATCGGCAAGCGCACCGGCGCGGAAGTCACGATCATGAAGGGCCTCGGCCACTTCCCGATGAGCGAGGATCCGCCAAAGTTCATTTCCTATCTGCTGCCCGTGCTGGAGAAAATCCGGAGCAAGTGAGGCTTTGCTCCCCGCCTGGCCTGCCAATGTCCGGACCAACCCGCTGGTCCGCGGCATCAAGGCGTGTTGCGGCGGTCGGCGATTTCAGTAGGCTGATGGCAGGCTGCGTAGCGCGCCAAACGCTGGCATTCGGCAACCACACATTGCATTTGAACTGCAATTCGACCGTAGACCTTCAAATCAACGCCACTGAAAGCGCCCCAACATGAGCAAAATCATCAGACGTGACGTGCTGCGCGGGGTTGCCGCGGCCGGTGTTCTTGGTGGTATCGGCGCGAGGCCCGCTGCGGCGGCCGATCCAGTCACCCTTCGGCTCGGCTATGGCGGCGCAGCCGAAGAGCCGGTCTGGATCCTGATCGCCAAGCCCGATTTCGGCAAGAACCAGGGCAAGCTCTACAAGCTCGACGCCACGCGTTTTCAGGGCTCGGAAAAGCGCGCGCAGGCATTCGAGGCCAACGCCATCGATCTGTCGCAGGGCTCCGCCCACGGCGTGATTTTCGCCGCCGCCGAGGGCGTGCAGTCCAAGATCATCGCGTCGCTCACGCGCGAGAGCAAGAAAGCGTTCAGCACGGCCTTCTATGTGCCGGACGATTCACCGATCAAGTCGGTGGCGGACATGAAGGGCAAGATCGTCGGCATCAACGGCTTCTCGACCGCCGGCCATCTCTGGCTGAAAGCTGCGCTCGAGAAGCATGGTCTCTCCGACAAGGACGTCACCATCGCGCCGATTCCGTTCCCGGCGATGCAGGAGGCCATGCGCGCTGGCAAGGTCGACGTCGGCGAGTTTCCGCAGCCATTCGCAGCCTTGCTCGAGAAGCAGGCCAAGGTCCGCAAGCTGTTCGACGCCAAATATGGCGTGCCGTTCGACGAGGAGCTGATCGTCATCGCGGGCAAGGATGAATTCCTGAAGAAGAACGCGGTGGCAATCCGCGGATTTCTCGAGGACGTCCTGCAGGCCACGGACTACTACCTCACCAAGCCCAAGGAGGCGCGCCAGCTCCTGATCGACACCAAGATGGTGCGGGTCATTCCCGAGGTCTATCTCACCATGCACGACTATTACCGCGATCCAACGCTGCGGCCTGACGTCGAGGCCCTGGTGCAGATGCAGGAATTCATGATCAAGGCCGGCTTCATGACCAAGAGGGCCGACATGCGGGCCATTGTCGACACGAGTTACCTGCCGAAGTAACGCGCCGCTTTGATGGACTAAACTTGCACCCGCGCCGGCGCGGGTTTGCCCTGGATCAGGTCGGCCGCCTTCTCCGCGATCATGATCACGGCAGCGTTGATGTTGCCGCCGACCAGATCGGGCATCACCGAGGCATCGGCCACGCGCACGCCCTCAACGCCACGCAGCCGCAAGCTGCCATCGACGACCGCGTCGCTGTCCGTCCCCATCCGGCATGTGCCGCACGGATGATGGGCCGTGGCGCCGGTGCTCTGGATATAGGAATCCAGATCGGCGTCGCTCTGCACGTCGGCGCCAGGGCCGAGCTCGCGACCGCGGAAACGATCAAGCGCCGGTTGCGCGGCGACCTCACGCAACAGTTTGAGTCCCTTGCGAAGCACCGGCAGGTCGCGCGCGTCGCTCAAGAAATTCTGCTGGATGCGCACGCGATCGGCCGGATCGGCGGACCGCAACAGAATGCGTCCGCGGCTCGCCGGCCGCAGCAACACCGGCCGGCAAACAAAAGCGTCACTCCACGCCGGCTTGATTCCTGGAAACCACGGACCGGCGCTCGATGGACCCGATCGGAACAGGAACTGAATGTCCGGCATGGCGAGGCTCGGATCGGTCTTCACGAACGCCATGAAGCCGCTCGGCACGTCGGTCGCAGGGCCAGAGCCCGCCACATAGGCACGCGCGAAATTGAACGCGAGCCGATCGAAGCGTGTCGCCGCAACGAAAGGTCCCGCCTCGCGGCGCTCGTGAAACAAGCCGGCGGCATAATGATCCTGCAGGTTGCGGCCGACACCGGGCAGCGGCATCGCGACACCGATCCCCAATTCGCGCAAATGATCGGGATCGCCGATGCCGGACAGCATCAGGAGCTGCGGCGTGTTGATCGAGCCGCCGCACAGGATCACCTCGCGCGCCGCGCGCGCAACTTCACTCTCGCCGCCCTGCGTGAACTCGACGCCAACGGCGCGGCCGCCTTCCAGCACGATCCGACGCGCCAGCGCGCCGGTATGAACGGTGAGATTCCGCCGGCCGAGAACCGGATGCAAATAGGCGCGCGCGGTGCTGTCGCGGCGCCCCTGCCGAATTGTCCATTGCGCCCAGCCGAAGCCGTGCTGCTGCGCGCCGTTGTAGTCGTCCGTGAATGGATGACCGGCGCGTACGCCCGCCGCGATGTAAGCGTCGTACAGCGGATCGATGTCCTTGGTGCGGCGAACATAGATCGGCCCGCCGCCGCCGCGATAAGGCGTCTCGCCGTCCTCCCATGTCTCAGCTCGTTTGAAGTAGGGAAGCACGTCCGCGTAGGACCAGCCCGCAAGCCCGCGCGATGCCCAACGATCGTAATCACCACGATGGCCGCGGATGTAGCCCATCGCATTGATGGAGTTGGAGCCGCCGATCACCTTGCCGCGCGCGGTTTCGATCCGGCGTCCACCGGCGTGCAGCTCAGGCTCGGTGTGGTAGCCCCAGTCGAAACGGCCGAAGCCCCAAATCCGTCCAACCCCGAGCGGAATGCGCAACAGCGGGTGCCAGTCCCAGCCGCCGGCTTCAAGCAGCAGGACGCGGACGGCGGGATCTTCGCTCAGCCGGGCGGCCAGCACGCAACCGGCCGAGCCCGCGCCGACGATGACATAATCGAATTCGCGCGCAGCGGGCATCGTCACTCGCATTTCAAGGAGCGCTTCGCGCCGCTGCGACAAAAAGCCATTGCTGCATTTCAGTCTAGCCGATAGCCTTTGACAGGGCAAAAATCGCAATCCGGATCGTGATCGGCGAAAGCACCGTCGTGTGTTGCGATGGCGCGCGTCTTGCAAGATCGCAGCGGAACGAATGCCGACACTTCGCGCCTCAATGCGTAACCAAGAACCGAGCCTGCGATGCCGCTGCTGGAGGTGAAGAATCTGGACAAGACCTTCACGGCCGATGGCCACGGCATCACGGCGATCGACAAGCTGTCGCTGTCGATCGAGGAGCACGAGTTCGTTTCCATTGTCGGCCCCTCGGGATGCGGCAAGAGCACGTTCCTGCACATCGTCGGCGGCTTTGAGCCCGCGACCGCTGGCGAGATGAGCCTCAACGGGCGGCCGATCGGCCCGCCCGGCCCCGATCGCGGCATGATGTTTCAGGACCTGTCGTTGTTTCCCTGGCTCACCGCCTTGGAAAACGTCGCCTGGCCGCTGGAGATGAAGGGCCTGGCCAAGGCCGAGCGCGACGCCAAGGCGCGCGAATATCTCGACCTTGTGCACCTCGCCCGCTACGGCGACCTCTATCCGGGCCAGCTCAGCGGCGGAATGAAGCAGCGCGTCGCGCTGGCTCGCTTGTTCGCGCTCGACCCCCAAATCATGCTGATGGACGAACCGTTCGGCGCGGTGGATTCGCAGACCCGCGAGCTGTTGCAGGAGGAGCTGCAATCGATCTGGCGCCGCACGCGCAAGACCGCGCTGTTCGTCACCCATGACATCGACGAGTCGATCTATCTCGCGACCCGCGTCATCGTCTTCACGGCGCGCCCCGGCCGCATCAAAGCCGACATTCGCGTTCCCGACGTCGAACGCACGGCCGAGTTCCGCAAGTCGAAGGAGTATCTCGACCTGCGCGGCCACGTCTGGGACTTGTTGCGTGAAGAGGTGTTGAAAGCGCGCGCGCTGGAGGAAGGCGCGTGACGAACAAATCCACCTTGATCCTGAACTGGACTGTACCTGTCCTCGCTCTCGTGGCCTGGGAGGTGTTCGGGCGCCTCGATGTCCTGCCGCGTTATCTTTCGGCGCCGACACTGATCGTCGCTGGATTGTGGGAGCTTGCGATTACGGGCGAGTTGTTTGTCGCGCTGGCAGCGAGCCTCTATCGCGTCGCCCTTGGATTTGCGATCGGCACTGCGGCCGGCATTGTCGCCGGACTTGGCGCCGGCATGGTGCCTGGCGTGCGGCATTTCTTCGATCCACTGGTGTCGCTGCTCTTTTCCATACCGAAGATCGCGTTCCTGCCGATCTTCCTGCTGCTGTTCGGCCTCGGCCACGCATCGAAGATCAGCATCATCGCGTTTTCGGTGTTCTTCCCGGTGTTCATCGCGTCGCGCCATGCCGTGCTCTCGATCAATCCGATCCTGGTCTGGGCCGCGCAGAACATGGGAACGCCGCCACGCACGGTGTTCTTCCGCGTCATCATCCCGGCCGCCGCGCCGCAACTGTTCTCCGGCATCCGCATCGGCCTCGCTCACGCTTTCGTCGTGCTGTTCGCCGCAGAGTTGATCGGGTCGAAAGCCGGCCTCGCCAATCTGATCAGTTTCGGCGAGGAATGGGTGCGCTTCGACCTGATGTTTGCCGGCATCGTCTGCTTCGCGGTGCTGGGCTTTGGCAGCGACCGGATCCTGATGGCGATCCGGCGCCGCGTACTGAAGGGACACCTGATCGGCACCGAAGAGCAGGCTCTGCAATGATCGCGCAGGCCGGAAACCTGATCGCGCGGTGGTATTCGATCCCGCTGCTGCTGCTGATCTGGCAGGCGGCGGTCGGCACCGGTCTGGTGGAGTCGCGCCTGCTGCCAAGTCCCGCGCAAGTGTGGTCGGTGCTGGTGACGGAAATCGGCAACGGGCAGCTCGTCTATCACGCCAGCGTCACGGTTTCCCGCGCGTTCGTGGGATACACGCTCGCGGCCCTGATCGGCATCCCATTCGCCGCCGCGATGGCGCGATCGACCGTGTGGCGCAATCTGTTCGAGCCGATTTTCTTTCTCGGCTATCCCGTGCCGAAGATCGCGCTGTTTCCGGTGTTTACCTACATCTTTGGCATCGGCACACCATCGAAAATCGCGTTCACGTTCCTCGAATGCCTCTATCCGATCGTGGTGACGGCCTTCTTCGGCTTTCGCGGCATTCAAACCCGGCTGATCTGGACGGCAGCAAATTTCGGCGCCAGCCGCTTCGTCATCCTGCGGCGGGTGATCTTGCCGGCGGCGCTGCCGAGCGTCTTTGCGGGCCTGCGCGTCGCACTGCCGGTCGCGATCATCGTCGTGGTGATCACCGAGATGATCGGCGATTCAATCGGGCTCGGCTATTACATCACGATCTGGAGCACGCGCTTTTCCTTCTCCCACGTCTATGCGGCGATCTTCGTGATCGGCGTTTGCGGATTCGTGCTCGATCAGGCGCTGATGCTGGTGCGCCGCCGCGTCGTCTATTGGCAACGCGAAGTCGCTTGACTACAAAGGAACGGGCTCCGCGTTATTGCCATTGAGAGGCCGCCCGGTGACCGATCCGGCTCTTGAACCAAACCTGCACGCCGCGCTGGCCGAGGTTTCGCGCGCCTGCCGCATCCTCGAAATGGAAGGTCACGGCGACATGACGCTCGGCCATCTGTCGCTGCGCGATCCGTCCGGCCGCGGCTTCTGGATGAAGCGCAACCGCATCGGGCTCGGCGAAGTGCTGGGTCCGCAGGACTTCGTGCTGCTCGATTGGGACGGCAAACAGATGTCCGGCAGTGGCGGCCGTCATTCGGAATGGCCGATCCATTCCGAAATCCTGCGTCTGCGGCCGGACGTGCAAGTTGTCGCGCACACGCATCCATTTCATGCCTGCGTGTTCTCCTCCTCGCTCGACCCATTGCAGCCGTTCACGGTCGATGCCGACTATTTCGTCGAGGTGCCGCGCCACGAAGATGACGTCGCGCTGATCACCACCAAGGACGAAGGCGTCGCGCTCGCCAACGCGCTGGGCAAAAACTTCGCCGTCCTGATGGGCAACCATGGCGTGACGTTCTGCGGCACCTCGGTGATGCACGCGGCCTGCGTCGGCATCTTTCTGGAGAAGGCCTGCAAGGCGCAGTTGGCGGGCCTGAGCGCGGGATTCCGCGCCGGCATGCCGAGCCCGGCGACCCGCCGCAAGCGTCACGGACAGGTCATGACGCCTGTGCATTGGGAGCATTCCTGGAATTATTTCTGCCGCAAGCTGAAAGCGCGCGGCGAAGACGCCGGCGGATCGCCGGTGCCGCTGTTCGGCTGATGCAGATTGTCATGCCGCCCGAGAGTATCGCGGAACAGGACAGCTTGATCGGCAAGCCGCTGCGGCGGCGCGAGGATGTCCGCTTCGTCCAAGGCCAAGGTCGATATGTCGACGACGTGCATCTGCCGGGCACAGCGTGGTGCGCGTTCGTACGCAGCCCCCACGCTCACGCACGCATCCGGTCGATCGATACGAAAGCAGCGGCGCACATGCCCGGCGTGCTGCTGGTTCTCACCGCCGCCGACTGGGACAAGGCGGGCCATGGCGAGCTCACCGTCGTGCATCCGATGCCGTTTTCCGACGGGCGGCCGATGAATTGCGCACCGCGCCCTGCTTTCGCGCGCGATGCGGTTCATCATGTCGGCGATATCGTGGCGGCCGTGATCGCGGAAACACGCTTTGCCGCCGAGGATGCGGCGGAAGCCGTCACCGTCGACTATGAGCCGCTGCCTGCGGTGACCACCACGCGAGCCGCGGTCGCAACCGGCGCGCCGCTCGTCCATCCGCAGTTCGGCAACAACCTGGTGTTCGAAATCGAACGCGGCGACCGCCACAAGACCGAGGCCTCACTGAAATCCGCCGCCAAGGTCGTCGAACTGCATCTCACCAACAGCCGGCTGTCCGCCAACCCGATGGAGCCCCGCGCCTATCTCTGCGACTACGACGCGGCGGCAGACCACTACACACTCTATGCCACGAGCCAGCAGCCGCACTATCTGCGCCGCTGGCTTTCGATCTACACGCTGCACATCCCGGAGCACAAAATCCGCGTCATCTCGCCGGACGTCGGCGGCGGCTTCGGCGTCAAGGGATTCTTCGCAACCGAAGTGTCCACCGTGGTTTGGGCTTCGCAGCAGCTGCATCGCCCGGTGAAATGGACGGCGACCAGGACCGAGACCTTCCTGTCCGACGCGCAGGCCCGCGATCACGACACCACAGCGCGCATGGGCTTCGACAAGGACGGCCGCATCGTCGCCATGCAGGTCGATACGCTGGCGGCGCTCGGCGGCTATCTCAGCAACTTTGCGCCGAGCATTCCCGGCAATTCCTATCCGCAGACCATCACCGGCCTCTACCGCACGCCGAACCTTCACCTGCGTGTTCGCGGCGTCTACACCAACACGGTGCCGATCGACGCCTATCGGGGCTCGGGCCGGCCGGAAGCGACGTGGAACAATGAGCGATTGCTGGAGCGCGGCGCCCGCGAGCTCGGCATCGATGTGGTCGAGATGCGAAGGCGCAATCTGATCGGGCGCGATGATTTTCCCTATCCGGCACCCGGCGGCCGGGTTTACGATTCCGGCGATCCGCCAGCGTTGCTCGACAAGCTTCTTGAGTTGGCGGACTACGACGCGCTGCGGCGTGAGCAAAAACAGCTCCGCCAGCGCGGCGTCCTGATGGGGATCGGCCTCGCCGCCTTCATCGACAAGGCGGGCACCGGGCCGAGCGGCAATCTCGCCAAGCGCGGCGGCCTGCATGGCGGCTGGGAAAACGCGGTGGTGCGTGTGCACAGCGACGGCAAAGTCACGATCTTCGCCGGTAGCCATTCGCACGGCCAGGGCCACGAGATCACCTTCAGCCAGATCGCGGCGGACCGGCTCGGCCTACCGATCGACGACATCCGTCTGGTCGAAGGCGACACCGACCGCATTCCGTTCGGCAACGGCACCTGGGGGGCGCGCTCGGCATCGGTCGCCGGCACCGCGATCTATCGCGCCGCCGACAAGGTCATCGCCAAGGCGACGCGCTTTGCTGCCCAGATGATGGAATGCGCGCCGGCCGACGTCGAATACCGGCGGGGCACGTTCCGCGTGCGCGGCACCGACCGGTCGGTGTGCTTCGCCGAGGTGGCGGACATCGCCTATCATGGCGCGGCATTGCCGGCGGACGGCTCGCTCGATCCGGGGCTCGAGGTCAGCGAATTCTATGATCCGCCCGACACCAACGATCCGCAGGCGATGCACCTCGCGGTTGTCATCGTCGATCCCGACACCGGCACGGTGACGCTGCGCGATCTCTACGCGGCGGACGATTGCGGCGTCGTGATCAATCCGATGATCGTCGAAGGCCAGGTTCATGGTGGCTTGGCGCAAGGCATCGGCCAGGCGCTGCGCGAGCAGATCGTCTATGATCCGGACTCCGGACAGCTTCTGACAGCGAGTTTCATGGACTACGGCATGCCGCGCGCCGCCGACCTGCCGTCGTTCCACACTGCTTTCATCGCGACACCGGCGCCGAGCAACCCGCTCGGCGTCAAGGGCGCCAGCGAGAGCGGCGCCATCGGCGCGCCGGCCGCTATCGGCAATGCGGTGATCGATGCGCTCTGGCACCTCGGCGTGCGCGACATCACCCTGCCGATCACGTCCGAAACAGTATGGCGCGCGCTCCACACGGCCAAAGCGCAAACCGCGCCAGGACATTGACGGTCCGGCTGGAGCCGATAGTCTCTTTGCCGATGAGCGACAAAACCCCAGATGTGGCGAAGCGGATCGCCGACGAGCTGGCGTCCTGTGGCGTCAAGCTGGTGGCGAGCCTTCCCGACAATTGGCTGATGGGCGTCATCAAGACCCTCGAAACGGATCAGCGTTTCGTTCATGTGCCGGTGAACCGCGAGGAATCCGCGATCGGGCTCTGTTCCGGGGCCTACATGGGCGCGATGGGCTCGGCCGCGCTGATGGGTGCGTCCGGCTTCATGACGGTGATCTACGCCATCACCAAGATCAACTACACCTACGAAATCCCGCTGTTCCTGATGCTGACGCTGCGCGGCGCCGGCGGCGACCATCACAAGCATCACATCTCGAACGGCCTTTATCTGAAGCCGGTGCTGGATGCGATCAACATGCCGTATCAGGTGATCGACGATCCGGACGACATCGGGTTGATCTCGCGCAGCTATCATCACACCCGGACATTCTCCCGCCCCATGGTGATTCTGTTCACGCGCGACCTGCTGCGCGGCAAGACAGGAGGGCACTGATGAAATATCTCGACGCCTTCCGCACGCTGGCCAAGCACCGCCGCGACGAAATCGTCGTCACCTCGGCGGGTAACTCGGGCCAAGCTTGGTGGGCCGCGACCCGCGACACCGAGGCGACATTCTATCTCGACGCCTCGATGAGTCTCTCGACCATGTTCTCGTCGGGCCTCGCACTGGCGCGGCCAGAGCTGAAAATCTGGGCTTTCATGGGCGACGGCGCGTTCTGCATGAACCCCGGCATGCTGATGGTCGAGCGGCAGATGAACCTGCCGAACCTGACCCACATCCTGGTGTCGAACCGCGTCTATGGGGCGACCTCCAACGCCGGCTTGCCCAATTACAAGGACAACGACTACGCGGCGATTGCGCGCTCCATGGGATTGGAGCGCGTGTTTGAGTTCAGCGAGCCCGGCGCGCTCGAGCGCGATTTCCCCGCCGTAACCGGTGGCAACAGCAAAGGCCACACCTTCGTGGTGCTGGAGGTCGAGCCGTTCTCGGATGCGGAACAGAAGCTCGAACAGCCGCCGTTCGACGGACCCGAGTTGAAATTCCGCTTCGGCCGCCACATCGAGAAGCGCACCGATTGCGATATTTTCGGCTATCGGCTCTGACGCATCGCTGACACGGAGGTCATGATGATCGAAGTCATTCCGCTCAGCGCGCATGTCGGCGCCGAAGTCCGCGGCGTCGATTTCTCGAAAGAGGTTTCGGCCGCGCTCAAGGACGAGCTTTATGCGGCTTGGCTCAAGCATCTGGTGCTCGTCGTCCGCGATCAAAAGCTCACCGCCGATGACCAGCGGCGGTTCACCAGCCTGTTCGGCGAGATCCAGCCGCCGCGCTCGCGCCCGGGACAGCGCGATCCCAACAATCCGGTGATGTGGATCGCCAACGCGACCATCGATGGCCAGCGCGGCGAGCTGCCGGAAGGCGACATGCAGTTTCACGCCGACCAGTGCTATTACGAAAACCCCGCCAAGGGCGCAGTGCTTTACGGCATCGAGATTCCGTCCAAGGGCGGCAACACGCTGTTCTCCAGCACCTACGCGGCCTACGACAGCCTGCCGGCGGCGCTACGCGAACGCGTTGAGCGGATGCAGATCCTGTTCCTCTACGACTACGAGAAGAACGCCAACCACAAAGCGCCGACCGACTGGGCCGACGCGCCGCGTTACACCCACCCCGCCGTCATCGTTCATCCGGAAACCGGACGGCGCTGCCTGCTGGTCAACCGCCTGATGGCCGACAGCGTGGTTGGGGTGCCGCGCCAGGAGAGCGATCAGATCATCGAGGAGCTTTGCCAGCACACCGAGCGGCCCGCGCACATTTACGAGCACGTCTGGCGGCCCGGCGACCTGCTGATTTGGGACAACCGCTGCACCCTGCATGCCAGGACCGACTTCGATCCCAGCGAACGGCGCGTGTTGCGGCGGATGGCCATTCGTGGCCAGCGTCCGATTCCGGCCGTTGCGGCGGCCTAGCGAGCATAGCGGCCAGCACGTCTGCGGCTCGCCCCGCGCAAATCGCCGGTGTAAGCTCCTCGGCAACTGCGGAGCCCTTCCATGTCCCACGCCGAAGCCGTCCACACCCTGCAACCCGCCGCCGGCGCCACCGACGCGCTGGTGCAGTTTGCGTCCGGGCTGCGCTACGAGGCACTGAGCGAGGAGGTCCGCCACTACGCGCGGCGTCACCTGCTCGACACCATCGGCGTGATGATTGCGGGCGCGGGCGGCACCATCGCGACGCAGGCCGAAAACGTCATCAAGGCGGTGCGTCCGGCCGGCAAAATCCCGGTGCCGGGCCGTGCGCGGCGCGCCGATCTGCTCGACGCCGCCTTTCTGGGCGGCACCGCAGCCCACGGCATCGAACTCGACGACGGCTACCGCCACGGCTCTGCGCACTGCGGCTGCGTGGTGATCCCGGCTGCGCTCGCAGTTGCGACCGACCGCAAGGCGGACGGCAAGGCACTGATCACCGCCGTCGTCGCCGGCTACGAAACCAACATCGCGCTCGCGCGCGCCTGCGCGCCCGACCTGCGCCAGCGCGGCTTCCATCCGACCAGCGCGGTCGGCCCGTTCGGCGCAGCCGTCGCCACCGTAAAACTCCGCGGCCTCTCCGCCGCGCAACTCGCCAACGCACTCGGTATCGCGGCCTCGAGCGCCGCCGGTCTCTTCGCCTTCGTCAACGGCGGCGCCGACATCAAGCGGCTGCACGCCGGTCATGCGTCGCGCGAAGGTATTCAGTCGGCGCTGCTCGCCGAGCAAGGCACCGAGGGACCGCCGCACGTGATCGAGTCGCGCGACGGTTTCATGCAGGCCTTCGCGTTCGGCCGTATCGACAAGGCGCGGCCGATCAAGCTGCCGCCGGCCGTCGAGTTCGGCATCACCGATTGTTACATCAAGCCTTACGCCTGCTGCCGCCACATCCAGCCGGCCGTCGAGGCGACGTTCCAATTGCTCAACGACAAGAACATTCCGTTCGAAGACATCAAGAAGGTCGAGGTCGAGACCTACAAGATCGCGGCCGAACACGCCCATGTGCCCTGGGATGACTTCGCCAGCGCACAACTGAGCTTCCCCTATCTGGTCGGGCTCGCGGCGCGCTATCGCGGCGTCAAGTTCGAGCATTTCGACGACAAGACCCGCAAGGACCCGGCGTTCGCCGAATTCGCCCGCAAGCTCACCATCTCGGCGCCGGCCGAGATCGACCAGCTTTATCCAAAGCTTCGCCCCGCGCGCGTCACCGTGCACACGGCGCAGGGCAAATTCGTGCGCCAGGCTGATGAGGCCTGGGGCTCGCGACAGGTGCCGCTCGACGATGCAGGCCTGATCGAGAAATTCCTTGGTCTCGTCGCGCCGGTGATGGGCGACGCTCGCGCCAAGGCGTTGTCGGACAAGCTCTGGAATGTCGCGCAGATTGCAGACATCGCCCCACTGGCCGACGAACTGGCGCTACCCGCCGCTTAAGAAATCCGGACGAGACTGGTAATGAGTCGCTATCGCGTCACGGTCGACACCGGCGGGACGTTTTCCGATTTCGTCTATCTGGCGGAAGCGACGGGCGAGGTCTCGATCACCAAGGTCGCGTCCACGCCGGACGATCCGTCGCGCGCGATCCTGCAAGGCATCGAGACGCTGATCGCGCGCGGCGTGAGCGCAAGCGACATCGGCTTTTTCTGTCACGGCACCACGGTCGGCACCAATGCGCTGCTTGAAGGCAAGGGCGTCAAGACCGGCCTGCTGGTGACCGAAGGCTTCCGCGGTATCTATCCGGTCGCCGAGCAGGCCCGGCCCTACGGCCCTGCGATCTTCGACGTGATGTACGACAAGCCGCAGATGCTGGTACCGCAATCGCTCACCGGCGAAGTGGCCGAGCGCGTCGATTTTCGCGGCCGCGTGCTGCGTGAGCTGGACGAGGCCGCGCTGCGAACCACGGTTCGTGGCCTGAAAGGCAACGGCATCGAGTCGATCGCGGTGTGTCTGTTGTTCTCGTTCCTGCATCCGCAGCACGAGGCCCGCGTGCGCGAGATTATCGCTGAGGAAATGCCGGGCTGCTCGATCTCGCTGTCGTCGGAGGTGCTGCCGCAGATCCGCGAGTACTACCGGCTGAGCACCACCGTCATCAACGCCTACCTGCAGCCGATCCTGGCGCGCTACATCGCGCAGCTCGACCGCAGGCTCAGCGAAGCCGGCATCACCAGCCGCCAGAAATACGTCATGCAGTCGAACGGCGGCATGGCGACCTTCGACGGCGCAGCGACGCGTGCCGTGACCACCGTGCTGTCCGGTCCGGCCGGTGGTGTTACCGCGGGCGCCTATGCGTGCCGGATGACCGGCTTGCAGAACCTCATCACCTTCGACATGGGCGGCACCTCCTGCGACGTGGCGCTGATCAAGGACGGTGAGCCGTCGCTGGCAGGCCGCGGCAAGATCGAAGGCCGCGACCTTGCGGTGCCGATGATGGACATCAACACCGTGAGCGCGGGCGGCGGCACCATCGCGCGCGTCGATCGCTTCCGCGCCCTCGAAGTCGGCCCGCAGAGCGCCGGCGCGATACCGGGCCCGGCGTGCTACGGCCGCGGCGGCACCGAGCCGACCATCACGGACTGCAATCTGGTGCTCGGGCTGCTGAGCGCCGACAATTTCCTGGGCGGCCGCATGACGCTCGACGCCGCGAAGGCGCGCGAAGCGGTCGAGCGCGTCGCCAAGCCGCTCGGCATGAGCATCGAAGATGCAGCCGAGGGCATCATCCGCATCATCGATGTGAAGATGGAGGAGGCCATCAAGGCGATCTCCACCATGCGCGGCCACGATCTGCGCGACTTCATGCTGCTCGCCTTCGGTGGCGCCGGCCCGCTGCACGCCGGGCGCATCGCCCGCGATCTCGGCATGGCCGGCATCGTCGTACCGCTCTATCCCGGCGTCTATTCGGCGATCGGGCTGCTGATGTCGGACGTCAAGCACGACTATGTGCAATCGCGCATGACGCCGATGAGCGAGCTTACGCCCGAGGACGTCAACGCGCTGTTCGGACGGCTTACCCAGCAGGCGATGGACGATCTTGCGGCCGATGGATTCGCCGCCGATCAAATCCGCGTCGAACGCGCGCTCGATCTGCGCTACGCCGGCCAGGGCTACGAAATCACGCTGCCCTGCCCGGCCGGCACGATGACGGCCGCGGGCTTGGCGGACCTGCGCAAGAGCTTCGATGTCCAGCATCGCAGCATGTTTGGCCATTCCGCGCCGGAAGAGCCGGTCGAGGTGGTGTCCTATCGGGTTCGCGGCGTAGGCTTGGTGCCGCCGGTCGAATTGCCGAAGTTCAAGCGCGCGGGCAGTACGCTGGCCGACGCGCAGCGGGAGACCCGCAAGGTCCGGTTCGATGGCAAGACCATCGATTGCCCGGTGTACCAGCGCGAGAAGCTCGACGTCGGCCTCGTGGTCTCGGGGCCCGCCGTGCTCGACCAGTTCGACTGCACCACCGTGCTGTGCCCCGGCCAGGTCGCGCGGGTGGACGAGTGGAAAAATCTGATCGTGACAACGGAATGATGATGCAAATCTCCGCCATCGATCTCGAAGTCGTCAAAGCCTCACTCTCCGGCATCGTGCAGGAGATGCAGAACTCGCTGTTCCGCACCGGCTTTTCCACCATCATCCGCGAATCCCAGGACGCCTCCTGCGCGCTGATGAACACGCGCGGCGAGATCATCGCCCAGCACGTCGTGCTGCCGCTGCACATCGGCGCTTTCCCGGCCTGCACCGCCGCGGTGCTGAAGGAATATTCCGGCGCCATCGCCGAGGGCGACGCCTTCATCATCAATCATCCCTACGAGGGCGGCAGCCCGCACGCACCGGACATGTGCGTGCTGACGCCGGTGTTCTTCGAGGGCACCCTGTTCGGCTTCTGCGGTTCGATCGCACACAAGGGCGACATCGGCGGCCCGGTGCCGGGAAGCTGCTCCGGCCAGGCGCGCGAGATATTCAACGAGGGCCTGCACCTGCCTGCCGTGCGCTATCAGACCCGGCACCAGCCCAACACCGACGTCGAGCGGCTGATCGCCGCCAACAGCCGCACGCCCGAGCTGGTGCTGGGCGACATGCGCGGCCAGCTCGGCTCCTGCCGGCTCGGTGAGACGCGGCTGAATGAGCTTTTGACCAAATACGGCCGCGCCAAGGTCGAGGCCTGCTGCGCGCGGCTGTTCGAGCTCGGCGAAGCCAAAGTGCGGGCCGCCATCGCCGAATGGGCCGACGGCCGATATGAGGCCGAGCGCTTCGTCGACGACGACGGCGTCGATATCGGCAAGCCGGTGCGCATCCACGTCGTCGCCGAGAAGAAAGGCGACCGGCTGCACTTCGATCTCACCGGCTCGGCCGACCAGACCAAGGGGCCGGCCAACATCCGGCCGCCGCTGGTGCGCGCCACGATCGCTTATTGCCTGATCTCGATGATCGATCCGCGCATGTACGTGTCGAGCGGCCTGCTCAACGCCTACAGCTTCGATGCGCGCGAAGGCAGCGTGGTGAACCCGTGCTTTCCGGCGCCGGTCAACACCTATAACCCCACCATCACCGCGCTGGTCGACGCGATCTTCGAGGCGATGGCGCCGATCGTGCCGCACCAGATCCGCGCCGACGGCTCGGGCTCGCGCTCGATCATCATCGGCGGGCGCACCACCACGACCGGCAAGGGCTATGTGCAATACGAGATCATCGGCGGCGGCGCTGGCGCCCGGCCGAGCAAGGACGGCGTGTCCGGCACCTGCATGAACCAGAGCAACGCCAAGATCGCGCCGGTCGAAATCATCGAGAGCGAATTCCCGACGCGGATGCTGCGCTTCGAGCTGATCCGCGATTCCGCCGGGCCCGGCCACCACCGCGGCGGCCTCGGCATCCGCCGCGAATACGTCAATCTCGCGCCAGCGCGATTCTCCATCCGCTCCACCAAACACGTCATCCCGCCGAACGGCTTCGCCGGCGGCGCGCCGGGCCGCACCGGCGACATCCTGATCAATCCGGGACACAAGGACGAAAAACGGCTGCCAACGCGCTACGCCGACTACCCGCTCAAGGACGGTGATGTATTCCGGCTCGACACGCCCGGCGGCGGCGGCTACGGCGACGCGCTCACCCGCGAGCCTGAGCGCGTGCTCGCCGATGTGCGCGAGGGCGTGGTGTCGCGCGAAGCGGCGGAGCGCAACTACGGCGTGGTCGTCGACGCAAATCTGACCGCGGTCGATCAGGCGGCGACGGCCAAGCGCCGCAACGACATGAAGGCAAAGGGCTGACCGATGGTACAAGTCAAACGCACCGGCGTGATCGGCCTCGGCGCCATGGGCTTGCAGATGGCCCGCCACATGGCGAGCAAAGGCTTCGACGTGCTGGGCAACGACATCGATGCCGGCGCAACGCAGCGCGCGCAATCGCATCAGCTTCGCACCGCCGATGCTGCGTCAGTCGCACGCCACGCCGAGGTGGCGTTCGTCATGGTGGCGACCGATGCGCAGGTCGAGGATGCGGTCAGCCAATTGTTACAGCATCTCGCGCGCGGCTCGGTCATCTGCATCGCGAGTTCGGTGTCGCCGGAGACCTGCCGGCGGCTGGAAGCGCGCGCCGCCCAGCACGGCGTCGGTGTACTCGACACGCCGGTGGTGCTCGGCCAGGAGGCGGCGAACAACGGCACGCTCACCATCTACGTCGGCGGTGCGGACGAGGCCTTCGCCAAGGCGCAGCCGGTGCTGGCGGCCTTCGGCGCCCGAGTGCTGCATCTCGGGCCCTCGGGCGCTGGCCAAATCGCCAAGACCATCAACAACATGCTGCTGTGGGCCTGCATGGCGGCGAATTTCGAGGCGCTGACGCTGGCCAAGCAGCTTGGCGCCGATATCCCGAAGCTCGTGGCGGCGCTTGGCCACGGCAGTGGCGCCAATTGGTCGCTTTCCCGCTGGGGCAAAAGTACTGGAAAATGGGCCGAGAAGGACATGGACGTGGCGCTCGATCTTGCGCAGGCTGCCAAGGTGCCGGCGCCGCTCGGCGGGCTGGTCGATCAGCTTGTCAAAGGCATCAATCAGGAGCGGATGAAGGCGCTGCTCGCCTGATCCGGGAGGAATTGCGATGAAGCTGTTGAGTCTCGCTCTGATCCTCGGTGCGCTCGCGACGACAGCACAAACGCAGGCACAAGCGCAGCAGAACGCGCCGCCTGTCAAAGTACGGATGGCCTACGACGGCTTCTCGATGACGTCGGCACCGCTGCAATACGCCGTGCAGCAGGGCATCTTCAAACGCTTCGGTCTCGATATCACGCCGACCTTCATCGAGGGCGGCTCGATGCTGACGCAGGCGATCGTCGGCGGCTCGCTCGACATCGCGCAGAACGGCTATACGCCCGCGACCGCGGCCGCCGTGCAAGGCGCCGACATCGTCATCATTGCCGGCATCGCCAACACCCTGCCCTATCAGCTGGTGGTCAAAACCGGCATCAACAGCGCCGCCGATCTCAAGGGCAAGACCGTCGGCATCAGCCGCTACGGCTCATCGACCGACGCCGCCGCCGAATTCGCGCTCAAGCACCTCGGCCTCACGCGCCGGGAGGTCAATGTCGTGCAGCTTGGCGGCGCTTCGACGCGCATGGCCGCCGCCATCGCCGGCCGGGTCGATGGCACGTTCGAGCAATATCCCGACACCGCAGAGATGACGCGACACGGCTTTCACGTGCTGGTCGATCTCAACGACGTGGTGAAGGACTATCCCAACACGTCGTTCGTGACCTCGCGCGCGTTCCTGAAGAAAAATCCCGACATCGTCAAAAAATTCCTGATGGCGATGGCGACCGCGGTGCGCGAACTCAAAGCCAACCCGGACATCGCGATCCCGCTGATCCAGAAGTTCCTCTCGGTGAAGGACATCGAGAATGTGCGGACGGCCTACAATTCGTACCTCAAGGCTTATCCGGACAAGCTCGAAATCTCGGCCAGCGGCATCACGTCGGTGCTCGAGAGCCTGGCCGCCAAGGAGCCGAAGGCCAAGACCATGAAGGCCGAGCAGTTCTTCGATACGACCACACTCGACGGCCTCGAACGCGAGGGCTTCTTTGCCAAACTCGCGGGCCCGCGCAGCTGATCATGAATGCCTCACGCCCGCTCAAGCTCGACGCCCGGCGTGTTGCGCTGACGCATTACAACGAGCGCACCCGGCAGCCGCTCGAAGTGCTGTGCGGCCTCGACCTCGAGGTGTCCGAGGGCGAGCTTGTCACCATCGTGGGCCCCAGCGGCTGCGGCAAGACCACGTTCCTCAATGCGGTCGATGGGCTGGTGCGTATCACCTCCGGCGAAATCCGCGTCGATGGCCGTGTG
Source organism: Rhodoplanes serenus (assembly GCA_945893145.1). GTDB lineage: Bacteria > Pseudomonadota > Alphaproteobacteria > Rhizobiales > Xanthobacteraceae > Z2-YC6860. The sequence goes on along the minus strand of CAMDDZ010000034.1, from coordinate 17,024 downwards.
GTGGACAAGCCCGGACCGGACCGCGCCTTCGTGTTCCAGCACGACTGCCTGTTTCCCTGGCGCACCGTGCGGCAGAACGTGGCCTACGGGCTGGAAATCCAAGGCAAGCTTGCCAAAGCCGAACGGAACGAACGCGCCGCGGGCTTCATCGAGCTGGTCGGCCTGCACGGTTTTGCCGAACACTATCCGCATGAGCTGTCGGGCGGCATGCGCCAGCGCGTCAACATCGCACGCGCGCTGGTGATGGAACCGCAGCTCTTGCTGCTGGATGAGCCGTTTGCGGCGCTCGACGCGCAGACGCGCGAGTTCATGCAGGTCGAGCTTCTGAAAATCCTGGCGCGCGCCAAAACCACCGCGCTGTTCATCACGCACCAGATCAACGAGGCGATCTTCCTGTCGGACCGCGTGGTGGTGTTCTCGGCCCGCCCCGCAACCATCAAGGAAACGATCGCCATTGATCTGCCGCCTGGCCGCACGCTCGCAATCAAGCATGAGCCACACTTCGTCGAGTTGGAGAAGCACGTCTGGCGCCTGATCGAAGAGGAAGCGGCGCGCACCGGCATGATGACGGCGGCGGCGTGATGGCGATGCAGCACACCACGGCTGGGGCCCCGGACACGGTTCAGCCATCCGCCAAACCGCTGGAAGTGCCCGTGCGCTCCTATTGGCAGCGCAACGAGAATTGGCTGCTCGGCACCATTTCGATGAGCCTGTTCCTGATCTTCTGGGAACTCGTCGTCGCGTTCGGCTGGGTCAATCCGCTGTTCACGTCCTCGCCGAGCCGCATCGTCAGTGCCGCGTCGGACATGTTCGCCGACGGCAGCATCTACGAGCACATCGCGGTCAGCGCGCACGAGTTCGCGGTCGGCTATGGCTTGGCAATCGTGATCGGCGTGCCGCTCGGCATTTTGATGGGCTGGTACAGCCGAGTGAACGCGGTGCTGGAGCCGTTCGTATCGGCGCTCTATGCCACGCCGCGCATCGCATTGCTGCCGCTGATCCTGATCTGGCTTGGCATCGGCATCGCCTCCAAGATCGCCATCGTGTTCCTCGGCGCGGTGTTTCCCATCCTGGTCAACACCATCACGGGTGTGCGCACCGTCGAAGCGGACTTCATCAAGGTCGCGCGCTCGTTCGGCTGCAGCGACCGGCAATTGTTCCTGACCGTGGCGCTGCCGTCATCGGTGCCGTTCCTGCTGGCGGGCTTGCGGCTCGGGCTCGGCCATGCGCTGGTCGGCATCGTGGTCGGCGAGATGTATGGCGCGACCAAGGGCCTGGGCTTTCTGATCGCGACCGCCGGCGCCCGCTTTCAGACCGATCAGGTCATGGTCGGCATCATTCTGATCGCCAGCGCGGGAGTGGCCATGACCGAATTGTTGCGGCTGATCGAGCGGCGCTTCGAGCGCTGGCGGCCGAATTTGCGCGGCTGAGCAAAAGCTTTTACGAGAGTGTCATGCGTCTCGGTAAGCTTCTCGGTGTTCGCGAATTCCTCTGGATCTTGGTGCCAGCGCTGCTGCTCATCGGGCTGGCGTTCCTGGTCACGTTCCAGTTCGTGCAGCCGGCGCCGCCCAGCCGGATCGTGGTGGCAGCCGCGAGCAAGGGCAGCCCGTATTACGCGCTGGCCGACCGCTACCGCGAATTCATGGCGCTCAACGGCGTCACCCTCGAAATCCGCGAGACCAGCGGCACGTTCGAAAACCTCAAGCTGCTGCGTTCGGGTGAAGCCAAAGCGGGTTTCCTGCAAGGCGGCGTCGCCAACAGCGTGCAGGAGCCCGAGTTGCTGTCGCTCGGCCGTGTGCTGCACGAACCGATCTGGATTTTTCACGACGCGGCGCTGCCGCTCGACCGGCTTTCCGACCTCAAGGGCAAACGCATCCTGGTCGGGCCCGCGGGCGGCGGCACGAACTATGTCGCGCTCCGCCTGCTGGCCGCGAGCGGCGTGACGCCGGAGACCGCGACCTTCGTCAACATGGAATTGCCGGACTACGTCGATGCGCTCAACAATGGGCAGGCCGACGCCGGCTTCCTGGTGCTGGGCGCGAGCGCCGTCACGGTGTCGCGCCTGCTGAGCAGCCCGAAGCTGAAGCTCCTGAACCTCGCCCAGGCCGACGCCTATGCGCAGCGATTTCCCTATCTGACCCGGATCAGGCTCAAGCGCGGCGTGATCGATTTCGCGCGCGACATTCCCTCCGCCGATGTCGCCATGGTGGCGACCACCGCGGCCTTCGTGGTGCGTGAGGATTTGCATTCCGCGCTCGCCAACTTGCTGACCCAGGCGCTGGTCGTGGTTCACTCGCAGCCCGCCGTGGACAAAAACGGCGAGACCGGCGTGTTCGAACGCAGCGGCGAGTTTCCGGTGCAGACCGATCCGGAGTTTCCGCTGTCGGATCAGGCCTATCGGGTTTATCGCAACGGCGCGCCGTTCCTGCAGCGCTATCTGCCGTTCTGGCTGGCGACAATCGCCGACCGGCTGGTGCTGCTGCTCATTCCGCTGATCGGCATCCTGCTGCCGGTGTTGCGGTTTACGCCGTTGATCTACACGTGGCGGGTCCGCCGCCGCATCCTGCGTTGGTATCGCGAGTTGCAACGGATCGAGGCCGGCTTCGATCCCCGCGCAGGGGCCGAGCATCGCGCGCAAAAGCTGGCGCAGATCGACAAGGTCGAACACGCCGCCGACCGGCTGCCGGTGCCGCTGGGCTTTGCCAACCAACTTTACGATCTGCGCCAGCACATCGAACTGGTGCGCCGGCGCGTGGCCGAAGCGCCGGCCGCCGTCTAGGGTCAAACCCATAAAAGATCGGTACGCTGGCGTGTCCGTCATTGCGAGGAGCGAAGCGACGAAGCAATCCAGCTCCATGCCGTGTTTCTGGATTGCTTCGCTTCGCTCGCAATGACGAGGCAACCGCGCCTTTTATGAGTCTCGACCCTAGTTATTGCCGCCGCTTCACATCCGGATTGGCAAGCCGCAGCGGCTGGCCCTTCTCGAACGCCACGATCTGCTCAAAGCACTCGCGGAAATAAAGCTCGAAGTTGTCCCATTCGGCCCAGCCGAGATGCGGCGTGCACAGCACGTTCGGCATCTTGAGCAGCGGATGGTCGCCGTTGACGACCGGCTCTTCGTCGTAAACGTCCACCGCCGCGTAGCCGGGCCGGCCCTTTTTCAGCGCCTCCACCAGCGCGCCGGGCGCAAACAGCTCGGCGCGCGCCACGTTGACGATCAGCGCGGTGGGCTTCATCCGCGCCAGATCGTCCGGCCCGACGATGCCGCGCGTCTCCGGCCGCAGCCGAACGCTGAGCGACAGCACGTCGGAGCGCTCGAACAGGTCGGCCTTGCTTTTCGCCGCCTCGTAACCGGCTGCGGTGGCCTTCTCCAAGGAGTTCTTCTGGCCCCACACCAGCACCTTCATGCCGAGGCCCTTGCCGCCCTCCGCCACCAGCGCGCCGATGTGGCCGAGGCCGAAGATGCCGAGCGTCGAGCCACGCAGCCGATGCGACAGCGTGCAAGGCCAGTCGCCGCGCCTCATGCGCTCGGCTTCGAGCGCGATGTTGCGGCGCGCGGCGACGATCAGCGCGAGCGTCAGCTCGGCCGGCGCCACCGGCGAATTGCTCAGGCCGGTCGCCACCGGAATGCCCAGCGCTGTCGCCGCCTTCACGTCCAGCACCTGCGAATTCCGCCCGACCAGGGCGAGCAGCTTGAGCTTCGGCAGCCGCTCCAGCAGCGCGCGCGAAAACTCGACGCGCTCGCGGATCGACACCACCACGTCGGCGTCGGCGAGCCGCTCGACCAGTTGATCGAGGTCGCGCGCCGGCTCGCGGTAGCGCGTCACGTCGTGGTGGCGGATCAGCGAATAGCAGGGCAGCTGATCGACCATGTCCTGGTAGTCATTGGGGATGACGATTTTCATGATGCCTGTGCTGACGGAAGGACGGGTGCTGGAATGGCGATCCCGAGAGGACTCGAACCTCCGACCCTTGGTTTAGGAAACCAATGCTCTATCCGGCTGAGCTACGGGACCACATAGATATTTCAAATACTTAGCTTCGACTCCACTTGTTCTAGCCTCAGCATAGCCCCATTCCAATGCCCGCTGAGAGGCTGCGGCGTGTCCAGAATTATAAACAGCCCCGGCGACGCTGCTGGCTGCCATTAGGGCATCTCAGGCAGCTTTCCAAGGGGACAGAGTCGGAGCAGGAACGCCCATACCTCATCAAGATCGGGGGACGTAGCGGGCATTTGAACCAACACGGTCTGTCCAACGACAAATACAACAATGCCGCAAACAGAGGCTGGACGCAGCTATGAATGCTATCTCTCTCGATAAAAGGTTGCTCTTCAGACTTGCGTGTTTTGCTATCGGCGCAGTTGGTACATTTGTGCTTCTGAAGATTTTTGGAGTGCAACGTATCGATAGCTGGATACTTCTAGCCGCCTGGCTCCTCGTGCTGTTCGGCGTCTATTTCTTCGGCAAGAATCGAATGCAATAACCCGCGCGTGGGCACAGGAGCGGACCGAAAATCCGTCGCCGTATGGCGAAACGCTATGCTGCGTTCTTAGGTATCTTCGCCGGCCCTGCGGCCTTCGGTTGTTCCCCTTGCAATCTTGCTTCACCGCCCGCCTGCCAGAATGGAGCCGCGGTTCGATCCGTATCGTTGACGATGACGCGATCCTGCGATGGTGCAGTTTCGGCCTCGTTCGGTGGCGCGAAGCCCCGGTTGGCTATCTTGTTATATAACGAAGGCACCCGAATAGCGTTTTGTGCTGCATTGCCCCGACGCTTGGGACCAATGTATTTGTCGTTGACACCTCGTCGCCGATCAGGGCCAAAATAACTCTTGATCTTGATAAACGGTCGAGGGTTCGTCGCCGCATTGGCAATGCGTTGATAAAGGGCCGTCGCCGAAATCGGTTTCGCCAGAAATTCGGTGATCCCAGCCTCGCGTGCCGCGATCACACTCGATCTCTCCGGGTGAGCCGTCAACATGATGATCGGCACAAATGGATTGGCGTTCCCGATGGGCTGTCGGATCATTCTGACGACATCGATGCCGCTAAAGACTGGCATCACCCAGTCAAGGATGATGATGTCGGGTTGATGCCGATTGAACGCCTCGAGTGCGTCGGCCCCATCGGCCGCGTCGTAGACTTCCCGGATACCAAACGCATGCAAACAAGTGTGCACGATGCGGCGCATGTTCGCGTTGTCGTCTGCGATCAGACAACGCAGAGCGCCTAAATTGATGCGGTTCATTGGATTGGGAACACCGATACGGTCGACGAAGCTTAGGGGCGTGCCGCCAGCGCCTCTGCAATCTTGTCCTTCAACGTCTGATCGTTGAACGGTTTGATGAGATAGCTATCGACGCCTGCCTTCTTCGCATTCATGACGAGTTGGACGCTGGACTCCGCCGTAATCATGACAAACGCAGTCTGCTTGAGTGTTTCGTCGGCGCGTACCTGTTTGAGGAATTCGAAGCCGCTCATCGGCTGCATGTTCCAGTCCGAGATCACCAGCCGGTACGTCTTTTCGCGCATCTTGGCGAGGGCGGCTCCACCATCCGCTGCATCGTCGACGTTCTCGTAACCGATCTGCTTGAGCAGATTGCGAACAATCCGAACCATCGTCTGATAGTCGTCGACCAGCAGGATCGGTATCGAAGCACTCGCTACCATGGTTGCACCAATTGATAGTTCGCCTATGCGCTGTGTGTTGGCAGTCTGCGATTGCTGTGAACTTATGGGCGACAATGCTGCCCTTGGCGTCGTTCGCCCAATATGTGGCGAACAAAATTTACGCAGCCTGAAGACGTCAGGTTAATCCCGACACGCTTGCTGGGGCCATATCGCAATGGCGATCTGCACCCGACAGCTAAAGTGGTACCACCGCGGGTGAGCCCTTATAAAATCCTTTACCCGTAAGACGCATATCTGTGCCGTTCTAGCTTGGAAATCGATCCGGACCCCAGCTGCTACGAGGATGCCCGGGCGACGATGCCGGGGCCATTGCGCGATGGATGAACGTAGAAGCATACAGCGGGTTCGCATCCTGAAAGCTGGTACGATTGCGTTCAATCATGCCGGCGGGATCAGTTGTACCGTCCGCAACATGTCCGAGACCGGCGCGTGCCTCGAAGTCGCTAGCCCCATTGGCATTCCGGACGACTTTACTCTGCAAATCCCCAGCGATCGCGTTCAGCGTCCGTGCCATGTGGCGTGGAGGGGAAAGACTTTGATCGGGGTCGCCTTTCGATAGCTCGCTTCACTTCGAGTTGTTCTATATGCGAGGATAATCGTGCGCGGATGCCGCGGTGCGGTTGGCGCGATGTCCGGGCCAAGAATTTTGAAACGACATCGTGTGGCTGAGACCACTGCGTCTCAATGAGCGAAGGACGCACATGGCCAAGAGGTCGCCAAATCCCACCGACAAGCATGTGGGCAGCCGAGTGCGCATGCGTCGGATGATGCTTGGGATGAGTCAAACAAATCTTGGAGACGCCCTAGGCCTGACATTCCAGCAGGTCCAGAAATACGAGAAGGCCGCCAACCGGATCGGCGCCAGCCGGCTGCAACATATTGCGTCCATCCTCCAGGTACCGGTGACATTCTTTTTCGAGGGTGCGCCGGGATTGTCGTCGTTGCCAAAAGGAACTGCGGCAGCTGCATCGACTGCTTACGTCTCCGAGTTCCTCTCCACAACTGACGGCTTGGCTCTCACCAAAGCTTTCATGCAGATCAAAAACGCCAAACTACGGCGATGCATTGTCGATTTCGTCGAGCAAATGCACGGGCGATGACCTTATGTATGTGCAGAGCCCGAAATGTGCTTTCGAAGCCTCTCGACGTTGACTACCCGTTCGTAAATGAATCATCCGTAGGGTGAACAGCATCGCCGTGGACACGCTGGTGTTCGAAAGTCATTTGCGGAATGCCAGCATGGGATTTGAAAAACCTCGGAGCGTTCGCTGGCGGCTGGATTATCCTGCGCGAATAGACGCGGGCGACGGTTCATCACAACGCGATTGTCTGATCGCCGATATCTCCGATGCGGGAGCCAAGCTCGTCATCGAAGCTCATCGTGCAGCGGTAAAGCAATTCACGCTCTGGATGTCGGGTAGCAAGACGCGATGCCGTCGCTGCCACGTCGTGTTGGCGCACGTATAGCGAAATCGGCGTAGAGTTTTTGCCAGAACTGTCAGTTCACCTCGGGACGTAGCGGCGGCACAGAAACAAAGAAGCCCCAGCCGAACCGGCCGAGGCCTCCCTGTTGCCCGAGGCTCAGACATCATCCCGAGCGGAAAACGTCCTAGCAATCAAACATTATCGAATAGAAAAACCTCGGCCGCGTTTTAGCGACCGGGGTCAGGTCAGGATATCGGACGGTTGTCCCACCCTCCGATCGGAAGATCGATGGAGAAATATGGTTACGGAATCTTGAACGAAGTTGCTGGGATTTAGTTGCGAGACCGGAAGGTATTTCAATGCACGGCCGTTAATTGAGGTGCACCGAGAAGTGAGGGCGAGCGGGGGCTCGTCTGGGGCAGGGGCGCCGGGTGCAATCCAATAATTTCAAAGCCGATCCGCTCGGCCGTTCACGGGCAACGCGCATTTCCGCAAGATGGCTGATCGCCATCAGCGTGTCGATCATCGTCGGGTTCTGCGCGATCTGTGGAGGCGTGTTGTGGGAAATGCGCCAAGCCCATTGGGACAAAGCCAGCCAGGCCAGCAACAACATCGTGGCCACGATCGAGGCGGACATTGCCCGAACCATCGACTCATACGATTTATCATTGCAGGGCGTCATCGACGGCCTGAAGCTGCCAGAAACCAATCAGGTCAGCAAAGAAACGCGCCAGGTCATCCTGTTCGACCGGGCCGCCACCGCCAAACACCTGGGTGCAATTCGTGTCATCGATGCGGAGGGGCGCACGATCATCGATTCGCGCAACCTTGATCCGCAGCAGCCAAATCGTTCGGAGCGCGACTATTTCAAGGTCCACGCACAGAGCGCCAATGCGGGACTCTACATCGGCCGCCCATTCGAAGGAGATGACGGACAATACATCATCGGCATCAGTCGAAGGCTATCACACCCTGACGGATCATTTGCCGGGGTCGTCGTTGGTAGTCTGCAACTCGGTTACTTCCATGATTTATTCAGAAAGGTAAAATTGGGCCAGGATGGTGCGATGGGACTGACGCGCACAGATGGGATCATGCTGATGCGCTCGCCATTTGACATCGACGCTATCGGACGCGACATCAGCCATAGCAGGGTGTTCGAACAAGCTGTGGGTTCCCACCTCCGTCAGTTTGAAGAGACTGCCAGTACCGATGGCGTCAAACGCCTTCATGTGATCAAGCAAGTCGGGGATCATCCCTTGCTGATCATGGTCGCCGTCTCAATTGAGGAGATTTACGCCGGATGGCGTCAGCAAACACGGCGCATCGGACTTCTCGTTCTCGCGCTGTGCGGCGCAACTCTCGCCCTCGCGCTGTTCTCGGCTCAGGAATTGCGCCGGCGAGCCGAGGCCGAGCGAGCGCTTGCGATCCTGGCTACGACAGACAGCCTGACTGGTCTCGCCAACAGGCGCCGCTTCGATGAGGTTTTTGAAGACCAATGGCAACGATCAATTCGGCGAAAAACTTCACTGACCGTTCTGATGATCGACGTTGATCATTTCAAAGCTTACAACGACAGCCATGGTCATCTTGCCGGTGACGATACCCTTAAGATGATCGCAGCATGCGTTTCGGACTGCACCAGAAAGAGTTCCGACTTCGCAGCCCGCTTTGGAGGTGAGGAGTTTGTAGTGGTGCTACCTGATACGTCTCTTGATCTTGGGGTAGCGATGGCCGAAAGAATTCGCAACCTGTTGGTTGGCTTCAGTTCGAAGCAGCCGAACAGTCCTCAAATGCCGACTGTGAGCATTGGTGTAGGAAGCCAGGTTCCCCAGTCAGGTACGCGATCCAGCGACCTCATCGACGCTGCTGACATCGCGCTGTACGAGGCCAAACGTAACGGTCGAAATCGAACGGAGCCGGCGCGGCGTCCTTCCCCAAAGAGTTCAGAACTAAAATTGGTTGTGAACCAATAACCACCGAGCTTCGGGATTTTCCGATGATTCTCGCTGAACAGCGTGAGCACGCTCGCAAACGCAAGCACTACATTGTTCGGGTGCAGGTGGGTAATGGCTTGCCACTGATCCGCGGCATGCTGAGCGATGTCTCTGAGAGGGGAGCTCGTTTGTCACTTGCCTCTGAGAGCCACATACCCCCGGAATTCACGATGATCTTCCCCGCGAGCGGTTCGCGGCAATGCCGCATGGTGTGGCGCACGGGGCAAGATATCGGCGTTGAATTTGTGTCTCCGGAGGCTGCTACCGTAAGGAAGCTTCGGGCGAAACTGTCGTAGCGCGCTGCGATACGCCGTCGGCCTTTGATGCGGTGTGGCCAGAACCGATTGCGGGACTATTTTACGACCTGTTCACCGTCAGCGAGTATTGTTTTTTGGTTAAAGCGACGGAGCTGCGGCAATGAGCCTCGATGACAAGAGATCAGGCGTCGGTAGACGTTCTGGTGAAGATAGGCGATCCGGTGTGGACCGGCGAGCGGATGAAGAAAAGCGATCGATTGGTGAAAGACGTTCGAAGACGGATAGGCGATCAGTCGCGGACCGCCGTTCAGCTATCCAAGCCGACATTTCTCAGACGGCCAAGGATCGGCACGATCGCTAGCTTTTCGCCGAGGTACGCGGGGACCAAATGACGGCGCATACCGGTGATATGAGCGACAAGCCCCGCCTTTGGATTACGGCGATCATATTTAGCGCAATCATTAGCCTGATATTCTACGTCGCCTATATCGCCTGAACCGCGCCTGGGTGGCGGGTCGGTGTGAAGAGGCAAGACGCTGAGCCGTGCTGCTAGGAACCAATCCAGTAAGGCCAGGAAGATGGCTGGCACGACGGCACTCACGAAGTGCCTAGCCAACATCATCAAGATCATGGATTGGCTCGGCATAAGAACGAAGCCGATTGTTGCAAGGGAGAAACCGGCAAAAACGGCAATGGCCAGCACTGGACCAAGCAGAGCAAAAATCAGAAACCGCTTCACGCTTCCTCCCTCAGTCGCTCGCCTCAGTCGCGCGTCCAAACGAGAAATATTGGCTCAACGATCCGTGCCTTGACCTCTGACCGGCCGGCGCGGCCCTTGAGGAAACCGCTGCTCGATCCGGCTGAACCACCGGACCGCAGGAACCGGTCTCGCCAATTTTTTTCGGAACGCCGGGGTTTGTCTCGTTTTGTGTCACCCCGTTACCGGTGGCCGCGGAACGAATAATGAACATCGGCCCGGACGGTCAACCTTGTGATCAAACCGACCTGACAAATCCCGCTCATTTTTGTAAAAGGCAGGGGTCAGTTCGGGTTTGTGCAGTTGCGTGAGTGAGGGAGTGGACGATGGAGCGGCGTGAGAAGGTGGTGCTCTTTCAATACAGGTCTCAGCTCGCCAGCGAACGGGCCGCGGACCCTGCGAAGTCAGAGGCGTTCCGGCGATCCTGGGCCATTGTGTCGGATAACTGGAAGGAAGAGGCCAACCGGCAAGAGATCATTGCCAACTTCGAAGAAGGCCTCAAAACCACGCTGGTGCCCGCCAAGAATGCCGGCGCTCCCAAGTAGCCGGCGCCCCAAGTAATCGGCGCCCCACGTCCGCTTCGGATCCGACCATCCCGGCAGCCCGAAGTCGCGGGCGCTGTTGAATTTCTCGCCGCTTTTCTTGGCTAGTCCAGTGCAGCCCGATGCGCCGGTCTATCCCTGACCCATCCGCCGCGCTGGTGCCGCATTCCGGCACCTACAATGGCGCGTTCGGGGATGGGTTTTCCTTGCCGCAGCGACATTGCCACACGATCGTCTGTGCGCTCGCCGGCGTGCTGCTGGCGACCGCTGCTCGCGCGCAAGACGTCGCCAACCCAACCGACAGCAAGCCTGCCTGCACGCTTGAAGCGGTCGGCACCGCCTCGGTCCGCCGGGTGATCGATGGCCGCACCGTTGTGTTGGCCGATGGCCGCGAACTGAAACTGGCCGGCATCGAAACGCCGCAGGTCAACGCAGCCGGCGCCCAAACCGCCAGGGCTCAAGCGGCTAAGTCCGCGCTCGAAGCCCTGATCGCGGACCGCGTGCTCACGCTCAAGCGCCTTGGCGCCGGCACCGATCGCTACGGCCGCGTCGTGGCACATGCCTTCGTCGCGCAAGCGAGCACACCGGACATCTGGCTCCAGCAGGCGCTCGTGGCCCAAGGCCACGCCCGCGTCGCCGCCAAGGTCGGCGATCCGGGCTGTGCGACGGCGCTGTTGGCGGCCGAAAAGGCCGCGCGGATCGCCCGCCTTGGTCTGTGGGCCGATCCATACTATGTGATGCGTCGGGCCGAGGCCCCTGCGGAGGTCTTGGCGGAACGGGGCCATTTCACCCTGGTCGAAGGCCGGGTGCTGTCGGTTCGCGAGAGCAGCGGCACCATCTACGTGAACTTCGGACGGCGGTGGTCGGAAGACTTCACGGTGACGGTGGCACGGCGCAGCGAAAAGGCGTTCGCCGCCGCAGGCCTCGAATTAAGAAAGCTTGCAGGCCGCACCGTTAGAGTGCGCGGCCACGTGGAGGAGCGCGGCGGCCCCTGGATCGAGGCTAGCGCGCCCGAACAGATCGAGATCGCCGAATAGCGAATAGGTTGAGAGCGGACGGTGGGGAAGGCGCTGACACAGGCGAGACTGAACGCGGGCTGGCGGTGCCTCGCCGCCCTCGCGCTGCTTGCGCTCGCCGCCTGCTCGACCACCTCGGTCACCACCGAGAACCAGGCGGCCGCCCCCCAGAAGCCGCTCCAGCCCTCCGCACTGACGGCCAGCGATACGCCCGAGCACAAGCGCATCCTGGCGGCCTATGGCGGCGCCTACGCGGATGAAAAGCTGCAGGGCCTGCTGACGCAAACGGTCGACCGCCTGGTGGCGGCGTCCGAGCGGCCGGACCTGAAATACAACGTCACCATCCTCAATTCGCCATCGGTCAACGCGTTTGCGCTGCCGAACGGCCAGCTTTACGTGACGCGCGGGCTGATCGCGCTCGCCAACGACAATTCCGAGCTTGCTTCGGTGCTGTCGCACGAAATGGCGCATGTGCTCGCGCAACATGCCGAATTCCGCGAGAACCAGGCTCGCCGCGCCGCGCTAATGAATCGCGTCGCCACCGATCTGCTGGCCGATCCGCAACTCGGCGCGCTGGCGCTGGCCAAGTCGAAGATCGCGCTGGCGAGCTTCTCGCGCGCGCAGGAGTTTGAGGCCGACGGCATCGGCGTCGGCATCTCGGCGCGGGCCGGCTTCGATCCGTTTGGCGCCCAGCGCTTCCTCAACTCGATGGGGCTGTACACGCAATTGCGCGCGCGCACCGCCAATATCGATCCACGCGCACCCGACTTCCTGTCCTCGCATCCGGCCACGCCGGACCGCGTCGCCAACGCGGTCGCCAACGCGCGGCAAATCAAGGATCCCGGCCCGGGCGAGCGGCAGCGGCAGGAATATCTCGCCGCGCTCGAAGGCGTCGTCTATGGCGAAGACCCCAGCGAAGGCTTTGTGCGCGGCCGGCGCTTCCTGCATCCCAAGCTCGGCTTCACCTTCACGGCGCCGGACGGCTTCGTGCTCGACAACACCGCCCAGGCGGTGTTCGGCGTGAAGGAAAACGGCACGCAGGCGCTGCGCCTCGACGTGGTGAACGTGCCGAGCGAGCAGACGCTGTCCGATTATCTGATTTCCGGCTGGATCGAGAACATCGACATCCGCAGCGTGAGTGAGCTCACCATCAACGGGCTGCCGGTCTCGACCGCCACCGCCCAGGGCGAAAGCTGGAGCTTCCGGATTTATCTGGTGCGCTTCGGCACCGACGTCTATCGCTTCATCTATGCCGCCAAGAATCGCACCGAGGCGGTCGACAAGACCTTCCGCGACTCGATCACCACCTTCCGCCGCATGACGCTTGCCGAAATCCGGCAGGCCAAGCCGCACCATCTTCAGGTGGTGACGGTGGCCCCCGGCGACACGGTGGAAAAGCTCGCCCGCCGGATGGCGATTCATGACCGCCAGGTCGAGCACTTCCGCGTGCTCAACGGGCTCGCCGCCAACGCCCGGGTGAAGCCGGGCGACATGGTCAAGATCGTGGTGGAATAAGCCGGCTCGCCCGCCGTAAGCTCCGGCAGCCGGAGCTTACCCGATGCGCCCTTCCCGCCTTGCCGCGCCGCTTTTGATCTCGCTGCTTATCTTGGCGATCCTCATCGCCGCCGTGGCCTTGCCAGCCGCCGCGCAAGCGCAATCGTCTGCTTGGCCCAACCGAACCGTCCGCGTGATCACGCCGCTCGGCCCCGGCAGCGGCATGGACATCGCGGCGCGCACCTTCGCCGAGCGGCTGTCGCAGCGCTGGGGCCAGCCCGTGGTGGTGGAGAACCGCCAGGGCGCCGACGGCATCCTCGCCGTGCAGGCCATGATGGCGGACCGCGACAATCATTCGCTGCTGTTCTCGTTCGCGGGCCTCATTTCGATCAATCCGCTGATCAACGATAAGCTGCCCTACGATCCGGCGCGCGACGTGGTGCCGGTGGCGGCGGCGCTCGATTCCACGCTCGCCGTGGTGGCAACGGCGTCGATCAACGCCAGCACGCTCCAGGAGTTCGTGGCGCTCGCCCGCGCCGAGCCGGGCAAGCTCAACTGGGCGGCGACCACCGGCTTGCCGCTCTATGTGGTGGCAGCGCTGCAAAAGAGCGCAAACATCGATATCACCCAGATCGCCTACCGCGACTTTGCTCCGGCGTTCCAGGATTTCGCCGGTGGCCGGGTACACCTCCTGGCGACCGGCATCACGCTGCTGCTGCCGCAGGTGGCCTCCGGCCGCGGCCGCTTCCTGATGATTCCCAACCGCGACCGCTCGCCGCTGGCGCCCGACGTGCCGACCGCACGCGAGGCAGGCTTCCCCGATCTCACCTTCGACGCCACCAATGGCTTTTACGGCTGGCGCGACATGCCCGAGGAGCTGAAGAACAAAATCGCCGCCGATGTGCGCGCCATCGCCTCCGATCCGGCTGTCGCCGAACGGCTGAAGGCGACCGGCGCCGTGATGCGGCCCGGCACGCCTGCGGATTTCGCCGCCGCGATCGAGGAACAGCGCAAGAAAGTTGCCGCGGTGATGCAGACGATGACGGCGAAGCCCAAATAATCCCCCAAGTAATTTTACGAGCAATCCGTGTCATCGCAGTAGGGGCTACCGACATCATGACCCAGCCGAATGAAGCGCTTCGCACCATCCTGCCGCTTGCCGCTTGGCGAGACGGACCGGCCGCGGATGTTGCATTCACCGGCGGCGCGGATCCGGTGCTGCCGACGCCGTTCCGCATCGGCACGGCAGGTGCGGCAACGCTCGCGGCGTCCGGGCTTGCCGCTGCGGACTTGTGGCGGGCGCGCACCGGGCGGCGTCAGCAAATGACCATCGATCTGCGTCAGGCCGCGGCCGCGTTGCGCAGCAGCCATTACATCAAGCTCGGCGGCGCGGAGGTTTCGACCACGCGGAATACCGTCATGGGCTTCTACCCGACCCGCGATGGGCGCTGGTCCTATCTGCACTGCAATTTTCCCAATCACCGGGCGGTGGCGCTCAGCGTGCTCGGCGTGCCTGAGGATCGCGCCGCCGTGACGCGTGCCGTTGCCACCTGGAACGCCGCCGATCTCGAAGAGGCGATCATTGCCGCCAAGGGCGCCGGCGGCATGGTGCGGTCGCACGCCGAATGGGCGAAACATCCGCAAGCCGCCGCGGTCGCTGCGCTGCCGCTCATGGAAATCATCCGCATTGGCGACAGCGCACCCGAGCCGCTGCCAACAGGAGATCGGCCGCTCTCGGGCATCCGCGTCCTCGACCTGACCCGCGTTCTCGCCGGACCGACCTGTGCCCGCACGCTCGCCGAACACGGCGCCGATGTCCTAAAAATCACCGGCGCGCATCTGCCCAATCTTGGCTACCAGGAATGGGACACCGGGCACGGCAAGCTTTCCGCCCAACTCGATCTGCGCAAGCCGGGCGATGTCGATATCCTGCGCGGACTGGTGCCCAAGGCGGACGTCTTCTCGCAAGGCTATCGTCCCGGCAGCTTAGCCGCCCGCGGCTTGTCGCCGGAGGAGCTGTGCGCGATCCGGCCCGGGCTCGTCTACGTTTCGCTCTCTGCCTTCGGTCATGCCGGCCCCTGGGCGTCGCGACGCGGCTTCGACACGGTGATCCAATCCGTCAGCGGCATCACGGTCCGTCAGGCCGAAACGGAGAAGACCGCTGAGCCGCAATTCTATCCCGTTTCGGCGATCGACTATTGCACCGGCTACTTGATGGCCTTTGGCGCCATGGTGGCCTTGGCGCGCCGGGCGCAGGAAGGCGGCAGCTGGCTGGTCCGCACCTCTCTGGCGCAAGTCGGCAAGTGGATCGTCGATCTCGGCGAAGTGCCGGCTGCGGCGCTCGAGGGTATCCCGGACGAGTTCACCGCCAGCGAATTGGAACGCTGGTCGACGACGAGCGAGACACCGTCGGGCCCGCTCGGCCACCTCAAGCCAGCCGTACAACTGTCGGAAACGCCGCCATACTGGGCGCGGCCCTCGGTTCCGCTGGGCTATCACCGCCCAGTCTGGCCTTAAGTCATGTGGCCGTGACAGAGTGTCCGGAGACAGCAAGGTGCGCGCATGAGAATGTTTGACATCAGAGCCACGGAGCGCTCGCCATGAACCTTCTCCGCCGTCAGTTTTTGCGTCTCGGTGCGGCCGCTGCCGCGCTGCCAGCCGTCTCGCGGATCGCCAACGCGCAGTCCTATCCGGCACGGCCGGTGCGCTGGATCGTTGGCTTCACGCCGGCCGGCGGCAACGACATCACGGCGCGCCTGATCGGACAGTGGCTCACGGAAAAGCTGGGACAGCCCTTCGTCATCGAGAACCGTCCCGGCGCCGGCACCAACATCGCGGCCGAAGCGGTCATCAACTCGCCGCCCGACGGCTACACGCTGTTCCTGACCAACACGTCGAACACCGTCAACAACAGCCTTTACGAGAAGCTCAGCTTCGATTTCATCCGCGACATGATGCCGGTCGTGGGCATCAGCCGCGCGCCGGTGGTCATGGTGGTCGATCCATCGTTGCCGGTCAAAACCGTTCCCGAGTTCATCGCCTATGCCAAGGCCAACCCGGGCAAGATCAACATGGGCTCAGCCGGCATTGGCGCCACCGGTCATCTCGCCGGTGAATTGCTGCAGATGGTGACCGGCATCAAACTGGTCCACGTGCCCTATCGCGGCAACGCGCCGGCGCTGACGGACCTGATCGCGGGGCAAGTGCAGATCGTGTTTCCGTCCTCGGCCTCGTCGATCGAGTTGGTGAAGACCGGAAAGGTGCGCGGCCTCGCGGTGACGGGCGCAGTCCGGCTGGCCGCGCTTCCTGAGCTGCCGACCGTCGCCGATTTCGTCCCGGGTTACGAGGCGAGCTCGCTCTATGGCATCGGGGTGCCGCGCAACACGCCAGCCGAGGTCATCGAACGGCTCAACCGGGAGGTCAACGCGGCGCTCGCCGATCCGAAGATGAAGGAGCGCTTCGTCGATCTGGGCGGCACGCCGTTCGGCGGCTCGCCCGCCGACTTCGGCAAGCTCTTGGCCGACGAAACCGAGAAGTGGGCCAAGGTGGTGAAGTTCGCCGGCATCAAGCCGCAGTGAAGGCGGTCGCGCCTAAAGCAGCATGACATTACTCTGAATCGATTTTGGATTCCCAAATCAGTTGGTTTCTGATTCAAGATGCTGGCTGGGCCGGAGGCCAGTATCCGATGGGTCGATCCTATTCCATTGATCTACGCGAACGGGTGGTGGCAGCGGTTGAGAGCGGTGGCTTTTCGTGTCATCGGGCTGCGGCGCAGTTTGGCGTCGGCGTCAGCACGGCGATCCGATGGGTGGATCGGCTGCGCAAGACCGGCAGCGTTCGGCCG
>CAMDDZ010000033.1 GCA_945893145.1 Rhodoplanes serenus | reverse complement strand
CCCGGCGCGCCATCGCGCGTCGCAGACGCGCGTGAACGCGCTTCCGGCGCGCCGACCTCCCCCGCAAGCGGGGGAGGTGAAGAAGCAAACACCGGCATGATTTTGTCGCTCGCCTATCCGGAGCGCATCGCCAAAAATCGCGGCGCGGGCGGAGCGTTCTTGCTGGCCAATGGCCGCGGCGCCAGCATCGATCCGGCATCGGCGCTGGCGCGGGAGACGTTTGTGGCCGTGGCCGAAGTGGCGGGGATTGCCGCCCAAGGCCGCATCCTGCTTGCCGCTCCCATTTCGCTCGATGATATCGAGGCGCGCTTTGGCAGCCGCATCGAACGCCGCGAGGATATTACGTTCGATGCTGCCAGCGCGAGCTTGCGCGGCCGGAGGAGCGAACGGCTTGGCGCGATCACGCTGGCCGAGCGGACCTTCGCGGTCACGCCGGGGCCGCAGACCGCTCAGAAGCTCGCTGAGGGGATCGTCCGGATCGGGCTGGCACGATTGCCGTGGAGCAAGGCGCTCGAGCAATGGCGCGACCGCGTCATGTTCCTGCGCCGCGCCGAGGGCGACGAATGGCCCGATCTCTCCAACGACGCGCTGGCGGCCTCTGCGAATGAATGGCTCGTGCCACTCGCGGCCGACAAGACCGCGCTCGCCGCGATCTCAGCCGACGAACTTTCGAACGCGCTGCATTCGCTGCTGCCTTGGAACATGAAGCGGCGGCTCGATGCCGAAGCCCCGACCCACTTCGCCGCGCCATCGGGCTCGTCGGTGCCGATCGACTATGAGGCGGAGGAGGGGCCCAAGCTATCGATCCGCGTGCAAGAGCTGTTTGGGCTCGGCCGGCACCCCAGCATCGCGGGCGGGAAGGTGCCGCTGTTGGTCGAACTGCTCTCGCCCGCGCACCGGCCCGTGCAGGTGACGCGCGATCTGCCCGGCTTCTGGCGGGGCTCCTACGCGGCGGTGAAGACCGAAATGCGCGGCCGTTACCCCAGGCATCCCTGGCCGGATGATCCGCTCGCCGCGCCGGCAACGCGCCGCGCCAAACCGCGGCCCGCTGGAGGGCGCTGAAATCACGGGTTGGCGTCTGCGGGATCGTTTTCAGTTACTGAGTCTTAACCACGCGGCGCGCGGTTCCTTTTAACGGAACGTCAGCGTGTTTTTGCGACACTCCGCCACAGGGGCACGTAGTCCTCAGTTGGAGTTCGCCATGAAGGCTTTGCTGACACGTTTTGTTTCCGAACCGAAGCTTGTCCAATTCATCCGCGATGATCGCGGAGCGACCGCAATCGAATACGGCTTGATCGCGGCCGGCATCTCCGTCGCCATCATCGCGGTTGTGCAGGGTCTCGGCTCGAAGCTCAACACGACGTTCACCAGTGTGCAGAACGCGCTGAATTGAACTGTCGCCTGTCTGAATTCGATGTTGCCTTCAGGGCCCCTCAACGGGGCCCTTTTTCTTTGCCGGCTTGTTCTCTGCCAGTATTGGCGACGCTGCGGCGCTCGCTAAAACTTTAATCGTTCGCGACACCGCTCCATCACCATGGTGCCCGATAAGGCGGTTGCGAAATCCTGCGTTAGCGCGGTTTTGAGCGGCGCGTGGTGGAATGGTTCGAAATTTCGGGAACAGCACATGCGCGCCGTTATCGTTTTTTGCAGCGTCGTGGTCGTCATCTGTGCGGCGCTGTCGCGCTCGATCGACAAGCTCGCCAGCATGCCGAGCCGCCCGGCGCCGATGGCGGCCGTGGTGTCCGCGCCGCCGTCAGCCAACGCCGGCATGCGTTCGACCACACTGCAAGCCGATGCGGGCGGTCACTTTCAGGTCGAAGCCCGCGTGGACGGCCGCTATCTCAACTTCATGGTCGACACTGGCGCCTCGGTGATCGCGCTGCGCGAAAGCTCGGCGGCTCGGCTCGGTATTTTCCCGACGCCGCGCGATTACACGATGAAGACGCAGACCGCCAATGGCGTCGGTCGTGCCGCGCGCGTGCAGCTCAGCCGGGTTGAGGTCAACGGCATCACGGTGCGTGACGTCGAGGCGTTCGTGGTGCCGGACGACAATCTCTCCGTGAACCTGCTCGGCATGTCGTTCCTGTCGCGAGTGAAGTGGACGCACGACCGCGGTAGGCTCGTTCTCGAGCAGTAGCATTCCGCTTCATTCCAGCCTTTTCCAACCCGGTCCTGGAACACCTGTTTCGCGGTCTCCTTTAGCGCTGCTGTTAATAGGCTAGCCGGTCATCAGCAGCCCTCGCAGGCAGCCGAGCGGACGACTCATCGATCACTGAGGACCGCTACATTTAGCAACGCAGCGATCCTTTTGATCAAAACAATCTCTCACACACGTAAGGTTTTCTTCAGGTGCCACAGTGTTGCATCTCGGCCTGCACGATCCGAAACTTGTGTCGCAATCGGACAAACATTCGCGCAGAGTTGGTGCTTGAAACGTTTTCAGCCACCTGTTTCCTTCGGCAATGAACTGCTGCAAGTTGTTTTCCCAGATTTCGATGCGTCTGTTATATAGGTCAATGCACGAGTTGTTGCATTGACCTGAGTCCACTTGGCCTGCGGCAAACCAGAGAGATTTTTGCTCAGCATCAAGATCTGCAAAACGGCTACGGAAACTTGACTTGAGGCTGGGGCTAATTCTGGGTGCATCAAGCATCGTGTTGAGAATGTCTTTTGCTTGTAAATATAATGGGTTTATCACCTGGGCCTGTTGAGCAAGAACTGGTTGCTCTTGAGTGAGCGCTAAGAGCAAACCAATGAACGTTGCAAATATTGCTGATGAGGTTTTCATAAGTGCGCTCCTTGGAATTATCCAAACTAACGGGGCCCCAACACGGTTGCAACCTGTGGTTATACATTGCGGCGAATAGTGAGGATGGCGAGCAGTAAACTCCCATTGCAAAAGAACTTTTTCAGCGACCTACTGACGCTGCTGCAACCACCGCTCCGCTTCATTTCGGCCGAGCGAAGCGAGTGTCGGAATCCATAACCCATCACGGAATGCTGGTTATGAATACCGGCATTGCGTCCATAGCGCGTCGAAGACGCGCGTGAATGCGCTTACGGGGTGCGCTCCGAAGTGATGACAAAGACTTTTCAGCAGCCTGTTAGGCTAAGGCGGAACGACACCCCGTAGACAAGCGTTCCCGATACTGTTGCTTTGGGCTATTGCTCATCCAAATCTCTTCTCATCCGAGTTTTTTGGAGATTCGATGTTTCCCAAGCCGAAACCATCGCTCACCCCCAACACCTATGCCTACGAGTCCGAACCGCTGGTGAAGCCGACCGGCTTCCGCGAGTACGACGCGCGCTGGCTGCTGGGCAAAGAAATCAATCTGATGGGCGTGCAGGCCTTGGGTCAGGGGCTCGGCACCCTGATCCGCGAGATGGGCATGAAGCCCGAGATCGTCACCGGCCACGATTTCCGCGGCTATTCGGCCTCGGTGAAGATGGCACTGATGAATGGCCTGCTCGCGGCCGGCTGCAAGGTTCACGACATCGGTCTTGCCATGACGCCGATGGCCTATTTTGCGCAGTTCGAGCTCGACGTCCCCTGCGTCGCGATGGTGACGGCCTCGCACAACGACAACGGCTGGACCGGCGTGAAGATGGGCGCCAACCGCCCGCTCACCTTCGGGCCGGACGAGATGACGCGGCTGAAGGAGATCGTGCTCAACGCCAGCTTCGATCTTAAGGGCGGGGGCTCCTATGCGTTCGTGGAGAATTTCCCGGCGCGCTACATCGCTGACCTGACCAAGCGGCCGAAGCTTAAGCGCAAGCTCAAAGTCGTCTGCGCCTGCGGCAATGGCACCGCGGGTGCGTTCGCACCGCAGGTGCTGGAGGCGGTGGGTTGCGAAGTGGTGCGGCTCGACTGCGAACTCGACCACACCTTCCCGAAATACAATCCCAATCCCGAAGATCTCGAGATGCTTCACGCCATGCGCGACGAGGTGTTGCGAACCAAGGCCGACGTGGGTCTCGGCTTCGATGGCGACGGCGATCGCTGCGGCGTGGTGGACGACCTCGGCGAGGAGATTTTCGCCGACAAGGTCGGCGTGATGCTGGCGCGTGACATGTCGGCGCTGCATCCGAACTCGACCTTCGTGGTCGATGTGAAATCCACCGGCCTCTACGTGACCGATCCTGTTCTGCAAAAAAACGGCGTGAAGGCCGATTACTGGAAGACCGGCCACTCCTACATGAAGCGCCGCACCCACGAGTTGAACGCGCTCGCCGGCTTCGAAAAGTCCGGCCATTATTTCTTCAACAAGCCGTTTGGCCGCGGCTACGACGATGGCCTCGTCTCCGCGCTCGCCATCTGCGACATGATGGATCGCAGCCCTGGAAAGAAGATGTCGGAGCTGAAGGATGCGCTGCCCAAGACATGGGGCTCACCCACCATGTCGCCGCACTGCGATGACGAGAAGAAGTACGGCATCGTCGATCAGGTGGTGAAGCATTTCGAGGCCGCGCAGAAGAACGGGGAGAAGATAATCGGCCAGCCGATCCGCGATCTCGTCACCGTCAACGGCGTGCGCGTTACGGTCGCGGATGGCACCTGGGGACTGGTGCGCGCGTCATCCAACAAGCCCGAGCTGGTGGTGGTGGTGGAAAGCCCGGTATCGGAGGTGCGGATGCGCGAGATGTTCAAGGCGATCGATGCCGTGCTGCGCACCCATCCCGAGGTCGGCGCCTACAATCAAACCATTTGATTGACGTCGCGGCCGGTTCTTGCGGCCGCGTTCCTTGATGCTGTCAGCTTGAGGCTTACGCGGTCAGGAATTCCCGCAGCGCGCGGGAAAACTCCGCCGGCCGGTCCATGTTGGAAATATGTCCGGCGCCGGCCAGTTCGACATATTGCGCGGCCGGGAATTCCTGCTTCATCGTGCGCATGACGGCAGTGTTGCCGCCGTCCTTCTCGCCGCACATGTAGAGCACGCGGTTCTTCACATTCTTCATGCCGGGCCGGTAATCGTGATCGGCGAGCGCCGCCGCGCAGCCCGCGAACCCGTTCACCGGCGTCGCCAGGATCATTTGACGCAACACATCGAGATGCGGCGGGTTGGCCTTCACGGTTTCGGGCGGAAACCAGCGGCTGATGGTGGGTTCGACCTCCGCCTGCATGCCGTTCGTCTGCGCGTTGGCGATGCGCGCCTCCCACTGCTGCATTGAGGCCGGTGTCGCCTGGCCGGGCGTGTCGCAGATCGCGAGCCGGTCGAAGCGGTCGGGATGCTTCTGAACCGCACCCATCGCGGTGGCGCCGCCCATCGAGATGCCGCACCAGTGCGCGCGCTTGACGCCGAGCGCATCCATCAGCGCGACAATGTCGGCGATCAAAAGCTCGAACGTGTAGCGGCCGGGCGTCGCTTCGGTCTCGCCGTGGCCGCGCTGGTCGTAGCGCAGCACGCGGAATGTATCTTTGAGATCGGCCGCCGTGCGGTCCCGCATGTGCAGATTGGTGGCGAGCGAGTTGGAAAAGATCAGCCAGGGTGCGCCTTCGGGACCATCCACCTCAGTGTTGAAGGTGATGCCATTGGCATTGGTCTTCATGACAGCCTCAAATCTTGACGCGATAGAGCGCGACCGGATTGTCCCAGAATGTCCGCTTCGCCAGTTCAGGTCCCAACACCTTCTCGACCAGGTCGATGTCGGAAGGCATGAACGGCCGCGGCGCGCGGGTCGAGGGGATGTCGGTGCCAAACACCAGCGCGTTGGGATTCTTTTGCGCGATCTTTTCCAGCGTCTTCGGCACATCCGCCTTGGTGCGGCCGAAGCCGGTCGCCTTCACCTTGCAGCCGGCCGCGACCAGATCGAGCAGCACCGGCACGCCCTCTTCGGTCATGCCGAGATGATCGATGGCGATCTGCGGCAGCTTGGAAAGCTTTGCGACGTGCGGCTTGAGCGCCGCCGCGTCGACGTAAAGTTCAGAGTGCCAGCCAGCAACAGAATGGCAGCGGGTCGCCAGCGCCACGATCTCGTCCACGTCGTCGATGCGGCCACGCAGGATGTTGAAGCGCACGGCCCGCACGCCGATGGCGCCGAGCTTTTTGATCTCCGCATCCGGATAATCGTTGGGGATTTGCGTGACACCCACCCAGCCGGCGCCGAGCTTGCCGAGCGCATCGACGAGATAGGTCTGGTCGTTGGCCTGGAATGAGCCCGACACCACCGCGCCGGCCACCACGCCGAGCGGCTTTACCTGCGCGAGATAATCCGCCAGCGGAAAGTTTGGCGGCGTGTAGCCCTGATTGGCGACGATCGGGAAACGGTGATCGATGATGTGGCAATGGCTGTCGAACAGCCGCCGCTGCTGTGCGTGGCCCGCGCCCGCGCTCAGCGCGAGCGCGGCGCTACCGGCCAGGAATTCGCGGCGATTGAGACGCATGGCGTCACTCCTTCACTTCCTCGAAGGTTTCGCGGAATGGGTGCGCCGGATAGACGCCCAGGATGCGCAGCTCCTTGGAAAAAAACGACAGCTCCTCCAGCGCGAACACCAGCCCGCGGTCGTCGGGATGTCCTTCGACGTCGGCATAGAACTGGGTGGCGAAGAAATTGCCCTCGATCATGTAGCTTTCGAGCTTGGTCATGTTGATGCCGTTGGTGGCGAAGCCACCGAGCCCCTTGTAGAGCGCGGCGGGCACGTTCTTCACCCGGAACAGGAAGGTGGTCACCACCTTGCCCTTGTCGCGCGGCGCCCATTTCTTCTCGCGCGACAGCACGATGAACCGCGTGGTGTTGTGCGCCTCGTCCTCGACGTCCTGCTCCAGGATGTCGAGACCGTAGATCTCGGCTGCAAGCCGGGTCGCGATTGCCGCGCGCGACTTGTCCTTCGCTTCGGAGATGATGCGTGCGGAACCCGCGGTGTCGGCGGCGACGATCGGCTTGATGGCGAGGCGGCGGATCATCTTGCGGCACTGGCCGAGCGCATGGACATGGCTCTCGACCGTCTTGATGTCCTTGATCGTCGCGCTCTTCACGGCGAGCAGCTGATGGCGCACTGGCATGAAATGCTCGGCCACGATGTGCAGGTTCGCGTTCGGCATCAGGTGGTGGATGTCGGCGACGCGGCCCGCGACCGAATTCTCGATCGGGATCATGCCGAGGTCGGCTTCGCCGGCGGATAAGGCGTTGAAGGCATCCTCAAAGGTCGCGCAGGGCACCGCCTCAGCGTCGGGATAGACCTCGTGGATCGCGAGGTGCGAATTGGCACCTGGCTCGCCCTGGAACACGACTTTCTTTTTTGTTGCCATGATGGTCGTTTCGTCCTTTGGTTTGCCAGAGTCAACGGCCGCGCAGCATGGCGCGGGCGGTTTCCAAATCCTCGGGCGTGTCGACGCCGAGCGGCACCGTATCGACGATGCTGACGTCGATGCGCATTCCGGCCTCCAGCGCGCGCAGCTGTTCGAGCTTCTCGCGCTGCTCGAGCGGCGAGGGCGCAAGCTTCACGAAGCGGGCGAGCGCCGCGCGCCGGTATGCGTAGAGACCGATGTGATGATAGAGCGGACCTTCGCCGGCAGGCGCGGTCGCGCGGGTGAAATAGAGGGCCCGCAGGTGTCCGGGCGCGACCGGCGAGCCCACCACTTTGACGACATTCGGATTGGTGCGCTCGTCCGGCTTTTTGATCTCGGCCGCGATGGTGGCGATATCGACCGCGGGATCGGCCAAGGGGCCGAGTGCGGCCTTGAGCGCCTCGGGATCGAGCGTGGGCAGATCGCCCTGCACATTGACGACGATCTTGGCGGTGCCGTTCGGATCGAGCGTACCCAGCGCCTCGAAAATGCGGTCGGAGCCGGAGGCATGATCGGCTCGCGTCATCAGGGCCCGGCCGCCCGCCTTTTCGACGGCCGAGGCGATAGCCTCCTCGTCGGTTGCCACCACCACCGGGCCGAGCCGGGCGGCCTCGGCACGCCGTAACACGTGCACGATCATCGGCAAGCCGGCGATATCCGCGAGTGGCTTGCCCGGCAGACGGGTCGAAGCCATGCGGGCCGGGATCAGGATGAGGACGTCGTCAGCCATCGCGAAAATCGAGGCCTTTTATGTCGGCTGGCCGTCTCGCGCCCCCTGCATAAATGCTGGGCGGAACGGGTGTCGCAGGGCGTTATACGGGTTGCCAGAGACGAGGCAAACCGGGTATCTCTGCGCCCGCCGCGGAGGCTCCTCCGCGGGCCAGCTCGATGCCACATCGCTTAGCGGGAGCCGATCCGCCAATGGATTCCTTTGAGATCAATAAGATTCTCGGTGCGGTTCTAGGCTGCTGCCTCGCGCTTTTGTCGCTCAATATCGCTGCCGGCGCGCTGTTCACGCCGCACGCCCCGGCAAAGCCGGGCTATGATGTCGTGGTCCAGAAGCAGGCCGCGCCCGGCGAGCCCGCTGCTCCTGCCGTGGCGGACGAGCCGATCGCCAAGCGGCTCGCCAGCGCGGACGCCACGCGCGGCGAACAATCCGCCAAGAAATGTGCCGCCTGCCACACCTTCGCCAAGGGCGAGCCAAACCGCGTCGGCCCGAACCTCTGGGGCATCGTCGGCCGCGCCAAAGCGGCGGCGAGCTTCAACTATTCGGCTGCGATGAAGGCTGCGAAGGGCAATTGGACGCTCGAAGACCTCGACGTCTATCTGAAGAACCCGCGCGGCATGGTGCCCGGCACCAACATGACCTTCGCCGGCATCGCGCGCGCCAGCGAGCGCGCCGACCTGATCACCTGGCTCAATGCGCAATCCGACAACCCGCAGCCGTTGCCGAAGGCCGCCGAGCTCGCGCCTGCGTCGGACCGTCGCGCCGAGATGACACCGCGGTAATTCGGCCGTAATACCACGGCAATCGCAGTCTGCTTAAGCTGCTGGTCATCGTCCTGACCGGTTGCGCAACCAAACCGTTCAATTGGAATTGAAGTGCGGTGTGGACCGCCCACCGGGCGGGATGGGCGGTTGTTCCAAAAAGCGACATAATCGCTTGAACACCGTGATGGTCGGATTGCGCGGCCGATTGACGGCCCTTGGAGCACGCCATGCGCCTCAGTCGCCGAACGCTTCTTCAAAGCAGCGCGCTTGCGCTCGCCACGCCCGCCTTCAACGCGCTGGATGGGCTGTTGCAGCCTGTCCCTGCGGCGGCGCAGGCCGCGGAGCGCAAGTGGCGGCACGGCTTGTCGTTGTTCAATGAACTGAAATATCAGCCGGGGTTCAAGAATTTCGACTACGTCAACGTGAGCGCGCCGAAGGGCGGCACCGTGCGCATGGTCGCGTTTGGCACGTTCGACAACTTCAATCCGGTGCCGGGCGGCGTAAAGGGATCGCTGGTTGGCGGCATCGACCTGATCTTCGACACGCTGATGGTTGGAGCGCTTGACGAGGTCTCGACTGAATACGGATTGCTGGCCGATGCGGTCAGCCATCCGGACGATCATTCGTCGGTGACCTATCGTCTCCATCCGCTGGCGAAATGGCACGACGGCAAGCCGGTCACCGTCGGTGACGTGATGTTCTCGCTGGAGTCGTACAAAAAACATCACCCGCAATGGTCCGCCTACTATCGCCACGTCGTGAAGGCAGAACAGACCGGCGAACGCGAGATCACCTTCACGTTCGACCAGCCAGGCAATCGCGAGCTGCCGCAGATTGTCGGCCAGCTCAGCGTGCTGCCGAAGCACTGGTGGGAAGGCACCGACGCTCAGGGCCGCAAGCGCGACATCAGTGCGACCACGCTCGAACCGCTGCTGGGCTGCGGCGCCTACCGCGTCAAGGAATTCGTCGCCGGCCGCACCATCGTCTATGAGCGTGTGCCGAATTATTGGGGCAAGGATCTTCCGGTCAACATCGGGCGCGACAACTTCGGCGAGATCCGCTTCGAGTATTTCCGCGACTCCACCGTCGCGATCGAGGCCTTCAAGGGCGACAAGATCGACTGGCGCAATGAGAACAGCGCCAAGAACTGGGCGACCGCCTACGACTTCCCAGCCGTCAAGGACAAGCGGGTGGTGCTCGAGGAATTTCCGATCCGCTCGAGCGGCGGTATGCAGGGCTTCGCCTTCAACATCCGGCGCGCCAAATTCGCCGACCCGCGCGTGCGCCAAGCGTTCAACTATGCGCTCAATTTCGAGGACATGAACAAGCAGCTGTTCTTCGGCCAGTACTATCGGATCGCGAGCTACTTCGAAGGCACCGAACTGGCGTGGAACGCGGCCGCTGGCGACACGCCCGAGCGCGATCGCTCGGCGTCGCCCGCGAGCGGGCCGCTGCCGCAGGGCCGCGAGCTGGCGATCCTTGAAACGGTGCGCGACAAGGTGCCGCCGGAGGTGTTCACCACGCCTTACACCAACCCAGTGAACGGCGGCCCGGACAACGTCCGCAACAGTCTGCGCGAGGCGACGCGGCTGCTGCGTGCTGCCGGCTACGAAATCCGCAACGAGAAGCTGGTCAATGCCAAGACCGGCGAGCGGCTCACCGCCGAGGTTCTGATCGAGTCGCCGGAGTGGAGCCGCCTCGTGCTGCCTTACAAGCAGCCGCTCGAACGGCTCGGCATCGAGCTGTCGGTCCGCGTGGTCGACGATGCGCAATACGAGAACCGGCTGCGGCAGTGGGACTACGACATCATCACCGCGAACTGGGGTCAGTCGCTCTCCCCCGGCAACGAGCAGCGCGGCTTCTGGAGTTCGCAAGCGGCGGATCAACCCGGATCGCGCAACCTCATCGGCATCAAGAACCCGGCCGTGGATGCGCTGATCGAGCAGTTGATTTTCGCCAAGGATCGCCAGGAGCTGATTGCCTGCTGCAAGGCGCTCGACCGCGTGCTGCTGTGGAACCACTACGTCGTTCCGCAATGGACCTATGGCAAGGTTCGCTCCGCGCGCTGGGACCGTTTTGGCCGGCCCGCCACGTTGCCGAAGTACGGCAACTCCGCGTTTCCGACGGTCTGGTGGTGGGACGCCGACAAGGCGGCCAAGACGGGATCGCGCTCTTGAACAATCCGAGCAGGCGGGACGTCCTCGTTCTGACCGCAGGTGCTGCCCTCAGCGGCGTGGTGCCCACGATGGCGAACGCGCAGGGCGCTGAAGCCGAGAGACACGGCATTTCGTCCTTCGGCGATCTGAAATATCCGGCCGACTTTCCGCACTTCGATTACGTCGATCCGAACGCGCCCAAGGGCGGCGTGTTTTCGCAGATTGGCCCTAACCGGGCGTACAATCAGGGTTTTCTGACCTTCAATTCGCTCAACGGCTATATCTTGAAGGGCGATGCCGCGCAGGGCCTTGAGCTGAGCTTCGCAACCCTGATGGCGCGCGCGAGCGACGAGGCCGATGCGATGTACGGGCTCGCGGCACGCTCGGTGCGCATCTCTGCCGATGGCCTGACCTATCGTTTCGCGCTGCGGCCGGAAGCGCGTTTCCACGACGGCAGCAAGCTGACTGCGCACGACGTGGTGTTTTCGCTCACCACGCTCAAGCAAAAGGGCCACCCGATCATCACGCAGCTGTTGCGCGACCTGAGCGGCGCGGAGGCAGCGGATGACACCACGGTGGTGCTGCGCTTTGCCGAGAAGCGGGCCCGCGACGTGCCGTTGTTTGCGGCGAGCCTGCCGATTTTTTCGCGCGCCTATTACGGTGTCAAACAGTTCGACGAGACCACGCTCGAAGCACCGCTCGGTTCCGGCCCCTACAAGGTTGGGCGGTTTGAGGCTGGCCGTTACATCGAATACGACCGCGTGAAGGACTGGTGGGGAGCCAATCTTCCGGTGGCGCGCGGTCAGCACAACTTCGATGTCGTGCGCTTCGAATATTATCGCGACCGCGACGTCGCCTTCGTCGGCTTCACGGCCAAGAACTATCTGTTCCGCGAAGAATTCACGTCGCGGATCTGGGCGACCGGTTACGAATTCCCCGCCATCAAGGACGGACGGGTCAAGCGTGAGGTGTTGCCGGACGAAACGCCATCAGGCGGACAAGGCTGGTTCATCAACACGCGGCTACAGAAGTTCAAGGATGCGAAGCTGCGCGAGGCGCTGATCTGCGCCTTCGATTTCGAGTGGACCAACAAGAACATCATGTACGGCTCGTATGCCCGCACCCATTCGGTGTTTCAGAACTCCGACATGATGGCGGTTGGCAAACCCAGTGCGGACGAGATAGCGCTACTCGAACCGTTCCGCGGCAAGGTGCCGGACGAAGTGTTTGGCGAGCCGTTCCTGCCGCCGGTGTCCGATGGCTCCGGCCAGGATCGCGCACTGCTTCGCCGCGCCAGCCAGCTGCTGCAGCAGTCGGGTTACATCATCCGCGACGGCAAACGCGTGACCCCGCAGGGCGAGCGCATGACCATCGAGTTTCTGCTGGACGAGCCGAGTTTCCAGCCGCACCACGCGCCGTTTATCAAGAACCTCGGCACGCTCGGCATTGAAGCCAGCATCCGCCTGGTGGACGCGGTGCAATACCGCAAGCGGGTCGACGGTTTCGAATTCGATTTCGCTATCCAGCGCTTCAGCTTTTCGGCGACGCCTGGGGATTCGCTGCGTTCCTATTTCTCGTCGCAGGCCGCCGCCATCAAGGGCTCGCAGAATCTCGCTGGCATGACCGATCCGGCGATCGACGCCATGATCGACCGTGTCATCGCGGCCGAGAACCGTGCCGCGCTGACCACCGCCTGCCGTGCGCTCGACCGCCTGATCCGCGCCGGCCGTTACTGGGTGCCGCATTGGAACAAGGCGACGCACTGGATCGCTTACTGGGACGTGTTCGGCCGGCCGGCCAAGAAGCCGCGTTACGCCCGCGGCGTGCTGGAAACGTGGTGGTACGACCGCGACAAAGCGGCCAAGATCGAGCGTTAGGGTTAGGATCGAGTCGCGATGGCCGCCTATATCGTTCGCCGACTGCTGTTCATGATCCCGACCTTGTTCGGGATCATGCTGGTGTCGTTTGTGGTGGTGCAGTTCGCGCCTGGCGGGCCGATCGAGCGCATCATCGCGCAGCTTTCCGGCGCCGACACCGGGGCCTCCTCGCGCATCGCGGGCTCAAGCCAGGGCGATTTCGGCTCGCGCAACACCCAAGGCGCCTCGCAGATCGATGCGGTGAGCTCGAAATATCGCGGTGCGCAAGGTCTCGATCCCGAATTCATCAAGGCCCTGGAGAAGCAGTACGGCTTCGATAAGCCGCCCCACGAACGCTTCTTCCTGATGCTGAAGAACTTCCTGACCTTCGATTTCGGCAAGAGCTACTTCCGCGACACCAGCGTGTTGCAACTCGTCAAGGAGAAGCTGCCGGTTTCGATGTCGCTCGGCATCTGGATGACGCTGCTCACCTATCTGATCTCGATTCCGCTCGGCATTCGCAAGGCCGTGGCGGATGGCTCGCGCTTTGACATGTGGTCATCGGCGATCATCGTCGTTGGTTATGCGGTGCCAGGCTTCCTGGTTGCGGTTTTTCTGATCGTCCTGCTGGCCGGTGGTTCTTATTTCGATGTCTTCCCGCTGCGCGGGCTGACATCCGACAACTGGGACAGCCTGCCCTGGTGGCAAAAGCCGTTGGACTACTTCTGGCACCTCACGCTGCCGATCATCGCGATGATGCTCGGTTCCTTCGCCACCATGACGCTGCTCACCAAGAATTCGTTCCTCGACGAGATCAAGAAGCAATACGTGCTCACCGCGCGCGCCAAGGGCTGCAGCTCCAATCGCACGCTCTACGGCCATATCTTCCGCAACGCCATGCTGATCGTGATTGCAGGATTTCCCAGCGCGTTCATCCATGCCTTCTTCTCCGGCGCCGTGCTGATCGAAACGATCTTTTCGCTCGATGGGCTCGGCTACCTTGGCTTCGAGAGCGTGCTCAACCGCGACTATCCGGTGGTGTTTGCGACGCTCTACATCTTCGCGCTCATCGGTCTCATCGTGAATTTGATATCCGATCTGACCTACACCTGGGTCGATCCGCGCATCGACTTCGAATCGCGAGAGGTTTGAGGTGGACGCCCGCGTCTCGAGCCCGACCCCCGATACCACGGCCGTCTCGCCAACCGGATTGGCCGTCCTGCCGACCGCACAGCGGCACCGGCTGTCGCCGATCAATCGCCGCCGCTGGGAGAATTTCAAGCGCAACCGGCGCGGCTACTGGTCGTTCTGGCTTTTTCTGGTGCTGTTTATCCTGTCGTTGTTCGCTGAGTTCATCGCCAACGACAAGCCGCTGATGATCCGGTTCGATGGCGCGTTGTACTTCCCGGCGGTCAGGACTTACACGGAGACGACGTTCGGCGGCGAGTTCGAGACCGCGGCAGACTATCGCGATCCGGTTTTGCTGAAGCTGATCGCCGACAAGGGCGGCAGCATCGTGTGGACGCCGATCCGCTATTCTTACGACACCCGCAATCTCGACCTGCCGACACCTGCGCCGTCGCCGCCGACCTGGCGGTTGACCGAGGCGCAGTGCAAGGAGGTGGTCGACAGGAAGGGCCTGAAAGGCTGCCGCGACCTCGAATACAACTGGCTTGGCACCGATGACTCGGGCCGCGATGTGGTCGCCCGCATGATCTATGGCTTCCGCATCTCGGTGCTGTTTGGGCTGACGTTGACGATCATTTCCTCCATCGTCGGCGTGACGGCAGGCGCCGTGCAGGGCTTTTTCGGCGGCTGGACCGACCTCTTGTTCCAGCGTTTCATCGAAATCTGGACATCCATCCCGTCGCTTTATCTCCTGCTCATCCTGTCTGCCGTTCTGGTGCCTGGATTCTTCGTGCTGCTCGGAATCCTGTTGCTGTTTTCCTGGGTGTCGCTGGTCGGCGTGGTGCGCGCTGAATTCCTGCGAGCACGCAATTTCGAATACGTTCAGGCCGCGCGTGCGCTCGGTGTCTCGAACCGCACCATCATGTTTCGCCACCTTCTGCCGAACGCCATGGTGGCCTCGCTGACCTTTCTGCCGTTCATCCTGTCATCCTCGGTGACGACGCTGACCGCGCTCGACTTCCTGGGCTTCGGCCTGCCTCCCGGCTCGCCATCGCTCGGTGAGTTGCTGTCGCAGGGCAAGGCCAACATCCAGGCGCCGTGGCTTGGGTTTGCGGGCTTTTTCTCGGTCGCCATCATGCTCTCGCTCCTGATTTTCATGGGCGAGGCGGTGCGCGATGCCTTCGATCCGCGCAAGACATTCCAGTGAGCGCCATGGACACGTCCGCCGCGCCGCTTCTCGTCGTCAAGGATCTCTCGGTCGCGTTCCGGCAGGCCGGGCGCGACTTGATGGCGGTCGATCGCATCTCGTTCGACGTCAAAAAGGGCGAGACCGTAGCCCTGGTCGGTGAATCCGGGTCGGGCAAGTCCGTCACCGCGTTGTCGATCATGAAGCTCCTGCCGTATCCGGCGGCGAGCCATCCGTCCGGCACAGTGACGTTCAAGGGCCAGGAGTTGCTTCATCTGCCGGAGCATGAGATTCGCCGCGTGCGCGGCAACGACATCACCATCATTTTCCAGGAGCCGATGAGCTCGCTCAATCCGCTGCACACGATCGAGCAGCAGATCGTCGAAATCCTGGAATTGCACAGCGGCTTGAAGGGCGAGGCGGCGCGCGCGCGCACCATCGAGCTGCTGTCGCAGGTCGGCATTCCCGATCCGGCCGGCCGGCTCGCCAGCTACCCGCATCAGCTTTCCGGCGGCCAGCGCCAGCGCGTGATGATCGCCATGGCGCTCGCCAACGAACCGGACCTGCTGATCGCCGACGAGCCCACGACCGCGCTCGACGTCACGGTGCAGGCGCAGATCCTCAAGCTGCTGAAGGAGCTTCAGGGGCGGCTTGGCATGGCCATGCTGTTTATCACCCACGACCTCGGCATTGTGCGCAAACTTGCCGACCGGGTTTGCGTGATGAACAACGGCAAGATCGTGGAGCAGGGCCCGGTCGAACGCGTTTACAGTGCGCCCGAGCACCCCTACACCCGCGCGCTGCTTGCGGCCGAGCCGAAGGGCGAGGCGCCGCCGCTCAATCCCACCGCGCCAGTCGTCATTTCGACCGATAACCTCAAAGTCTGGTTTCCGATTCGGCGTGGCATCCTGCGCAAGACCGTGGGCCACATCAAAGCCGTGGACGGCGTCAGCATTGAAGTGCGCCAGGGCGAGACGCTTGGCGTGGTCAGCGAGTCCGGCTCCGGCAAGACCACGCTCGGGCTTGCGATCCTGCGTTTGATTTCGTCGGACGGCCCGATCGTGTTCATGGGCAGTACGTTGCAGGGTTTGCGGTTCAAGGAAATGCGGCCGTTCCGCCGCAACATGCAGATCGTCTTTCAAGATCCATTCGGTTCGCTCTCGCCGCGCATGTCGGTTGCCGACATCATCGAGGAAGGGCTCGGCGTGCATCATCCGAAGATGACCGAGAGCGAGCGCGAACAGCGCGTGATCCGCGCGCTCAATGATGTCGGTCTCGATCCGGAAACGCGCTTCCGCTACCCGCACGAATTCTCCGGCGGCCAACGTCAGCGCATCGCGGTTGCCCGCGCCATCGTGCTGGAGCCGACCTTCGTGGTGCTGGACGAGCCGACCAGCGCGCTCGACATGCTGATCCAGGCGCAGATCGTTGATCTGCTGCGCGACATCCAGCGGCGGCGCAAGCTCACCTATATGTTCATCTCGCACGACCTCAAGGTGGTGGCCGCACTCGCTAGCAAGCTTGTCGTCATGCGCGACGGCAAGGTGGTCGAGTCCGGTTCGGCCGCCGACGTGTTCAAGAATCCGAAGAGCGATTACACCCGCGCGCTGTTCGCCGCGGCCTTCTCGCTCGAAGCTGTGTCCGAGGGCGTGGTGGCGCAATAGGCGATGAGCGCCATCCTGCTCGCCGTCGATGGTCCGCAAGCCGGGGAGTGGCTGGCGCTGCTGCGCGAGCGGGCGAGGGGGCGCGAGGTGCGCCTGTGGCCCGACCATATCGGCAACGCATCCGACATCGCCTACGCCTGCGTATGGTTGCCACCGCACGGATTGCTGGCGCGCTTTCCCAACCTCAAGGCCATCATCAATCTCGGCGCCGGCGTCGATCGCCTGTTGACCGATGCGGCGCTACCGGCGGTTCCGATCGCGCGCGTCGCGCATCCCGATCTGACCATGCGCATGACTGAGTATGTCGTGCTGCACGTGCTCATGCACCATCGCCGTCAGCGGACCTATGACGCGCAGCAGCGCGAGCGCGTCTGGCGGGTGAATCCCCAGCCCGCCGCGAGCGAAGTCGCGGTCGGCATCATGGGTCTTGGCGTGATCGGATTGGCGGCGGCGAGCGCGGTTGGGCGGCTCGGCTTCAAAGTCGCGGGCTGGAGCCGCACGCCGCGCAACAGCCCCGGCCTCGAAACCTTTCACGGCACGGCCGGTCTCGACGCTTTTCTGGCGCGCAGCGAAATTCTCGTTTGTCTCCTGCCGCGGACGCCGCAGACCGAGGGCCTGCTCAATCTCGCGCTGCTGCGCAAACTCAAGCGCGACGGCGCGGCCGGCGGCGCCTTCCTCATCAACGCGGCACGCGGCCAGCTTCAGGTCGAAGCCGACATCCTGGCGGCGCTCGACGAAGGGTCGCTCGCCGGCGCAACGCTCGACGTGTTCGCCGAGGAGCCTTTGCCGGCAACGAGTCCGCTCTGGTCGCATCCCAAGGTGACCATTACGCCGCACAACGCCGGCGACATTGCGCCCCGCGCCTTTGCCGACAATGTCATTGCGCAGATCGAGCGCTTCGAGTGCGGCCTGCCGCTCGATAATGTGATCGACCGTGGTCGCGGCTATTGATAGATATCGGCCCCATGATGGTCCGGATCGCTCTTGCATTTCTGCTTGTTGTTTTGCCGCTCGGCGCGGGCGCGCAGCAGTTCGGCCCGGCGCAATTCCCGATCAAGGCTGACGACGGCGATCTTCTCACCAATCACAGCCTGACCGCCGATCAGTTGGCGCAGCTGGAACGGCTGCCCGGCAGCGTGGTTGCCGGCAATCCCAAAGGCGATGTGACGCTTTACCAGTGGTACGACCTCAATTGTCCGTTCTGCCGCGAGGCGGCGCGCGACATCGACGACCTGGTGCGCACGGATAAAGCGTTGCGGCTGGTGTTCGTGCCGTATCCGACGCTGTCGGTGCAATCGGTCGAGGGCGCGCGCATCGAGCTTGCGGTCAGGGAGCTGGTGCCACCGCAGCGCTGGCTCGAGTTCCGCAAGCGGATTTACGCCGGCCGCGGTACGATCGACGGCGCCCGCGGGCTCGCGGTGGTCGATGCGATGCGGCTCGACCGCAACAAGATCATCGAGATCGCCAACGCTGACCGCACCACCGAGACGATGAAAACACACGCGCAGCTTGGCGACGCGACCAAGATTGTCGCAACGCCGGCCTACGTGATCCAGGGCGTCGCGGTGCTCGGACATCCCGGGCTCGAGCCATTGCGCAAGCTCGTGCGCTCGGTGCGCACGTGCAAGAAAGTCGTTTGTTAATTTTCCTTCATAAAAACGAGAGACTGATCCGATTCAATTGATTGGATCAGTCTCTAGCGTCTTGTTTGAACATAATCTTTTCCGGAAATCGGTTTTCATTTTTCGGTCTCATACTCTAGCGACCGGCACGCCAACGACGCTTGCGAAAATTATATTGCTGCGGCTGAACGCTCGCGGCGGATTTTTCATTTCGTTTTGCCACCCATCAGCGGCAACGATCGTTCTTTCAAATCAATTCATCGAACCGCTCATTGATTTTTCACGACTACCGTGAGATACACCGCGCTCGAAATCGAGGAAGCCATGCGTTCGATACGCTCATATGTCGCCACCGCGCTAACCGCCGCCCGGCCAAGTGATTGGTCGAGCGATCGGTTATCCGCGCGCGCCTGCGCGACAGGCTTCCAACCGATTTGGAAGCCCGAACAGGGCTGCGGACATCGCTAACCGGTAGGGGCCGCTCCCTCTGCCGGACAGGCAGAGGCCGAGACGGCCACCGGGGTAAACCCCGCTCCACATCCGAAGACCGTCTCCGGTCTTTGCCCGAAAGGGCAAGACAGTTTTGCTCGTGCATGGCGCAACGCGCGCCCCGCGAGCACGACGCGACCGGTAGGCCGCCTTCGCTTGGGCGTTCTGGTTTCCGGCGTGGACGTTCTGATTTGCCTGATTTGCGCTGGCATAGCTCAGTTGAGCTGTCAGCTCCATCACCATCGCCCGTATAGCTCAATTGGTAGAGCTCCGGTTTGTACCTGGAGAGATGCGCGTTCGAATCGATGCTGCGGGCACCAACGCTCTCTTCGTTCAATGGCAGGACAGCGCTTTGGTAATGCGCAGACACAGGATCGTAACCTGTAGAGAGCACCAGATTTGGAAAGGAACCTGGCGCCGGTAGCCCAACGGCAGGAGGCATCGCACTCAGAATGCGAGCAGTGTGAGTTCGAATCTCACCCGGCGCACCAATCGGTACTGATCGTTGCAATCGGTTCTTATCGTTGCATGTGTAGCCCAACGGCAGAGGCGGCGGTTTCAAACTCCGCATAGTGAAGGTTCGAATCCTTCCGCATGCACCAGATCATGCCCCGATGCCTGCGTAGCCCAACCGGTAGAGGCAGCCGGCTTAAATCCGGTTCAGTGTGGGATCGAAGCCCACCGCAGGCACCAAGCTCCCTTCGCCAAGCGGCTAAGGCATCTGGCTTACATCCAGACATCGGCGGTTCGAGTCCGTCAGGGAGCACCAATCGCGCGTCTTTAGCTCAGCGGTAGAGCGCCGCTTCGACATAGCGGAGGCGGCAGGATCGACACCTGCAAGACGCACCATTTCCTTCCGTAGCTCAAAGGCAGAGCACTCGGCCGATAACCGAGCGACCGTGGATCGTTACCACGCGGAAGGACCACGGACCCCGAGGCTTAAACCCGAATGGAGAGGGAGCGGCCTTTTAAGCCGTCGCCACGTGGATCGAAACCACCGGGGTTCGCCAACACATTCGCTGATCCGGACACCTAGCTTAATTGGCAAAGCGGTCGGTTCTTAACCGATCAGATCCCGGATCGTGGCCGGGGGTGTCCACCACGTGCTTGTACCCCAATGGCAGAGGGAACGGTTCGAGAAGCCGTCCAGTGTCCGTTCGAGTCGGACCAAGCACACCAACGCAAGCGTCGTGATGCATCGGGTGAGGCAGGCCGCCTGTCTAGCGGCTGAGATGGGTTCGAGTCCCATACGGCGCGCCAACTCTCAGACCGATCCCTGGGCGCAATCCTTGGGCGCAGGTGCAGGGCACGAGAGGGCCTTATAAGCCCTTTAGCAGCGGACGGCTGTTCTAGGTCCGGATCGTTACCGGATGCGCTCACCATTCAACCCACAAACCGGAGGTCGTCATGCAGGCCCATCCTGCGCTCGTGCTCAATGCCGACTTCCGGCCGTTGAGTTACTTTCCGCTCTCGACGCTGCCCTGGCAGGACGCCATCACGGCGGTCGTGAAGGATCACGTCTCGGTGGTGGCTGAATACGACGAGGTGGTGCGCAGCCCGTCGCGGACGATGCGGCTGCCGTCGGTGGTCGCGATGCGGACCTACGTGCCGCGGCCGCACCGTGTGGCGTTCACGCGCTTCAACGTGTTCCTGCGCGATCGCTTCCGCTGCCAATACTGCGGCGAGCGGTTTCCGAGCAACGAACTGACGTTCGAGCACGTCATTCCGCGTTCGCGCGGCGGCGTTACCGCGTGGGACAACATCGTGGCGGCCTGCGACCCGTGCAATCTCAGGAAAGGCAACCGCACCGACATGCGCCCGATGCGGCCGCCGGCGCAGCCGACCCCGCACGAACTGATGGCGGCCAAGCGTCTGCTGCCGCCGAACTACCTGCACGAAAGCTGGCTCGACTATCTCTACTGGGACAGCGAGCTCGCCGAGTAAGGCTTCTCCTAGCTCAGCCGGAAGAGCACTGGCGTCCGAAGCCGGAGGTCGGCGGTTCGAGTCCGCCGGAGAAGACGGAGGGTGGCGACCAAGGTGGTCGAGCGGTCCCGAAAACCGCGCCCCGGAAACGGTGATGGTTCGATTCCTTCACCCTCCGCCAGCCTGCTTCGAGTAACGCGCTTCGCAGGACTTTTATTTGTACTTCGCGCGATCACGGATGAACTGACGCGCCGCCGGGAGTTCAAGCCCGGCACCATTCACGCAGGGACGAGCACCGGGCGCTGATCAGGCTCATAACCTGATGCCGAAAGGCACAGTGGGTTCGATTCCCATCCCCTGCAACCAGATTGGGCCGGCCGATGGGCGGCGACTCGTCATGCTTGCGAACGTGCTAAGCTGCAACATGGAACGTATGCCCGGAACTTGGTCGTGACGGCCGCCAAACTGAAGGAGCCAATCCGTACGGCGATTGTCGAGGACGATCCTGCGTTGCGAAAGATGATCGTTTCGCTGTTGCAGGAAGACCCGGACTACGCGGTCGTGGCGGAGTTTTCCGAAGGAAAGGCGGCCAATGCCGCAATTCCGCATCTGGCGCTGGACATCGTGCTGGTGGATATCGGCCTGCCGGACATCTCGGGAATCGACGTCATCCGGAAA
The DNA here is from genome assembly GCA_945893145.1 of Rhodoplanes serenus. Taxonomy (GTDB): domain Bacteria; phylum Pseudomonadota; class Alphaproteobacteria; order Rhizobiales; family Xanthobacteraceae; genus Z2-YC6860. The sequence continues at coordinate 34,120 of CAMDDZ010000033.1, read as the reverse complement.
TTGAAGGCGCTTCGTCCGGAATGCAGCGTTCTGGTCGTCACCACCTTCGGCGATGAGAAGACCGTCACTGCCGCCCTGGAGGCTGGCGCCGACGGTTATCTGCTGAAGGGCACCGCGCTGGAAGAACTCAAACGTGACATTCACTCATTGCGGGATGGCGGCTCGCCGCTCTCGCCGATGATCGCGCGAAAGCTTCTGAACAGGTTGCAAACCAGGGTGGCCGCCGAAAAACCGGAGCCTGCCGGCGAAACCAAATTGACCCGGCGCGAACAGGAAATCCTGGAGATGATCGCCAAGGGGTTTTCTTACACCGAGACGTCGAAGATTTACGGCATCAGCGCCGCGACGGTCCACAGCCACCTCAAGAGCATCTACCGCAAGCTCGAGGTGCACTCCAAGACCGAGGCGGTCTTCGAGGCGCGCCGCCGTAGCCTTATTCACTAGAGCATGATCCCGAAAAAGCCTGCCCCGGACTTGATCCGGGGTGGGAACCGGTTTTCGGAAAAGATCATGCTCCAATAGGCAAGCTGGCCGCTGGCGCCTTGAGTTCGATCCGCACCGTTGTCCCGCCGCCTGGCCGGGAGTCCACGACGATCGTGCCGCCGGTTGAGATGCTCGCTGCCCGCCTGCGCATGTTCGCGAGACCACGGCCGGGGCTCGTGTGCGCGGGATTGAATCCGCAGCCATCGTCCTGGAGGGAAATGACGATCGCCGCTGCTTGCGGGGCATAGCTTGCCGTCAGGGTGGCGGTGTTGGCCTTGGAATGATGCAACACGTTGCTCAAGGCCTCCATCAGGGTCAGCTTGATGGCCAGCGCATCGCGTGCGGTCAGCCCCGGGATCTTCGGAAGATCGTCAACCTGCCAGCGCAGGTCGATCCCTGCCAATTCGAGGCCGCCCCCCATGCGATGGCGGACATTGCTCAACACCAGATTGACGTCGCGATCTTCGGTTTCCGCGCTGTCCACCAGAAAGCGCAATTCCATCAGGACTTCACCGACCCGGCGTTTGACGTCGGCCATGTCGATATTTTTGGTGGTGCAATAGGCCAGCAGTGCAGCGAGGCTCGCGCCAATGCTGTCATGCATGTCAGCCGAAATCTTCTGCCGTTCTGCGATGGCGGAATTGACGATTTCGAGCTGGCTCTGCTGGCTGAGCTTCTCCAGCCGGTGAATGAAGTTGGCCGCCGCGACGATCGCGGCGGTGAGCGTGAACCAACAAAGCCCGAGAACATAAAAGAATCCGATGTAGCGGGCGCGCAGAGCGTCGGTGTCGTAGCCGACGGTCACGTAGAACGGCGTGGTTTGAGAAACCACGAAGGTGCCGATCCGTGTGACATTGTCGGGGCCGCCGCGGCCAAAGAAGGTGCCGCTCTTTTCTCCCGCGATCGCCCGGTTGTAGACCAGCGGAATTCTGGAAACCGCGGAGCCGTAGCCGATCACGCCATTGAGCGAGCGAATGCGTACGATGCCATCTTTGCCGGTCAGTCCCGCGAGGCCGTGGTCGCTGATTTTCAGCTTCTCATAGAGGCTGACAAAATGGCTCAGCCGGTACGACAGCAACACCACGCCATACAGGGCGCCGGACTTGTCGCGCAACGGTCGCGAAAACTGAATGGCCCATTCATTGGTGAGCAGGCCGCGCATGGGGGTGCTGATGTAAAGTGTGGATTGCCCTGGATTGTCGGCGTGAATGCGAAAGGTGTTGCGGTCCTTCAGCGATACGTTGGGCACCGGATCGAAGATGGCGCTGCCGATCAGCGTTCCATTGCGGTCAAGGATGCCCGGGCCGATCATCGACGGCTGCAAAGCGTAGTCCGCGAGCCGCCGATGCAGTTTCGACGCTTGCGCTTCGGAAAGGTCATCCTCCGAAATCGTCGCCGCAAGCCGCGTGAGAATCGCATCGGCCGTGGCGACGTCGTCGTCGAAGCTCGCCATCAGGATCTGGGCGATGTTTTCAGTTTCGCGGTAGTACTCTTGTTCGACGCCGCTTTTGAAATGCGCCCCTCCGATCACGCACAAGATCAGGACAACGACGGAAAATCCCGCGCAGACCAGCGCAGGCGAGGCGCGTGAGAATCGGCCGAACAAGAAGCGCACGTTGCTCACACTCATGATTGCGGCTCGAAAGGCGTTGCATTGGCAAGCGTTGCGGCTCCGGCCGCAAGCACACCGGTATCCCCAATTTTGGGGAGGCCGGAAGTCCTTCTGATTCCTTACCCATTTCAGGGGGTTGGGTGGCGTCACGGGCTGATCCAGGGTGCGCGCCCAAACGATCGGCCAGACGAGGGTGTCAACTTCGATGCTTTACACGCCCCCCAAGGACATGCGCCACAAGGCTGTCGCGGCCGAACTGACCGCCAAGCAGATGTTCATGCTTTTCCCGACCCCGATGTTTACGGGAAAATTGCCCGACATCGGCTTGTGCGACCGGATCGAGAAGAAAGTGCGGGAGCTGCAGAAATCGGGGCAGGGCATGTCCTCTCCGGAGGGAACGATTCTCGCCTACATGACGCCAGACGACATTCAGCATCTTCCCGAGATGAAGGAGCTGGTCGATGTGATCATGTGGGAATCCGGGAACATTCTGGACGCCTACAAGATCAAACGGGATTCGCACTACATCGCCAACATGTGGGCGAACATCGCCAACCCGAATCGCCGCCATCACATGCACATTCACCCGAACTGCCTGCTCAGCGGTCTTGTCTATATCAAGTCGCCGAAGCATTGCGGTTCGACCGTATTCGCCTCGCCGCGCCAGCTTTCGAAGAATCTCGAGCCGACGTATCTGGAAAAGAACGAGCTCAACTCGGATGTGTTCGTTTCGCCGGCCGAGAAGGGCCGCATGCTGATCTGGCCGAGTCACATGCCGCATGCGGTCGAGCAGGGCTCCGCCGACGAATCCGAGGAGCGGATCGTGGTGGCGTTCAACGTCATGATCCGCGGCCTCATCGAGCTGCACACCGGGCGCCTCGACCTGCGCTGACGCGCGTCGCATTCGCTCCCGGCTGCGCCGCGCTGAGTGCGCGAGCGCGCATCTTTTTCGACAATCTGGGTAGGCTGAGCATCGGCGGGCTCACCGCGCCGTAAACGCGACGTCTTCGACCGTGGCGGTTCGACTCCGTCCCTACCCACCACTTGTTCTGCATAACATTTGCGGCCTTGGTCTATTGGCTGGGCCTCGGAGTGCCACTCCGATGATGTGAGTTCGATTCTCGCAGGCCGCACCATTGTCTGAGCATGATCTTTTCCGAAAACCGGCCTCCACCCCGGATCAAGTTCGGGGCAGGCTTTTCGGGATCATGCTCCTGTCGCCTCGTTAGCAAATCTGGTGATTGCGCCGCGTTGAAGGCGCGGACAGGTTGGTTCGAATCCAACGCGAGGCGCCACGGGCCGTTAGCTCATTTGGCAGAGCACCGCGATGGCATCGCGGAGAGGCGAGATCGAAGCTCGCGCGGTCCACCAATCCGGGGTCAGCACAAGAGTGCAGGCGATCCTTGCAAGATCGCCGTGGTCGGAGCGTTACCGACTGACTCCACCAATTATTCCGGCGAACCGTCCTGGGTGGATGGGCCTGACTGTTAATCAGGATGCGGCTGGTTCGAATCCAGCGGCCGGAGCCAATCGCAGCCATCGTCCAAGGAGCATTTTCCGGCGAAGTGGATACCGGTTCGCCGTAGAAAATGCGGCCACTCAATGTGCCAGGACGCGACCCTCTCAAGGTCGTAGCGCGGGATCGATACCCGCTGGCTGCACCAATTCGCGCACGTAGCAAAACTGGAGAATGCGCCGGATTACGGATCCGGGCGGTGGAGGTTCGAGTCCTCCCGTGCGCGCCACTCAACAGGGTGTAGGGGAGCCCGGTCGTCCCTGCCTGCCTTGGAAGCAGGAGAGCGCTGGTTCGAATCCAGCCACCCTGACCAATTCCCGTTTCGTTCAACAGCAGGACAGCGCGCTCTGAACGCGCAGACGGTGGGGCAGCACCATCGGAGCATGATCCCGAAAAGTGGATACCGGTTTTCGGAAAAGATCATGCTCAAACAAGGAAGCTAGAGCCAATGTGTGCCGGTGGCGAAATGGGAACGCAGCGGTCTGCAAAACCGCCATGAGCCAGTTCAATCCTGGCCCGGTACTTCAATTGCTCTCGTGGCTCGAATGGAGAGGCATCCGCCTTCTAAGCGGACACGACGCAGGTTCGAATCCTGCCGAGAGCGCCAAGACGATCAAGGCCACCAGACCACGTAGCTCAGTCGGAAGAGCCTCCCGGTCCTAACGGGACGCGCGCAGGTTCGAGTCCTGTCGTGGTCGCCAATTCGGAGAGTGAACGCGAGGGGTCTCGCGCGCCGCCTGCTAAGCGGTCGGTGGCGAAAGCCATGTGCATCGTGCGCACCGCTCTCCGCCATCCTGCTTCGCGCTGACGCGCTTCGCAGGATGCCCTTCGAAGCTTTAGCGAAGAAGGGCTGCATGCGGGCATGGCGTAGCGGCAACGTGTCGGTCTTCCAAACCGAAGTCGTGGGTTCGACTCCCGCTGTCCGCACCAACACGCACCGTTCGTCTAATGGCTAGGATTTCGCTCTTTCAAAGCGAAGGAGACGGATCGAAACCGTCACGGTGCACCAATCGTTGCGAGAGTGGCGCAATGGCAGCGCGGCGGCCTTTGAAGTCGCAGGTTGAAGGTTCGAGTCCTTCCTCTCGTGCCAGCTCGCGCGGGTTCGCTGGTGAACGGCGGTCTCTCATAAGGACCGCTTGCCCGGATCGTCACCGGGACGCGCGACCACTTTTATTTTCAAACGCCGGCTAGGCCGATCTGGTGATGGCGCTGGTTTGTGGAGCCAGTGAGCGCGGTTCGATTCCGCGAGTCGGTGCCAAACGGGAGTGTGGTATAGGGGTTGTGCCTCGGTTTCCAACACCGAAGAGGCGGGTTCGAGTCCTGCCGCTCCCGCCAAATTTCTAAGCCAGCAGCACGATCAACTCGCGCACGTTCGGCTGCTTTTCCAGTGACGCCACGAAATCGCGCGCGCGGCTTGCGCGATCCGCGCCGATCGCCGGTGTGGCGTTGGCCATGAACTTGGCTTCGATCGCCGCATCGCTCATCGGATTGTCGGCGGTGCCGCTGGCGTGCGCGATATGCACCTCATGGCGTGTGCCGTTCACCGTCACGGTGGCGTAGGCCTCGTCCTTGCGCAGCGTGTCGTCGGCGACAGGTTTTACTTTGCGCCGCAGCGCCGCCACCGCCGGATCGGCGGCGCGCGCGTCGGAGTATTGCGCCATGCCGGCGGTGCCGTCGATCAGCGCCACCGCCGCCGAATGCAGCGTCGAGAATTTCGATTGCAGCCCGCTCTGCGGCTCGACCACGCCGGTGATCGATAGCACCAGCGGATTGACTCGCAGGCCGATCTCGCTGACCGCGGCCGGATCGATGTTGTGGCGGTTGTGCAGCGCGACCACGGCGTCGATCAGCGGATGCAGCACCACGCCGCAGGCATAGGGCTTGTGACCGTTGCTCTCGATCAGCCAGCCTTTGCCTAGCCCTGCCACCAGTTCGTCCGGCGCCGCGGTGTCGCTGTAGATGCGTGAGTAGCCGCGCTTGCCCTCGATGATCTCCTGGGTCGAATCGAAGCCGCGTTCGGCCAGCAGTGCCGCCAGCACGCCGTTCGACGCCGCCTTGCCGGCGTGGAACGACTTGCACATGGTGCCGCGGTTCTGCTGCATCCCAGCGGCCTGCGTCGCCGCAATCCCCATCGCGTAGGTCAGCCGCTGCGCGTCGAGGCCAAGGAGCTTGCCGCCGGCGACACCGGCCGCGATCGAGCCGAGCGTTCCGGTCAGGTGCCAGCCGCCTTTGTGGTGGCCGGGCGCGGTGCGGCCCGAGCGCACGCCGGCCTCGAAGCCGACCGCGTAAGCGAGCGCGAGATCGGCGCCACTCACCGCCGCCTTGTTTTTCGATCGCTCGGCCAGCGCGAACAGTGCCGCGAGCACCGGCGAACTGGTGTGCAGCACCACGCCGCCCATGTGGGTGTCGTCGAAATCGAGAATGTGCCCCATCTGGCCGTTGGCGAGCGGCGCATCGAGGAGGCCAAGCTTGAGCTTGCGGCCCAGCACAGTCGCCTGCGGCTTGCCGGAGGTTTCCTGCAGAACGTCCAACAGCGTCGTAATGGTCTTGTGGCCGGAGCCCGCCAGCGCGCAGCCGATCCAATCCAGCACGCCGCGGCGCGCTTCGCGCACGGCGGCAGGCGTGAGATCTGAAAACCGCGCGGCGGCGAGATGGCCGCACAGTGTCTTGGTCAGCGTCACCGCATCAGTCTTGAGATTTTGATCCATTATTGCGGCTCGATACCGGCGTCGCGGATGATTTGCGTCCAGCGGGCGACGTCCGCCCTGATCAGAGCGTTCATGTCGTCCGGCGTGCCGCCAAGCGTCTCGTAGCCCTGAATACGGAACTGCTCGATCAGGTCGGGCGATTGCAGCGCGCGATTGGTGTCGGCGTTGAGTTTGGCGATGATGGGCTTCGGCGTGCCGGCTGGCGCCGCGAGCCCGTACCAGCCGCTGATCTCGAATCCAGGCACGCCGCTTTCCACCATGGTCGGCAGCTCGGGTGCCAGCTTGGAGCGCTTCAACGACGTCACCGCGAGCGCGCGCAGCTTGCCGGCCTGCGCCAGCGGCAGGATCGCGACCGTTGGCCCGAACATCATCTGCACCTGTCCGCCGACCAGATCGGTGGTGGCCTGCGCCGCGCCCTTGTAGGGCACGTGCAGGATGTCGATGCCGGCCGAGCGTTTGAAGAACTCGGCGGCGAGATGAAGTGTCGAGCCGGCTCCTGCCGACGCATACGTCACCTTGCCGGGGTTGGCCTTGGCGTGGGCGATCAGATCGGCGACTGACTTGAATGGCGAGTCGCTGTTCACCGCCAGGATGTAACTCCCGGCGACCGCGGTGATGATGCCGTCGAAATCCTTCACCGGATCGAACGGCAGCTTGCGATAGAGGCCGGGCATGTAGGTGAGCCCGCTGTGCGCGAGCAGCAGCGTGTAGCCGTCGGCCGGCGCTTTGGCGACCGCGTCCATACCGATGATGCCGCCGGCGCCGCCGCGGTTGTCGATCACGATGGCCTGGCCGAGGCTCGTGGTCAGCGGCGCGCTCAGCACGCGCGCGACCGCGCCCACGGCGCCGCCGGCCGCGAACGGCACGATCAGGCGGATCGATTTCGCCGGATAGTCCTCGGCGTGCGCGGTGCTCGCGCACAGCAGAGCGCAGAGCGCGAGCAGGACGTGCCGTTTCATTTCAGCCGCCTCACGCTGGTGACCTGGCTGCCGGAAGCGGCGATCCGCCCGATGGCGTCGGCGGCGGGTTCGACCGCCACCGCCATGTGATGCGCGTTGGCGTGGATCATGCTGTTGCGGCCGAGCGCGATGGCGACGTGGCCCTTCCAGAACACCAGATCGCCGCGCTGCAGGCCGGCGAGGCTCGAAGGCTTGCCGAGCGCCTTTTCCTGCATGTCGCTGTCGCGCGGGCACGTGACGCCGGCGGCTTGCAGCGCGACCTGCACCAGCCCCGAGCAATCGAGGCCGAGACTGGTCTTGCCGCCCCAGAGATACGGCACGCCTGCGAAGCGTTCAGCGACTGCGACGAAATCCGGTTCAGTTGCATCAAGCGGCACGAGGTGGCGGCTCGGCAGATAACCGCCCGTGTCGGTAACAGTGAAGGTGTCCTGCGCGCCCGTGACGGCGATCTCCGCGCCAAGCGGCAGCGCGTCCATCGGCGGCAGTTTGATTGACGGTCCCGGGAACACGAAGGTGCGCAGTGCCGCAACCTTGTGGGTCGGCGCAGCGCCTGGCGCCAGCAGCGCTGCCGCGGGCAGGTACCCGACATAGCCATCACGGGCGAGTTGACCCCAAGCCCAGCCTTCTTCATCGCTCTCATAGACCGTAACGCGCTCGCCGCGCAGCGCTTCGGTCAGCAGCGGCGCGTCGTGCGCCGGATCTTTCCGCAGCGGAGCAATGCCGGCAATCACCTCCTGCGCCACCCCATCGGCGAAGCGGGCAGCCTTGACCTTGCCGCGCAGCTTCGCGGACGCAAGATCGGGGCGGGCGGGAGTCACACGTGGGTCGAGGTCGGCCACTGTCAGCCTTTCGGAATCGGCACCATCGACAATTGCGTGTCGGCGCCGGGGATATAGGCCTCGGGCAGGCCAAGCTCTTTGCGGACGATGTTGGTGCCGCGCACCAGCGCGACCATCTTGTAGTAGGCGTGCATGCGGCTCATCGACTGGCGGCCGAAGCCGCAGTCGCTGGTCAGGATGAGCCGCTCCGGCTCGATGTGCTTGAGCGCAAGGCGGATCAACTCGGCGACCTCTTCGGGCCGCTCGACCTGCAAGGTGCGGTGGCTGATGACGCCGAGCGCGATCCTCTTGCTCTTCGAAACCGTCTTGCCGATGGCTTCGAAATCCATGCCCCGGTTGTACGCGCCTTCGAAAGTCAGAACGTCCACGTCGAGCCGGTCCAGATAGGGCAGGGCCGCCTTGTAGGATTGGTCCTTGCTGGCGACGCGCTGCGCCGCGGGGCTGCCCCAGCAGGTGTGACACCACACCTCGCATTTGCTGCGCAGGCCTTTGACCTCGGCGTTGAAGGCCTCGACCCACTGATCCGCCTTGATGCGCTGGTTCGGGTCGGCGATCACCTGATGGATCGCGGGCTCCTCGACCTGCAGCAGCGGCGCGCCGCAATCGGCCAGCGCGTGGTATTCGCGATTGAGCGCTGCCGACAGGTCCATGAGCAATTGCAGGCGGTCCTTGTAGTGCTCGTCGGTCAGCATGAGCGCCAGAATCTGCGCCGAGATCGAGCCGATCTTCACCGGCCGGTCGGTCATCGGCGCGATGGCCTTGTAGGCGCGATCGAGCTGCAACGACGTGGCGCCGATCCGGCCTTCGACTGGCGGCGTCATGCGGGTCTCGATCACCTCCCACATCAGATCGCCCGGCCCCTTGTCAGCCATAAAATGGGCGGGCGGCATCTCGACGCGCGGAGCGCCGATGCCGGCGATGCGCTCGGTGGCGTAGCTCACCCAACTGCGGCCCGCCACGTCATCGTCGAGCCGCGCATCGCCATCGACGTAAATATCGATGCCGGCGCGGTGCTGGCTCGCCACATGGCAGGCGAGACAATCGAAATGTTGCTCGCGATAGGCTTGCTGCGAGAAGCCCTGCGACAGCGGCAGGCCGCGCAGGTTGGCGGTGTACCAGCTTGGGCGCGGCAGCGCGCCGGTCGTGGTGGTGAGCAGCGCTTTATCTTTGGTGGTGGTGAACATCGGTGGGTTAGCTATAGCGCTGTTTCAGGAGCGCGTAGAGGGCACGTGCGGCCTGGCATTCGCCGCCTTCGGGGCGGGCAGGTTTCGCGGCCGGCGTCCAGGCATAGATATCGAAGTGCAGCCAGCTTTTCGCCGCGGAAACGAAGCGCTTGAGGAACAGCGCGCAGATGATAGAGCCCGCCATACCGCCGGCCGCGACGTTGTTCACGTCCGCGATCTTGGAGTCGATGTTCTGGTCGTACCGCATCCATAATGGCAGCCGCCACAGCGGATCGTTCTCGGCCGCGGCGTGCTGCGCCACCTCGGCGGCGAGCGCCTCGTCGTCGGTGTAGTAGGGCGGCAGCTCAGGTCCGAGCGCGACGCGAGCGGCGCCGGTTAGCGTGCCCATGTCGATCAGCAGGTCCGGCGTGTCCTCGTCGGCGAGCGCCAGCGCATCGGCGAGGATCAGGCGGCCCTCGGCGTCGGTGTTGCCGATCTCGACGTTGAGGCCTTTGCGGGACGGATAAACGTCGAGCGGCCGGAACGCGTCGCCGGATACCGAATTCTCCACCGCGGGGATCAGCACGCGCAGCGCGATCTTCAGCCCGTGACCCATGATCATGTGGGCGAGCGCCAGCACGGTCGCAGCCCCGCCCATGTCTTTTTTCATGATCAGCATGGCGCTTTCGGGCTTGAGATCGAGCCCGCCGGTGTCGAACACGACGCCCTTGCCGACCAGCGTCACCTTGGGATCGCCTGCCTTGCCCCAGCGCAGCTCGACCAGGCGCGGCGCGCGGGCCGGGTCGGCGGCTCGGCCAACCGCATGGATCAGCGGGAAGTTCTCTTTCAGCAGCGCGTTGCCGACGATGCTGCGGACCTTGGCGCCGTGCTGCTTGGCGAGTGTGCGCGCGGCGGCTTCGAGTTCGGCTGGGCCCAAATCGTTCGCCGGCGTGTTGATGAGATCGCGCGCCAGCGTTACGCCCTCGGCGATGCGCGTGACCTCATCGCCATCGACATCCTCGGGCACGACAAGCCGCAAGGATTTCGGTTCGGCTTTGCGATACCGCGTGAAGCGGTAGCTGCCGAGCGCAAACGCCAGCGTGGCGAGACGCGGATCGTGCGGCGCATTAGCGAAGCGATAGGCGCCGGCCGGCAGCACGCCGGGCAACAGCCCCGGCAGGAACGGGTTGGGCGCCGCCTTGCCGCTTTCGAGCCCGAACAGCACGCCGCCCGATGGCAGCAGCAGGTGGCGGCCGGGCTTGGGCTCATAGTCCGCGGCCTTGATGAAGGCGCTGTCGCGCGCGCCGAGGCCCGCGCGGACTTTGGCAAAGGTCGCTTGCGTCACGAACCAGATTGGCCGTGACGCCTTGCTGCGCGCAACGAGGCTTGGATGCATGGGACTCAATCAGCCTGGATTTTGAACTTGCGCGCCATCGGTTCCTGCGATTTCGGGCCGAACCAGGCTTCGAAAATCTTAGTCGCGTCGCCGGAAGTCTCGACGTCGAGCAGCGCCTTGTTGATTGCTTCTTTAAAGCGCGGCTCGTCCTTCTTCATCGCGAAGCCGACGTTGCGCGACTTGGTGAAGTCGGTGAGGAACAGATAGTCGCCCGGATGGCCATCTTGCTGCACGATGGCGCGCAGCACGCTCTCGTCAGTCGGGAAGGCATCGACCTGGCCATCCTTCAGCATCGCGAACGCGATGGAATAGTCGCGCACATAGACGAGCTCGACCTTGGGCTCGGCTTCTTTCAGATTGTCGCCGGCGGTCGAGGTCGAGGCCGACGAGGCCTTTTTGCCCGCGAGTTGATGAACCGAGGTGATGCCGCTCGATTTCTTGACGATCACGGCATGTGGCGTGACGAAATAGATCAAGCTGAAGTCGATGTCCTTCAGCCGGGCCGGCGTCCGGGTCATCGACGTGGCGGCGAAGTCGATTTTGCCCTGCTGAATCAGCGGAATGCGTTCCGCACTCGACAGCGATAGGGTCTCGACCCCGAGCCCGAGGCGCTTGCCCACCGCATTCACGATGTCGATGTCGTAGCCGATCACGTTGGTGTCGCCGGGCTTCTTGAAGCTGAACGGCGGGGTGGTGTCGCTCACGCCGACGATCAGCTTGCCGCGCGCCTTGACGTCGTCCAGCCGGTCGGCCGCGGCCGGCGTCGCCAACGCGGCCAGCAGGGCCGAGACGGCGGCGAAGGCGGTGGCGCGGCCGATCATGGCGATTCTCCCGTTCATCCCGGCGGAAAGCATGTCATGACGGCTTTCGGCCAACAAGCGCGCCTGGCGCTGCCCAAGCCCCGCAAACCCAGGCCATTGCTGGGTTAACCAGTCATTAGGGTTAACCATTTATTGCTCGGCGTCTGCGGGCTGACGTCTCGATCGGCCCCGTGAGGTCTTGCGTTCGATGCAACGTTCCTCCGCGCGCCTCCTCGCTTCCGTTGGGCTTGCGGCCGTCTTGGCCGCGGCGGTGGCCGGCTGCTCGACCACTACTGCCACGCCCACGCTCGCGCCGGTTGCCGCGGACACCACAGGTTCGATCGCGACGCCTTCGACGGTGCGCACCGAGGCCGAATGGCGGCGCGATATGGAGACCTATGGCGCGCAGTATCGCGCCAACCCGGGCGATGCCAACGCCGCCATGCAATACGCCCAGGCGCTGCGGCAGATCGGCCAGCGTGCGCAGGCCGCCGCCGTGCTCGAACAGGCTTCGATCCACAATCCGCAGAACAAGGCGCTGCTTGGCGCCTATGGCCGGGCGCTCGCCGACAATCGCAACTTTGAGCAGGCGCTCGACGTGCTCAACCGCGCCCATTCGCCCGATCAGCCCGACTGGCGCATTTTGTCGGTTCAGGGCGCGGTGTTCGATCAGATGGGCCGTCATGCGGAGGCGCAGCGGTACTACGCCAGCGCGCTCCGCCTGGTGCCTGACGAACCTTCGGTGCTTTCGAACCTTGGCCTGTCCTACGCGCTGTCGAAAAACCTTCCGAAGGCGGAAGCGACGCTGCGGCGCGCCGCCGAAAAGTCATCGGACCAGAAGGTCCGGCAGAATCTCGCGCTGGTGGTCGGATTGCAAGGCCGCTTCCCGGAGGCCGAGACGATCGCGCGCGGCGATCTTTCGCCCGACGAGGCCGCCGCCAATGTCGCCATCCTGCGCAAGATGCTGGCGCAGCAGAACGACTGGAAGCGCAACAAGCGCGCTTCGCCGCTCGCGCCCTCAACCGGCTCCTAACAGCCGGCTCCTAAACGTCATTCTCTGAGAGCGGTCCGGCTATTTAGGCTGCACCAGCGGCGTGCTGGATGACGTGTCCTGCGACGCCATCACGCGGATGGCGGCGGGTCCGAGAATGACCACAAACAGTACCGGCAGGAAGAACAGGATCATCGGCACGGTGAGCTTGGGCGGCAGCGCCGCCGCCTTCTTCTCGGCCTCCGACATGCGCATGTCGCGATTTTCCTGCGACATCACCCGCAGCGTCTGACCGAGCGGCGTGCCGTAGCGCTCGGCTTGCTGGAGCGCGACGCAGACCGATTTCACGCCTTCGAGGCCGGTGCGCTTGGCGAGGTTCTCATAGGCCATCTTGCGGTCTTGCAAGTAGGACAATTCGGCGGTGGTCAGCGTCAATTCCTCGGCGAGCGCGATCGACTGCGTGCCGATCTCCACGCTGACCTTCTTGAAGGCCGCCTCGACCGACATGCCGGCCTCGACGCAGATCAGCAGCAGGTCGAGCGCATCGGGGAATGCGCGCCGGATCGAGAGCTGGCGCTTGCTGATCCGGTTTTTCAGAAACAGATACGGCAGATGCATGCCCGCGTAGGCAGCGACCAGGCACACCACGACCTTGACGGCCCAGGGCTGATCCAGTTCGAGCACCAGGAACATGTAGAACAGCGCCGTCACGAACATGACGACCGGTGTGATCATGCGGAAGAACAGGAACGCGACGTAAGGCGCCTGGCCGCGGAAGCCAGCCTGCACGAGCTTTTCGCGCGCCTCCTCCTGCGCCAGCCATTTGGTGAGGTTGAACTGCTCGACCACCTTTTGCATGTACTGCTTGGGCGATTGCCGCAGCGAGATCTTCTCCGAGCCGCGCGCCAGCCGCTCGCGTTCGCGCGCGCGAATTTTCTCGCGTTCAAGCGCGACCGCGTTCATTCTCTTTGACAGCGTGTCGGACGAGAGCAGCGGCATCGCCAGCGTGAATACGGTGGCAATAGCCGCCACCGCCGCGAAGAGGGCGGTGAGGTTCTTGGTGTTTTGCAGCCACTCGAACATCCAAAGCATGGAATGGACTCAGAAGTCGAAGTTGATCATTTGCTTCATGACGAAGACGCCGATCGACATCCAGACCGCGCTGCAGGCCAGCATGATCCGGCCGAGGTTCTCGGTCCAAAGCAGCTCGATGTAGTCCGGGCTGGTGAGATAGACGAGGAATCCCACCGCGACCGGCAGACATCCGATGATCATGCCGGAGGCCTTGGCCTCCATCGACATCGCCTGGATCTTCGCCTTCATTTTTTTGCGGTCGCGCAACACGCGCGACAGGTTGCCCAGCGCCTCGGAGAGGTTGCCGCCGGCTTTTTGCTGAATCGAAATGACGATGCCGAAGAAGTTGGCTTCCGGGACAGGCATCCGCTCGTAGAGCTTCGCACAGGCTTCGCCGAGCGGGATACCGATCGTCTGGGTCTCGACGATCGCCTTGAACTCGCTTTTCGACGGCTCCGGCGCGTCAGTCGCGATGATCTTCAGGCTGTCCAATAGCGGCAGGCCGGATTTGATGCCGCGCACGATGACATCGACCGCGTCAGGAAACGTATGGAGAAAGAGTTTCTCGCGGCGCTTCTTGAGGAACGACAACATCCACATCGGAATGCCGAATGCGCCCACGAAGCCAGCCGCTGCAGCCGGCAGGATCGAGCCGCTCATCACGAAGATGACCAGAAAAAGGGCAAGTCCGATGAGACCCGACGTCACCATGTAGCGTTGTTTGGACCAGGTCAGTCCCGCCTGGGCGATCTTCATCGAGAGCGGCGGGTTCTTCGGCTTTTTGTTGCGAACGTCGAGTTCTTTCAGGGTTTCCTCGACCTGCTCGCGGCGGGTCTTTTGCGGCTTGCTGCTGGCAGCCGCGCGTTTCGTCGGATCCGCCTTGGCCACGCTTTCGCGGCGCTTCTCGGCCTGACGTTCACCCGAGAGCAAAGGATAGATGAACACCCAGGCCACGCCGCCCATCGCGACCGACACCAGGGAGAACAAGGCGAGCGTCTGCATTTTCATGACAGTCGTGCCTCAGCGGACCGGTTCGCTTGCGACCTCGGAAGCGTCGAGTGCGGCCGCGAGCCGCTTTTCCTCGCCGTAGTAGCGCGCGCGATCCCAGAATTTCGGCCGGCCGATGCCGGTCGATTTGTGCTTGCCGATCAGGTTGCCCTGGGCGTCTTCGCCCGCAAGCTCATAGACAAACAGGTCCTGAGTGATGATGACGTCGCCTTCCATGCCGATCACCTCGGTAATGTGGGTGATCTTGCGCGAGCCATCGCGCAAGCGCGCGGCCTGCACCACGACGTCGACCGACGAGATGATCATCTCGCGGATGGTCTTGGATGGCAGCGAATAGCCGCCCATGGTGATCATCGATTCGATACGGGATAGCGCCTCGCGCGGCGAGTTGGCGTGCAGCGTGCCCATCGAGCCGTCATGGCCGGTGTTCATCGCTTGCAGCAAGTCGAACGCTTCGGGTCCGCGCACCTCGCCGACGATGATCCGTTCCGGGCGCATACGCAGGCAGTTCTTGACCAGATCGCGCATGGTGATCTGGCCTTCGCCCTCGATGTTGGGCGGCCGCGTTTCCAGACGCACCACGTGCGGCTGCTGCAGTTGAAGCTCGGCCGCATCTTCGCAGGTGATGATGCGTTCGTCGTCGTCGATGAATTGCGTCAAACAGTTCAGCAGCGTGGTTTTGCCCGAACCGGTGCCGCCCGACACGATGGTGTTGACCCGGCAGCGGCCAAGCACTTTCAGGATCTCGCCGCCTTCCGGTGTGATCGAGCCGAAGCGCACCAACTGGTCGAGGGTGAGCTTGTCTTTCTTGAATTTGCGGATGGTGAGCGCGGGGCCATCGAGCGCGAGCGGCTGCACGATGACGTTGACGCGGGAGCCGTCCGGCAAGCGCGCGTCGCAAATTGGGGACGATTCATCGACGCGGCGGCCGACCTGGCTGACGATGCGCTGGCAGATGTTGAGCAGCTGCTGATTGTCGCGAAAGCGGATGCCGGTCTTCTGAATCTTGCCGGCGACTTCGATGTAGACTGTGCCGGCGCTGTTCACCATGATGTCGGCGATGTCGTCGCGCGCCAGCAGCGGCTCGAGCGGACCATAGCCCAGCACGTCGTTGCAGATATCGTCGAGCAGCTCTTCCTGCTCGGAGATCGACATCACGATGTTCTTGATCGCGATGATCTCGTTGACGATGTCGCGGATTTCCTCGCGCGCTGCGTCGGCGTCGAGCCGCGCGAGCTGCGCCAGGTCGATGGCTTCGATCAGGGCGCCAAAGACAGTGCCTTTGGTTTCGTAATAGCTCTCCGAACGCCGCGCGTCGGTCGCCATGCTGGGCGGCGGCGGGCTTGAAATGCGCGCCGGTGAGGCCGGCGCTGAGACCAGTGGCGCGCCGAGGCCGGCGGACGGGAAGGGCGTACGGCCGGCTTCGGACCCAGGCTTGATCGTCGCTGGCTTCGCGGCTGGTGCGGGCGCGGCTGGCGTCGGCGCGCGTGCGGGCGCCGCGGCCGGAGCCCCTTGGGGCATCGGCGCGGGCCGGGCATCTGAGGTGCTGCGCTTACCGAACACGGTTCAGCTTCTTCTTTCGTCCAAGGCTTTGCTTCGTCTCAGCCTTATCGTTTGAGTAGCTTTGCAAAGAGTGAATTGGATCGCGGTTTTTTCGTCTCGGCGCGACCGGTCAACATTTGGGCGAGCTGCCGGAAGGTTTCGGCGGTGCGATGATTGGCGGAAACCTCGGCGATCATCTGGCCATTGTTGGAGGCGGTGCCGAAAAGCTGCGGTTCGAACGGAATGACGGCCAGCGGCTCGTCCTCCAGCGCCTTGGCGAAGTCGGCCGGCTTGATCTCCGGCCGTTTCGGCACGCCGACCAGGTTGAGGCAGTAGTGCGGCCGATGGTCGTTTACCCGCGCGGCTTTGAGGAAATCGAACAGGTTCTTGGCGTTGCGCAGGTTGGCCAGGTCGGGTGCCGCGACAATCAGAATGTCATCGGCGCTCACCAGCGTGCGCTGCGTCCAGGCGGCCCAGATGTGAGGCACATCGAGCACGATGCAGGGCATGGTGGCGCGCAGCGAATCGAAAATCGCATCGAACGCCTCGGAGCCGAAGTCATAGACCCGCTCGAGCGTCGCCGGCGCAGCCAACAGGCTTAGGTGATCGGTGCATTTCGACAGCAGGCGATCGACGAACGCCGTGTCGATGCGATCCGGCGAGAACACCGCGTCGGCGATGCCCTGCGGCGGATCCTGGTTGTAGTCGAGGCCGGCGGTGCCGAAGGCAAGATCGAGATCGGTCACCACGGAATCGAGCGACAGGTCGCGCGCCGCCGACCAGGCGACGTTGTGCGCGATGGTCGAGGCGCCGACGCCGCCCTTGGCGCCGACGACCGCGATGATGCGGCCGACCGGCTTGGCATCCGGCTGGGTGAACAGCCCGCAGATCGAGCGCACGATATCGAGCGTCGAAACCGGCCCGATCAGGTAGTCGCTGACGCCGCGCCGGATCAGCTCACGGTAAAGCACGACGTCGTTGTGGCGGCCGATCACCACCACGCGCGTGCCGGCGTCGCAGGATTCGGCAAGCGAATCGAGGCCATTGAGGATGTTTTCGTTGCGGCCTTCCGCTTCAAGCACGATCACGTTCGGCGTCGGCGAGCCGCGATAGGCTTCGATCGCGGCGGTGACGCCGCCCATCTGAATCTTGAGATGGGCCTTGCCCAGCCGGCGATCCTCGCCGGCGGATTGGATCGCGGCCGCGGTTTCCACCGTTTCGCAAAATGCCTGGATCGAGACGCGGGGCGCCGGCGCGATATGCTCGTCGCGCGGCGCGGCCTCGGCCGGGATGCTTGCAGGCCCGTCGTTTTGCAGTGCTTGTCTGATCATTTGCCCAAATCGCTGATCGCGCCCTTCTGGGTATCCGGATAAACCGTCGCCGGGCTCTCACCCCTGCGCCACTTGTCGGTGCCGAAGGTGCGCTTGGCGGTATAGACCGGCGCTTCCGCACGCGGCTGCGCCAGGTCGGCCGGGCTGGCGACTTGGGACGCGAGATTGCGTTGCGTCGCGCAGCCAAGATTCCAGTACGGCTTGTTCTCGTAGTGCGACGGGTCGTAGGTAGGGCCGAGGTCCTCCGGCCACAGGCCACAGGGACCGGCCTGGGCGACGATCTGCGGGTGATTGAGCCGTATCGTCGCCAGCTTATTGCCCGGCGGCTGATAGGGGCGCACGGCGATGCCGTAACTCGGGATGCCCGCAGCCTGCAGGATCGAAACCACTTGCCGCAACGTATCCATGGCGGCGCGCTCGTTCGGCGAGCCAACCGGCCGGTCGATGACCAGACCGCCGGTGCCCTCGCGCTGCCAGTTCTGGGCGAAGGCGAGCACCTCCGCGCGCTGCGTCGGCGTGAGACCGCCGCGGCCGGAGCCGACGAAGATTTCGAGCGAGCGCGTTCCTTCCTTCAGCGCGATCGGATGGCGCTGGCGGTAGTCGTTCGGGACGCTCCCGGTGGTGTCCTTCGCGGTCGTGTTGCAGCCCGCAACCGTGACCGCGATGCCGGCGATCAGCAGACCCCGTAACGCGAGGCCTCGGGCCGCGCGACGGCTTGCGATCGCCATGTGTTGACAGTGCATCGATCGTCTCCTGGTCGCGTCCATCAATCGAGAATGAAGCCGTAGTTGCCGCGATAGGTCTGCTGCGGGTTGGTGGCGCCGGGCGTGCCGTAGAGGCGGTTGAGGCGGCCGAGCAGACTGGACGACATATCGGATGCGTCGGCGAAGCCGTCGTCGGGCTTCGACAGGTCCTTCTGCGCCACCGCGCGTACGATGTAAGGCGTGACGATCACCACCAGTTCGCTCTGGCGGTTGATGTAGTCGCGGCTTTTGAACAGCTGACCGAGCACCGGGACGTTCATCAGGCCCGGCATGCCGTTGATCTGCTGCTTGGTCTGCTCCTGGATCATGCCCGCCATGGCGAGCGCGCCGCCGGAGGGAATTTCGACGGTGGTTTCCGCCCGGCGGGTCTTGATCGACGGGATGGTCAGGGTGGTGGTCTGGCTCGAGCTGATCGACTGCACCAGGGTGAGCGCGTTTTCGTTCGACAGCTCGGATACTTCGGTCAGCACCTTGAGGCTGATGCGGCCCTCGGACAGCACCACCGGCGTAAAGTTCAAGCCCACGCCAAACTTCTTGAACTGGATCTGGGTTTGACAGTTGCGGGTCGTCGGGTCGCAGGTGAAGCCTGCGGGAATTGGGAATTCGCCGCCCGCGAGGAAGTTCGCGGTTTCACCCGAGATCGCGGTGAGGTTCGGCTCGGCCAGCGTGCGAATGATGCCCGCGCGTTCCATCGCGCGCAGTGTCGCGCTGACGGCGTTCCAGGTGCCGGTGACCGTGTTGGAATTCACCAGCGCCTGACCGAGCACCGGAAACGGGTTGGCGTTGTTGAAGTCGAGCACGGTGGTGCCGCGCGTCAGCGCGCCGCTGAGATCGATGCCGAGCTGCTTGATGACGTCGCGCTGAACCTCGGCGACCGTCACCTTGAGCATCACCTGATCGCGGCCGCGGACCGAGATGGCATTGACCACCTTGGTGACGTCGCCGGCCAGACGAACAGCGAGATCGTAGGCCTGCTGTGATTCTGAGGGACTGCCGACCGAGCCTGAAATCATCACGCCGTCGGCCATACCGTCCACTTTGATGTCGGAATCGGGCAGCAGGCGCTTGAGCGCGGTGCGCATGCCTTGAAGATCGCGGGTCACTGCGATGTCGAAGCCCGCGATTTGCCGGCCCTCGGCGTCGAAGAAAAATACGTTGGTCTGTCCGAGCGCGACGCCGATCAAATAGGCGCGGCGCGAGGTGCGCACGACCGCGTTGGCGATCTTGGGGTCGGCCACCAGCACGTCTTTGGCGTCGCGCGGCAGATCGATCACCACGCTTTTGCCGACGCCGAGCGGGATGAACTGCGTCGCGGCGTCGCCGGTGACGGAGATCGCCGTGCCGCGCTGCGGGATCGGCGGCTCGGCCGCCAGGGTTGGTGCGGCGGCGAGGAGTCCGGACGTGACGAGTAGCGCCGCCAAAGCTGCGGTGCGGATGAGCGTCGCTTTCGTCATGCGGTGACCCCTTTGAAAATTCATTTCGATGTGGTGCTTGCGCCGTAACGAACAGTGTTGATGCCGGTCTTGCGCTCGTTCTTGTCATCCGCGACAGGCTCGGTTTTACTGGCGTCGAGCAGGCTCCGCAGCGCAAGCGACAGCACGCCGAGCTGGCGGGAGAGCGCGAGCGTCTCAGCCTGGCGCGGCAGAAGCTCTAGGGTGGCGGTCTTGCCGACCACCACGCGCTGACCGCCCTTCTCCTCGACCGTCTGGTCGATGGCGAGGACGCGCACGTTGATCAGGATCGTTTCGCTGTTGGCGGTTTCGCCTTGCTTGTCGGCGGCGTCGCGATTGGGGCGCTTGGTCAGGATCACATCGACGCGATCGTTCGGCAGGATAAAGCCGCCGGCGCCGGTTTCCGGGGAGATTTCAGTCGAAACTGCCCGCATGCCAGACGGCAGGATGGCGGCCATGAAACCGGCGGCGCCGTTCGCCTTGATCAGCTTGGCTTCGCGGATCGGCTCGCCGGCCGTGAATGGCGCGCGCGTGATGGACCCCGTAAAGTCCTCGATGGCGCTGGGCCGGTCCCTTCGGGTCACGTAGCTGGGGCCGGTTGTGGCCGCCGGCCATGCCTGCCAATCGAGATCCTGGGGCGAAACCGCAACGCCCATGCCGATGTCGCGATTGGCGATCAGCACATCGACGGTTTCGAATTTGACGACGGGCGGTGGCGGTGCCGCCACAACCTCTTTCTTCTCGTCCTCGCCACCGGCGACCAGAAAGGCGGCAATGCCGCCTGCAAGAAGAGCGACACCCAGCACAACAAGACGCGCAGCTTTCATAACGCTTCACTCACTCTGCTACGGGACATAACGGCCGAACAGGCCGTCTTGGCTCACCTAGTGACGCACTTTGGTGCCTGTGTTCGCGCTTATGGATTTCAACAGCTAAAGGTCAATTCGTGGTTAACGGGCCGTATCCAAATGCGGTTAAAAATGCGTTGCCGGCCCAACCGGAGTAAACAGGACGCTGCCGCGCCGCATCGCGCGCTTGCCGAATAAGCCGTTCGATGAATTCGCGGCTTAGAGCATGATCCCGAAAAGTGGGAACCGGTTTTCGGCAAAGATCATGCTCAAACAAGACGCTAGAGTCTGGTCCGATTCACGTGAATCGGACCAGACTCTAGCCGAGCCGCATCCAGGCGGTGTCCGGATAGATCAGCAGCGCCGCAGCGGCGAGCGCGATGCCATAGGGCACGCCGGCGTCGAGGCGGTGCAGACGCCGGACCCAATCGTGTTTTCCGAGCCATTCCGGCAGCGGCATGATCCGGAAGCGGATCACCGCAAACGTCAGGATGCCGCCGAAAATCGAGGCGTAGAGCACATAAGGCAACAGAAAATCGAAGCCGAGCCAAAGCGCGGTCGCGGCCGCAAGCTTGGCATCGCCGCCGCCAATCCAGCCGCGCGCGAAGAACGTGAACGTGACGGTCAACACCGCGAAGGCTGCGCCCACGTGATACAGCACGTCCATCGGGGTCATGCCGCTCCAGAACGCGAGCGTAAAAAATCCAACCACCAGCAGCAGCGATACTCGGTTGGAGATGGTCATAGAGAAAAGGTCGCTGGAGGCTGCAAAAGCCATCAGCGCGGGAAACAGCAGGAGCCGGATTGCATCGGTCATCAACCGACGCTCATACGACGCGGAGTTTAATATCGCCTTTCGGCTTCGTTAAAAAGCGAACCGCACCGGCCGGGGCGTGCGGCCCCCGCCGGTGCGGTCGCAAGGATCGCCGCCCATAGCGCGTCCATAGCGCGTCAAAGACGCGCGTAAACGCGCTGGCGGACGCGCGTGAACGCGCTTACGGCGGCGGGAACGCGATTTAGTTCAGCGCGTTCTGTACCGACGTGAACGTGGTGTTGAGCTTGGACCCGAGGCCCTGGACGACCGCAATGATCGCCACCGAAATGCCGGCCGCAATCAGGCCGTACTCGATGGCGGTGGCGCCCTTTTCGTCACGAATGAAGCGAAGGAACATGGACATGTGGTTTTCTCCTGCCTGGCTTTTCTGACTTCTGTGTTGTCCGGCAATTGCCGGGAGCAGGCGGAACCTAAGTGTCAAAGTTGAAATAGGTGTAACGGGGAACTCTCGGATTTAGCCGGATTATTGTCGGTAATTCGCGGCTTCGCCGCGTGGTGCGGGGCGGCAAAAACGAAAAGGCTCCGGACACTGCCGGAGCCTTCCGTACCTGTCTGGTAGAACGCGCTTAGTTGAGGGCGTTCTGAACCGACGTGAAGGTGGTCTTCAGCTTGGAGCCGAGGCCCTGCACGACGGCGATAATGGCAACCGAGATGCCCGCAGCGATCAGGCCATACTCGATGGCGGTCGCACCGGACTCATCCTTCACAAAACGCGAAACGAGGTTCTTCATTTTAGGCTCCTTAAAGGTCCACACGTGGCTGTCTGAGCTGGCCCTAGCGGCCGTTATGGCCGGCCGATCCGGACCATGCGGGAACCTAACAAGCCCATCTTGCGGCGAGGTTAATTCGACCGGAGAAACACGACGCTTCGGCGGCGATCGCAATCGTGGTTAAAAAATACGTATCGGAAACACGTGAAAGGAAACGTGGAATGCGACGCTAGCGCGGACGCTAGAGAACAAGTGCTGAGGAAAAATTGATCGCTGCGCCGCGCGCCGGCGCAAACGAGCCGCACCGACCGATGTGATGCGGCGGTCTTGTGTGCGATTGCCATTTTCTCAACCAATCCGGCACCGGCCGCTGGCCTTTGCAGTTCATTCACCATTTTCTCGTCAAATCGCTGGTGTGTTGCGGTGACGGCGGCTGCGTTCGTTCAGGCCGTCGAGTGTGTACCTGTAAAGGCGTGCGGAGAGTTGCGATGGCGTTGGTTGCGTATTGCGTTCGCCGTGCGAGGCTATCGATGGCCTTGCCGCTTGTGGCCCTTTTACTTGCAGCGAGCACGCCGGAGCGCGCAGCGCTGGCGGCCAGTCCCACCCCGCCGGCAAAAGAGCCCATCCTGGTCTATCTCGATGAAGCCAAGCTGCTGCGGCTTCCGCCGCAGACGGCGACGCTGGTGGTGGGCAATCCTCTTGTCGCCGACGTTTCGGTACAGCCGGGCGGCATTTTGGTGGTCACCGGCAAGGGCTATGGCACCACCAATGTGATGGCGCTCGATCGCACCGGCGCCGTGCTGATGGATCATAAGGTCGCGGTACAAGGCCCGCGCGATCAGGTCGTCGTGGTGTTTCGCGGCGTTGAGCGCGAGTCTTATAGCTGTATGCCGAATTGCGAGCGCCGCATCGTGCTCGGCGACTCGGCGGCTTACTTCACCACCACGCTGACCCAGACCGGCACCCTGAACCTGCAGGCGCAGGGCACGCAGGCCGCGGCGGCTTCGCGCTAGGCCCTCTGTACTAATAGAGACTGGCGGCCGGCGGTTCCGGCGCAAGCCGCAAATTGCGCCAAGCGCTGGCGAACTTGGTTAGCAGCCGGTCAACACAACCCGCACGATTGCGTGCGATGGCTACAATATTTCGCAAACACGTCTTTGCTAGAACCCAGCACTCATCGGCGCATTCACGACGCCGGAGATCGGGTGCTTGGCCATGCACGGTAATATGCGAACGAAGCTTGTCAGCGGCATGAAGCGGGTTTGCGGATATACGGCGGCGCGTCGTCTGTTCCGCGATAAGGACGGCTCGGCTGCGGTTGAATTCGGCCTGATCGCGGCGCCGTTCCTGGCGGTCGTCTTCGCCATCATGGAAACCGCGATCGTGTTCTTCGCCGGTCAGGCGCTGGAGACGGCCGCCTACGACAGCGCCCGGTTGATCATGACCGGCCAGGCGCAGACCCAGGGCTATAACCAGGCCCAGTTCAAAACCGCGGTCTGCAACAAGATCTATGGCTTGTTCAATTGCTCCGGCAGCATGTACGTCGATGTGAAGAGCTACACGACGTTCGCCAGCATCAGCACCGCCAAGCCGATCACCAGCGGCGCCTTCGACACCAGCAGCTTCGGCTACACGCCGGGCGGCCCGGGCGACATCGTGGTGGTTCGGCTGATGTATCAGTGGCCGGTCTATGTGTCGCTGCTTGGGCTCAACCTGGCCGACACTTCGGGCAGCAAGCGCCTGCTGATGTCCACCGTCGCGTTCCGTAACGAACCGTATCAGTGAGACGCACCATGAAACGCATCATGAGTTCAGCGATCGATCGCACCATCCTCACCGCCCGGCGCTTCTGCCGTCCGGTTGGGCGCTTGGCGGGTGACGAGCGCGGCATGTCGGCGGTCGAGTTCGCCATGCTGCTGCCGCTGATGGTCACGCTTTATCTCGGTTCGGTGGAGCTCTCGCAGGGCATCGCCGCCGACCGCAAGGTGACGCTGACGACGCGCACCGTGGCGGACTTGGTGTCCCAGGCGTCGAACGTCACCAACGCCGATATGACCAACTCGCTCAACGCGTCGTCCGCGGTGATGGCGCCGTACTCGGTCACCAATCTCAAGGTCGTGGTCTCGTGCATCAGCATCGACGCGACCGGCAAAGCGACGGTGTCCTGGAGCGACACGCTCAATGGCACCGCCCGCACCAAGGGCTCGACTGTGACGTTGCCGGCGGCGCTGAACGTCCCCAGCACCTCGCTGATCTTGAGCGAAGTGCAGTACGCCTATAAGCCGACGATCGGTTATTTGATCTCGGGCACGCTGACGCTGAAGGATCAGATCTACATGCGCCCGCGTCTGTCCGACACCGTGACGCGCAGCGCGACCTGAACCGGCGCGTTCTGGAGAATCGAAAGCCCGCCCGATCCGATGGATCGCGGCGGGCTTTCTGATTCTTGTAAGCCGTTAATTGATTGGCAGAGCGGTCGTCGATTTGATCCGCTCCATCGCAAAGCGTGAGGTGACGTTTTTCAGCGGAACCGTCGCGATCAGCTTCTTGTAGAACGTGTCGTAGCCGGCGATGTCGGGCACCACGACGCGCAGCATGTAATCGACGTCGCCCGCCATGCGGTGGAATTCCATCACCTCGGGCATGGCGCCGACGGTCTCGGCAAACTTGCCGAGCCAGACCTGCGAATGGTCGCCGGTCTCGATCGAGACGAACACGGTGATGCCGAGGTTGAGCTTGTCCTGATTGATCAGCGCGACGCGCTTGAGGATGACACCCTCGGCTTCGAGCTTCTGGATTCGCTTCCAGCAGGGCGTGGACGACAGGCCGACGCGGCTGCCGATCTCGGCGACTGAAAGCGAGGCATCGTCCTGCAAAACGGAGAGGATTTTGCGGTCTATGGCGTCCATGGAGAAGTCTTTTCTAAAATAGGCAGGGGACAGCCATATAAAAGGAATAATATTCTAAATCAAGCGCGGCGCAAAAACTCTTCTACTTCCAATCGGTTGGGTGCGCCCATGCTGCCGCCGAAGCGGGTGCATTTGAGCCCGGCCGCGGCCGAGCCGAAGCGCAGCGCCGCCGGCTCGTCGCGGCCCTCGGCCAAGCCCAGCGCGAAGCCGGCGTGGAACACATCGCCCGCCGCCAGCGTGTCGACCGCCTTGACCCGGAACACCGGCATGGTGCGCAACGCGCCGTCCGCGATGTAGCGCACCTCGTTGGGCCCATCGCTGACTGCGAGAAACGCTTTGGTGCGTCCGGTGAAGCGTTGCAACGCTGCGCCGAGATCGTCGAGCCCGGTGGTGGCGCGCAGGCATTCCGAGGAAAAGATCACGTGGGTCGGAATGCCGAACAGTGGATCGTCCTCCACGGTCGGCCGGTCGGCGTCGAGCACGATCGGGATGCCGCGCCGCTTGGCCGCCTCGCAGATCGGCCGCACGAAATCCGGGAAGCGGTTATCGGCGAGCAGGAGCGTGATGTCCTTCACCAGTGCGTCCGGATCGGCGATGCGCGCGCTCTCGATCCGTTTGTCGCGGTGCGTGACGATCATCCGTTCGCCTGAAGCGTCCACCATGATGCCCGACACCGGCGCCGTCGCGCCCTCGACCCGCACCACGCTGCTGATGTCGATCCCCTCGGCCACCATGCCGGCGATGAGCTGGTTGCTGACGTTGTCGTTGCTGCCGCCCAGGGGACCTGCGTAACGGGCGCGACCGCCCAGCCGCGCCACCGCGACCGCGGCATTAACGGCGCAGCCGCCGAGCACGGTCATGAACTCATGCGTCATGCACTTGCCGCCGGGCGCGGGAAAGTCCTGGACCCGGAACACGATGTCCTGCACTGCGATGCCGGTGCACAGCACCGTGGGCGCCTCAGAAGAAGGCACGATCGCTCTCCACCCAGGCGCGGATGATGTGGTGGGCGATGGCGACCGGCGGCGGGCAGGTGAGCCCGTCCGGGTGCGTGCGCATCAGCATGGCGGCGCACTCGTCCTTGGAGAACCAGCGGCAATCGACCAGCTCTTCCTTGTCCATGACGATCTCGCTGGTCAGCGCCTCGGCGTGGCAGCCGATCATCAGCGAGGTCGGGAACGGCCAGGGCTGCGACGCCATATAGGTGACGCGGCCGATTTTGATGCCAGCCTCCTCGAGGATTTCGCGGCGCACCGCGTCCTCGATCGCTTCGCCGGGCTCGATGAAGCCCGCGAGGCACGACCACATGGTGGCGGCGAAGCGGCCGGAGCGGCCGAGCACGCAGCGGTCGCCCTGCACCGCGAGCATGATCGACACCGGATCGGTGCGCGGGAAATGCTCGGTCTTGCAGGCCGGACAATCGCGTTTCCAGCCGCCCTGCATCACGCCGGTCGGCGCGCCGCAGTTCGCGCAGAAGCGATGGCGCGCGTGCCAGTGCAGCAGCGCCTTGGCTTCCGCGAGCGGCGGCAGATGATTGGCGTCGGCGAGCCCGCGAACCGCGATGCTGCGCAGGTCGATGACGAAAAGATCGTTGCGCGTCTTCAGCGCTTCGGCGGCGGCCGGTGCGATGCCCAAGCCGAAGCGCGCGGCGCCATCGTAGAGCCCGAGAAACACCGTCTCGTTGGCGGCTGCGAGCGCGCGCGCTTCCGCGGGCGTGAAGGCGGGATCATGCAGCTCGCCGCCGTTTTTCATCACGATCAGCTCGCCGCCGATCACATAGGTGCGTGCGCGCGCATCGGCGAGCTGTGTGGCGAGCCAGTCCGCGCTGTTGCGTTTTTCGGCGACGCGATCAATGCGGCTCTCGGTGTAGCCGAGGTGCGGTTTGGGACCGAGTTCGTAGCGGTTGGGCATGCGGCCGGACATTGAAGCGGGCGGGGAGGGCGGTCAACTGGTCAAGCCAAGCCTGTTTCAAGCCAAGCCTGTTGGGAGTTAAGCGTTTGCCATGCGGGGAGCAGGCTCCCTCTCCCCGCTGGGGAGAGGGTCGGGGTGAGGGGGATCGGACTTTCGATCGTTTGCAACCCCTCACCCGGATTGCCACAGCGCGTAAACGCGCTTCTGGCAATCCGACCTCTCCCTATGGGAGAGGTGAAGAGCGTGTTCCGGAGATGAGACTACTCCGCCGCTTCCCGCGCCGACGCGCCAATCTGGCCCGAGCGCACCAGCTTGCCCGGCAGGGCGCCGGTGTGCTCGCCGCGTTCGAACACCGGCTGGCCCGCCACGATGGTGGCCTCGTAGCCGTTGACGCGCTGGATGAAGCGCCGCCCGTTGGCCGGCATGTCATGGACGATCTCGGGCTTCTTCACCTGCAAGCCGTCGAAGTCGATCACGTTGACGTCGGCACGCAGCCCCGGCGCAAGCCGGCCGCGATCATGCAAGCCGAAGAAATCGGCGGTTTCGCTGGTCTGCCGTTTCACCAGCAGTTCGAGCGGCACTTTGGGCCCGCGCACGCGATCGCGCGCCCAATGCGTCAGCATGAAGGTCGGCACGCCGGCGTCGACGATCGAGGTGCAATGCGCGCCGCCGTCGGAGAGGCCGAGCAGGCAGGCCGGATCGTTGAGCATTTCCAGGATCGGCCCGTGGTCGCCGGTGACGTAGTTGACCACCGGGAAGTAAAGATACTGGCCGTCCTCGAGCATGTAGTCGTAGGCCACCTCTTCGGGCGTGCGGCCCTCGCGCTGCGCGATCGCGGCGACGCTCTTCTCCGGGCCGGGTTCGTAATCCGGCGGGTTGCCCATGACGAAGAACTTGTCGAACCGCTTGGTGACCACCTGGCGGAACTGCGCGAGCTTGGCGATCTCGGCCTCCGACGGAATGTCCGCCAAAATCTTCGCCCGCATCTGCGGATCGCGCAGCAGCCGGCGTTGCTCCTCGATCGGCAGGTGCTCGATCGCCTTGTAGGTCGGCCGCACCGTGAATGGATTGAGCGCGGTGCCGATGCCCATCATGACGCCGATCGGCCGGCCCGCCATCTGCGCGGAGAGCTGCAGCCCTTCGGCGCGCGCCGCGTGCACGGCCTTCATCAGCCGCCGCCAGCGCTCCGGGTCCGAGTAGCGGTCGGTCAGCAGGAACCAGACCGGGCGGCCGGTTTCCTTGGCGAACTTCCGCATCCAGCGCAGCTCGTATTCCTCGTCGTCGAAATCGCTGTTCATGCCGAACGCGCCGGTGCCGGTAATGCCCATCGCGGCGCCGATGCCGAGCAGCTCATGGTCGTCGGCATCGCGCGACGGCACCAGCTCGCCGTCCGGCGTCTTGTGCGAATCGGTTCGTGAGGTGGTGAAGCCGAACGCGCCGTCGCGCAGCGCCTGGACCGTCAGCTTCCGCATCTCGGCGATGTCGTCCGGGGTCGCAGCCTCGCGGCGCACCGCGCGGTCGCCCATCACATAGACGCGCAGCGGCAGGTGCGCGATCTGCGCGCAGATGTCGATGGCGCGCTCGCGGCGATCAAGCTCGTTCATGTAATCGCCGAAGCTCTCCCACTCCCAGGTCAGGCCGGCGGCCAGCACCGGATTGGGGATTTCCTCGACGCCCTCCATCAGATCCATCAGCGCCTGGCGATGGTGCTTCTTCACCGGTGCGAAGCCGACGCCGCAATTGCCGAACATTGCGGTGGTGACGCCATGCCAGCACGACGGCGAGAGCAGCGGGTCCCACATTGCCTGGCCGTCGTAGTGCGTGTGCACGTCGACCCAGCCGGGCGTGACCAGGCGGCCATCCGCCTTGATGTCGCGCTTGGCCGGGCCCTGCTTGCCGCCGACCGCGGCGATCTGGCCGCTCGAGATCGCCACATCGCCGGTGTAGGGCGCCTTGCCGGTGCCATCGACAATGGTGCCGCCGCGAATGACGATGTCGTGCATGGGGTCGCTCCCTGGACTCGTTGCCGCATTTTGCGCCCGGAGAGGGGGTTCGGGCAATGGACCTATGGCGCAGCTGTCATGCGCATGGGGCCATGCGTCCGGCCCGATTGTCCCCATTCGGCCAAGCCGTTAGCCTGCGCCCCGGTGCGGCATGCGACGGGACAACAGAGGAAAAGCATGATCAAAGTCGTGCGTCAGGCGATGCAGGTCGAATCGTTCGACGGTCATCAGATCGGCGCCTTCCTCCACCGCCCGCCGTCCTCGCCCGCACCTGGGCTGGTGATGATCCCGGAAATCTTCGGCATCAATCTCCCGCTGCGCGAGATGGCGGCGCGCTATGCGGCCGAGGGCTTCGCGGTGCTCGCCGTCGATATCTTTTCGCGCATGGAGCGCGACGTCGATCTCGACTACGGCGACGAGGGCCATGCCAAGGGCCGGGCGCTGCACAAGGCGTTCGACTACGACACCGGCGTCAAGGACATGCAGGCCTGCATTTCATCCTTACGCGCGCGACAGGAGTGCAACGGCAAGGTCGGCGTGGTCGGCTTCTGCCTCGGCGGCACCATGGCCTATCTGGCCGCGTCGCGCACCGACGCCGACGCGGCAGTCGGCTATTACGGCACCCGCATCCACCTGTTCACCAAGGAAGGGCAGGGCGTCAGCAAGCCGTTGATCCTGCATTTCGGCGAGCTCGATCACACCACACCGCCGGAATTGTTGCAGGGCCAGATCCTGCCAGCCATCAAGGGCAATCCGAACATCCAGCCCTTCGTCTATCCCAAGATGGTGCACGCCTTTGCCAATCACCGGCGGCCCGACACTTACAATGCGGAGACCACGAAGGTCGCGGACACGCGCACCTTTGCGCATTTCCGAAAATATCTTGGTCCGACGCACTCCAAGGCGGCATGAGGTATTCGATGATCAAGAAGCGCCATATTCTCTCGCGAAAATTCGAGGATGCAATGGGAGCCGCGAGTCCTTCACCTCTCCCCGCGTGCGGGGAGAGGTCGGATTGCGAAGCAATCCGGGTGAGGGGGCGTATCCGCGAGTCTGAGCATGTGGAAGCGCCCCCTCACCCCAACCCTCTCCCCGCACGCGGGGAGAGGGAGCGCGCTGTGCTCTCGGCTGCGCACGCGTTTCTGGTCGGAATGCTTTTCGCCTTCACGGCTTTTATTTCACCGGCCGCCGCCCAGGACTTCCCGCAGCGGCCGATCACGCTGGTGGTTGGCCTCGGCGCTGGCGGTGGCACCGACATCAACGCGCGCATCTTCGCCGAGGCGATGTCGCGCAGCCTCGGCCAGCGCGTGGTGGTCGACAACCGCACCGGCGCGGGCGGCGCGGTTGCGGCATCCTACGTGCAGAACGCGGCGCCGGACGGCTACACGCTGTTGGTGATCTCCGGACTGCAGCACGCCTACGTGCCGGCGACACAGGCGGCGACCTACGAGCCGGTGAAAGGCTTTGCGCCGGTCACGACCTTCTTCGAGATGATCAGCATGCTCACGGTGCCGGCCGACAGCCCGCCGCAGAGCGTCGCCGAGTTCATCGCCTACGGGAAGAGCAAGCCGAACGGCCTCACGGTCGGCGCGCCGGGGCCCGGCTCGCCGCCACATCTGTTCGGCGCGCTGATCAACGAGGCGACCGGCGTGACGGTGCAGCCGGTGCAGTATCGCGGCTCGACCACGATCATGACCGATCTCGCCGGCGGCCGGATCGACTTCGCGTTCCCGACGTATGGGCTCGGTCAGCCGTTCCTGATCGAGAAGAAGGCGCGCGCGCTTGCCGTTGCGGCCGACAGCCGCTGGAGCGAATTCCCCAACCTGCCGACGCTGAAGGAGGCGGGCCTCGTCAAAGAGATGCCGGCGATGTGGTTCGGCGTTATCGCTCCGGCCGGCACGCCGCCGGCGATCGTGCAGCGCATCCGCGACGAGTTCGTCAAGGCCGGCAACGATTCCGAAGTGATGCGCAAGCTCAACGCCACTGGCATGGTGGTGCGCACCACGACGCCCGCGCAGATGCGCGACATGATGATCGCCGAGCAGGAGAAGGTCGAGGCGTTGGTGCTGCGGCTCGGGCTGAAGCAGAAGTGAGAAAGCGGATCGGTTTGGTCTCTCCGTTCGTCTGAATCCAGAGGGGCGCGCGTGCCGTTCGACGTTTTCATCAGTTATTCCAGCCACGACAAGCTCACGGCGGATGCCGCATGTTCGGCGCTCGAAGCAGAGAACATCCGCTGCTGGATAGCGCCGCGCGACATTAGTCCCGGCCGGGATTACGGCGAGTCGATTATCGACGCCATCGAAAGCGCCAAAGTCTTTGTTCTGGTTTTTTCGAGCAATGCGAATGCCTCCCCACAGATCAAGCGGGAGGTCGAACGAGCCGTCAGCAAGGGACTGCCGCTCATTCCATTACGCATCGAAGATGTCGCACCGAACCGGACACTTGAGTACTTCATCAGTTCCCCGCATTGGCTCGATGCTTTTCCACCGCCGCGGGATCGATACTTTGCCAAGCTTGTTGTGTCGGTGCGCGCTCTGTTGGAAACCGATAAGCCTGCGACACCGCAAACCAGCACCGCCGCCGCTATTCCTGCATCGTGGGAGAAGAAGCAACCGGCCCGTCGCTGGTGGGGGCTGACGATTGCCGCTGCGGCGGCGATCACCTTCGCTGTGGCGGGCGGCTACACCCTTTACGTCCACCAAACCCAGCCGCTTGTGCGAACGTTGACCGTACAGGGCGATCAAGCGATCTCGGTTGCCTTCTCTCCCGACGGCAAATTGATAGCCGCCAACGAGGGCAACGGAACGCTATTTGTTTGGTCCACCGCAGACGGGCGGTTGCAGGCATCTGCGATCTCCGGCCTTTCTTCGCACACAACCCCGTTCTCGCCGGACGGCAAGTGGATCGCGGCCGGGAACAACCGAGACGTCAAGATATGGGACGCTGTCACGAAGCGGGTTTTAAGAACATTTTCGGGGCATGAGGGACCGGTGCGAGCGGTCGCGTTCTCGCGGGACGGCAAGTTGCTGGTGTCGGGTGCAAAGGACAACATGATTTTCATCTGGGATTTGGCTGGCAACCAGCCCGGACGCCGATTGGCCGGCCACAGCGACCTGGTTTATTCCGTTGCGTTCTCCTCGGATGGAAAGCGCGTTGCCTCCGCGGGCTTCGATCAAAAAGTCATGGTCTGGGATGTCGCGAGCGGTCAGCTTGTGAAAACGCTGCCCGGCACGAACAGGATGATGGCCGCTATTTTTTCGTCCGACGATGCGTTGCTCGCGACGACCGGCGACTCGGACGGCAATGTGACGATCTGGGATACGAGCAGCTGGCAAGTGGTCCGCCGGTGGACGCCGGGAAACGGACAGGTGACAACGATCGCATTTTCTCCGGACGACAAGCTGATTGCTTCGGCTGGCGCTGACCGCGCCGTGAGGGTTTGGGACACCGCGACAGCCACTCTGGTGCGGGACTACACCGGACACACCGGCACGATCTGGGCCGTGGGATTTTCACCGGACGGCAAATGGATTGCGTCCGCGAGCGGCGATGCGACTGTTAAAATTTGGCAGGCGCCGCGAATCGATCGATAGCGCGAATCGCGTGATTTTTTTATCTCGAACGGAAACTTACGTCCGAGTTTGAGTCCGCTGCTCAGCCATCCGCGGCGTCCGCTAGCCCGCGAGGCAAGGCCGCGGGCGTGGCGTGTGCAAACCGGATGGATAATAGCCGGCCGGGGTCACGAACGGCCTCGGCGTCGGCGCGTTTTGCCCAACGTGACGGCGCTCGGGGTTGCGCATCGCGTGCGGGATCGGCCGCGCGGCATGGCCGTGGTGACAGCGGAACAGCACGGGCCGAAGGGGAACGCGGTGGATGACCGCGATCGAAGGGCGCGCCGCACGCGCGGCCCAGGCGGGGTAGGACGCGGCGTCGGCTGTCGTGGTCGTGAGCATCGTCAGGCCGAGCGCGGCGAGAACGGTCATGGCGGTCTTGCGGGACATAGCTGCTCCTTGCGTTGGCGTGGATTGGTCGCACGGCACGCCCGCCACGTTCGACTGCCGGTGACCTCATCGGTTGCCATGCTTACCGCGCGGCAGTGCCCGCTCAGGCAAGATCGTTAATGCGCAGAAAGCATTGCCGGTTGGCATGATGCAGCCGGCGCCATCTGGTCTCTGCACACGATCGAACGTCGGAGTCTGGCCCTTAGCGGAAGTGCCAGCGCCTCCGCCCCATGTCTGCTCTTGGGGCAAGAGCAGACAACATTTGCTCGCGTTGAGCCTTTCCGCTTTTGACCCATAGCGCCAGTTTGCTGCAAGCCTTCGACGCAGCGCGGCATCCGACATGATCACTCGTTCGGACCTCCGCGTGGTCGGCCAACCGCCCCTCCGCGTCAAGTATGAGAGTTGACGCCCATCAAGAACTTTTACTAGCCGGCATTTGGTGCCGTGCCGGCAAGCGGCTGGCGCAGGCGCCCCGCTAAGACGCGGGTGGCGGCCCTTTGATGCATTGCGAATAGGTAATATTGGCGCCGACAAAATGTGCACCCGCGGAGTTCGATACGATCAAGTCCCGAAAAAACTGGATTCCGGAGACGATCTTGCCCGCCGGCCTATTGGCGTTTGCCAGCGTCTTCGCATTTAGAATGATCGCGTTTTGTTGCGAGACCGAATACGACGTCGTCGGACTGGAAGTCGACACGAGCCACTGGTTGATTTGTCCATATGCGGCAATCTGTTTCACTTCGGTGTGGACAATACCGCCAACGCAAACCGCTTGGGTGCAGCGATAAACTTTGGTGAGTTCGGCCGCCAACGGCATGAACGTCACCTGGTGCCTGTTGCACAAGTTGAGGGCCACGGCATCGGTTTTGCCAGCCATCAGCAACAGCGCGACAACGGCAATCGCTAAGATTGGAGCAAGGCTTCTGGTAAACATTGGCGACCTTTTACGGCTGCGGGGTGAAGTCGGGCATATCACAAGATCGAAACGGCGGAGTTATGTAGAACGACACAATTTGCTGCGGTGCATGAGTCTGGTCGTGTCACTTGGCCGATATGGACGAGCCAATGTTGAATGCCTGCTCTTAGGGGTAAAGCAGAAGTGACCCCTAATGGCCGTGATTGTCCGTCGTCAGGCAATTTGAGACTGATCAGGCGTTTCGAGAAGAGAGGCTCTGGCTCATCAGGGTTAGAG
This sequence comes from Rhodoplanes serenus, assembly GCA_945893145.1. Lineage (GTDB taxonomy): Bacteria > Pseudomonadota > Alphaproteobacteria > Rhizobiales > Xanthobacteraceae > Z2-YC6860. The sequence continues at coordinate 74 of CAMDDZ010000033.1, read as the reverse complement.
TTTAGGCGGCCTGCAGTCGGTGCTGCAAGCGGCGGTTTGCGATAGTTGCATGTTTGATGCGTTTGCGTTCTGCG
>CAMDDZ010000032.1 GCA_945893145.1 Rhodoplanes serenus | reverse complement strand
GCGGCTTACGCCGCCGTTCATCCGGTCCCCGTGTCACCCAAAGCTGGGCGCCCCTCGTAGTAGGGGGGACAGTTACCCGAGGCCTCCCGGGGATTGGGTTACGAGGCCAATCCGCAGGCGCCGCATCCCACCCCGCTCAAATGACGTCTCATGAGAACGCCCTCGGTTGGATAGGATAGTAAACCTAGTGCACTTATTCGTTCGATTTGTAAACTGGAAAATTCGCGTCCCCAGCGGTTGGGGATGGCGGCCGAATTTCTATTGAATCTTCATGTTCAGGGTTCTGATCAGCGCGCCGAATGTCTCGCGTTCGCTCTTGATTTGCGCGGCGAATGCCTCGGGCGTTGACCGATAGGATTTTCCCGACAGCGTCGCGCGAAGACTGGCGTCGAACGCCTTCTCGGCAGTCACCTCGCTGACCGCCGCGCGCAACCGTTCGATGACGGATTGCGGCGTCCCGGCCGGCGCGAACAGGCCTTGCCACGATGACAGGCCATACGACGGATAGAATTCCGAGACGCTCGGCACGCCTGGCAATTCATCGATCGGCTCGCGGCTCGCAACAGGCTCTGCCATACAACAAAGAAGCCCCGCCAAAGCGGGGCTTCTTCAGGTTGCTAGGACAGCTTGCTGTGTCAGCAGTTGAAGGCGCTGCCCTTGCCAGGCTTTTTGGCCTGGCCGGGAGGACAAAAGCCATTTCTGTTCGCGCCACGTGTGTTGACCGTCGCGGAACGATTCGACATTCCTGTGGTACTAGCGTGCGGTGGCGTGCCGGTCACGCGGGCATTTTTGTTCGGTGCGGCTTGGGTTACCGCGAGGCCCGAGCTCATGGCAAGAATCGTAGCTGCCGCCACCGAGATGCTCAGTGTGCGCATAATATTTCTCCGATGTTTGGTCGAACGGCTACTACCGTCTAAGACCTAACGTGCGGCGTCGGTATTCCGTTCCATCCCTGCCGAGTGCAAGCAGCTTGGAGCGCAGTTTGCTTGGTGCCGACAACTGGCATAGCGGCGTCATTGAAACGCCACGCACGACGCTATGGTTACCGCCGGCCCAGCGAGATCGTCTGAACCATCAATCCCAACGTCAGGGAAAAGTAGGGCTTAAACGTCAAAATTGACGCAATCGGATCCGGTTTTACTGGCAGGAGGGTTCGGCCTTGACCGCATTCTTCCGTCTGCTCGCCGGCATCGCCATCGTGATCGCGACGATGGGCGCTGGTCACGGACAGTCACTGCTCGCCAAGCCCCTTGGCTCGGCGGCGGAGGGCGACGCGCTTGAGAAATGGGCACGCAAGAGTGGCGACGCGCTCATTCCGACGTGCCGGTTCGAAGGCACCCGATGCGGGTACATCGACCGCGACGGTAACACCGTCATCGCGTCGCGGTTTGATTGGGCCGATCGTTTCATCGATGGCCGCGCGTTGGTACGCATCGCCGGAAAATATGGCGCCATCGACACGAGTGGCCGTCTCGTCGTTGCGGCGGCTTACGATGCAATGAGCAGCTTCGATCGCGGTCAGGCGCTGGTCCTTGTTGGCGGCGGTTTGGCACAAGTCCTTTTGGGCGATCGGATCGGCGTCATCGACCGGGATGGCGAATGGGTCGTGCCTGCGAACCACGGACTGATCGTCCGCATCTCGGACGATGCCTTTCTGGTCGCCGAGCCGCCGTTTAGCAAAGCGGGCGGACCGCTCAGGCCACTCGGCGATCGCCTCAGCCGCTCGCTTCCTTATGCGTATGGCAAGAAGTGGGGCATCGTCGCTCGCGGTGGCGCTTGGGTGGTGCGGCCGACTTTTCCGCAAGTGCGCGCGCTGTCGGACGACCTGGACGGACTGTTCTGGGCGGCGGATTCCACAAAATCGGATGCCCGCTGGCAACTGATGCGCCAGGATGGAAGCCCCCTTGGCAACGACTCGTTCGATCATGTGCAGCAAATTCAGTCCGGCGAAGATCGCGCTGTCGTGCAACGGAGCCGCCGGTGGGGCGCCATCAATGGACGAGGCGAGATTGCCGTCGAACTGAAATTCGACTGGCTCGGCTACTTCCGCGACGGCTGGGCTCCCTACAGGCTGGCCGGACGCGAGGGCCGGATCGACCGGGACGGCAACATCCTCTCGGATGGCGCGATCCAGCCGTCGGTTTCGGATTCGAACGCCAAGCTCGGTGCGTTTGTCGAAAGTAAGCCGTTGTTCACCGACCGGGCCGGCACCAAATTGCTCGGGACGGATCATCCGAAGTGCCCGGACGGCCGCCACCTTCGCTTCGAGCAGGGCCGCTGGACGATCATGTCCGGTGCCGGACAGCCGATGCCCGACGTCGGGTTCCAGTGGGTCAAGCTCGTGTGCAGTGGCCCTTCGATCGTCCAGCACGACAGCAAATGGGGCTTTGTCTCGGTCGACGGCAAGCTTATCACTGGCCGCTACTTCGACCACGCCAACGCGTTCCATGGTGGCATCGCCACGATCGGCGAGAATGGACTGTGGTCCGTGATCGGGGAGGACGGATCGGTCCTGCTCGGACCGCTGCGGCTCGCCAGAGCCATGACAACGAGCGGCACCGGGGAATACAGCATCGAGTTCGAGGAAGGATTCCGGACGCTCGACAAGGCCATGGTCGCGGAGCTGGCGCGAAACCCTGATGTTTTGACAAAGCGCCTTGTGCCGCGCCTGCCTTGGTCCGAAGGTCTCGCCGCGATGCTCGATGAGAAGACCGGCAACTGGGGCTTTGTCGACGCCACACGAAAATTCGTCATCGCGCCGCGGTTCGACGCGGTGAGCAGCTTCAGCAAAGGTGTCGCCTGGGTGGCATTCCCCGACCGGCGTGAATGGTGCCAGATCGACAAGACGGGGCGCATCAGCTGGGGCGCGCGGTGTCGATGCGAGCAACCGCTGGTGATTGTGGAATTTTACGAGCCGCCGGCTAACGTCGCCTGCTACGAGGCCGGCCTTCGCATCGTTCGCGGCGTGCTGGTGATCCGCGGAACAGCGAACTGACGCGCGAGCATGATCCCGAAAAGTGGGTACCGGTTTTCGGAAAAGATCATGCTCAAACAAAAAGTTGGCGTCATACAAAATCCCTTAAACCCGCCTGCTTGAGCAGCGGGTAGGTCACGTCGCGGAATTCGCGCATGCCCTGCTCATAGCGCGGGAACGCCACCAGCACGCCGTCGAGCCCGGCCTTCGACAGCATGGTCAGCGCATCGACCACCTGCTCCTTGGTGCCGACCACCGGCAAGCCGCCCCAGCCCTGGATGAAGGCTTCCTGCAGCGGCTTGATGCGCTCCGGCGGCACGTTTCGCTTGTTGGTCTCCAGCGAAAAAATCTCGACCATGTTTTTCGCGGCTTCCCAATCGCCGCGCTTGTGGACGTAGTCGTTGTAGAAGTCGCGCGCCTCTTTCTCGGTCTCGCCCATCACGATGTTGACCAAGGTCCAGACCTTGATGTCGCGGTTGTAATGCTCGCGCGCCAGCCGGTGGTAGGCCTCGACGTGCGCGCGGCATTCGTCGAGCCCGCCGGTGCGGATCACGGTGAAGACGAGATCGCAGTGCTTCACCGCATAATGGCGGCCGAGGTCGGACGCGCCGGCATTCATGATCGCGGGGTAGGGGTGCTGGATCGGCTTCGGCGCGAGGTAGCCTTTTTTGATCTTGAAGAAACGGCCCTCGTGATCGAACGACTCGTCCTCGGTCCACAGCCGCTTGACGATGGCGAGCCATTCCGCGGCGCAGGCGTAGCGGTCCTCGTGGCCCAGCATCGGTTGGCCGAACATCTCAATCTCCGGCTGCACCCAGCCGGTGACGATGTTGAGGATGAAACGGCCGTTGGAAATGTGATCGACCACGGCGGATTGCTTCGCCGCAATGATCGGATGGTTGATAGTGATGTGCGAGGTCGAGACCACGCCGGCCTTTTGCGTCGCGCCCGAAATGCCGGCCGCCCAGGTGTAGGCCTCAAAGCCCGGTCCTTGCGGATTGGTCTTGCCGCCCCAGCCCTGCCAGCGCGCCACCGGCACCAGCGCCTCAAATTCCATCGCGTCGGCGAGCTTGGCCAGCGCCACGGTGTTCGGCCAGGTGATGTCGAGCCGGCCGTCGAGGTCCGACATCACGCAGCCGGAATCGAGGTTGGTCTGAAAGGTGCCGAGTTTCAGCCGCCGCGTGCTGAAGGCCGGGTTGGTCTCAAGCCGGTCGCGTTGATGGGCTCTGATTGTCATTCGGCAATGTTAGCGCGTTCCGGTCTCATTTTTCCAAGCCACGGCGACAATCGTGGCCTGAATGCCGATCATGCCGATCACCAGCGCCAGCGACGCCGGCCAGCCGCCGGCCTCGTAGGCGAGACCTGGCAGCCAGCCGCCGAAGGTGCCGCCGATATAAAAGCAGGTGACGTAAAGCCCGACCGCAGCCGAAATGCCGGTCTTGGCGCTGGCCGCGACGAAGCTCGTCGATGCGGCTTGCGTGAGGATGCCGCAGACCGACGCCATCACCAAAGCGAACACGATGGCCGGCACCCACGGGATCAGGCTGACCAGCATGCCGGCGGCCCAGAACGCCAGCACCCAGAGCACGAAGTTGCGGCGGCCGAGCCAGGCAATCGCGCGACCGAGCCACAGCGAGGCCGCAGCGCCCAGGAGATAAACCACGAAGACCGAGCCGAGAAACGCCGGCGAGCGGTTGAACGGCGGCGCCGCCAGATGAAAGGTGAGATACGTGAAGGTGGCGATGAAGTTGAACAGCACGCCAAAGCCGACCGCGTAGATGGCGAGCAGCTTCGGATTGCGCAGATGGGCGAGCATCTGCCGCAGCGACGTCTGGATATTGTTGGCTCTGACGAATTTTTGCTCCGGCGCCAAGAGCCACGCCACCATCGCAAAGCAGATCACTGAGCCGGCGGCGAGGGCAAGGAAGCCACCGCGCCAGCCGAAATGATCGGTCAGCATGCCCGGGATGAAACGCCCGAAGAAACCGCCGACCGAGGATGCCGCGGTGTAAAGGCCGAATACGCCGTTGGCCTGATGCGGCGGCCATTCGTGTCCGATGTAGGCGATGGTCACCGTGAAGATCGGCGGCAGCAGCAGGCCGTGGACGAAGCGCCAGAAGATCAGTTGCTCCAGGTTCTGGGCCAGCGCCGTCATGGTGGCCGGCACGATCAGCAGCGCCATCGCGGCGACGATCACGCGCTTGCGCCCCAGCACGTCGGACAGCGCGCCGATAAACGGCGCGGTGGCGGCGACCGCGAGCGTCCCGGCCGTGATGATCAGACTGGCTTGTGTCGGACTCGCGCCGTACTCCGCCGCGATCATCGGCAGCACCGGTTGCGGGGCGTAGAGATGCAAAAAGGCGCCGATGGCGCAGAACGCGACGGCGACGCGGCGCGGATCGATCGACATGGCTGGACCATCGCGCAGGCAAGGGCGGTTTGCTAGTCCTCGCGGGGGAGGGCTCTGCGATGATTCGGCATGGGATCGCTGCGCTGTGGCTGTTGTTGGCGGCTGCCTTCGCGGGAATGGGCTCGGCGTTGGCCGAGCCCACGGTCAGCGAAAAAATCGAGTACTATGACGTTACCGGCAATACGCCGCAGGAGATCCGCCAGGACCTCAACCGGATCGGCCCGCTGACTGATGCGGGTCGCCAGCGCTTCGACGCCGTCACGAATTGGTACGTGCGCTGGCGCTATAACTACGCCCGCACCTCACAGAGTTGCAGCATTTCGAGCGTCTCGCTGACCGTGGAAGTCGCCATCAAGATGCCGCGGCTCGCGCCGAGTCCGAACCGGCTCGCAATGGTCACGTCGGCCTTTGAGGATTTCGCCAAAAATCTGATGACGCATGAAAAGGGCCACGCGCAAAACGGCATCGACATCGCGCGGCGCATCGAGGAGGGCATCCGCAAGCTGCCGCCAGAATCCTCTTGCGAGCAGCTCGGCCAGATCGCCAACGCCTTGGGCAACAGCCTGATCAAGGAAGCCAACCGGGCGGACATCGAATACGATGCCCGCACCCAGCACGGCCGCACGCAAGGCGCGCGATTTCCCTAAACGCGGGCTGCCCTTTCGCCTATTGACCCGAGAGGGGCAAGCCCGAAAAACTCCTGTCTTGCGCCAGGCAGCGTCCGGCGCCCACACGGGAGGCACTTTTGATCATCGACCATCGGACCTATCGCATCAAAGCCGGCCACACACAGCCGCACCTGCAGATTTACGAGGAATACGGCTTCAAGGCGCAGTCGCGGCACCTCGGCCAGCCGTTCGCCTACCTCTACGCCGAGACCGGCGACGTCAACACGGTCGTCCATCAGTGGGCCTATGAGGACGCAGGCGACCGCACCAAGCGCCGCGCCGCCATGGCGGCCGATCCGGAATGGCAGGTCTATGTGAAGAAGATGCTCGAATCGAACCTGCTGATCGAGCAGAAGACCTCGCTCATGCTTCCGGCGAAGTTCTGCCCGATCAAGCGGTAACGAGGCCCGACCTCTCCCCGCTTGCGGGGAGAGGTCGCGAGCGAAAGCGAGCGGGTGAGGGGGCTTGTCCGCGAGTCTGAGTATTCGGATAGTCCCCCTCACCCCAACCCTCTCCCCGCAAGCGGGGAGAGGGAGCGGTCGCGCCGCGTATGCGGCAAGTATTCGGAGACCATCCATGCTGCGCGCGAACGACGGCACCCGCACTGGCGGCGAGATCCTGATCGACCAGCTGGTCGCGCACGGCGTGCAGCACGCCTTTTGCGTGCCGGGCGAGAGCTACCTCGCGGCGCTCGATGCTTTCTACGACCGGCCCATCAAGCTGACGATCTGCCGGCAGGAGGGCGGCGCCACCATGATGGCGGAGGCCCACGGCAAGGCGACCGGTCGGCCGGGCATCGTGTTCGTGACGCGCGGGCCGGGCGCTACCAACGCGTCCTCCGGCATCCATATTGCGCAGCAGGATTCGACGCCGCTAATCGTATTCGTCGGTCAGGTCGGCCGCGAGATGCGCGAGCGTGACGCGTTCCAGGAGCTGAATTATCGCGCGGTGTTCGGTTCGATCTGTAAGTGGGCGGTCGAGATCGACGATCCGGCGCGCATCCCCGAGCTGGTGTCGCGCGCCTTCTATGCGGCGACCAGCGGCCGGCCAGGTCCGGTGGTGGTGGCGCTGCCCGAGGACATGCTGACGGAGCGTGTCGCGGTGCCGGATGCGCCGCCGTTCGAGCCGGTGGAGATCTGGCCGGGTCAGGCCGACATGGCGCGGCTGCAAAAGCTGATCTGGGCCGCGAAGCAGCCGATGATTCTGGCCGGCGGCAGCCGCTGGTCGGAAGCCGCGCGCGCCTGCCTGGCGCGCTTTGCCGAGCGTTTCGATATTCCGGTCGCTACCACATTCCGCCGCGGCAATTTGATGGACTGGCGGCACCCGAGCTATGCCGGCGATCTTGGCATCGGGCCAAACCCGAAGCTGCTCGCGCGCATCAAGGCGTCCGACTTGATCGTGCTGATCGGCGGACGGCTCGGCGAAATGCCGTCGCAGAGCTACACGCTGCTCGATATACCGGCGCCGCGGCAGACCTTCGTGCATGTGCATCCGGGCTCCGAAGAGTTGGGCCGGGTCTATCGTCCTCACCTTGCAATCAACGCCGCGCCGACCGGCTTCGCGGCGGCACTCGAAGGCTTGCAGCCGCCGAACGAGATCGTCTGGCGCGCGCAGACGAAGCAGGCGCACGCCGACTACGTCGAATGGACCGAGAAGGCCACGCCGCAGCCCGGCGCCGTCAATTTCGGCGAGATCATCGTCTGGCTGCGCGACCGAATCCCCGACGCGATCCTGTGCAATGGCGCCGGTAATTTCACCACCTGGGCGCAGCGCTACTTCCGGCTCTCGCGCTACGGCCAGCACTTCGCGCCGATCTCGGGCTCGATGGGCTATGGCCTGCCCGCCGCTGTCGGCATCAAGCGGCTCTATCCGGATCGCACCGTGCTCTGCATCGCGGGCGACGGCGACTTCATGATGCATGGGCAAGAGTTTGCCACCGCCGTGCAATACGATCTGCCGATCATCGTCGTCATCATGGACAACGGCACCTACGGCACCATCCGGATGCACCAGGAGCGCGAGTATCCGAGCCGCGTGGTCGGCACCGAGCTGCGCAATCCTGATTTTGCCGCCTACGCGGTGGCGTTCGGCGGCTTCGGCGCGACCGTGGAAAAGACCGCGGACTTCGCCAAAGCATTCGAGGCTGCGGAAAAGTCCGGCAAGCCCGCGATCATCCACGTCAAGGTCGACATCAACGCGCTGACGCCGGGCATGTCGCTCGAAGCGATCCGCGCGAAGTCGCTGGCGAGCGCGAAGCTGTAGGATTGAAACGGGGCCACGCACTCCGATCACCTCTCCCATAGGGAGAGGTCGCCCGCTGTCGGCCAAAGGGCGACGGCGGGCGGGTGAGGGGTTACAGCTTATCGATAGGCCCGAACCCCCTCACCCCGACCCTCTCCTCGACGGGGAGATGGAGCGCGCCGAGTTCGTGGCGCAAACAATCTTTCGATCAAAGGCCTTCGTCACTTCAACCGCGCCGCGGCCTCCTGGATCAGGCTGAGGTCGGTATACTTCTGCACATCGAGCGGCGCTTTCAGGAATCCGACCTCGCGCGTCGCATCGACGTTGGCTTGCAGCGCCTTGAGGTCCGGCAGCAGATCGCGGTTGCGCGAATATTCCTTGTTGGTGAACAGCCAGCCCTGGAAACGCTCCGGCGGAATCTTGGTCAGCCGCGACGCGATCTTCACCGCCTCGTCGTGGTTCGCAGGATCCAGATACCAGCGGACCACGCGCAGCGCGTCCTCCATGAAATCGGCCATCGCGGCGCGGTTCTTGTCGATGAAGCCCTTGCGCGCGGTCCACACGATCATCTGCGTGATGCCGAACACGTCGCGCTGGGTGAACAGCGGGCGCGCCTTGCTCTGCAGGTCCGGGTTGAACTGGAACGGCACCACGCTCGAAATCAGATCGGCCTTCTTCTCGAGCAGGATGGCGGTCTGCGCCGGCAACGGTGCTTCCAGATGGGTGAAGTCGCGCTTGTCCTCGAGCCCGTGCCGCCGCAGCATCGCGCGCATCGCAACATCGACCGCGGAGCCCGCGGCGTTGCTGGACACCACGCGGCCCCGGAGATCCTCGACCTTCTGGAACGGGCTATCCTTGAGCACGAGGTAATTGGTCGTGGCGTGGCCGGGCACGCCGTCCTGGAACTGGTCGGAGATGATGCGCAGATCGTCCATGCCGGCATTTTGAATCGCGATGCCGAGCGACGAGTACGAGTGATTGCCAACCTCGATCTCGTTGTTGGCCATCGCTTGCACCAGCGCCGGCGTGCCGACGACGCGGACCACTTCGAGCTGGTAGGTTTTGCCGTTGTGCTTGAGCAGGTCGGGCTTCTCGGGCAACAGCGGCGCCCAGTCGGACGGCGCGATCACGTAGCTCACGCGAATCTTGACCGGTTCGGCGCTCGCCGTCCCGGCCGCGAACGCAATGGCCGCAATTCCGGCCAGCAAGAATTTCATCGAGCGCATTGTCGTTTCCTCCCGGGGAAGCGTGTGAACTCGGCGCGCAGGTTAGCACCAAGCGGCTTGGCCGCCCGCTGCTCCCGCAAAGCTTTGCACGCATCTCTTCTCTATCTTCATCTTCTCTTGCATCGACCTTTTTTTCCTGCACCGGCCTTGAGCCGGGCTTGCGCCAACCTGGTGAATCATTGTTCAGTCTTTGCCGCAGAGGCAAGGGCGCGATGGCTTACCGCCGCACCGAGAATGTGGTCCGCCGGATGAACTCCCGGCGCGACGCGATTGTCGCAGCGGCGCGTGAACTCGCGGGTGAGGGCGGCATGGCGGCGATCCAGATCGCGCCAGTCGCGGCCCGCGCCGGCATCGCGTCCGGCACGGTTTATCGCTACTTCCCGGGCAAGATTGAGCTGGTGGGCGCGCTGATCGCGAGCGTTTCCGAGCGCGAGCTTGCGGCGACGCAACGCGCCGCCAATGACGCGCCCGGTCCGCTCTCGGCGCTCGCTGCGGCGATCACGACCTTCGCGGCGCGCGCGCGGCGCAACCGGCGGCTCGCCTGGGCCGTGATGGCCGAGCCGGTTGATGCCGACATCGACACGATGCGGCTTGCGTATCGCAAAGCATTCGCCGGGCAGCTCGAAGCATTGATCCGCGCCGTCATCGCGGGCGGGCAATTGCCTGAATTGGACGCGAGCTTGGCGGCGCCCGCGCTGGTCGGTGCGCTGCTGGAGGGATTGGTCGGGCCGCTCGCGCCCGACAGCGGCGACGATGCGGGCAAGACGCGGGAGGCGGTGCAGAGCATCGCGCTCCTGGCGTTGCGCGGGCTCGGCGTGGTCGACGCGCGCGCGCGGGGTCTCGTGGCGCAGGCTGTGCTGCCGGAGATTTAGAGCATGATCCCGAAAAGTGGGAACCGGTTTTCGGAAAAGATCATGCTCAAATCAGAAGCCGCGACTTATTGCAGCGTCGCCACCGCGAGCCAGTCCTTGACGGCTTGCAACGCGCGGGTGCGATCCTCGGCCTTGTCATGGGCCTCGAAGACAGCAAGCTGCGCATCCGCCGAAGTGCCGGCGCCCGCGATGGTGTGGCAGCGCTGCATCTCGGTGAGGCAGCCGAGCGCCGCGGCGTCGGACGAGGTTTCGTCGATCACCTGGTCAAGTATTTCGGTAATCGGGACGGCGCCGCTGTCGGCAACGAAAGTGCCGTGCACGCCGTAACGCTGCGCGCGCCACTTGTTCTCGATCACGATGGCGCGCGTCACCACGTTCATGTCCGCGTTGAGCGCTGGATTGCGCGTGAGCCGGCGCGCCAGCGAGCGATAGAGCGCCGCGATCGCAATCGAATCGTCTACCAAGGTTGGGCAATCCGGCGCGCGCAGTTCGAGCGTCGGAAGATGGAGCGAGGGCCGCATCGACCACCACACGTAGCTCGAATCCTGCATCACGCCGGCTTTCACCAGTGCCGCCACATAGGCGTCGAACTCATCCTTGTTGCGGAACAGTTCGGGCACGCCGGTGCGCGGCAGCTCGTCGTAGGCCGCGAGCCGATAGCCCTTCAGCCCGGTCGGGCGCGAGCGCCAGAACGGCGACGACGTGGCCAGCGCCACGAACAGCGGCAGATATGGCAACATGCGCATCATCACATCGACGCGCTCGTCGGGGTCCGGCAATTCGACATGGACGTGCAGCCCGCACAGCATGTTGCGGCGGCCGATCATCTGCAAATCGTCCATCACGGCGTCGTAGCGCAGGCCTTCGGTCTGCTGCGACTTGCCCCAATCGGCAGTCGGATGCGTGCCGGCGGCCAGAATGGCGTGGCCGTGCTCGGCCGCGATCTTGGCAACGGTCTGGCGCAAATGGCGCAACTCGGTGCGCGCGGTTTTGATGTCGGTGTGCGGCAGGGTTTTGGCTTCGATCTGCGACTGGAGGAATTCGCCCCCGATCTGTCCGCCGGTCGCCGCTTTCGCGGCCTCCAGAAAGCCTGGCGGCATCTGGCGCGCCACGGATTTGGTCGTGGCATCGACCAGGAAATATTCTTCTTCGATTCCGATCTTGTAATCGTCGGTCATTCGCTCAATCTCCAAAGCAACACGCAGCGCGGGCGGGTTGTGGAAGAAATTCGAGTGTGAAATTCGAGAGTTTTGTCAGCTGATTACGGCCGGCCAGTCGTACGCCCGCGCTAGAGAACGCGCGGACGGCGAATTGGTTGCAGGGCCTACCGAAGGTCGCCCGGTCAGTGTGACATCAGAACCGGGACTGTCATCGAGCCGAGAATCTCGCGCGTGGCGCCGCCGAGCACCAATTCGCGCAACCGCGAGTGGCCGTAGCCACCCATCACCATGATGTCGGCGCCCGTGTCAGCCGCGTGCGACAGCAGCGTGCCCGAGACATTGGTGTCGGCGACGATCGGTTTGATCTCGGCTTTCAAGCCGTGGCGCGTGAGATGCTGCGCAACCGCTTCGGCACCGTGGCCGTTGAGATTCTGGTCATGACCGTTGCTCACGGTCACGACTTCGATGCTCTTGGCGTATTCCAGCAGCGGCATCGCATCGGCGAGCGCGCGCGCCGCCGTGCGGCTGCCGTCCCAACACACCATGACGCGGTCGAGCTTGAACGCGTCTTTCTGGATGTAGGGCACGACGATGATCGGCCGCCCGGATTCGAACAGCGCGGCCTCGATGATCAAGTCCTGCGATGAGGGCTGGTCGGGCCCGGTCTGGGCCACGACGGTCAGGTCGAAGGTGCGAGCGAGCCGTCCGAACACGCTGCCCGCGCCGCCCGCGCTGGCCTCGACGGTGCGGCCTTCGGCCTCGAGTTCGGCTGTTGCCGCCGTCTGCTTGAACCGCGCGACGGCTTGCCGGGCCGCCTTCACGCTTTCGGCGCGCTGGGCTTCGATCAGGTCCGGCGGCATCGCGTCCATTGGGGTCGCTGCCGCGAGCACGATCGGGTCGTAGCTGAACGCGATGCCGGAAAGCTCCGCTTCGAACTGCTTGGCGACCGAAATCGCGTAATCGGCGGCCGGATCCTGGCCAGCTCCGAGCGTGAGATTGACGACGATATCCTGAATCATGACTCGGCCTCCCGGTGGGCTTGCCGCCAATGACCTAGCGGCCATGACAACGCGCAAGCCGGCCCGAGAGTTGCCAGCTCAAAAACCAATTTGCCGATGTTATTTCGAGCTGTTTCGCGAACGACTTTTCGGATTATTTGGAGCCGTCGGTCTTGAATTGCTTCATGTAGGCCCAAAGATTGCCGATTTCCGTTTCGTCCTTGACGCCCGGGAAGGCCATCTTGGTGCCCGGCACTTTCGCCATCGGATCGCGGATGTAGTCCCGGAAGGTCGCCTCGCTCCAGACGATCTCGGCCTTCTTGTTGGCTTCGCTGTAATTGAAGCCCTCGACAGTGCCCGACTTGCGGCCATCGAGGCCATTGAGCACTGGGCCAACGAGGTTGCGCGCCTCCGGACCGATCCGGTGGCAGGCCATGCATTTACGGAAGGATTGTTCGCCCGCGGCCAAGTCTTGCGCCTGCGCGATGCCAATCGATGCGGTGAGTGTGGCGGCGGCCAACAGCAATACTTTCATTGTGAAGTCTCCTTCCTAAGTCTTCTTAGAGGATGGTCTAGGGCGCTTTCCGATACCGTTTTCTGAACGGATCGGTCGGTAGTACACTCAGATATAACACCGGAGCAACCATGTCGGTTCTGATGCCCGCCCTCGATCAGGCCGTATTGGCCCGCCGCGACAGCATCGTGGCGGCGCTGCGGGCCATCGTGCCGGGCGAGGGGGTGATCGCGGGCGAGCGCGAGATGCGGCCGTTCGAATCGGACGGACTCACTGCCTACCGCGCGCTGCCGATGGTCGTGGTGCTGCCCGAAACCACCGACCAAGTGGCCCGCGTGCTGCGCTATTGCCAGGACCACGGCATCAAGGTGGTGCCGCGAGGGGCCGGCACATCGCTGTCGGGCGGCGCTTTGCCGCTTGGCGATGGCGTGCTGCTCGGCATGGCCAAGTTCAACCGCATTCGCGAAATCGATTTCGACAATCGCGTCGCCGTGGTCGAGCCAGGCGTCACCAACCTGGCGGTGTCGAACGCGGTGGCGAACGCGGGCTTCTACTACGCGCCCGATCCGTCCTCGCAGATCGCCTGCACCATCGGCGGCAACGTCGCGGAAAATTCCGGCGGCGTGCATTGCCTGAAATACGGCATGACCACCAACAATATCCTCGGCCTCGAAATGGTGCTGATCGGCGGTGAGGTGCTGCGGCTTGGCGGCAAGCATCTCGACGCCGGCGGCTACGATCTGCTCGGCATCATCACCGGCTCCGAGGGTCTGCTCGGCGTCGTCACCGAGGTGACGGTGCGCATCCTGAAAAAGCCGGAAACCGCGCGCGCCGTGCTGGTCGGCTTTCCATCATCGGAGGACGCCGGCGAATGCGTCTCGCGCATCATCGGTGCGGGCATCATCCCGGGCGGCATGGAGATGATGGACAAGCCCGCGATCCACGCCACGGAAGAATTCGTCCATGCCGGCTATCCGCTCGACGTCGAGGCCTTGCTGATCGTCGAACTCGATGGGCCCAAGGCCGAGGTCGATCATCTGATCGAACAGGTCGCCGCCATCGCCAAGGATTGCGGCTCTACCACGCTGCGGGTGTCGAACTCGGAAGAGGAGCGCGTGCTGTTCTGGGCCGGCCGTAAGGCGGCGTTCCCGGCAGTGGGGCGCATCTCGCCCGATTATTACTGCATGGACGGCACCATTCCGCGCGCCAAGCTACCGCTGGTGCTCAAGCGCATTCGTGAATTGTCCGAGCATTATGGCCTGCGGGTCGCCAATGTGTTCCACGCCGGCGACGGCAATTTGCATCCGCTCATTCTTTATGACGCCAACAAGCCGGGCGAGTTGGCGAAGACCGAGGAATTCGGCGCCGAAATTCTAAAACTCTGCGTCGAGGTCGGCGGCGTGCTGACCGGCGAGCACGGCGTCGGCGTCGAGAAGCGCGACCTGATGCCGGTGATGTTCTCCGAAGAAGACCTCAACCAGCAGCAGCGGCTCAAATGCGCCTTCGACGCGGACGGCCTGCTCAACCCCGGCAAGGTGTTCCCGAAGCTGCACCGCTGCGCCGAGCTTGGCCGCCTGCATGTCCATGCCGGCAAGGTGCCGTTCCCGGACCTTCCGCGGTTCTGACAGGCGGTTTCTCATCGCAGTCATCGAGGAATGCGGCTATGGGACCGTGCCGCGATATGCTGCGACATTCACGCCCGCTGCCGGAACCTTCCGGGTCGCTAGAGGTTACGTCATGTCGGGGGTCGAGGGGCTTAGTGAATGGCAGCAAAGCGAGTAGCGCCCAAAAAAACTCGACGCAAGACGTCCAAAGGTCGCGTTAAGAGTCGCGTTAAGGGTCTCGTTAAGTCCAAGGCGCTTCAGAAAAAAACGTCAGGACAGCTTTTCGACTCCGAGCGGCGCTTCCGGCTGCTGGTCGAAGGGGTGGTCGACTATGCGCTCTATATGCTCGACCCCGACGGGATCGTGACCAACTGGAACGCTGGCGCCGAGCGGATCAAGGGCTACAAAGCCAAGGATATCGTCGGCCAGCATTTCAGTCTGTTTTACACGCCGGAGGATCGTGCCGCCGGCAAGCCCGCCGTTGCTCTGGAAACCGCGCGGCGCACTGGCAAATTCGACGCCGAAGGCTGGCGCATCCGCAAGGACGGCACGCGGTTCTTCGCCTCGGTGGTGATCGACGCGATCTACGATCGTGGCAAGCTGATCGGCTTCGCCAAGATCACCCGCGACATCACCGAGCAGCGAGCCGCCAGGACTGCACTGGAGGAGAGCCAACGGCAGCTCCGGCTGCTGATCAGTGGCGTGACCGACTATGCGCTCTATATGCTTGACCCCGACGGCAAGGTTTCGAGCTGGAACGCGGGCGGCGAGCGCATCAAAGGCTACGCGCCCTCGGAAATTATCGGACAGCACTTCTCGCGCTTCTACACGCCGCCGGATCAGGCCTCGGGCAAGCCGGCACGGGCGCTGGCCATCGCGCGCGACACCGGCCGCTACGAGGAAGAGGGCTGGCGCGTGCGCAAGGACGGCTCGTTCTTCTGGGCGAGTGTCGTCATCGATCCGATCCGTGACGACGATGGCAAGTTGCTCGGCTTTGCCAAGATCACCCGAGACATCACCGAGCGGCGCGACGCGCAGCTCTCGCTCGAAAAGGTGCGGCAGCAGCTTGCCGAGTCGCAGAAGATGGATGCGCTCGGCCAGCTCACCGGCGGCGTGGCGCACGATTTCAACAATCTGCTGATGGTCGTCTCCGGCCATATCCAGGTGTTGAAGAAAGTCGCGGCCGATGATCCCAAGGCGTCGCGGGCGGCACGCGCGATCGAGCTCGCAGCCGAGCGCGGCACGGCGCTGACCCGCCAGCTTCTGACATTTGCCCGGCGTGCGCGCCTCAACCCGCAGTCGATCGACATGCGGCAACGCATCGAAGCGATCCGCGAGGTGTTGAGCAGCGCGCTGGGCGGCACCGTCGGCATGCTGGTCGAAGTCGAAAGCGACGTCTGGCCGGTCACCGTCGATGTGGCTGAGTTCGAAATCGCTCTGGTCAATCTCGTCATCAATGCGCGCGATGCCATGCCGGATGGCGGAACCGTCGCGATCAGTGTCAAGAACGTCTTGCTCGACGAAGACGATGGCGTGTCTCCCGGCGATTACGTCGCCGTCGCGGTCGAAGACACCGGTACCGGCATCCCTGCCGACGTTCTCGCCAAAGTGTTCGATCCGTTCTTCACCACCAAGCCGGTCGGCAAGGGAACCGGTCTGGGCCTTTCACAGGTGCATGGCTTCGCGCACCAGACCGGCGGCACCGTGAAAATTGCCAGCACGCTCGGGCAAGGCACAACGATCACCATCTATCTTCCGAGCGCCCCGAGCAGCGCGCTCGCCACCGACACCAGCGCGGTCACCGAGGCGCGGACCGGCACGGTGCTGCTGGTCGAGGACAACCCGGATGTCGCGAGCGCGAGCACGGGCCTCCTCGAGCAACTCGGTTATTCGGTGCGCTGGGCGCCCAACGCCGAGGTTGCGCTTCAGGAGATCGAAGCCAACGGCTTCGATCTCGTGTTCAGCGACATCGTGATGCCGGGCCGCATCGATGGTCTCGGGCTTGCACGCATCATCAAGCAGAAGCATCCCAAGCTGCCGGTCCTGCTGGCCACTGGCTACAGCGAGGCCGCGCAAAACGTCCGCGATGATTTTGCCATTCTGCGGAAACCCTACCAGGTTCACGAACTGAGCCGCGCTCTGGCCGATGTGATGCGCGGCTAGACAGAGCGTTTTCCGGCGAAGTGGACTTCCGGTTCGCCGTAGAAAACGCGTCAACGTAAACATGCGCGTGGCGCGTGGCGGCGCACCGGCGTCCCGGTTAGACTGCCGCAATGCGGTTTGGCATTTTCGGCTCGGCGCAGGCCGACAGCAAAGATTTAGGGCCCGAAACCGGGCAGGGCTTCCGCGATTACCTCGACTATTGCGTCGAGGCGGAGGCGCTCGGATTCCATTCGAGCTTCCTGGTCGAGCATCATTTCACCGGCTGGAACCAGGTTTCCGCCACGCTGATGCTGCAAACCGCATTAGCGATGCGCACCAAAACGCTGCGGCTCGGCAGCGCGGTCATCGTGTTGCCTTGGCACAACCCCGTGCTGCTGGCCGAGCAGGCCGCCACCCTCGATCTCGTGTCCGACGGCCGGCTCGATTTCGGCATCGGCAAGGGCTACCGGCACAGCGAGTTCAAAGGCTTTTGCATTCCGCAGGACGAGGCCGAGGCGCGGTTCGAGGAATCGCTCGAGGTCATGCTCCGCTCCTGGCAGTCGCGCACGCGCTTCTCACATCAAGGCCGCTTTTGGCAGTTCGACGACATCGTGGTCGAGCCACCACCGGCGCAGCGGCCGCATCCGCCGATCTGGGTGGCGGCCGGCAGCGAGGCTTCGATCCGCAAGGCCGCAGCGCGCGGGTTCAATCTGATCCTCGATCAATATGCGTCGCCCGAGTTGCTTGGCCAGCGGATCGGCCTCTACCGCGCAGCGCTCGAAGCGCAAGGGCGGCACTTCGATCCCATGGGCGTTGCAGTGGCTCGTCAGGCCTATGTCGCCAACGATCGCGCCGACGCGGAAGCAGCTCTCGCGCGCCAGCATCAATGGAATGAGCGCACGGTTGCGGTCTCGCGTGCGCCGGACGGCGGGCGGGGCTCCCACATCCTGTCCTATGCTGGGACGCCTGAGGGCACCGAGGCTAACACGCTTTACGGCACGCCCGACGAAATCCGCCTAAGGCTGCAACGGCTTGCAGACGCCGGCGTGTGCTATCTGCTGCTCACCATTCAGGGTGGCGGCGATCAATTGCGGCGCTTTGCCCGCGAGGTCATGCCGGCCTTCGCCGAGGCGCCGAAGCCCTTGCCAGCGCGAGCGCCTTGAACCTATCGTGCCGGTGGGGCGTGTCGCTTTTTGTTGTGTTTGTAGCGTCAGCGTAAGGGGTATCGGATGCGTATCGTCCGTCCTACCGGCCTTGTTGCCGGTTCTCTCGCGTGTTTGATGATTGCAGGGGTGGCTGCTCAAGCGGCCGATCTGCCGGTCCAAGCACCGGCGTACAATATCTTCAGCGACAAGCCGATCGCGTGGGTGCCCTCGTCTGGGCCCGCGGTCGATGGCCTCAACGGCAAGCTCGATATATTCGGTGGCTCGGTCGCCAGGCACGGCTTCTACGGCACCAGCGGGTCGGCAACCGTGCCGGTTGCGCGCGAATACGGCGTGCAGTTCGATGGCATGCTCGGCAGCTACCGCAACTCATTCCTCGGCGCGGCCGGCGTTCATGCGTTCTGGCGCGATCCCGGCCGCGGCCTTCTCGGCGTCTATGGCTCTTATGCCTATCTCGACCGGCTCGGTGGCGCGCGGGTCGGCCACTTCGGTATCGAAGGCGCGGTCTATCTCGGCCGCTGGGCCTTCGAAGGCGTGCTGGGGGTCGAGTCCGGCAACAGTGTGACCGGAACGATCGCAGGCGTGACCGAAACCATCGATCTCAAGACGCGCGCTTTCGATCGCCTCGATGTCGCCTATTACGCCACCGACAATCTCCGGCTTTCGATCGGCCACCGCTATCTTGGCGGCAGGAATCTGCTCGCGCTCGGCGGCGAATGGGCGTTCGCAACGCCGCGCAACACCATGGCGTCGTTGTTCGCGGAAGCGCGGCTTGGCAATAGCGACAGCAGCAGCGCCTGGGCCGGGTTGCGGGTCTATTTCGGCCAGCATCAAAAAACTTTGATCCGGCGTCATCGCGAGGACGATCCGTTGAACGGACTGTCCGATCAGGCCGCTGCATTCGGGAATGCCTCAGGCTCGTCGCCCGCGAACACCATCACGTGCGGGCCAGGGCAGAGACTCCAGAATGGCGTTTGCATTAATACATAAGGCTGTCGAACTTCTGCCCAATGCCTGAAGTGACGGCGCGCCGCCGCAGCGATGCGGCGGCGTGCGCATCTGACGCCGCCTGACGCCTCTTGCTGCCCCTTGCCAGCCTCGCCGTCCCCTGAGACGATGGTCGAAACGGCCCCCTCAAGAAGGCCGTCGCAACGGCCAAATGGAGAGGGAAACCATGGCACAGAACGGCACACGAGCCGCGGGTCCCCGGTGCATTGCGCTGGTGGGCCCCTTCCAGAGCGGCAAGACCACATTGCTGGAAGCCATCTTGGCGCGAACCGGCGCGATCCAGCGCCAGGGCACGGTCGAGGCGGGCACCACGGTCGGCGACGCCTCCAAGGAAGCGCGTCATCACAAGATGAGCGTCGAGCTCGCAGTCGCCACCACCACGTTCATGGGCGACAGCTACACCTTCATCGATTGTCCGGGTTCGGTCGAATTCATCCACGACATGCGCGCGGTGCTGCCGGCGGTCGATGCCGCGGTGGTGGTCTGCGAGGCCGACGAGCGCAAGGCCGCCCAACTGCAATTGATCATGCGCGAGCTCGAAGACCTCAACATTCCGCGCTTCCTGTTCCTCAACAAGATCGACAAGGCCGAAGCCAAGATCATGGAGGCGTTGCAGATCCTGCAACCGGCCTCGCGCAAGCCGCTGGTCATGCGCCAGCTCCCGGTCCGGAAAAACGAGATTGTCACCGGCTTCGTCGATCTCGCGCTCGAGCGTGTCCATGTTTATCAGGAGCATGCCGAGTCCAAGGTCGTGCCGCTCGAAGGCGATGACCTTGCGAGCAGCAAGGACGCGCGCTTCTCGATGCTGGAGAAGCTTGCCGACCATGACGACGAGTTGATGGAGCAATTGCTCGCCGACATTCCGCCGCCACGCGACAAGGTGTTCGACGATCTGGCGCGCGAGCTGCGCGATGGCCTCGTGGTGCCTGTGCTGATGGGGGTCGCCAGCAAGACCAATGGTGTGCTGCGCCTGCTCAAGGCGCTGCGGCACGAATCCCCGAACGCGGAGATCACCGCGAAGCGCCTGGGCGTCAAGGGCAATGAAGCCGTGGCCTATGTGCTCAAGACCTTCAACACGGCGCACGCCGGCAAGATGTCGGTGGCGCGCGTGCTGGCCGGACAGATTGGCGACGGCGTCACGCTGTCGTCGCCCGAGCGCGAAGCGGGCCGCGTCTCCGGCACGTTCAAGATGGTCGGCCAGAATACCGAGAAGCGCGGGCCAGCCGGCGTCGGCGAAACCGTGGCGCTCGGCAAGCTCGACCACGCCAAGACCGGCGAAACGCTGTCCGCTGGTAAGCACGCGCACGCTGCTGTCGCCGACGTGAAGTCGCTGCCCCCGGTGCTGGCGATCGCGGTTGCCGCCAAGGAGCGCAAGGACGACGTCAAGCTCGGCCAGGCCATCCACAAACTGCTCGACGAGGATCCGTCGATCACGCTGGTGCACAATGCCGAGACCCACGACGTGGTGATGTGGGGGCAAGGCGAGATGCATCTGCGCGTGGCGTCCGAGCGCCTCGCCGACCGCTTCGGCGTCGCCATCACGACGCACAAGCCGGGCGTCGGCTACAACGAGACGATCAAGAAAGGCATCGTGCAGCGGGGCCGGCACAAGAAGCAGTCCGGCGGCCACGGCCAGTACGGCGACGTGGTGCTCGACATCAAGCCGCTGCCGCGCGGCTCGGGCTTTAAGTTCGAGGATCGCATCACCGGCGGCGTGGTGCCACGCAACTACATCCCCTCGGTCGAGGAGGGCACCATCGATACGCTCAAGCACGGCCCGCTCGGCTTCCAGGTTGTGGACGTGCAGGTGGCTCTGGTCGATGGCTCGTACCACACGGTCGATTCCTCCGACATGGCGTTCAAGCAGGCGGCACGCATCGGCCTCGTCGAGGGATTGCCGCAATGCAATCCGGTGCTGCTCGAGCCGATCCATTCGGTCGAGATCGTTTGCCCGACCGAGGCGACCGCCAAGATGAATGCGATCCTGTCGGGCCGGCGCGGGCAAATTCTCGGCTTCGACACCCGTGAGGGCTGGACCGGCTGGGACGTGGTGCGCGCCAAGATGCCGGAATCGGAAATCGGCGACCTCATCATCGAGGTGCGCTCGGCCACCGCCGGTGTCGGCTCGTTCACCTTCAAGTTCGATCACATGGCGGAGCTGACCGGCAAGCCGGCCGAGCAGATCGTCGCGGCGCATCGCAAGGCCGCCGCGGAGTAGGTGGCACTAGGATAATGCTGGGGTCTTTGAGAAGCCTTGCAAAAGTTCGAGAGCGATTTCAGGCTGCTTGAGAATTGCTTGATTTTCTTCCAGGTGCTTCAGTTCCGCAGAGGTGAGAGTCCTTGCGGCAACCGCGCACTGGCCGTCCGGTTTTGTGATTTTCACTAGTAATAGAGTACCAACCTGAATGCAGGCATTTGCTGTTTGATTTAACGAGCTAATCAGTTCTGCAGTGGCAGCGGCCTGTAACTTGTTTGCCTCGGCCTGTGGTTTGTCGAGATAATTGGCCTTTAGTGCTTTCTCGATTGCTTCGAATTCTTTCTGTAGTTCATGGTGAGTTAGAGCCTCTTTTGTTCGGAGCACAAACTTCTTCCACCATGAACCTGTTTCGTCCGGCAATTCATAAGTTCGTTCGAGGCCAAATGGTTGAACAATTCTTTCTATGGCAGCAACCGTGGTCTCACGATGGGCGCTTTCCAGAACCGGATCGGAAAAATAAATCCTGACAGGAACATATCTCACCACCTTTGCCTCGTCGAAATTAATACCGGTAGTTATCTGCCAAATAAGATCATGAACACTACTCTTTACAACGACTTGCTCGATCTGGAATTTTCCTATTTCGCTTTGAATCTGATCTTGCTTGGCTTCGACCGATTGCAGCTCATTCACGAAGTGGCCTTGAGTTCGCTCGACGGATCGAACCCTCACTATCGCATCGGCGATTCGCTTTTCAACAATCGAGGAAATGCCTTGCTGCGTAATTTCTGATGCCCGTCGATCAACTATTTCCGAAATCCGACTTTCGGCGCGACTAGTGAATTCAGAAATTTTTTGACCGGCAATCTCAGACATTCTTTGTTCGGTTACATCAGAAATTCTTTGCTCGATAACGGACGGAATACGCCTTGCTATTTGTTCGTCTAGTTGCCGTTGAAAACGGTGAGCGACTGCGTCCGCAAAATCGGTTAGGCCGTACCCGCGTCCTCCATAATAACTACGGAATTCCGGGAATAGGTCGGCGTCTATCAGACGCTCAATATCGCGGTCACGCGGTCTTGCACGTCTGAACCACCTATATGCAAAGGAGAGTAGACTTGGATCATCGATATCCCGAGACATCAATGCCAACAGCAATAGTAGGCGTGCATCTCTATCTGGTCGGTCAGCCATTTTGCCCTCTGCCCACTTTTACTATTTGCACGTGTTCTTGAAGTTGTTACCGTCTGTCAAGATCGCTCGTCACGAATGTTGGACCGCGGCAGCCAGTTTCGGCTTTGGTGCGCGCCAAGATGCCGGAATCCGAAATCGGCGACCTCATCATCGAGGTGCGCTCGGCCACCGCCGGCGTCGGCTCGTTCACGTTCCGGTTCGATCACATGGCGGAGCTGACCGGCAAGCCGGCCGAGCAGATCGTCTCGGCGCATCGCAAGGCCGCCGCGGAGTAGCGGCCTTGGGTGTCAGGCGCCGCGCCCGGGCGCTGATTGCGTAAAATGACGGCAACTGAAGTTCCGCGTTAATACTGCGCTGCACTGGCTGTCCCGGCGTTGCGCCAAAACGCCGTGCAACGACGGGTTACCATTCGCCAACCCTAATTTCCCTCCTGGGTTGCGGCCACCGGCTTGTTAACTGCCGGACGCTATGCTGCACCCCGTAAAACACAGGGATGGCGCGGGAAAACTCCGCGCGGGCGTTGCGAGTTTCACGATGTTGAGCGCGGTACGGGATTGGTTCTCGCGCGGCGAGGAGGAAGCTCCTGCGCTGGCGGCGCTGTGCTTTGTGGTGACCGCCGACGATTCCCTGCGCGAACGCTTTGCCAAGATGATCGGCGAGCACGGTCTGCGGACCGAGTCGTTTGCCACCATCGAGGCCATGCTGCTCAACGCCGTGCAGCATCAGCCCGAGCTCATCGTGCTCGACGTCGGTTTTGGCATCGAAGCCGCCAAGCAGGCGATGGCGCAACTTGCGGGATTGCCGAAGAAACCCGCGGTGCAGCTCCTCAGCGCGGTCGAAGTCAAGAACTACGAGCAGCTTTGCGCGGTCGGCCAAGCCAAATACGCCGGCGACAAGGTTGGCCTCAAGACGCTCGCCGCCATGCAGCCGCCGCATCGGCCCGACTTGATGCGGAGGATGCTCCAGGACCTCGGCCTTCTGCGCAAAGCCGGCAAGGCCGCGGTGACGCTTGGCGACGCTCTGAAGAACAATTGGCTCGAGCTGTGGTACCAGCCGAAGATCGATCTCGCCGCCAAGCGCCTGGTTGGCGCGGAGGGCCTGATCCGCGTGCGCCATCCCGAACTCGGTGTGTTGCCGCCCGGGGCATTCCTGCCGGGCGCGCGCGAGCAGGACATGATGACGATGACTGAGCAGGTCATCATGGCGGCGCTGCGCGATTTTGACGAATGCGCCGAGAATGGCGCGCCGGTGAAGTTTTCGGTCAACACGCCGGTGTCGGCGCTGACCACGCTGCCGATTGCGAAGATGCTGCGCGAATACCGCCCAAAATCGGCGAGCTGGCCAGGATTGATCCTCGAGGTCACCGAAGACGAGATCGTCAACGATCTCGCCACCGCCAACGACATCGCCAAGGAGCTCGGCGCCCACGGGGCGAGTCTCGCGCTCGATGACTTCGGCGCCGGCTATTCGTCGTTCGCGCGGCTGCGGCAATTGCCGTTCAGCGAGCTGAAGATCGACCGCTCCTACGTGACCGATTGCAACACCGACCGCACCAATGCTGGCCTCTGCGAGACCATCGTCGAGATGGCCAAGCGTTTCGGGCTTAAAACCGTAGCAGAGGGCGTCGAGACGCCGCACGAGAGTCACAAGCTGCAAGGCATCGGCTGCGACGTCGGCCAGGGCTATCTGTTCGCCAAGCCGATGTCGAAAGACGATTTTGTCTCGCTGGTGCGCCGGCGCATTGTCCACAAGACGGTCGACGGCGAGGGACCTCGTAAGCTCGCGCCGCTGCGCTTTAACGCCAAGTCATAAAACCCGAACCAGCGGCTCGGGTTTTATGTCCCGGGCGCGGCGCAGCGCCCCATAAGCGCGTTTACGTGCGTCTTATGGCGGTACGCCGCAGAACCGGGACCGCCATCCGCTCATCACGCCCGCGTTCCCAAGTCGTGACTTGCCTGTGATCCAGCAGAACCGTAATCCTTCGGCCGTTACCCGAGGAGTCGGAGCCATGAACATCATTCGCCGGCGAGGCTGGGAAATGCCCGAGCGCCTCGCCACCCCTGAACACATGTTTCTCAATCGCCGTGCGTTCCTGAGTACGGTGACGGTCGGCGCGGCCGCGCTCAGTCTGGCGCCCGGTTTCGCCCAGGCCCAGCGCGTCACCGACCAGCCCGATCCGTCGATGGATCTCTATCCGGCCAAGCGTTCGGAGAAGTTCACGCTGGACCGTCCGATCACCGACGAGAAGATCAACGGCACCTGGAATAATTTCTACGAATTCAACGGCACCAAGAACGTCGTGCGGCAGGCGCAGGCGCTGAAGATCCGGCCCTGGACGATCAAGATCGATGGCATGGTCGAGAAGGCCATGGAGGTCGGCATCGACGACCTGGTGCGCAAATTCCCGATCGAGGAGCGGCTCTACCGCCACCGCTGTGTCGAAGCCTGGAGCATGGCGGTGCCGTGGTCGGGCTTTCCGATGGCGAAGCTGGTCGAACTGGCGAAGCCGCTGTCGTCGGCGAAGTACGTGCGCATGGAGACCTTCCTCGACAAGTCGATTGCGCCTGGCCAAAAGCAAAGCTGGTACCCGTGGCCTTACGTCGAAGGCCTCACCATGGCGGAGGCGACCAACGAGCTGACGTTCCTGGTCACCGGCGCCTATGGCAAGCCGGTCGCCAAGGTGCACGGCGCGCCCCTTCGGCTCGCGGTGCCGTGGAAGTACGGCTTCAAGCACATCAAGTCGATCGTGCGCGTCAGCTTCACCGACAAGCAGCCGAAGAGCTATTGGGAGGACTTGCAGTCGTCCGAATATGGCTTCTGGGCAAACGTCAATCCGGAGGTCGCGCATCCGCGCTGGAGCCAGGCGAGCGAAGAATTGATCGGCACCAGCGAGCGGCGTCCCACGCTGCTGTTCAACGGCTACGGCGAATATGTCGCAGGTCTTTACAAGGGACTCGAAGCCGAGCGCTTGTGGGCGTAGCTCACATCACAAAAGCTGATGCAAATAAGAAGCCGGGCCCTTGCGGGCCCGGCTTAGTCATGTCGGCGCGGGACGGCCGACAATCACCTTCCAGAGGGGAACTGCTGACAGCACCCAATTGCTTGATCTGGGGGGATGCGACAACCAAGCACCGTCAGCGCCCAGTGATAATGAGACGCGAGCGGGAGTCGCACAATGCAAAGAGCCGCATGACAGCCATGCGGCTCTCGCAAACAAACGAATGGAATAGAGCCCACTCCCGCTGAGAAGCTCCAGCCGCTCAGAAGCTCCAGCGCTGCGCTTTGCTGACCAGAAAATCTCGGAACGCTTGAACGCGCGCCACCGATTTCAACTCTTCGGGATAGACGAAATAGGCTTCCAGCGCGGGCGCGTCCTGCTCACCGAAAAGCTGCACCAGGCCGCCGTTTTCCTCGACCAGATAATCCGGCAGCAGCGCGATGCCGAGGCCGCGCTGACACGCGCGCACGAGACCGAGCACCGAATTGATGACGAGCTGCGGCGTGCGCGGGTTCTTGCCGGTGCGCGCCACCTCGATCAGCCAATTTCTGTTCTGCAAATAGACCGGCACGGTTGAGCCGCCGAGCAGCACGACACGATGCTTGTCGAGTTCGTCGAGCGAGCGCGGCGTGCTGAAGCGCTTCAGGTATTCGGGAGACGCGTAAGCGTGGAAATGCACCGAGAACAGTTTGCGCTGAATGAGGTCGGGCTGGGTCGGTTGACGCAGACGGATCGCGACGTCGGCCTCGCGCATGGCGAGGTCGAGCTCCTCGTCGGTCGTGATCAGCGAGATGCGGATGTCCGGATAAAGATCGATGAACTCACCGAGCCGCGGCGTCAGCCAATGGATTCCGATACCGGGTGTGGTGGTCACCTTGAGCTCGCCGTTCGGCTTCTCACGGCTGTCGGTCAGCTTCGCGCGCGCGGCCTCGAGCTTCATGAACACTTCGTGCGCGGTGCGATAGAGCAATTCGCCCTGCTCGGTCAGGATCAGCCCCCGCGCGTGGCGGTGAAACAGCGAGACCGCAAGCTCCTGTTCGAGCGCGCTCACCTGCCGCGACACGGCAGATTGCGACAGCCCAAGCTGCTCGCCGGCATGAGTGAAGCTGCCCGCCTCGGCGGCAGCGTGAAACACTTTAAGCTTGTCCCAATCCATGGTGATTTTGCCCGCAGACGCCGGGCCATGATCCCTATTCGGCCGCTTGGCGCTGGTGCGCGTGAGCGGCAAGGAAACGCTCGGCTTCGAGCGCCGCCATGCAGCCCAACCCTGCGGCGGTCACCGCCTGGCGATAGATGTCATCGGCGACGTCGCCCGCGGCGAACAGGCCCGGCACCGAAGTCGCGGTGGAATACGGCGCGGTCCAGACGTAGCCGTTCGGCTTCATCTGAATCTTGCCGGCGACCAGCTCGGTCGAAGGCTGGTGGCCGATGGCGATGAACACGCCGTCGGCCGGGCGCTCGGTGGTCGCGCCGGTCTTGACGTTGTGCAGCACCACGCCGCGCACCTTGAGCGGGTTCTCGTTGCCGGTCACATCGGCCAGCGCGCTGTCCCAGATCACCTCGATCTTGGGATGCTTGAACAGGCGATCCTGCAAAATCTTCTCGGCGCGGAAGGCGTCGCGCCGATGCACGACCGTGACCTTGGAGGCGAAGTTGGTCAGAAACAGCGCCTCCTCGACCGCGGTGTTACCGCCGCCAATCACGAACACCTCTTTGTTCTTGTAAAAGAAGCCGTCGCAGGTCGCGCAGGCCGAGACGCCATAGCCTTTGAACTTCTGCTCCGACGGCAGGTCGAGCCAGCGGGCCTGGGCGCCGGTCGCCAGCACCACGGTCTCGGCCACATAGGAATCCCCGGAGTCGCAATCGAGCCGGAACGGCCGTCCCGACAGGTCAAGGTTGTTGACGTGATCGGTGACGATGCGGGTGCCGACGTGCTCGGCCTGCTTCTGCATCTGCTCCATCAGCCAGGGCCCCTGGATGACGTCGGCGAAGCCCGGATAGTTCTCCACATCGGTCGTGATGGTGAGCTGGCCGCCCGGCTGCACGCCCTGGATCAGGATCGGCTCGAGCATGGCGCGGGCCGCATAGACCGCGGCCGTGTAGCCGGCCGGCCCGGAGCCGATAATCACAAGCTTGGCGTGCGTCGTCTTGGACATCGTTGCCTTGGTGGCGGGCAGTTCGGGGGCTTGCGGCCTGAGGAGGATGTCGCGGTCCCGGCTCGGAAGCCGGGGCAACTCCGGACCCCAATTTAGGGCTTTGGCCGAGCTATGCAAGACACGCAACCCTAGACTCCACAGGCCGAAAGTGCGGTTTGCGGCCGCATCCCGAGCCTTTGCGCAATAATCTTTCGCGCAGCCCAGAATCCGGGCTTAATGACGGGAATCGGAGATGTCCCTTGTCCGCCCGCCTCGACGCCATCGACTGGAAGATCCTGAAAGAGCTCCAAGACGACGGCCGCATCACCAATGTGGAACTGGCGCGGCGGGTCGGCATTTCGGCGCCGCCCTGCCTGCGGCGGGTGCGGACGCTGGAGGAGGCAGGCTTCATCAAAGGCTACCGCGGCCTGCTCGACGAGAAGCTGCTCGGCTACGAGGTGACGGTGTTCGCCATGGTTCACCTGTCGAGCCAGGCCGAGGCCGACCTCAAGGCCTTCGAGGATTTCGTGCGCAAGGCGCCGCTGGTGCGGGAGTGCTGGATGCTCTCGGGCGAGATCGATTTCATCCTCAAATGCGTGGCGCCGGACTTGAAGACATTCCAGGCCTTCGTCGCCGAGCTGACGTCGGCGCCGCACGTGCGCAACGTCAAAACCTCGCTGACGCTCCGCAACTCCAAGGACGCCGCCATGGTGCCGATGGAGTTGAAGGGAAAAAACTGAAACACCAATGCCCGACACCGCTTATATCGGCGCGGGTGCGGGCTTTGCCGGCGATCGCACCGATGCGGCGGGGCCGGTCGCGGATGCCCTGGCAAAGTGCGACGGCCTCCGTTTCCTGATGTTCGAATGCCTGGCCGAGCGCACGCTCGCGCTGTCTCAGCTTGAGCGGCGGCGCGATCCGAAGGCGGGCTTCAATCCGTCGCTCGATAAGTTCGTGGGGCCGATCCTGGCGCGCTGCCTGCGCGACCGGATCAAGATCGTCGGCAATTTCGGCGCTGCCAATCCGCGCGGCGCGGCGGAGCGCATCCTTAAGCTCGCGGACGAGCAGGGGCTCAAAGCGCCACGCGTCGCTGTCATCGAAGGCGACGACCTTGCCGGCGTGCTGTCGGCGCAGGAATTGGCCGCGCGCGAAATCGATGGCGCGATCCTGCGCGGCGCAACCCAGATCGTCGCCGCCAATCTCTATCTTGGGGGCGAGCCGATTGCGCAAGCACTCGACCAGGGCGCTGACATTGTGGTGACGGGCCGCGTGGCGGATTCCGCGCTCGCGCTCGGGCCATTGATGCATGCCTTTGGCTGGCAGCGTGACAATTGGGATCGCCTCGCCGCCGGTACGATGGCGGGCCATCTGCTGGAGTGCGGCGCGCAGGTGACCGGCGGCTATTTCGCCGATCCGCCCTTTAAACCGGTCGCCCGCATGGCCGACATCGGTTATCCGGTGGCCGAGATTGGTGCCGACGGCAGCATGGTGATCGGTAAGCCGGACGGCACCGGAGGCCGCGTTGAGCGCCAAACCGTCACCGAGCAATTGCTCTACGAGATCCACGATCCTGCCGCTTATCTCGCGCCTGATGTGGTGCTCGACCTCACGGCCGTCACGGTCGAAGAGATTGGCCGCGACCGGGTGCGCGTCACGGGCGCGCGCGGCAAGCCTGCGCCCGACACGCTCAAGGCCACGGTCTGTATCGATGGCGGCGTGCTGGGCGAGGCGGAGATTTCCTACGCCGGCCCCAACGCCGCGGCGCGGGCGCGGCTCGCGGCTGAAACCGTTGCCGAGCGCATGAAGCGCCGTGCGCCGGGCCTGCAATTCCGCACCGATGCGATTGGCCTCGTCAGCGTGCTGGGCAACAACGAAGGAGCCTTTGCGCGGCTGCGCAATGCCGACGCGGCCGATGTGAGGCTGCGCTTCGCCGCGCAATCGGTCATCACCGCCGAAGTCGAAACCCTGCTCGACGAGGTGGAGGGGCTCTACTGCGCCGGTCCGGCTGGCGGCTCGGGCGTGCGGCGGCGGCTGACGCCGCGGCTCGCCAGCGCTTCGTGCCTGATCGAGCGCAAATATGCGCAGCCGCGCGTGGTCATGCTCGGGGGTGGCGCATGAGCCCCCGCACCGTTTTGCTGCACGAGATCGCCGGCGCCCGCTCGGGCGACAAGGGCAACCGACTCAACATCGCGCTGGTGTGCCGTGATCCGGCGCACTACGCGGCGGTCGCCCGGCAGGTGACGCCTGAGCGCGTCGCCCAGGCGTTTGCGGGCCGCAAGCCCACGCGCGTGGTGCGCTACGACTTGCCCAAGCTCGCGGCTTTCAACTTTGTGCTCGACGACGTGCTGGAAGGCGGCGTCAACGCGAGCCTTGGTCTCGACGGTCACGGCAAGTCGTTGTCGTTCGTGTTGCTGGAAATAGCCATCGAGATCGAGGGCTAATCCGCAAACGCCGGCATCACCTCTTTGCCGAACAGCTCGACCGAGCGCAGCGTCTCGGCCAGCGTCATGTCGCCGAAGGCGAGCCACGGCGCAAAGTAATTCAGCTTGCTGGCCTGGGCTTCCTGTTCGATGAAGCGCCGCACGGTCGCGGGCGAGCCCGCGATGGCGTTGTCGAGCTTCACGAGATCGTCGAAGGCGGGCGGATAGATGCCGATGACGCGCGGCTCGGTGCCGTGCCGCGCGAACAGCCAGCGGAAGCTCTCACGCCAGCGCGGATAGGCGCGCCGCGCGATGCGCAACGCCTCCTCGTCGGTGTCCGCCACCACGACGTGCCGGCTGATGCCGATCAGCGTCCCCTCCGGATCGAAGCCGTGCTTGGCGCGCGTCGCACGATAGCGCTCCACGACCGCCGATGTGTTGGCGCGCAGACCGAGCGCCACGATGTTCACGTGATTGGCGGCTGGCCAGTCGGCGTTGTCCGGCAGCGTCACGCCGTACCACAGCGGCGGATGCGGCTTCTGCACCGGGCGCAGCACCATCGGCACCTTGCTGAACTTGTAATACTTGCCGTCGAAGTCGAGTTCGTCCGAGCCGAGGCCTTTCAGCAGCACCTGAAACGCTTCGTGATACATCGCCTGCGTCTGCGTGAAGTCGAGGCTGTAGGCCTGCGTCTCGTACATCGACACGCCGCGCCCGATGCCGAGCTGGAAGCGGCCGTTGCTCATCTGATCGAGCATGCAGACTTCTTCGATCAGCCGCAGCGGATGATAGAACGGCAAGAGATAAACCAGCGGTCCGAAGCGCAAGGTCTTGGTGCGGTATGCTAGCGCCGCGAAGATCAGTGCCGGGGAGGCGGCCGCCCCGAGCGGTGTCGTGTGATGCTCGGCGACGTGATAGGCGTAGAAGCCCGCGCGATCGTAAGCCTCGGCAACGGTCAGGCGGTCGGCATAAAGCTGGCTGAGCGGTGTGCCTGCGTCGTCGATGTGGTCGAAGATGCCGAATTTCATGCCGGCCAGTTTCCAAAACGCCGATGGCCGGGACAAGCCCGGCCATCACGAATTCTCAGCTTGGCGTCACACTGTTATTTCCACTCGATCTTGGTGATCTCGTAGGCCTTGGCGCCGCCGGGCGTGACCACCTCGACGTTTTCGTTTTTCTTCTTGTTGATCAGCGCACGCGCGAGCGGTGAGGTGATCGAAATCTTGCCGGACTTGGCGTCAGCCTCGGGCTCGCCGACGATCTGCCAGACCTGCTTCTTGTCGGTGTCCTCATCGATCAAGGTGACGGTGGCGCCGAACTTGATGGTGTCGCCGGAAAGCTTCGACACGTCGATGACGTCGGCGCGCGCGAGCTTGTCCTCAAGCTCGGCGATCGCGCCTTCGTTGAGCGACTGCTGTTCCTTGGCGGCGTGATACTCAGCGTTCTCCGACAGGTCGCCATGCGTGCGCGCATCCGTGATTTGCTGGATGATCCGCGGCCGCTCGACCTGCTGGCGGTGCTTAAGCTCAACCTCGAGCACTGTGTGTCCTGCGGCCGTCATGGGTAGCTTCTCAACCACTGCTCAATCCTCCGATCAGCGAGAGACATAAATCCAAACGCGGGCCAAAGTTTCCTTCGGACCCGCGACACGGAACTTAAAGTCCCAACCCGCTCCGTCTTCCGTCTGCCGCTGTCCAGGCCGGCCATCAACTCGGGCTAGGCTTGGCCACCGAAATAGCTTTGCAGCGCCCTGACCTCGAGATCGCCCCCAAGATAGGCCTTTATGCCCTGGGCCGCAGCGACGGCTCCCGAAAGAGTGGTGTAGTACGGCACTTTATGCAAGAGGGCGGCCCGCCGCAGCGACCGGGAATCGGTCAGCGCCGTGGCCCCCTCGGTGGTGTTAAAAACCAGCTGAACACGGCCATTTTTGATGGCATCCACCACATGGGGGCGCCCCTCGGCCACCTTATTGATTGCGGTGGCCGCCACCCCGTTTTGGGTCAGATAGCGCAGGGTGCCGGAGGTGGCGATCACCTGGAATCCGAGGGTGCCAAGCAGGCGGACGCTCTCCAGGATGCGTGGCTTGTCGGCGTCCCGCACCGAGACGAACACCGTGCCGTCTTTCGGCAGCCGGGCGCCGCCGCCGAGCTGGCTCTTGGCGAAGGCGACGCTGTAGTCGAAGTCGATCCCCATCACCTCGCCGGTGGACTTCATCTCCGGGCCGAGCAAGGTGTCGACCTTGTCGCCGAAGCGGGCAAACGGGAACACCGCTTCCTTAACGCCGACGTGCTTCGCCTTGCGCATGTCGAAGTTCTGCGGCTGCAGCTTGAAGTCCTTGATCTTCTCGCCTGCCATGATGCGGGCCGCGATTTTCGCCACCGGCAAGCCGGTCACCTTGGCGACGAACGGCACCGTGCGCGACGCGCGCGGGTTGACCTCCAGCACATAGATGTCGCCGTCCTTGATGGCGTATTGCACGTTCATCAGGCCGCCGACGTTGAGCGCGAGCGCAAGCGCGCGCGTCTGCCGCTCAAGCTCGGCGATCAGCTTGGTGCTGAGCGAGTAGGGCGGCAGCGAGCACGCCGAGTCGCCGGAATGGATGCCGGCCTCCTCGATGTGCTCCATGATGCCGGCGATGTAGGTGTCTTTGCCGTCGCACAGGCAATCGACGTCAACTTCGATGGCATCCGACAGATAGCGGTCGAGCAGCAGTGGACGCTTCGCCGACACCACCAGCTCCGAGGGCCGGTTGAGGTCCCCGGTGAGGCGGGCCAGATAGCGGTCGAGCTGCGGCGCGTCGTGCACGATCTCCATGGCGCGGCCGCCGAGCACATAGGATGGGCGAATGACGATCGGATAGCCCATCGTCTCGGCGCTGATGCGCGCCTGCTTGAGGCTGGTTGCGATGGCGTTCTGCGGTTGCCGCAGCTTGAGCTTGTCCAGCAATTGCTTGAAGCGGTCGCGGTCCTCCGCGAGGTCGATGGCGTCGGGTGAGGTGCCGAGGATCGGCACGTTCGCCTTCTCCAGCGCCTCCGCGAGCTTGAGCGGCGTCTGGCCGCCGAACTGCACGATCACGCCGTGCAGCGTGCCGTTCTGCTTCTCGATGTCGATGATCTCAAGGACATCCTCCGGCGTCAGCGGTTCGAAATAGAGCCGGTCGGAGGTGTCGTAGTCGGTCGAAACCGTCTCCGGATTGCAGTTGACCATGATGGTTTCGTAGCCGGCGTCGTGCAGCGCGAAGCAGGCGTGGCAGCAGCAATAGTCGAATTCGATGCCCTGGCCGATGCGGTTCGGACCGCCGCCGAGGATCACGACCTTCTTCTTGTCCGATGGCCGCGCCTCATTGGCGGGCGCGCCGGCAAACGGCGGCTCGTAGGTCGAGTACATGTAGGCGGTGGGTGAGGCGAACTCCGCCGCGCAGGTGTCGATGCGCTTGAACACCGGCCGCACGCCGAGCGCGCGGCGCTTTTGCGCGACCGCGTCGGCGTTGCTGCCGGTGAGCTTGCCGAGCCGAGCGTCGGAGAAGCCCATCGCCTTGAGGCGGCGGAACGCGCCGGCCGTCACCGGCAGGCCCTTGGCGCGGATTTCCTCTTCAGTGTCGATCAGGCCACGCACCTGGGCCAGGAACCACGGATCGACCTTGCAGGCGGAGTGGATGTCCTCGTCGGTAAATCCGAGCCGCATCGCCTGGGCAATTTTCAGGATGCCGTCAGGCGTTGGTGTGCCGAGCGCGGCGCGGATCGCGGCCTTATCGTCGCCGACGCCGAGGCCTTCGATGCCGATCTCGTCGAGGCCAGTGAGGCCGGTTTCGAGCGAGCGCAGCGCCTTTTGCAGCGACTCCTGGAAGGTGCGGCCGATCGCCATGGCCTCGCCGACCGACTTCATCGAAGTGGTCAGCACCGGGTCGGCGCCGGGAAATTTCTCGAAGGCGAAGCGCGGAATCTTGGTGACGACGTAGTCGATGGTGGGTTCGAACGAGGCCGGCGTCGCGCCGCCGGTGATGTCGTTGGCGATCTCGTCGAGCGTGTAGCCGACCGCGAGCTTGGCCGCGACCTTGGCGATCGGGAATCCGGTGGCCTTCGAGGCCAGCGCTGAAGAACGTGACACCCGCGGGTTCATCTCGATGATGATGAGCCGTCCGTCAGCCGGGTTGACCGCAAACTGCACGTTCGAGCCGCCGGTCTCCACGCCGATCTCGCGCAACACCGCAATCGAGGCGTCGCGCATGATCTGGTATTCTTTGTCGGTGAGCGTCAGCGCCGGCGCGATGGTGACGGAGTCGCCAGTGTGAATGCCCATCGGGTCGAGGTTCTCGATCGAGCAGATGATGATGCAGTTGTCCTTCTTATCTCGGACAACCTCCATCTCGTATTCTTTCCAGCCGAGAACGCTTTCCTCGATCAGCACCTCGTTGGTCGGCGAGGCGTCGATGCCGCGCTCGACGATGTCGATGAACTCTTCCTTGTTGTAGGCTATGCCGCCGCCGGTGCCGCCGAGCGTGAACGAGGGGCGGATGATCGCAGGCAGGCCGATGTCTTCCAGCGCCTCGAGCGCCTGCGCCAGGTCCTTGATCTGATGCGAACGCGGCGTCTCAAGCCCGATCTTGGTCATGGCGTTGCGGAACTGCTCGCGGTCTTCCGCCTTGTCGATGGCTTCCGCGGTCGCGCCGATCATCTTGACGTTGAACTTATCGAGTACGCCCATCTTCTTGAGCGACAGCGCGGTGTTGAGCGCGGTCTGTCCGCCCATGGTCGGAAGCAGCGCGTCGGGGCGCTCCTTCTCGATGATCTTGGCGACGATCTCAGGCGTGATCGGCTCGATGTAGGTCGCGTCGGCCAGATCCGGATCGGTCATGATGGTGGCGGGATTGGAGTTGACCAGCACCACCCGGTAACCCTCGGCCTTGAGCGCCTTGCAGGCCTGGGTGCCGGAATAGTCGAACTCGCAGGCCTGTCCGATGACGATGGGGCCCGCGCCGATGATCAGGATCGATTTGATGTCAGTCCGCTTGGGCATCGAGCCTCGTGTTTCCACACACAAAAAAAGGGCGCGCTTTTTGCGCGTCCTTCGCCCCGGCAACGGGACTGGTCCCGCGCGGGCACGGCTTAGACCAGAATCGGGGGGCCAACAACCCCGGAAATGGCCCGAAACGCGGTTGTCATCAGGCGTTTTGGCCGTTCACGGCCCCGCCGCCCGGGGCTCCTCGCGCAGCAGCAGCTTGACCAAGCTTGCAACCGCAAACGGCAGCATGACAAACAGGCCCACCACCGCCGCCGTCTCATAGATGTCGCCGGTGCGCCAAGCCTTGCCGGCGGCGTCGTTGATCTGCGCGTTCGTGCCCCCGATATAGGTCGCCACCAGGTCGATCGCCATGACGGCGTAGAAAACCGAAGCCTGGTACCAGTGCGCGCGGGGCAGCTCGGGCGCAGGCGCGGTTCTGTTGGCGTTGTAGATTGCGAAGGCCTGCATGAAGAGCCAGACGGTCAGGTACCAGCCGAGATAGTTGGTGAACGGCACACCGAAGTAGCCGCCGCCTTGGTGCCAGATCCAGATCTTGCCGACGGTCGACGAGCCCGGATCGATGCCGACATCCCAGGCCACCATGATGAAGGAGCTGACCAGCGGCACTCCGATGGTCGCCCTCCGATCGCGGCGGCGATCGCTGTCCAGCAGAATGTTCGCCAGCACCCAGCTGACATAGCCGGTGCCGAAATAGGCGGGTCCGATCAGCAGCGGAACCTGAAACAGCTTGGGTCCAAGGACGTCGGAATAGTGATACGGGCCGAACGGAAAGCCGGTCAGCACGCCCATGTTTTCCATGATGTTGCTGATGCCGAGGCAAATCACAAAGAACACCAGGATGCCGCCCCATCCGTAACGCCGGGCGCCGTGGATCAGCGCGAAGATCATCGGCAGCAGGATGGCGATCGGCGTGTTGAGGGGCGATGCCAGCGCGCGCGGAAACGCATCGGTCATCACCGGATCCAGCACATAGAGGCCGATCAGGCCCCACAGCACGAGGCTTTGCTTGTCATATCCGGCCTGGTCCGACGCCATGGGATGCCCCGGTGCTGCGGTCGATTCTCGCCCGAATGAAGGTTACTGCCGTTGGTGCAACCCGTCGCGATATCCGCTGACCGCTGTGCAGAACCGATCGCATGGACGGCGCTGCTAGCGGTTGACCGGAGCCAGCGGGAACCGGCAAGAGATGCGGGATGGCTCCTCCTCTGATCCAGCTCACCGATATCGCGCTGACCTTCGGCGGCACGCCGCTGCTCGACGGCGCCGAACTCTCCGTATCGACTGGAGAGCGAGTCTCGCTGGTCGGCCGCAACGGCTCGGGCAAATCGACGCTGCTGAAGATCGCGGCCAAGCTGGTTGAGCCGGACCATGGCTCCGTGTTCGTGCAGCCGGGAGCGGTGGTGCGCTACCTGCCGCAGGAGCCGGATTTCTCAGGCTTCGCCACGACGCTCGCTTACGTCGAGGCGGGATTGCGGCCGACCGACGACACCTACACCGCCCGCTACATGCTGGAGCAGCTCGGCCTGACCGGGCAGGAGGATCCGGCGCACCTGTCCGGCGGCGAAGCGCGCCGCGTTTCGCTCGCGCGCGTGCTGGCGCCGTCGCCCGATGTTCTGCTGCTCGATGAGCCAACCAATCATCTCGATCTGACCACGATCGAATGGCTGGAGCAGGACCTCAATTCCCGGCGCACCGCGCTGGTCATCATCAGCCACGACCGGCGCTTCCTTTCCAATTTGTCGCGCAGCACGGTCTGGCTCGACCGCGGCCGCACGCGCCGGCTCGACCAAGGCTTCGCCAAGTTCGAGGACTGGCGCGACACCGTGCTGGCCGAGGAGGAACGCGATCAGCACAAGCTCGACCGCCAGATCGTCGCCGAAGAGCATTGGATGCGCTACGGCGTCACCGGCCGGCGCAAGCGCAACGTGCGCCGCGTCGCGCAGCTTGCGGCATTGCGCGAGCAGCGCCGCACGTATCGCGGCGCTGCGGGAAGCGCCAATCTCACGGCGAGCTCGGCGGCGCCGTCCGGCGCGCTGGTCGCCGAGGCCATCGGTATTGGCAAGACTTATGGCGACCGGCCTATCGTCAGCGACTTCTCAATCCGCATCCAGCGCGGCGACCGTATCGGCATTGTCGGGCCGAACGGCAGCGGTAAGACCACGCTGATCAACATGCTGACCGGCGCATTGCCGCCGGACCAGGGTTCGGTGCGGCTCGGATCCAATCTTCTGGTCGCGACACTCGATCAACATCGCGACAGCCTCGATCCCAACGTCACCGTCGCGCAGGCGCTGACCGGCGGCAAAAGCGATAGCGTGACGGTGAACGGCCAGGCGAAGCACGTCATCGGCTACATGAGGGACTTTTTATTCGCGCCGGAGCAGGCGCGCACGCCGCTCGGCAAGCTGTCCGGCGGCGAGCGCGGCCGGCTGATGCTGGCGCAGGTGCTGGCGCGGCCGTCGAACGTGTTGGTGCTCGACGAGCCGACCAACGACCTCGACATGGAAACGCTGGACGTGCTCGAGGACATGCTCGGCGAATATCCCGGCACCGTTCTGCTCATCAGCCACGATCGCGATTTCCTCGACCGCATCGTCAGCGGCGTGATCGTGCCGGAGGGCAACGGCCGCTGGGCTGAATATGCCGGCGGCTACTCCGACATGCTGGCGCAGCGCGGCGCCGACCTGACCCGCGAGCGCCGCAAGGGGGAGCCGCCACAAAAAGCCGCCGCGGCATCCACTCTTGCAGCTGCGTCACCGCAGCCCGCCAAATCCCAAGCCCCCAAGCGGCGGATCAGTTTTAAGGACAAGCACGCGCTCGAAACCCTGCCCAAGACCATCGCGGCGCTGCAGGCCGAAGCCGCCGCCCTGCAAGCGAAGCTTGAAGACCCAAAATTCTATGCGCGCGACCGCGCCGGGTTTGAAAGCGTTACCGCAGCTCTCGGCAAAGTTCAGGAGAAAATAGCCGCCGCGGAGGAGCAATGGCTGGCGCTCGAGATCGCGCATGAAGATGTCGCCGGCGCCGAGCCTAGCTAGATTCCGCGGATGCTCTGCCGTCGTGGCGGAGCGGCTGCTATTCAACCTTGATGTTGCCGGCCTTGATGATCGGCCACCATTTTTCGATGTCGGCCTTTTGCAGCGCGGCGAGCGCCTGCGGTGTCTGCTGTTCGCGCGGATAGATGTCCTGCCCAAGCTCGGCGAATTTCGCCCGCGCGCCCGGATCGGCCAACACCTCCACGACTGCGGCATGAAGCCGATCCATGATCGGCTTCGGTGTGCCCTTGGGCATCCACAGCCCATGCCAGAGCGCGACGTGATAGCCGGGCAATCCGGCCTCATCCACGGTCGGCACATTCGGCGCGGAGGGCAGGCGGGTGCTGGCAGCGACCGCATAGGCCTTGATGGTGCCGCCGCGCGCCTGCGGCATCGAGGTCACCGGATCGGAGATCATCATGTCGATCTGGCCCGCGACCAGATCTTGCATCGCCGGCGCGGTGCCGCGATAGGGCACGAACTGCAAGTGTGTGCCTGTTACCTGTTGGAAAACCAAACCGCAGACGTGGCTGATGCTGCCTTGGCCCGCGGTGCCGACATTGGCTTTGCCGGGATTGGCCTTCAGCCAGGCGATGAAGCCTTTCAGATCGTCGGCCGGGATGGTTTTCTTGGCCGTGATCACGAAGGGCGCGATGCAAAGCAGCGACAGTGGCTCGAAATCGTTCAGCAGGTCGTAGGGCAGATTGCTATAGGTCGCCCCGGTGACGACGTGCGATCCGTTCTGGCCGAGGCTGATGGTGTAGCCGTCGGGCGCCGCGCGCGCGGCGCGCGCCACCCCGATGGTGCCGCCGGCGCCAGTCGCGTTCTCCACGATGAGGGATTGGCCGAGCGACGCGCTCATCCGCTGCGCCAGCAGCCGTCCGATCGTGTCGGTCGGCCCGCCGGCCGCGAATGGCACCACGATGGTGATGGGCTTGGACGGATAGGCTTGCGCGAAAGCCGTGCGTGCGGCGGCCGGTAGCGCGGCGGCGGCCGCGGCGAGACGCAGGAATTGTCGGCGTTTCATCGGACTCCCCCTTGTTCGGACGTGTGGCTAGTCCTTTTGCAACAGCCTTGCGAGCCACACCGAGATCACCGCGGGCTGACCGTTGCGGATGCGTTCGAGCCCGCGGCGCAGCGCCGGTTCGACCTGTGCCGGGTCGGTGACATTTTCACCATAGCAGCCCGCGGCTTCGGCTTCCTTGGCGAAGTCGATCGGCGGATCGAAATAGCCGCCGTCGTAGTTGGCCTTGGCGGCGTAGCTGTCGGCCGCGCCATAGACCGCGTTGATGCGCAGTGTGCCGGTCGAATAGCTGCGGTTCTGGTAGACCACCACCATGAACGGCGCTTTGTAATGCTTCGCCGACCAGAGCGCATGGATCGGCGTGGCGAACATGTAGAAGCCATCGCCCGTGATGGCGATCACGTCCTTGTCCGGCGCCGCGAGCTTGGCGCCGAATGCGGCGCCCGGCGTCCAGCCGCCGCTCGACGCCGGATTGTGGAAGTAAGCGCCGGGCTGGGACACAGAAAGGTAGTCGTGCACCTGGTTCTGCGAGATGGTTTCGTCGAACACGATGCAATTGTCGTCGATCACCTTGCCGATGCTGTGCGACAGCCACCGCGGATCGATCGGGTTTTTGCTGGCGCGCGATTTGGCGTCCTCGGCGAGATCGTGCCGGCGTTTGGCCGAGGCCTCGGCGCATTTCGCAGCGCGCGCCCCAAATCGCCGCTGATCGTCCGGCGTAATGAGCTTGCGCACCTCGGCGGTGAGCGCCTCGATCACCGAGATCGCGTCGGCGGTGAGCCGCAGGTCGGAGGTGAACTCCATCGTTGGGATGCGGCGCTTGCTTGGCTCGACGTCGGTGATCGCGACCCACGCGTTGTCCGGCGGCGGGTTGGAGTCGGCGTGCCAGGGAATATCGACGTCGAGCGCGAGGATCACGTCGGCGTCCTTCAGGCTCGTGCCGCTCATGTAGAGCGGATGATTGAGCGGGAAGCATTGATAGGCACGGATGCCCGACTGCGCGACCGGTAGCGCGATGAGTTCGCAGAGCGCCACCAGCGCCGGCACGGTCGCGGGATTGCGGCCCGAGCGCGCCACCAGCACGAACGGATTGTTGGCCTTCACCAGCCGCTCGGCGATTTCGCGGATGCCTTCGGGATCGGGCGCGGCTGGCCGCGCGACGCCAAGCTGCTGCATGGTCGGAAATTTCGCGCCCTTGATCTGCGCCAGCGACACCTCGCGCGGCAATTGCAGATAGACGGGCCCGCAGGGCTCGGTGCGCGCCACCTGCAGCGCGCGCGAAATCATCAGACCCGTGTTGTCCTGCAGCTCCATGCGGTGGTCCCACTTGGTGTACTGCCGCACGATGCCGTTCTGGTCGAAGCTCTGCTGCATCCAGATGTGGCCGCCGCCGTCGCGCGCGCCGCGGATCGAGCCGGGATAGCTGGTCGGCGAGCCGCCGCCGGTGATGACCACCGGCAGGCCGGAATGAAACGCGGTGTGCACGGCGCCGCCATAATGCTGCGTGCCGCAATCGACATGCGCCGCGGTCACGGCCGGTTTGCCGGTCACCGCGGCGTAGCCGAGCGCGGCATTCAGCGAGGCGTGTTCGTGCGTGACGGTGATGAGCTTCGGCGCCTTGCGGCCCTGCTGGTGCGCCTTGGCGATGGCCTCCTGGTAGAAGCCGATCTCCGAGCCTGAGGTGAAGAACACATATTCCACGCCGGCTTCGGCCATGGCGGCGATCATGGCGTCGCCGTTGTCGTCGGCTGGCACTTCAACCCAGGCCCGGCTGTCGTTGCGCAGGCCTCCGACGTGCTTGTTCATGGGCTGGCTCCCGCTGGCTTGCGATCAAGTCTGCGCAGCTTTCAGGGGGCGGACAAGGGCATGTTTGCCCCGGCTTGTTTACCCAGCCTTGGCCGGCGGGCTACGCTGCCAGGCAGGGAGGACGAACCATGAGCAAGATGCGTTGCGCATTGGTCATGGGACTGTTGTCTTTGGGTTTGTTGTCGTCGCTCGCGCTGGGTGAGCGCGCGCACGCGCAGCTTAATACGCAGCGCCAGATTACCATCGTGGTGGCGCTCGCGCCGGGCGGTGGCGTCGATACGCTGGCGCGTCTGATCGCCGAGAGGCTGCCCGAGAGGCTCAAAGTGCCGGTGGTGGTCGAGAACCGGCCGGGCGCTGGCGGCATGGTCGGCGCCGAGTTCGTCTCCAAGGCGGCGCCCGACGGCCACACGCTGCTGCTGATGGAGAACGCCAGCACGCTGCACAAGTGGCTGCACAAGAGCGTGCCTTATGACGTGACCACGGACTTCGCGCCGATCGCGCTGATGGCGACCACGCCGCTTCTGCTGTTCGCGCATCCGTCGTTTCCCGCCAACGATGTGAAAGATGTGATCGCGCAGGCGCGTGCCAATCCGGGCAAGCTCTCGGTCGGGACGCCTGGCGCCGGCACGCCGCACCAGCTCGCGCACCTGATGTTCCAGGCCGCCGCCAAGGTCGATCTCATTCACGTGCCCTATCGCGGCACGGGACCGTCGCTCAACGATCTGGTCGGCGGACAAATTCCGATGATCTGGGCAACGCCGATCGTCGTCATGCAGCACGTTCAGGCCGGGCGGGTGAAGGCGTTGGGTACGGCCTCGCTCAAGCGCGTGCCACTTCTCCCCGACGTGCCGACGATTGCCGAGAACGCACTGCCGGGCTTCAACGTCGACATCTGGTTCGGCATCTCGGCGCCCGGCAAGACGCCGCGCGATGTGATTGAGCGGCTTTCAGTCGCGGTGCGCGAAGTGACCGAAATGCCCGAGGTGCAGAAGCGGATGCAGACGCTCGGCTACGGGCTCGACTATCGCGGGCCTGACGCTTTCCGTGCACTGGTGGCGAGCGACCACGCGCGCTACGGCGAGGCGATCCGTGCCGCCGGCATCCAGCCGAACTGAGGACCCGCACCGTGCAAGTCATCATCATCGTCGGCGGCGGCATTGCGGGATTGTCGTGTGCGCTGAGCCTGCATCAGATCGGCGTGCCGTGCCGCGTCTATGATGCGGTGCCGACGCTTGCACCGCTCGGTTACGGCATCAATCTGCAACCGAATGCCATTCGCGAGCTGACGGCACTCGGCCTCGGCGAGCGGCTTGCCGCAGTCGGCGTGCTGACGCAGGAGCTCGCCTTCTATAACAAGCACGGCCAACTGATCTGGACCGAGCCGCGCGGCAAGGCGGCCGGCTATCGCTGGCCGCAGATTTCCATCTCACGCGGCGAACTGCACAAGGTGCTGCTTGCCGCGATCAACGAGCGCCTCGGCGTGCAGGCCGTGGTGACTGGCCATCGCTTGACGAGCTTCGAGGAACGCGCCGGCAAGGTGATCGCGCGCTTTGCCGATCCGACCGGCAAGCCCGCAGGCGAGGTGGAGGGCGACATCCTGATCGGCGCCGACGGCATTCATTCGGCGGTTCGCCGTCACTTCTATCCGGGTGAGAAAGCGGTGTTCGACGGCTATCTGCATTATCGCGGCATCGTCGAAGCCCCGCCCTATCTCACCGGCGCCTCGATGGTGGTGGTCGGGCACCGCCATCACCGCGCGATCATCTATCCGGTGATGAAGCGGCCGGGCGGCAAGATGCTGATCAATTGGCTCGCCTACACCAAAATTCCGCCGGGCTCGCCGCCGCTCGAGGCGTGGGACACCGCGGCCGACAAGCAGGCTTGCGTCGATCAGTACAAGGGCTGGACCTATCCCTGGCTCGACGTGCACAGCTTGTTCGCGGCAACACCAGCCAAGGACGTGTTGCAATTGCCGAATGTCGATCGCGATCCGATTCCGCGCTGGAGCTTCGGCCGTGTCACGCTGATCGGCGACGCCGCGCATCCGATGCAGCCGGTCGGCGCCCAGGCCGGCTCGCAGGCGGTGGTCGATGGCCGCGTGCTGGCGGCCGCGCTGATGGCTGAGCGCGAGCCTGCCGCCGCGTTGACGCGCTATCAGGACGAGCGTATCGCCGCGATGAACGACATGATCATCCGCAACCGCAATCTCGGTCTCGAAGTCATCCTGCAGCAGGCGGAGGAGCGCGCGCCGAATGGTTTTAAGCACATCCACGACGTGCTGACGCAGCAAGAGCTTGAAAGCACTGCGCTGAATTTCAAGAAAGCCGGCGGCTTCGATGTGGAGGCCGTCAACGCCCGCGACTCCTTCGTCGAGCTGCCGACATGACCGACTATCTCGCCCGCGCCAAGGAACTCGCGCCGCGGATCGCGGCTGCCGCGCCACAGATCGAGTCCGGGCGTCAAATACCCGACGATCTGGTGGCCGCGCTGCACGACGCCGGTCTGTTCCGCATGCTGCTGCCGCGCTCGCTCGGCGGCGCCGAATTGCCTCCGGCCGAATTCGTGCAAGCCCTTGAGGAAATCGCCAAGGCCGACGCCAGCACTGCCTGGTGTATCGGGCAAATCTCGGGCGCCTGCACCATCGCGGCCTCGCTCGATCACGACGCCGCGCGCGAAATTTTTGCGCCCGGCGCGTTGCTGGCGGTGGGCCCGCCAAATGCGTCTGGCAAAGCCGTTGTGGCACCGGGCGGCTATCGCGTTTCCGGCAATTGGCAATACGCCAGCGGCAGCCGGCATGCGGTCTGGATGGCGGCGCACTGTCCGGTGTTCGAGCCCGATGGCACGCCGCGGCTCGGCGCCAACAACATGCCGGTCGACCGCACGCTGATCTTCCCCAAGAGCAGCGCAACGATCAAAGATGTCTGGCAGGTTGTCGGCCTCAAAGGGACCGGCAGCGATTCCTATTCGGTCAACGATCTGTTCGTGCCGGAGCAGCGCTCGATGACCGCGTTCGGGCGCAATCCGGCGGAGAAACGTGAGCGTGGGCCGCTCTATCAGTTCACGACGTTTCAGCTTCACGGCGCGAGCTTTGCGGGCATTGCCATCGGGTTGGCGCAGGCGAGCCTCGACGCCTTCGTGGAACTTGCCAAAGCCAAAGTCCCCTATGGGGCGAAATACGTGCTGCGCGACAACGCCGTGATCCAATTGCAGGTGGGCTTGGCGCAGAGCCAACTCGCGGCGGCGCGGGTGTTCCTGCGCCACGCCTTGGCCGCCATGTACGAAGGCGCGCAGGCCGGCGGCATCACGGTCGAGCAGCGCGTGCAGCTCCGCATGGCCTCATGCAATGCCTCGAATGTGGGACGGCAGGCGGTGGATGCCTGCTATCAGGCCGCCGGCGCATCGGCGATTTTTGAGAGCAATCCGTTCGAGCGCCGCTTCCGCGACATGCACACCGTGTCGCAGCAAGTGCAGGCGCATGCCTCGGTGTTCGAGGCGATCGGCCAGTATTACCTCGGCCTGCCGCTGCATCCGCGGCTGATCTGAAGCAGGATCGTTTCGAATTGAAGCGGAACGCCGTCGCGTGCGCGCTTCTGCTACAACCCTTCCTGACAGGAGGCTCGCTGTGAAAAGTTACACCGTCTCCCCGGTTTCGGTGCAACTGATCCACGCCG
This sequence comes from Rhodoplanes serenus, assembly GCA_945893145.1. GTDB lineage: Bacteria > Pseudomonadota > Alphaproteobacteria > Rhizobiales > Xanthobacteraceae > Z2-YC6860. Next base: position 12,061 of record CAMDDZ010000032.1, on the reverse strand, counting down.
CAAATCAGGCCATCGTGGAGAAGTGCGGACGAGGCGACATTGCCATCACGCTTACCGTCGCTCTAGCAAGCAAGTACACCGCAGAGGAAGTTCTCGCGGTCACCTATCGCCTACATGCTATGCAGAAGATCGTTCTAGCTGGCAAAAGCCTGGCTTGGACGAGGGCCGTCAAAGACCAACCCTATCAAATGGTCAACGACGCGATGTTCCGTGCAGCGGCGCGGACTCCCCTAAAATATACGTCACAGCAAAGCATTGAAGACATCTCGTTCGACGAGCAGGAATTTTTGAAGAACGCGCTCGAAGAATCGGACATCGAAGGAAAAGCATAATGAACTCACTTCTCAATAGTTTTTGTAGAGCCTTCGAGCCTCCTGGCCCATAGCACCGTCATTGTGTCCATAAATCTGCTACACCCCTCCCCAATGTGGAGACGGAGCGGACCAGCGTTCACGGCTGCTGCTTCTTCAACGCCGCCTAGCTTTGAAAGGGGAAGTGGAGGCTCGGGCCTGGAATCGAACCAGACATAAGAAGCGTTGCGGCGCCCCCGCGTTGCCTATCCGCCACCGAGCCAACTACCGATCTTTAACGGCTGCGCCTTTTTAAGGGGTTACCAGGCGCGGTTAGCAAGCGCCTAACACAACAAGTCACAGTGGATTGAATTATTTCGGGCGCGCCAAAAACGTCATGCGCGCTGGGTTGTGACCGATGTTCCGCGGCGCGCGCTGCGTCGAAAGGCCGGCGGTGGCGAGCCGCTGCGTGATGGTTCCGGCATCGTAGCGCGCGAGGCCCAGCGTGCTGCGGAGCCGCCAGTAACTCGAAAACACCGTGCGCACCAGGCCGAACAGCGCGGCCGCGAGAAAGCCCTCGCGTGCGCCGAAGCGCAGCAGCGCGAGCGCATCGGTCGGCGCGGAAACGTCGGGCGGAATCACATCGCCCAGCACAAACAAACCATCCGGCTTGAGCAGGCGGCGGAACAGGCTGAGCAGTCCGGCGAGTTCGTCGGCCGTCAGATATTGCGCGACCGAGTGCATCACGATCAGGTCGAGCGAGTGATCGTGGAGCCGTCCGACCTCATCCGGCGCGATCACGGTAATCTTGGGATGTCCCTCGAAGCGCTTCGCGACCGCCGCGCGCACATGCGGCCCAGCTTCGCACAGCAGCAGCCGGCCGGCCGGAGCCGCAATGTCGGCGGCGTGCAGCGCATCGCCACAGCCGTAGTCGAGCACGATCGCGGTGGGCGAGGGGACATAGGCGCGGATGTCATGCGCGATCAGCCGATAATGCACGTCGCGATGGCGGTCGCTGACGTAGATCGGATGCGAGGAATCGAGGAAATCGACCCAGCCGCTCATTTGGAAGATTGCCAAAGGCGGAGCAGCGGCCCGTCGCGGCCGAACACCGGATCGGTCGCGGGCAGCGGCACCTGCGGAATGGTTTCCAGCGCTTTGTCGCGCTCGCTCTTGCTGCCGCGGCAAAGATCGAAGCGGCCGCTCTTGGGATAGGCGCCGATCACCATCAGGTCGGGGCTGGCCCACAGGCATTGATGACCGGTGCCGGCCGGCAGCACGGCTACGTCGCCTTGCGCCAATTCGATCTCCCGCCCTTGATTGCCGCCGAACCGCACCTTGGCGCGGCCGCGCGCCACGCCCATGCCCTCGTGAATCATCGAATGATAGTGCACGTACGGAAATATTCCGTTTCGCCACATGTCGCCCCAGCCGCTTTCGCGGAAGACCTTCTCGATCAGCTCTTCGGGATCGGGCGTGCCGGTGAGATCGATGGCGCGGCGATAGAGCAGGAACGGCAGCCGCGCGTTGTTCGGCACCGAACCATCGTCGGCGAACATCAGCGTTTGCGGCTCGGTCGGCTTGATTGGCGACGGCTTAGTAGACATGGGATCGAACCGTCCCGATGGGTTCAGGCCGCTTGTGCCTTGCGGGTGCGCATCAGCTCGACGAAGCGCCGGAACAGATAATGGCTGTCGCGCGGACCGGGCGAAGCTTCGGGATGATATTGCACCGAGAACACCGGCAGGTCGGACAGCGCAATCCCGCAGTTCGAGCCGTCGAACAGCGACACGTGAGTCTGCTGCACGTTCTTCGGCAGGCTGTCCTTGTCCACCGCGAAGCCGTGGTTCATCGAGGTGATCTCGACCTTGCCGGTGGTCATGTCTTTCACCGGATGGTTCGCGCCGTGGTGGCCCTGGTGCATCTTCATGGTGCGGCCGCCGAGCGCGAGCCCCAGCATCTGATGGCCGAGGCAGATGCCGAAGGTCGGCGTGCCCGAGCTGACGAGCTTCTTGATCACCGGCACCGCATATTCGCCGGTCGCGGCGGGATCGCCCGGTCCGTTGGACAGGAACACGCCATCGGGCTTGAGCGCAAAAATGTCCTCGGCCGAGGTCTTGGCCGGCACCACGGTGACACGGCAGCCTTGCTCGGCAAGCTGGCGCAGGATGTTGCGCTTGATGCCGTAGTCGATGGCGACCACGTGGAACTCCGGCGCGGTCTGCCGCCCATAGCCCTTGCCCCACAGCCAGGGCGTCTCATCCCAGGTGAAGCGCTGGCCGGAGGTCACCATCGGCACCAGATCCATGCCGACGAGGCCCGGCCATTCGCGCGCTGCTTTCTTCAGCGCGTCGAGGTCGAACTTGCCGGAAGGCTCATGCGCGATCACCGCGTTGGGCATGCCCTTCTCTCGGATCAGCACGGTCAGCGCCCGGGTGTCGATGCCGGAGAGGCCCATGATGCCGCGGCGCTTGAGCCACTGGTCGAGGTGCAGCGCGGAGCGATAGTTCGACGGCTCGGTGATCGGCGAATGCAGGATGACGCCGCGCGCGCCGGGCGTCGCCGCCATATTGACGGTCTCGATGTCTTCTTCGTTGGTGCCGACGTTGCCGATGTGCGGGAACGTGAAGGTGATGATCTGCCCGGCATAGGAGGGGTCGGTCAGAATCTCCTCATAGCCCGTCATCGCGGTGTTGAAGCAGACCTCGCCGACCGCGTGGCCGGCGGCGCCAAAGCCCATGCCTTCGAGAACGGTGCCATCCGCCAGCACCAACAGCGCCGTTGGTTTCGGCTCGGTCCAACCGGAATCGGCTTGTTTGGGGCTCATCGGGGCCCTAGATAGGCCGTCATACCGCCGCCGTCAAAGAGGTATCTGCCATGCTTCGGGACGACATCAACAGCGCGTTGAAAGACGCGATGAAGGCCGGTCAGGCACGGCGGGTGACCACGCTGCGCATGGTCAATGCTGGCATCAAGAACGCGGATTTGGGGATCGGCGGCGAGGCCAAGGGGCCGCTCGATGACGCCGGCGTGGTCGCGCTCATGCAAAAGATGGTCAAGCAGCGCCAGGAATCGATGGAGATCTACGACAAGGGCGGCCGCGCGGAACTTGCAGCCCAGGAGCGCGAGGAGATCGAGATCATCTCGGCGTTCATGCCCAAGCAGATGTCCGACATGGAGGCCGGCGCCGCCATCTCGGCGATCGTGCAAGAGCTCAATGCCGCAACCATGAAGGACATGGGCCGCGTGATGGCGGCGCTGCGCGAGCGTTTCGCCGGCAAGATGGATTTCGGCAAGGCGAGCGGCAAGATCAAGGAGTTGCTCGCCGGCAAGTAAGCCTGCGCGCCGAGCGATGAGATTTGACTACGCCGCCTCTATCAATATATCGGCGAGCCATTCCGGCGCGTCGATCATCACGTCATGGCCGGCGGTGGTTTCCATCGTGCGCCACGCCGGATTGGCCTTGCACTTGGCGTAGGCCGCATCGAGCCCGGGCTGCGGATAGCTCGGCGCGCGGATGTAAAGCTTCTTTGCCACCCGTTCGCGCGCGCCGGTGAGCCGGATCGGCTGCATCGCGACGCCAACCGGCTGCGGCGTGAGTTTGCTGTCGACCCAGGCGCGGTCGGCCGCGTTGACGCCGAAGGTCTCGGCCGTGGGGGCCGGACGGCCGGGCTCGCCGCGCTCGATTGCGGCGCGCAGGCCCTGGCGGCTGAACTCCGAGGTCAGGTCGAAGCCGCGCTCGCCGTTTTCCGGCACAAAGGCGTCGAGATAGACCACCGAGGCGATGCGGTCCGCCACCAGCTCGATGGCGCCTGACGCCGGCCAGCCGCCGTAGGAGTGGGCGACCAGGCAGAGGTCCCGCAGGCCCTCCCATTGGATCACATTGGCCACGTCGGCGATGTGGATATCGAGGTCGATTTCCTTGGTCAGCAAATGGGAGCGTTCGCCGACCCCGGTCAGCGTCGGGGTGAAAACCTTATGGCCTTTGGCCCCCAGCCGGTCGGCCACCCGCCGCCAGCACCAGCCGCCATGCCAGGCGCCGTGGACCAGGACAAAGGTTCTTGGGCTCTGAATTTCAGCCATTTCGCCCCTTCTCACCCCTTGGGCCGGCCGCCGGCCTCGCCAATGTGATCCGAGATACAAACGATACAATTTTAGGCGCTTGGAACCCCGGTTTTTAGGAAAACGCCTCTAGAACCCCTGAACCTTTTGAGCCGCTGGGGCGACCAAGCGGTATCAAACACTTGGCAGGAGCGGGGACAATGTTCGGATTTAGCCATCTCATTTCGAAGACCGTGATCGCGGCGGCAGCGCTGGTTCTGGTTTCCACAGGTAGCGCGCACGCGGCCACCGGCCCCTTCACCGGCCTCGGCGGCACCTGGTCGGGCTCCGGCAACATCACGCTGGCGAGCGGCGCCAAAGAGCAGATCCGCTGCAAGGCCACCTACAACGTCAGCGGCGCCGGCTCGGCGCTCTCTCTGACGCTGCGCTGCGCCAGCGCGAGCTACAAGTTCGAGCTGCAGAGCGAAGTCGCCTCCAACAACGGCGAAGTGTCCGGCACCTGGGCCGAGCTGACCAACCGGGTCGGCGGCACCATCGCGGGCCGCGCCACCGGCACCAAGATCCAGGTTCTGGTGCAGGGCACCGTCGCGGCGCACCTCGCGGTGAACACCACCGAGAACAAGCAGTCGATCTCAATCGAGTCCCCCGGCAGCCCGATGTCGCTGGTCCAGATTTCCCTGAACAAGGGCAACTAACACCGAACTCCACACGTACCTCCTGAGCTCTGGTTCCGATGCCCGGAACCGGGGCTCAATCTTTTTGGGGAGTTCGCTCCCGCGCTAATTCGGCTCGATGCCGACCTGTTTGGCGAGCCGGGCCAGTTCGTCGGTGTAGCGGCGCATCAGGCTCGCCATCTCCTGCGCCGTGCTGCCAACCGGCACGATGCCGACCTCTTCGAGTTTCTTGGAAAGCTCAGGATCGGTGAGCGCCTGCTTCACCTCGGCCTGAAAGCGCGCCACGATCGGCTCCGGCAATCCGGCCGGCCCCATGAAGCCGAACCACGACGGCACGGTGACGAGATTGGGGATCGCCTCCTTCACGGTCGGTAGGTCGGGCCGCTGCTTGGTGCGCTGATCGTAGAAGATGCCCAGCAGCTTGATCTTGCCGGTCGGCAGCGCGGCCAGCGTCGCCGGATAGGCCGGGAAATAGACCTGCACGCGATTGGCCAGCAGGTCGCCGATGATGTTGGCGTTGTTGGTGCCCGTGTAGGGCACGTGCAGCATGTCGATGCCGGCTGCGGCCTTCATGGCCTCGCCCTGAAAATGAAACACCGAGCCGCGCCCGACGCTGCCGTAGTTGAGCTTGCCGGGATTCTTCTTGGCGTATTCGACCAGCGCCGCCGTGGTCTCGACGCCGAGCTCGGAGTTCACCACGAGATGGAGCGGCGCGCCGACCGCAAGGCTGATCGGCGTAAAATCCTTGAACGAGTCGAAGCCGACGCTCTTGCTCATCAGCGGGCCGGTGACGACCGTGCTCGATGCGACATAGAGAATGTTGTAGCCGTCGGCCGGCAGCGTCTTCACGTAATTGGCGGCGATCTGGCCGTTGGCGCCGGGGCGGCTCTCGAACACCACGGGCTGGCCCATCAGCGCCGTCAGCTTTTGCGCCAGCAGACGGCCGGCGAGGTCGCCGCTGGTGCCGGTCTGCGTGCCGGTGATGATGCGAATCGTCTTGTCGGGATAGCTCTGCGCGAAAGCCGATGGCAACGCGGCGAGCAGAGCGAATGCGGCAAGCGCCAGACGTTTCATCATGGTCTCCTCTTTCGTCACTCAGCATAGCATGATGTCATGTGCGTCCCGGGAGGACAGCCCATGCGGCGGCTTTTCGCAGCGCTCATCGTTTTAGGGTCGAGACTCATTAAAGGCGCCGTTGCCTCGTCATTGCGAGCGAAGCGAAGCAATCCAGAAACACGGCATGGAGCTGGATTGCTTCGTCGCTTCGCTCCTCGCAATGACGGACACGCCAGTGTGCCGATCTTTTTATGGGTTTTGACCCTAGCCGCCGTCCTGACGCCGGGCGCGAACGCGCCGGCGCAGGATTGGCCGTCGCGTGCGGTTCGCATCATCATCCCGCTCGGACCGGGCGGTGGCGGCGACGTGTTCTCGCGGCTTCTGGCCGAGGAGTTGCAGAAGCGGTTTGGCCAACCGTTCGTGGTCGAGAACCGGCCCGGCGGCGGGCTCAATATCGGCACCCGAGCCTGCGCCGAAGCCGCGCCCGACGGTTACACCTTCTGTGTGCTGTCCGGGGAGCCGGTGGTCTACAACCAGTTCACCTTCAAGAGCCTGCCGTTCAATCCGGAAAAGGATTTCGAGCCGGTCACCAATCTGTTCATCAACGCCAACGCGCTGGTGGTCAATGCAAAGCTCGGCGTGAAAACCATTCCGGAGCTGGTGGGGCACGCCAAGGCCAATCCCGGCACGCTGAGTTACGGAACGTTCTCGTTCATGCTGGCCTATTTCATGGACCGGCTGAACAAACAGAACGGCATCGACATCGTGCGCGTGCCGTTCCGCAGCGGCAACGAGATGGTGAACGCCGTGATGACCGGCACGACGCCGATCGTGTTCCTCGGCCTCGCCAACATGATCGGCCAGGTTAAAGGCGGACAATTCACCGGGCTGGCTCTCAACGCGCGAGCGCGCCTGCCGATGTTCCCCGACATTCCGACGCTGCAGGAGGCAACCGGCGAGGACTATCCGCCGCCGTGGTTCGGCCTGTTCGCGCCGGCCGGCACGCCCGTCGCCATCCTCGACAAGATGAACGCCGAGGTCGTGCGCATCACCAGCGAGCCCGGCTTCCGGCAGCGCAACTTCATCGAACGGGCGGTGGAGCCGGCGGTCGGGCCGCGCGCCGAGTTCGCCAAGTTCATTGCTGACAATCGCGAATTCGCTGCCAAGATCGCCAAGGAGATCGGCCAGCAGCCGCAGTGAGCCGCTCGGGTCGGGAGATTGAGAACATGCTGCGATGCTTTCTGACACTGGTTTCCGCTGCGCTTGCAGCCGCGTTCGCGGCGACACCCGCGTCGGCGCAGGACTGGCCAACGCGTCCGGTGCGGATCGTGTTTCCGCTCGCGGCCGGCGGCGGCGGCGACGTGTTCACGCGCGCTCTGGCCGATGAATTGCAAAAGGCCTGGGGCCAGCCGGTGCTGGTGGAGAACCGCCCCGGCGGCGGACAGAACATCGGCGCGCGCACTTGCGCCGAGGCCGCGCCGGACGGCTACACGATCTGCGTGATGTCGAGCGAGCCCGCCGCTTACAACCAGTTCCTGTACAAGACCATTCCGTACAATCCGGAAAAGGACTTCCTGCCGATCTCCAACCTGTTCTTCAACACGCTGGCGCTGGTGGTGAACAGTGAGCTCAAGGCCAACTCGCTCAACGAACTGATTGCGCTCGCCCGCACCCAGCCGCTCAGCTATGCGACGTTTTCGTTTCCGCTCACGGCCTTCATGGAGAAGCTGAAGAAGACAGAGAACATCGACATCGTGAAGGTGCCGTATCGCGGCGGCGGCGAGGTGGTGAACGCGATCCTTGGCGGCACCACGCCGGTGGCGCTGCTGGCGCTGTCCAACATGGTGCCGCAGATCCAAAGTGGGCGGATCAGGGCGCTCGCCGTGGTGGCGAAATCGCGCTCGCCGCTGTTCCCGGAGGTGCCGACGTTGCTGGAGGCGCGGCCCGGCGAGGAATGGCCGACCACCTGGTTCGGCCTGTTTTCGCCGGCGGGCGTGCCGCGGCCGATCGCCGTCAAGATCGCCGCCGATGTCGAGCGCATCGTCAACGACCCGGCGTTTCGCCAGCGCGTCTATACCGCCCGCGCGGTCGAGCCGGCGCACGAACGGCTCGACGATTTCGCGAATTTCATCCGCAACGAGCGGAAGATTGCGGAGCGGCTCGTCAAGGAATCCGGCGAGCAGCCCAAATAACAAGTAACCAGCGGGGACATCGTTTTGGCGCAGTGGGACGTCGAGCAGCACATCCATTCGGCCCGACAGGCCGGCTGGCCGGATCGCATCCACGCGGCGCTGAAGAAGCACGGCATCAAGCAGGTCGGTTATGTCGCCGACAACGGCATTGCGCGGCTGATCGACCTTTGCGAGCGCGACAACGAGATCACCGAGGTGGCGCTCGCCTCGGAGGCCGAGGGCGCTGGCCTGGTGCTCGGCGCTACGCTCGGCGGCGAGCGCGCCGCACTGCTGATGCAGTCGAGCGGCGTCGGCAATTGCATCAACACGTTCTCGATCCTGAAGAACTGCGCGATCCCTTGCGTCCTTGTGGTGTCGATGCGCGGCGGGCCCGGCGACTTCAACTCCTGGCAGGTGCCGATGGGCAGCATGACCGAGCCGGTGCTCAAGCTCTGCGGCTTCCACGTCTTGCATCTTGAGCGCGAGGAGGATGCCGGCCCGGTCACCGAGAATGCCTGCCAGCTGGCGTTCGGCGGTGACACCCAGGTTGCGATCCTGCTGTCGCAACAGATGGTCGATCGCACCAAGCCGAAGGGTCACTGACGTGGATCGCCGCGCGCTCGTCGCCCGCCTGCTGGAAAATCGCGGCGACTTGCTGGTGATCGCCAGCATCGGCTCGCCGACCTACGACGTCGCGGCCTGCGGCGATCATGCGCTCAACTTCTACATCTGGAGCGGACTCGGCTCGACGCCGGTGGCCGGCCTCGGTCTGGCGCTGGCGCGGCCGGATCGCCGCGTCGCGGTTTTCACCGGCGACGGCGATGTGCTGATGGCGTTGGGCTCGCTCGCTACCATCGGAGTCAAGCAGCCCAAGAATCTCGCCATCGTCTGTCTCGACAACGGCCACTACAGCGCGAGCGGGATGCAGCCGAGCGCGACCAAGGCGGGCGTCGATCTCGCCGCCGCGGCCGCGGCCTGCCGGTTGCGCGTCGAGACGGTGTCCGATCTGTCGCGCGCCGATGAATTGCGGACGCTTTTGCATTCGGGCCAGGGACCGATCTTCATCCACGCCCGCGTCGATGCCGACGACCAGAAGCGCGTCGTGCCGAGCCGCGACGGAATCGCGATCAAGCGGCGCTTTATGCTGGCGGCGGGGACGCTGGGCTGACGGCTCGCATTGATCTTAAGTCCCGGGCGCGGCGCGCGGACGCTGCTTCGCATCCGCCACCCCGATATGATCGCGGATGGTATTAGGTTCCTTGACGCGCAATTGGGCGGATTGGCGTCCATATCAGAGGGGACTGTGGCGGGGCTAGTTCAGGGTGTGCTGCAAGCAGTCCTGTCTTCAGATCGTTTGGCATACTCTCAGGCAACCGTTGCGGATGGAAGGCTTCCGGTAAAAAACGCCATATCAGATGCCGTCGAGCATGGTCCAACTGGTTGATGAGTTTCTGTATATCGTCGATCAGCGGCGGGATTGCAGAATCTAGAACCTCGCCTGCGAAGACGTTCTTGCGTCTGGTATGGCTGCCACCCGGTGCTATCCGTACTTCGAGCAATTCTGGGGGCGTCCTAAAATCTTCCGCTGCATGCATATAGTCGCCATGAATGATGTCATTACGTTCGATGGCGAGATTGTTCGTCTCCTTACGTGCGGAGTCTAAGAATTGCAGGATTTCAGGGTGACCTTTCAGGGCGACACGCGCGACGGAGAGGATCAATTCTCGCTGACCATTGCCGGTCGCATGTCGCTTAAAAATGGCCTCCGCCACATCGCGAGGAAGCTGATAGACTAAGCCCGTATAGATCAGGAACCAGACCAGTTCGGCCTCGTTCCATTTCATGGTCAAGCCACCAACCAAAGATAAAATGTGATTGATACGAGGAAGCGGTATGACCAAGACGACATCTCCCCGCGATGTTGGGCAACAATTTCTGAAACGGAGGCTCAACAACGCTTCGAGAAGATCGTCAAAACCCGCTTTAAACACCCGCCCCAAGCCGCTCAAGAGTATGGGACCGAAGGCGTCCCGGTACAATCCAAGAAGCGAGAAAAGAAATCGGCCCCCTAGGTAGGCGAAGGCCCCGCTTGGTCAAGGCGACAGGTCACAGACCCACTCTTTGGGGGGCTGATCAAGATACTCGATCTTGGTCTTAATCGTAAATTTATCTCGGCCAGCGCGCTGCAGAAATTCCTTCAATTGTTCGGATGGATCGCTGATTTTGAACGGATGGTTTTGAAGCGGTGGCGTGATCATTTGCCCTTGGCACGAATACCAAGCATCGCGATAAATCTTGCGAATTTTATTTCGTGTGGATGACCAGAAGTGGTCGTCGTCATTTTTAAAACCTTCCATTCGATGTAAAAATTCGCCAAGTTTCTCCGCCTCTCTGTAGAGTTTCTGCGAGACTGGAGTGTGATACAAAACAAAGTCGGCAGTATTTGAATCTGTCATGGTAATTCTGGCGATTTTGTTACTATTGAAAATTCGTTCTAGTTGCTTCGCTGTTGCGCCAATTTTCCACGGTTTGATTTTTGTTTTGATGAACTTAATTTCAGTTGCATATTCTTCTTGCCGGGTTTCGACGCAGCAGCGCAATTCGAATGCGGCATAGAAGAGTGATTCATTGGTGTTTGCCAACAATTGTTGTTTGGCGCGAGCTAAATAGGCGCGCGCCGAGATGTGGTAAGGCATAGGAAAAACACCTCCCGCCCTGGTGCCATTCCGAATGTGCGCAGCATAGCCAGTGTGTGGAATGAAGCCCAGTGGCGTCCCGAGAGCCTGCCGATTAACATGCAATCGGCTCGGACTGCCATCCGAGCCGATTGAAAATTCCAAGCACCGTGACGCGCCTCTATCGCGGAAGAGATTGCGCGATATGGAGGGGCTTGTCATGGTGACAACAACCAAAAAAACCGTTGTCGTCATCTCTTTCGAGGAGGCGCGCTATTGGTTGATGAAGTCGAGCCGCCCTCATCGGCCTTTTTCAATCGCGCCTCATAGAACTGTCGCGCATGGCGAAGCCGATCGATCGTCAAACCGTGCTCGTTCTGTATCCGAGCGGCGTTCTCGAAACTTTGCAAATTCTTGATGACCGTTCGCAGCAGCGGTTTATTATTTGCGCAGATCGCTGCTCCAATGGCATCGGCAATCAAAGAAAGCGCTTTGGTGTCCCCGAACAATGCGTTCCATCGTTCTGTGTCGGCGCGTGCGCGTTTTTCCAGCGCCTTCAAACGCTTCTCGATGTCAGTCATTGATCGCACTCCTAGTTGGCTTGGCAGCTATAGGATAGCGACGGCGGGGATGGGCGTCAGTGCCCATCCCCGTCATCAAACGGGAACTCAATCTGAATTGGTTCGGGCGCTCGTATTGGATTGCGCCATGACGCGGTGATTGTACCGGAAATCGTACTCGGCCAGATAACGATGCAAATCCTTCTCCGCGCAGTGCTGGCAGATGTCGCGCATTCCACGCTTGAAGATTGAGAAGAAGCCTTCGACCGAATTGGTGTGAACGTCGCCGCGGACGTACTCGTCATGTGAATGCGTGACCGTTTCGTGCACAGCAAAGTCGTTGCCGGGCAGGATATAGAGGCAGGCCGGGCCATCCGACTGCTATTGACTTTATTCCTAGTATTGATTATATTCCTTCTGTCCCATCCAACCGAGGGCGTTCTCATGAGACGTCATTTGAGCGGGGTGGGACGCGGCGCCTGCGGATTGGCCTCGTAACCCAATCCCCGGGAGGCCTCGGGTAACTGTCCCCCCTACTACGAGGGGCGCCCAGTTTTGGGTGACACGGGGACC
>CAMDDZ010000031.1 GCA_945893145.1 Rhodoplanes serenus | reverse complement strand
GTCAGTACGAGACAATCGAGAAAGTCCCATTAAGGGTTCAGCTTGTCGGCAACATGAGCGCGCCGAACATGGCAGCAGTCTTGCCCGCACTTGTGGCCGAAGGTCTTCAAAGCCAGCCAATCGCGCATCATTTCGTGATTGATACCGGTAACGGGCTTCGCGCGCACGTTACGAAGGCTTTTCGCGCAGATTGGTTTGCCGTGAACGATCGTGTAGGCTTTGTAGATAGGAATCCGAAAACGATCCTCGATAACGCAATTGAAAAGAAATCGAAGGAGCTGCCGAGGTATCGCAGCGCGGCGGGCCCGGACATTAGGTTGTTGCTTGTTGCGGATCGCATTCACAACAGCGGAAAAATGACGCTGGAGGATCACGCGGGATTCAATTTGCGCGGCTTTCACACTGTGTATTTTTATCCCTATCCCGAGAACGCCCGCGTTCTCGATGCTGTCTAACACCAACCATTCATAGCTATTACCGAGTCTTCCGATAGCGCGCGTTTCCGCGTCGAATACGATCGGCTCCAGGCCCGCATTCATGCCGTGTACGTCGATAAGCTCGATGGTCGGATTGACAATGCGTTCTTTGAGAGCGTGACCGCAGAGTGGCGGGCCGCGCAGGTTCGGTGCAGCGAAGAAATCGACTGGCACCAGGCCGCCGACCAGTCCTACCTGCAAGAAGGAGTCATGCTGCTCGATCTGGCCAATGACGCCCCAAAAATGTTCCAGCAGCAGGGCCGAGCGAAAAGCGTCGCCTTCTGAATTTTGTACTTTCGAACTCGACATGGAAGGGCGGAGACCTGAAGGTAACCTTTAGGCAACCCTTTAATCTGATTGCCGAAACCACCGCCATTGCCGCGAAGTATGCGGCGAATGGCGAGATCTTATTCACAAGTCATAGGGTTTGGCTCCCAGGGTAGGATTCGAACCTACGACCACTCGATTAACAGTCGAGAGCTCTACCGCTGAGCTACCTGGGAATATGAGATTTGCTTAGCCCCAAACGCGGGCCCCGACAATTTGAACCTTCCCGAACTGCAAATCCCGAGAGCGACATGGAAGGACATCTTGTTAACAGCCGGCTGCTCTACCGCTGAGCTACCGCAGTGCTCAGTAACGCGAACGGCCTATAACAAATGGCTTAACGGCTTGCAAAGTTTCTAGGCGAGGGCTGTTAGGCTCGAAATGGCCCGCCTTCGCTAAAGCTTCGGCGGGCATCCGCCACGCTAGGCCTTGTCCGCCGAAGCTTTAGCGAAGGCGGATGGAGGCCACGCCCGGAATTGAACCGGGGTACGCGGATTTGCAGTCCGCTGCGTAACCACTCCGCCACGTGGCCCTGGGTTTCGCTATATAGGAGTGGGTGCAGGCCGACAACTCGGCTGGCGCCTCCACAATCTTGCCTTTTGGCGTTCATTGCCGCAAAAGTCGCGCCTTCTGCGATGATCGAAGGTGCCAGCCATGACCGACTTTGCCGCCGCGCGCCGGATGATGGTCGATGGCCAGGTCCGCACCGCCGACGTCACCGACCAGCGATTGATCGCCGCGATGATGGAACTGCCGCGCGAGCGTTTCGTGCCGGAGCGCGGCGCGGCGCTGGCCTACCTCGATCTGGACGCCCCGGTGACGCAGCAGAGCGGTGAGGGCCGCCGCCTGCTCAAGCCCATGGTGCTGGCGAAGCTGATCCAGCTTGCCGCCGTCAGCGAAACTGACCGGGTGCTCGATGTTGGCTGCGCCACCGGCTATTCGACCGCGCTCCTCGCGGGTTTGGCGGGCACGGTGGTGGGCCTGGAAGAAGACCCCGCTTTGGCCCGGATCGCACAAGATGCGCTCGCGGGCCGCGCCAAGGCCAAGATCGTGACCGGGCCGCTCGTCGCCGGCCGGTCTGCCGACGGACCGTATGACGCGATATTGCTGCAAGGCGCGACGGAAATTGCTCCGCAGGCCCTTTTGCGCCAGCTCAAGGATGGCGGCCGGCTGGTTTGCGTGCTGGGCCGCGGTCAGTCCGGCAAGGCCATGCTGTATCGAATGACCGATGGTGTGGTCAGCGGCCGGGCCGCGTTCGATGCGGCGGCGCCGCTTTTGCCTGGTTTTGCCAAACCGCCGGCCTTCGTGTTCTAGCCGCCGGGTGGTCTCCAAGATCACTGTGGCGCACCTGCATCCGCGCCGATCTTTCTGTGTATGACTCCTTGGTTGGGGTTCCCAACCCCTTCCCATGCCTCATAGACTTGTCCACAGCGTCCCCGCGATCTCAGGCGGGGCGCGGTTTTGGTGTGGCGGCGTTGCGTCTGGGTGCGGCGGGTGCGAGTGCGTCGAGTCATCAATGTGCAGGGTCAGCAAGGCGGCCGCTCGATCGCGGCTGCGTGCCTGCTTTCGATAGGCCTGCTTTCGACGCCGCCCGCATCGGCCGACACGCTCGAAGGCGCGCTGATCCAGGCCTACCAGAACAACCCGACGCTGAACGCGCAGCGCGCCTCGGTGCGTGCGACCGACGAGAGCGTTCCCCAAGCGCTGTCGGGCTACCGGCCGCGCGTCAGCATCACCGGCAACGTCGGCGAGCAATATCTCGACACCAAAGTGAAGACGAGCGGCCCCGCTACGAATCCTGCGACCTATGCCCAAACCAGCGGAAGTACGCCCATCCAAAGCTACGGCACCACCGTCACGCAAACGCTGCTCAACGGCTTCCAGACCGCCAACCGCACCCGCCAGGCCGAGAGCCAGGTTTCGGCTGCGCGTGAGACCTTGCGGCTGTCCGAGCAGACCGTGCTGCTCAGCGCCGCGACCGCCTACATGAACCTGCTGCGCGATACCGCGATCCTCGATCTGCAGCGCCGCAACGTCGAGGTGCTGCAAGAGCAGCTCCGCCAGACCCGCGATCGCTTCAATGTTGGCGAGGTCACCCGCACCGACGTGGCGCAGTCGGAATCGCGGCTTGCGGCCGGCCGTTCGCAGATGCTCAACGCCGAATCGAACTACGTCACCTCGCGCTCGACCTACCGGCAGGTGATCGGCGTGGAACCCGGCCGGCTCTCCGCCGCGACCCCGGTCGATCGGCTGTCGCCGCGCACGCTGCCGCAGGGCATCGTCGAAGCGCGCGCCTCGCATCCCGCGGTGACGACCGCGATGTTCAGCGTCGATGCGGCATTGCTGCAGGTCAAGATCGCAGAAGGCGCGCTCTATCCGACCCTCAACGTGGTCGGCAGCGCGAACAAGAACTTCGGTTCCACCTCGTCGCTGGTCACGCTCGAATCTTTTGCGGGCTCGGTCCAGGCGCAGCTCACGGTCCCGGTCTATCAGGGCGGAACCGAGTACGCGACCATCCGGCAGTCCAAGGAGACCTTGGGCCAGCGCCGCATCGACCTCGACACTGCGCGGGAGCAGGCGCAGCAGACCTGGGTGCAGTCCTGGGGCCAACTCGAAGCCGCCAAGGCGCAGATTCAGGCGACGCAGGCGCAGGTCGCCGCCGCCGAAATCGCGCTTAATGGCGTGCGCGAAGAGGCGCGCGTCGGCCAGCGCACCACGCTCGACGTGCTCAACGCCCAACAGGAACTGGTCAACGCCCGCGTCGCGCTGGTCACGGCGCAGCGCGACCGCGTGGTGGCGTCTTACACGGTGTTGGCGGCGGCGGGGCGGCTGTCGGCCCAGGTGCTGGCGCTGGCCGTGCCGATTTACGATCCTGTCGTGCACTATCAGCAGGTGCGCGACAGTTGGTCCGGCGTGCGAACGCCAGATGGTAAGTAACGTTTCGCGCGCGGTGATTCGCCGCGCGCGTAGGGCGAGTGGGATTGGGGTTTGCTTGCGTTCGAATGGCGCC
The DNA here is from genome assembly GCA_945893145.1 of Rhodoplanes serenus. Classification (GTDB taxonomy): domain Bacteria; phylum Pseudomonadota; class Alphaproteobacteria; order Rhizobiales; family Xanthobacteraceae; genus Z2-YC6860. Next base: position 52,899 of record CAMDDZ010000031.1, on the reverse strand, counting down.
GTGCCATACTTGCGCCGATCCTGCTACGTAATGGCGCTGGGGCGGGAACGATTCGCCGCCGGCGCTGGTATGAAGCGTGGGGCTGACGGGGAGCGGCAATGAGCCAGTCGGCGAAGGCAACAGAGCCCTCGATGGAGGAGATTCTCGCCTCCATCCGCCGCATCATCGCTGACGACGACACCGGCAAGGCACCGGCCAAGCCGGCCGCGCCTCCTGCGCCGCCGCCGCGTCCGGCGCCGCCACCGCCGCCTCCACCGCGCGCTGCCGCATCGCCGCCGCCTCCCAGGCCTGCGCCGCGGCCAACTCCCGCGCCGAGCATGAATCAGAACGAAGTCGACTCCATGCTGTCGAGCCTCGATGCGCCGCCGGGCCGCGATGGCCACCGGGATGACGTGCTCGATCTGACGGAATCGATGACGGCACCGAGCTCCATGGGGCCGGGCTTTCAGACCATCGACGGCCAGCCCGACGTGATCTTCAGCGACGCGCCGGCCGAGCAGGCTCCGGCGCCGCGCGTGATCGACGAGGCGCGCCGCCAGTTTGCGCAGAACAACACGCAGCAGCCGAGCGGGCTATTGTCGAACTCGACGTCGGCGGCGGTGGATTCGGCCTTCAACGCGCTGGCGCAGACCGTGCTGGTGCAGAATGCCCGCACACTCGAGGACCTGGTGCGCGAGATGCTCCGCCCGATGCTCAAGGCCTGGCTCGACGACAATCTGCCGGGCATGGTCGAACGCATCGTGAAGGCCGAGATCGAGCGCGTTTCGCGCGGGCGCTCCTAGGCCTTCTGGCGCCGTTTCAGGCGCGCCGTAAACCACAACGCCAGCAGCGGCAATGCCAGCGCAACGAACGCGAACAGCGGCTGCGCGCCATAGCGGTCCATGATCGGCGCCGCCAGCGCGACACCGGCGGTTTGTCCGAGGAAATAGACCGAGGCGAACAACGCCACCGCAGTGCCGCGCGCCTCCGGCGTCATCTGGGTGCCTTCGGTCTGCAGCGTGTTATGCAACGAGAAGAAACCGAGCCCGATGCCGAGCGTCGCGACCGGCGCGAACAACCAGACCGGCTCGATCGCGAGCGCCAGAAACGAAAGTCCCATGATGAGGCCGCCCGCGTTGGCGATGCCGGCCTGTCCGAGCCGGTGCATCAGCAGCCGGACCAGCGCCGCATAGACCAGCCCGCCGATCGCGAACACGCCGATGATCATGCCGATCGCGGTGAAGCTCAGCCCGAAGCGCAAATGCAGGTCCGCGCTCACGAAGGGAAACACACCCTGGAACAGCGCGCCTTCGAGGCACACCGTGAGCAGTACGATGCGCGCCCAGGGCTTCGACAGCACGGCCTTGTAGCCGGCGGACAGGCCCTGCGCTTTGGACCGCTCGGCGGCCGCGTGTGTCACCGGGTTGGTCGCAAGCTCGATCGCAAGCGCGATCCCGGCGAGCGCCAGCATCGCCGCGAGCAGGAAGAACATGGTGCGCCAGCCGAAATAGTCGCCGATGATGCCGCCCGCGGCCTGGCCGAACATCTGGCCCAGCACCTGCGCGGCGAGAAAGCGGCCGAGCAATTGCTGGCGCTGCTCGTAGGGCACCACGTCGCCGATATAGGCGAGGCTGATCGGCAGGATCCAAGCCACCGTCAAGCCGGAGGCGAAGCGCGCCGCGGTGAGGCTGTCGAGCGAGCCGGCGAGGCCGCACACCGCGACCGTGACGGCGGACAGCGCGCAGGCCAATGCCACGGTGCGGTACTTGCCGAAGCGGTCCGCCAGCGGCCCGGCGATGAACTGCATCGAACCGTGCGTCAGCGCATAGGCGGTGATGACGATGGAGGCGGCCCCGACCGTAATGGCGAAATCGGCGGCGATCTGCGGCAGCAGCGTGTCGGCGGCGCGCACCAGCGCCTGGCTGGCGAAACTCGCCAGCGCCAGCGCGGCGATCGCGCGCATCACGGAGCCGGGTTTCGGACCGCCGGGCCGGGCAGGCGTGGGGGATGGCGTTGACAGCATTGGGGGCGGCGGGCTTTGTACCGCGCCACGCGAGTCCGGCCAAACGGCAATGATCGACAAGACTTACACACCGTCCGAGGTTGAAGGCCGCATCTACGCAGCCTGGGAGGACGCGGGCGCGTTCCGCGCCGGGCGGCCCGAGCGCGCGCAGGCCGCGCCCTATTCGATCGTGATCCCGCCGCCGAACGTCACCGGCTCGCTCCACATGGGGCACGCGCTCAACAACACGCTCCAGGACATCCTGTGCCGCTTCGAGCGAATGCGCGGCAAGGACGTGCTGTGGCAGCCCGGCACCGATCACGCCGGCATCGCGACCCAGATGGTGGTCGAGCGGCAGTTGATGGAGCGTCAGGAGCCGGGCCGCCGCGAGATGGGGCGCGAGAAGTTCCTCGAGAAGGTGTGGGCCTGGAAGGCGGAGTCGGGCGGCACCATCGTCAAACAGCTCAAGCGGCTCGGCGCGTCCTGCGACTGGTCGCGCGAGCGCTTCACCATGGACGAGGGCCTGTCGAAGGCCGTGCTCAAGGTGTTCGTCACGCTCTTCAACGAAGGGCTGATCTATAAGGACAAGCGGCTGGTCAATTGGGACCCGAAGCTCTTGACCGCGATTTCAGATTTGGAAGTGCAGCAGGTCGAGGTGCGCGGCAACCTCTGGCACATCAAATATCCGATCGAGGGCACGTCGGAATTCATCATCGTCGCGACCACGCGGCCCGAGACGATGCTGGGCGACGTCGCGGTCGCGGTGCATCCCGAGAATGAGAAGCTCGGCCACCTGATCGGCAAGTTTGCGATCCTGCCGCTGGTCGGCCGCCGCATCCCGATCGTCGGCGACGACTACGCCGATCCGGAAAAGGGCACCGGCGCGGTCAAGATCACGCCGGCGCATGACTTCAACGATTTCGAGGTCGGCAAGCGGCACGACTTGCTCCCAATCAGTGTCCTGAATCGTGAAGGCAAGATTCGGGATTACGAAAAACATCTATCGTTGAATACTGAGGAAGAACTCCTCCATCGGACTCGTGGATCGGTGGTAGTTACGGATACTTCAGAACCGGAAATTCAAGCTTTGAAGGCAATTCCGTCAGAGCTCCGCGGGCTAGATCGTTTTGTTACCCGCAAGAAGATCGTTGAGATGCTCGAAGACGCCGGCTTGATGGACAAGATCGAGCCGCACACCCACATGGTGCCGCACGGCGACCGCTCGAATGTGGTGATCGAGCCGTTCCTCACCGATCAGTGGTACGTCAATGCCAAGGCTCTTGCGGTTCAGGCGATCGCTGCGGTGCGCGAAGGCAAGACCAATTTCGTCCCGAAGAATTGGGAAAAGACCTATTTCGACTGGATGGAGAACATCCAGCCGTGGTGCATCTCGCGTCAGCTCTGGTGGGGCCACCAGATCCCGGCGTGGTACGGGCCGGACGGCAAAGTGTTTGTCGCTGAGACCGAAGAGGAAGCCGTCTCGCGCGCGCTCGCCTATTACCAGGAAACCGGCGCGATCAGCGCCGGTCAGGCCACCAACATGGCGACGCATCCGAGCAAGCGCGAGCCGTTCCTCACCCGCGACGAAGACGTGCTCGACACTTGGTTCTCATCGGCGCTATGGCCGTTCTCGACGCTCGGCTGGCCGGACGAAACGAAAGAAGTGAAGCGCTTCTATCCGACCGCGGCGCTGGTCACCGGCTTCGACATTATTTTCTTCTGGGTCGCCCGCATGATGATGATGGGTCTTCACTTCATGAAGGAGATTCCGTTCAAGGACGTCTACATCCACCGTCTCGTTCGCGACGAGAAGGGCGCCAAGATGTCGAAGTCGAAGGGCAATGTCGTTGACCCGCTCGGCATCATCGACGACTACGGCGCCGACGCGCTGCGCTTCACGCTCGCGCGCGGTGCAGCGCAGGGGCATGACATCAAGCTCAGCCCGCAGCACGTCGAGAACAACCGCAACTTCGCGACCAAGCTCTGGAACGCGGCGCGCTTCGTCGAGTTCAACGGCGCGGCCCGCGTGGCGGGCTTCGATCCGAAGGGCGCGAAAGAGGCGCTCAACCGCTGGATCGCGCACGAAACCGCCAAGGCGTCCCGCGAGATCACCGAAGCGATCGTGGAATACCGGTTCAACGACGCCGCAGCGGCAGCCTATCGCTTCGTCTGGAATGTTTATTGCGACTGGTATGTGGAGCTGTCGAAGCCGCTGCTGACCGGACCGGATGGCGCGGCGAAAGACGAAACCCGCGCGATGGCGGCCTGGGCGCTCGATGAAATCCTAAAGCTTCTGCATCCGTTCATGCCGTTCATCACCGAGGAATTGTGGAAGGTGACGGCGGAGCAGGGCCCCAAGCGCGACGCGCTGCTGGTGCTCTCGGCTTGGCCCGCGCACGACGGCCTCGACGATGCTAAGGCGGAAGCCGAGATCGGCTGGGTGGTCGATCTGATCACCGCGATCCGCTCCATGCGGGCCGAGATGAACGTCACCGCCCCGATGCCGCTGGTGCTGGCCGGCACCTCGGCGGAAACCAAGGCGCGTGCGCAGCGCTGGGCTGAGTTCGTCAAACGTCTCGCCCGCATTTCCGACATTTCATTTGCTGAAGCCGCGCCGCAGGGCTCGGTGCAGCTCGTGGTGCGCGGCGACGTCGCTGCGCTGCCGCTCAAGGGCGTGGTCGATCTCGATGCCGAGCGGGCGCGGCTGAATAAGGAGATGGCCAAGGCCGAAGCCGACATCAAACGTGTCGAGGCCAAGCTCGCCAACGAAAAGTTCGTCGCCAACGTGCCCGAAGACGTGCTGGAAGAAGAAAAAGAAAAGCGCGAGGAGGCGATCGCGCGCAAGGCCAAGATCGTCGAGGCGCTGGAGCGGCTCAAGGGCGCGGCCTGATCCCACGTCAGGCCGGCCGCCGCGCGTGGGCCGCCCACGGTGCGCTGCACCACAGACGAAGGTCCTGCGCATAAGCCGCAGTTCGCATTGCAACCGGCGCAATCATCGGCTGTGATACGGTGGTGACGTGGTCGGGGAGGGGCTACCCATGTCCGATGAAACCCAAAACGTTGAAATCCTGAAGCAAGCTTACGGCCGCTGGAGTGAAAGCCGCGGCAGCAGCGCTGACGATTGGATGAAAATCTGCGCCGACAAGATTGCGTTCGGCTCGATTGCGCAGGGCAATGCATCAGGCGCGAAGTATCTCACCACCTATCACAGCAAGGCCGAGCTGAAGGACTATTTTGCCGGCCTGGCGCGCGATTGGGAGATGATGGAGTTCGTCGCCGATCAGTTCGTGGCGCAGGGTGACCGCGTGGTCATGCTTGGGCGCTGCGCCTGGAAGTATCGCAAGACCGGCAAGGTGGTCTGGACGCCGAAGGCCGACTCGTGGCGTTTCTCCGGCGGCAAGGCGGTCGAGTTCTACGAATTTTATGACACCGCCCAAGTACACCAGGCCGTCGGCTGAACGGACGCGGTTGGTCCATGAACATCTTTCTTGCTGGCGCGACGGGCGTGATCGGCCGGCGGCTGGTGCCGCTGCTGCGCGATGCCGGCCACGCTGTGACGGGCACCACGCGCTCGCCGGAGCGTGCCGCTGCGCTCGAAGCCCTCGGCGCCCGCGCGGCGATAGTCGATGTCTATGACGCGCGCGCGCTGCTGCGCGCGATGAGCGCCGCCTATCCGGATGTGGTGATCCACCAGCTTACGGATTTGCCGCAGACCATCGACCCGAACAACCGGCCGACCCAGTTCGAAGGCAATGCCAGGGTGCGCATCGAGGGCACGCGGAATCTGATGGCCGCTGCGCAAGTTGCTGGCACGAAGCGCGTGGTGGCTCAGAGCATTGCGTTTGCTTATGCGCCGGGGCCGGGCCCCCGCGTCGAAACCAATCCACTCGAATTGACCGGGCCACGCGCTGAGACCACGCGCGCGGTGGTGGCGCTCGAAGAGCAGACATTGGGTGTGCCGGGTATCGACGGCCTCGTGCTTCGCTACGGACGGCTCTACGGGCCAGGCACTTGGTACAAGACCGCGACCGGCCCGGGGCCGCTGCACGTCGATGCCGCGGCTCAAGCGGCGTTGCTTGCCGTCGTGCGCGGTGCGCCTGGCATCTACAACATCGCCGAGGACGACGGCGCGGTGTCGAGCGAGAAGGCCAAGCGCGAGCTTGGTTTCGACGCTGGCTTTCGGATGCGGGCGCGTTAGAGCGTGATGGAGGGTTCTCATGATTGACCTCAACAACCGGCCCGGCGGTCCGAACCTGATCGTCACCGCGAAGACGGCGCACAAGGTGCATTTTCTTGACGCAGCGACACTCACCACCCAGGCAACGATCGACATGCCGGGCTCGACGCACGAGCTTGCGTTATCGGCCGATGGCCGCACCGCCTACGGCACGGTCTATGGCGATGGCATTTTCATCAAGCGCGTCAACCCGGATCGACGCATGGTGGTGATTGACCTGCCGTCGAAGTCGCTCACGCGTGTGATCGATCTCGGCGCCGTCTATGCGCCGCACGGCGTGATGATGGACAATTTTGGCACGCTGTGGTGCTCCGGCGAACTCGGCAACGCCGTGCTGGCGATTGATCCCAAGACCGACAAGGTCGAGGCGGTCGATGTCGGTTCAACCGCCCACTGGGTCGCGGTCAGCCACCCCACCGGCAAGCTGTTCGTCTCGGTCAAGCAGGATTGGCTTGCGGTGGTCGATCTGCGGTCACGCAAGGTGATCGACCGGATCAAGCTTCCGAGCATCATGGAGGGCATCGCGATTTCGCCGGATGGCGGCACAGTCTATTGCTGCGCCCAGACGGCGGCCGAGTTTTACGTGATCGACGCCGCGAGCCACGCGGTGACGCGAACCGTTCCGATCGACGGCGCCGATGGCACCAAGCGGCAGATGCGGCGTGTGCGCGTGGCGCCGGACAATCAATATGTCGTGGTGTCCTCGAACCAGGATCATCATGCCGCGATCTATCGGGCCGATGGGCTCAAGCAGATCGCGTCGTTCCCGACCAAGAAATCGCCGATGGGTTTTGGCTTCGCGCCCGGCGGCAAGCACGCTTACATTTGCTGCCACGATGACAATGAGGTGTGGGAGTTCGAGCTCGCCACCGGCGCCGTCACCCGCACGTTTCCGACGGCAGCCGGTTGCGAGTTCATCGTGGCGTATGACGAGCCGCGTTAAGGCCGGCGCTTGATCTCGCTCGAGTTCATTTGAATGGCTTGCTGAGATAGCGCGAGCCAGCGATGCCGTAGCGCCACGGCAGTTCTGCCGCCTTGGTGATGCCGATCCGCACGCCCACCGCGATGTCGGGTTTTTCCGTCCGCGCGTAAAGCTCAAACGGCGCGCGATCGAGCGCCAGACCGTTGTGCGCGTGCGTGACGCCGAGCGCCTCGGCGAGCCGACCTGGCCCGGAGCAGAGCAGGCGCTCTTCGCTCAAACCACGGCGGCGCCGCATCCGGGCCAGACCTTCGGTTGGTTCGAGCGCGCGGATCAGCACGGCGCTCGCCGAGCCTGCCGGCTCGCAGACGAAATTCAGGCACCAGTGGATGCCATAGGAGCGATAGACATAGACGGTGCCCGGCGGGCCGAACATTACGGCGTTGCGCTCGGTTACGCCGTTGTAGGAATGCGCCGCCGGATCGGTGTGATGATAGGCCTCGAGCTCGACGATGCGGCCGCCGACGCCGCCGACCAGCAGCGTCGCGCCGATCAACTCGGGCGCAATCTCATGGACGCTGCGGGCGAAGAAATCGCGGCGGATCGGGCGGGGTTTCGGCATGGGCGGCTTGTTTAATCAAATCTTGCGGCAATCGCTAAGCTTCCGCGCGCTCCGTTCACCGGACCGAGAGGACGATGCGGCACAATCCGCTCCTTCGTCGGAGTTGGTGGGGAGCTATGTTGGAGTGGCGTACGCTTGCGCTTGGCGCGGGAGTATTTGTCGCGACCTTCGCGGGCGGCTGGGCGATCGGCCTTGGCAAGTCCAGCAACGCCTTCACGCCTGCAGGCGCGGACGCTTCCCCAACTCTTGTCTCGGCTCCGGCCACACCGGCGATTGCAGGCTGGCCGCCGGGCAGCGGCCTGACCGATAACGAGTTGCTCCGCCGCTCGGTCGTGTTGCGCGGGCATGCTTTTCGCTACCCGGCCTGCGACAGCGATAGCCGCACGCTCTATCTCATCGCCGCCACCAATTATGCCGAAGTGCTGATGCGCACCGCCGGCTGCCAGAACTTCCCGATCTGTCCCGTGAGCGAAGCCGAGCTTGACCGGGTCTGGCAGGCCAGGCGCTCGATCCTCGACCGGCCGGTCGCCGAGGCCATGCTGGCGGTCCACACCGCCGGCGGCCTCAAGCCCCGGGACTTCCAGGGCGGTGTCGCGACCGCCTTGCGGGTGATCGCCGGCGCCGATCTGCCCGGCGGCCCGCTGCCAGACTGCGTGCGGTCGAGCAATCCCAGCAAATCCGGCTGGCAACCGGAGCCTCGCCGTTGATGCGCTCGCCCGCGCCATTCCCGAAACGGGTCAGGCCCAGCTGTGGCGCGGCTGCAACACGCCGCCACGAACTGAGTTATCCGAAGCCGAGTGCGGCACCGCGCCGCGATTTGGCCATACCGGTCCCAGAGATCGAGGCCGCGCCAAGCTGTTGCGGAGGTTTCTGTTTTTGAGGTGAGCGCGTAGCAGCAGGGTTGCAACACGAACCGCAAGCGCATCCCGCGGGGGGATGTGTGGCGGCGGGCCGGGGGGCCTGAAACGTCGATGGACGCCAAGACCAAGTTGAAGGCCAAGCTGCCCAGCCGGCACGTCACCGAAGGGCCAGCGCGTGCGCCGCACCGGTCGTATTACTACGCCATGGGTCTCACCACGGCGCAGATCCATCAGCCATTTGTCGGCGTTGCATCCTGCTGGAACGAAGCCGCTCCCTGCAACATCGCGCTGATGCGCCAAGCCCAGGCCGCCAAGAAGGGCGTTGCGGCCGCCGGCGGCACGCCGCGCGAGTTTTGCACCATCACGGTCACCGACGGCATCGCGATGGGTCACGACGGCATGCGCTCGTCGCTGCCGTCTCGCGAGGTGATCGCCGATTCCGTGGAACTTACGGTTCGCGGCCATGGCTATGACGGCCTTGTGGGCCTCGCCGGCTGCGACAAGTCGCTGCCCGGCATGATGATGGCGATGTGCCGCCTCAACGTGCCTTCGGTTTTCATTTACGGCGGTTCGATTCTGCCCGGCACCTTCAAGGGCAAGCCCGTCACGGTGCAAGACGTGTTCGAGGCGGTCGGCAAGCATTCGGTCGGCGAAATGTCGAATGCTGATCTTGATGAACTCGAGCAGGTGGCGTGCCCATCGGCCGGAGCCTGCGGCGCGCAGTTCACCGCCAACACGATGGCGACGGTGTCCGAGGCGATCGGGCTCGCGTTGCCGTATTCGGCGGGTGCGCCTGCGCCTTACGAAATTCGCGACCGCTTTTGCATGACGGCTGGCGAGCAGGTGATGAGCCTGATCGCCGAGAACCTCCGGCCGCGTGACATCGTCACCAAGAAGGCGCTGGAAAACGCCGCCGCTGTGGTCGCGGCATCGGGCGGCTCCACGAACGCCGCTCTGCACCTTCCGGCGATCGCGCATGAATGCGGCATCGAGTTCACGCTGTTCGACGTCGCCGAGGTCTTCAAAAGAACACCATATATCGCGGATTTGAAGCCGGGCGGCCGTTATGTCGCCAAGGACATGTTCGAAGTTGGCGGCATTCCGCTGCTCATGAAAACCCTGCTGGACCACGGGTTCCTGCACGGCAACTGCATGACGGTGACGGGCCGCACGATTGCCCAGAACCTCAAGAGCGTGAAGTGGAACCCGGACCAGGACGTGGTCTATCCGGCCAACAAGCCCATCACCAAGACGGGCGGCGTGGTCGGCCTGAAAGGCAATATCGCGCCTGACGGCGCGATCGTGAAGGTCGCCGGTATGTCTGAGTTGAAGTTCACCGGACCGGCGCGCTGCTTCGATGGCGAGGATGCCTGTTTCGCCGCCGTCAAGGCGCGCAAGTACAAAGAAGGCGACGTCTTCGTCATTCGCTACGAAGGCCCGAAGGGCGGTCCCGGCATGCGCGAGATGCTGGCGACGACCGCCGCGCTTTATGGCCAGGGCACCGGCGGCAAGGTTGCGCTGATCACCGACGGCCGTTTCTCCGGCGCGACGCGCGGCTTCTGCGTCGGCCATGTCGGACCGGAAGCGGCGGTGGGCGGCCCGATCGCGCTGATCCGCGACGGCGATATCATCGAGATCGATGCGGTTGTCGGCACCATCAATGTGAAGCTGACGGCCGCGGAACTATCCAAGCGGCAGAAGGATTGGAAGGCACGGGAAAGCCAATCCACATCTGGCTATCTGTGGAAATACGCCCAGCAGGTTGGTCCGGCCGTCAACGGCGCCGTGACCCATCCGGGCGGTGCAGCCGAAACGACGTGCTATGCGGATATCTAGGGTCATCTTCGCCACTGGCGTGATCGGGCTCGCGTTGGGCCTGAGCCCGACGCTATCGCTCGATGGCACGCCGTCGCCGAATGTGCCGATGGGTTCGCCGGTCGATGCGTTCCGGGTCGGCACCGAGGCGCTGCAGAGCGGGGAAAGCACGCGGGCGATCACGGCGCTGCAATATGCGGCCGAACACGGGCACGGATTTGCGCTTTGGCAGCTCGGCCGCATGTATGCCGAAGGCAAGGGCGTGGCGCGCGACGATGTCCGCGCCTTCGAATACTTCCGCAAGTTCGCCGACAGCCACGCCGACGACAGCCCGGCGATTCCGCGCTCGCGTTTCGTCGCCAACGCCTTCGTGGCGCTCGGTGAGTACTATCTGGATGGCATCCCGCAAGCATCGCTGCAGTCCAACCCGGACCTAGCCCGCAGGATGTTCCATCATGCGGCGTCCTACTTTGGCGACCCGGAAGCGCAGTACCGGCTGGCACGCCTTTATATCAACGGCGTCGGCGTCGACCGCGATGCCCGCCGGGCGGTGCCTTGGCTGCTGCTGGCAGCCCGCAAGGGCCATTTCAAATCGCAGGCGGAACTCGGCCGCATCCTGTTCTGGGGCGAGCCCGGCATGCGGCAGCGCGCCTCCGGCTTGATGTGGCTGACGATTGCCTGCGACGGGCCGGGCGGCGCCGTGGCCGCGAACGTCGAATTGCGCGAAAAAGCGATGCGTGAGGCCAACGACGACGAGCGCACGCTGGCCCTGATGCTGCTGGAGCGGTGGGTCCAAGGCCGCCGCGAGTAAGCTCCGCGACGCAGGCCGTTAGGTCTCAATCGCCAGATCGATCCAAACCGGGACGTGATCGGACGGCTTCTCCCAAGAGCGGACGTGCTTGTCGATGCCGGCCGTGGTGAGCCGATCGGCGGCCTGCGGCGACAGCAGCAGGTGATCGATGCGGATGCCCCAGTTCTTCTGCCAGGCGCCCGCCTGATAGTCCCAGAACGTGTAGAGACCTTGCTCGTCGCTCACCGCCCGGACGGCGTCGGTCAGGCCCAGATGGGTGAGGGCGTGGAACCGCTCGCGGGTCTGCGGCAGGAACAGCGCGTCGCCGGCCCAGGCGGCCGGATTGTGGACGTCGATCGCATTTGGGATGACGTTATAATCGCCTGCGAGGATCAGCGGCTCTTCTAGATGAAGTCGCTCTTCTGCATATTTAAAAAGCCGATCCATCCATTTGATTTTGTACTTATATTTTTCTGTTTCTGGCGGGTTTCCGTTGGGCAGATAGATCGAGGCCACCCGCACCACGCCGTGTTTGGTGGAGATCGCGGCTTCCAGAAAACGGGCGTGATCGTCGTGGTCGTCGCCGGGCAGGCCAGGGGTCACTTCGTCGAATTTGAACTTCGACAATATCGCCACGCCGTTGAAGGTCTTCTGACCATGCACGGCCACGTTGTAGCCGAGCGCCTCGAACGCCGCCCGCGGGAAGGCGTCATCGACGCATTTGGTTTCCTGCAGGCAGACAACATCAGGCGCGCGTTCGGCGAGCCACGCGGTCAGCGGCTCGATTCGTTGCCGGATCGAATTGACGTTCCATGTGGCGATGCGCATGCGAAACCTTTGGGCAGCGCAGATTAACCAAGATGCCGCACCGCCGGAAGGAATTGCCCACATGAATGGCTGAAATCATTCGGGGAGGCTGGTGTTTGTAGCCAGAGAAACGTGCGCGGCCGAAGAGGTTGTGGTAGAAACCATCGCGTTTTTTGGGGAAATGCTGGCCGGGCGGCAGGGGAAGCCGGGACGCGAAATCGAGTCTCGGGCCGAGAGCGGGTGGAATGTCGAAACGGATTTTGTTGGTCGGAGCGATGGCGGTGCTCATGCTGGGGGGTGCCGCATGGGTTTATCGTGGCCAGTTGATGGGCGAGCGCGCGGCGGCGCAGGCACCTGCGGGGCCGCGTCCGGTGCTGGTGCAGGTTGCCAAGGCCGTCAAGGGAACGGTCCCGGCGCGCCTCGAAGCGCTCGGTAACGTCACCACGATGGCGAGCGTCGCCATCAAGCCGCGGGTCGATAGCGAGATTATCGGGGTTCAGTTCGCCGATGGCGCCTTGGTCAAGCAGGGTGCCGTGCTGTTCACGTTCGATGGCCGCCAGATCGAGGCGGACATCAGGCGAGTGCAGGCGGTGATCGATGGTGCAGAGGCCCAACTGCAACAGGCGCTGCGCGACGTGAAGCGCTACACCGAACTCGCCGATAAGAACGCGGTCCCGATCGTCACCCTCAACAACTCCCAGACCCAGGTCAACGTCTCGCGCGCGCTCGCAGAGTCCAACCGGGCGACCTTGGAAAGCCTCAAGGTTCAGCTCGGCTTCTGCACGATCCGCGCCCCGATTTCCGGCCGCATCAGCATGGCCAGCGTGAAGGTCGGCAACATCGTGCGGCAGGCCGATACTGCGCCCCTTGCCACCATCAACCAGGTCGCGCCGATCTATATCTCCTTCACGATCCCCCAGCGCAACCTGCCAGATGTGCGCCAGGCACTGGCGGCCGAGACCGCAACGCTAGAAGCCTTGGTGCCAGGCAGCGACGATCGCGCCACCGGCCAAGTCACGATGATCGAGAACACGGTCGATCCGGCGACCGGCATGGTGATCATCCGCGCTACCATGCCAAACACCGATGAATTGCTCTGGCCGGGCACGCTGGTCAACACGCGCCTTACCTTGCGCCACGTCGAAGGCGTCAAGGTCCCGGAGGCGGCCCTCCAGTTCAGCCAGTCCGGCGCCTTCGTGTTTGTGGTGAAGGGCGACACCGTCGCGGTCCGCCCCGTCAAGGTTGACCGCACCGTTGACGGCGAGGCTCTGGTCGCGAGCGGCCTTGAGGAAGGCGAGGTCGTGGTCACCGACGGCCAGCTTCAGCTTTCCAATGGCAGCCGGGTGACGATCCGCAATAAGGCTGGCTCCTGACATGCAGATTTCGGAAACCTGTATCCGCCGGCCGGTGATGACGACGCTCATCACGGCGTCGATCATCGTGTTCGGCATTTTCGGCTACCGCCTGCTGGCGGTCGCGGCGCTGCCGCGGGTCGACTTCCCGACCATCCAGGTCACGGCGAACCTGCCAGGCGCCAGCCCCGAGACCATGGCGGCATCGGTGGCCGGTCCCATCGAGCGCCAGTTCTCGACCATCGCCGGCATCTCGTCGATGACGTCGCAATCGACGCTCGGCCAGACCCAAATCACCATCCAGTTCGATCTCAACCGTGAGATCGACGGGGCTGCGCTCGACGTACAAACCGCGCTCGCTGTCGCGGCCCGCCGGCTGCCGGTCGAAATGACCACGCCGCCGTTCTTCCGCAAGGTCAATCCCGGCGACTTCCCAGTGCTGTTCATCAGCCTGATCTCGCCGACGCTGCCAATGTCGACTGTGGACGAATACGGCCAGATCACGCTCGCACAGCAGATTTCGCAACTCGCCGGTGTAGCTCAAGTTTTGGTCTATGGGTCGCAGAAATTCGCGGTCCGGGTCCAGGTCGATCCGCTGGCCGCGGCGGCGCGCAACATCTCGCTCGACGACATCCGAACCGTGCTGTCGAAGGCGAACTCGAATACGCCGGTCGGTACGCTGAGCGGCCCCGCGCGAGACGTCACGCTGCTCGCCTCCAGCGCGATGCGGCATGCGTCCGACTATCGCAACGTCATCGCCGCCTACCGCAACGGCGCGCCGGTGAAGCTCACCGAAATCGCGCGTGTCATCGACAGCGTCGAAAACGACAGGATTGCGAGTTGGTACAACAACGACCGCGCTGTCGTGCTTGCGATCCAGCGGCAACCCGACGCCAATACGGTCGAGGTCGTCGACTCGGTGATGTCCAGGCTGCCGCAGTTCCGCGCCTCGATCCCGCCGTCGATCCGCATGGAAACTCTGATGGATCGTTCGATCTCGATCCGGCAGGCGGTCTTTGACGTGCAGGAAACGCTCGCGATCGCTTTTGCTCTCGTCATTATGGTGATTTTCCTTTTCCTGCGCTCGGCTTCCGCGACCATCATTCCGGCGCTCGCAGTGCCGATCTCACTCGTTGGCACCTGCGCCGCGATGTACCTGTTCGGCTTCTCGATCAACAACATGACGCTGCTGGCGCTGACGCTGTCAGTCGGCTTCGTGGTCGACGACGCGATCGTCATGCTCGAGAATATCGTGCGTCACATCGAGGGCGGCATGCGGCCGTTCGAGGCCGCGCTGAAGGGCGCGCGCGAGATCGGCTTCACCATCGTGTCGATCACCTTCTCGCTGATCGCGGTGTTCATCCCGGTGCTGCTGATGGGAGGCATCGTCGGCCGCGTGTTTCGTGAATTCGCGGTCACCATCGCGGTGGCCATCATATTGTCCGGCTTCGTGTCGCTGACGCTGACGCCGATGCTGTGCGCCCGCGTGCTGCGCGGTCATCACGAAGGCGAGGGCGAGAAGAAACAGGCGCTGATCCTGCGCATGTTCGAGCGCATGTTCCAAGGCTGGCTCAAGGCCTACGAATGGACGCTCGACAAGGTGCTGGCCTACAAATCGATCACCCTGATGATCACCTTGGCGACGGTCGTCGGCACGGTCTGGCTCTATATCGTGGTGCCGAAGGGCTTCTTCCCGACCGAAGACACCGGCTACATGCTCGGCATTACCGAGATGAAGTCGGACACCTCGTTCGCCGCCATGGTGGAACGCCAGCGCCAGATGGCCGAGATCGTCCGCGCCGACCCTGCGGTGCTCTACGTCAATTCTACCGTCGGCGTTGGCGGCCCAAACAGCACACAGAACCAAGGCCGTATGCTGATAGCGCTGAAGCCGAAGGCCGAACGCGGGCCAGTGAGCGACGTCATCCAGCGGTTCCGACGCAGCACCGGCAGTGTCACCGGCATGGCGATCTACTTCCAGATGATTCAGAACATCAACGTCGGCGGGAAGATCAACAAGAGCATTTATCAATATACGCTGCAGTCGAGCGACACCGAGACGCTGTACCGGCTCGCGCCGGAATTGCGTGACAAGATCGCCAAGCTGCCGGGCCTGCAGGATGTCACCACCGATCTCTACGTCACCAATCCGCAGGTGATGATCGAGGTCGATCGCGAGAAGGCCGCGGTCTATGGCGTCACCATCGACCAGGTCCGTCAGGAGATGTTCAACGCGTTCGGCACCCGCCAAGTCGCGACCATCTATACGGCGACCAACGACTATCAGGTCATCCTCGAGGCGGCGCCTGAGTTCCGCACCGACCCGTCGAGCCTGTCGAAAATCTTCGTGAAAACCAACGGGCCCGGCAATGCGACCAGCCCCACTGCGACCGGACCGGGCTCCGGTATCACCGGCAACGGTATTCCGTCAGGGCAATCGATCCCGCTGTCGGCTGTGACCAAGCCGGTCGCGAGCGTCGGGCCGCTCTTGGTCAATCACCAGGGCCAGCAGCCGGCAGTCACCATTTCGTTCAACCTGGCGCCCGGCTATTCGCTCGGCGACGCGGTGACGGCAATCCAGAAGCTCGAGCGTGACTCGGCCCTGCCGGCCACCATCAACACGGGCTTCCAGGGCACCGCGCAGGTGTTCCAGGAATCGTTAAAGGGCCAAGGCATCCTGATCCTCGCCGCGATCTTTGCCGCCTATGTGGTGCTGGGCATCCTCTACGAAAGCTTCATTCACCCGATTACGATCATCTCCGGCCTGCCGTCGGCGGGTATCGGCGCACTGCTCACGCTGATCTTGTTCCGCATGGACCTATCGGTGATCGCCATGATCGGCATCGTGATGCTGGTCGGCATCGTGAAGAAGAACGCCATCATGATGGTGGACTTCGCGATCGAACGGCGGCGCGTCGGTCTCACGGCGGAGGCCGCAATCCGCGAGGCGTGCCTGCTGCGCTTCCGGCCGATCATGATGACGACGTTTGCGGCGATCTTCGGCGCGCTGCCGATTGCGCTCGGCTCGGGCGCGGGCGCCGAGCTGCGCCAGCCGCTCGGCATCGCGGTGGTCGGCGGCCTGTGCCTGTCGCAGCTGTTGACGCTCTACATCACGCCGGTGATCTATGTTTACCTCGATCGTATCGATCGGCAGCTCAAGCGGCGGCTCGAGCCGCAGCTTGAGGTCGCCGAGCCGGCGCATCAGCCGGCGGTCGCGGCCGAATGACCGGAGTCTGACCGTTAGCCATTGGCCCAAGCCCGGGTCGGCGAATGGCTGGTCAATGTTGGGAGGTAACGATGCGCCTTCGCCTGCTTGGGGCGGCGGCAATGGTCCTGGCGGTCGTACTGGCGATCTTGCCCGGCGTTGCGTCGGCCCAGTCATGGCCGAGCCGGCCGATCCGCGTCCTCATCCCATTCGGGGCCGGCAGCGCCACAGACATCGTCCCCCGCATCGTGTTCGAGCAGCTGGGCGCGCAGCTTGGCCAGCCGCTGGTGGTCGAAAACCGGACCGGCGCCGGCGGCACTATCGCGGTTTCGGCGGTCGCCAAGGCCGATCCGGACGGCTACACGCTGCTCGCCCATTCGAACGGCTACACAGTCGCGCCTGCGATTTATTCCAGCCTGCCGTATGACGCGGTGAACGATATCGTTGGCGTGTCGCCGTTCGGCGCATTGCCCAACGTGCTAGTGATCTCGCCGTCGAAGGGGTTCAAGACTTTCCAGGACCTGGTCGCGGCTGCCAAAGCCAAGCCTGGTTCGCTCAATTACGCCAGCGTCGGCATCGGCTCAGGCACCCATCTGAGTGTCGAGAAGCTCCGCCTGAGCGCGGGCATCGACGTGGTGCACATCCCGTTCCGTGGCGGGCCCGAAGCGCTGACCGAGGTGATTGCCGGCCGGGTTGATTTCTATTTCTGCCCGATCAACACGGCGCTGCCGTTCATTCGCGACGGCCGTCTTGTGGCGCTCGTCACCTCCAACACCACGCGCGCCCCGGAACTGCCGGATGTGCCGACCACGCTGGAGGCGGGTTATCAGAACGCCGACTTTCCGATCTGGATCGGCATGCTGGCGCCGGCCAAGACGCCGCGTGAGATCGTCGACCGGCTCAACGCCGAAATCATCAAGGCCCTGAAGCTGCCGACGGTCCATGACAAGCTGGCCAAGACCGGAGTTCTGCCGTTGATCATGACGCCAGCGGAATTCAATGCTCGTATTCGCGCCGAGATCATCTCCAATGCGGTCGTGGTCAAAGCGGCGGGAATCACGCCAAACTAGTCCCAAGCTAAACTAGTTCATAGCAACCGGAGCTCTTTACGATGACAAACTTGAAGCTTGCAGGCATGACCGCGTTAACGGCGGCGTCGCTGTCGGTGATCGTGGCAACGGGCGCGAACGCTGCCGGTGCATTGGCGATCGGATATCCCGAGAGCGTGTCGAAGGCCGGCTTCGCTTACAACAACAAGACCACGGGGGAGGCGCGCGACGCCGCGCTCGAGGCGTGCCGCACCACCCAGGCTGCGCCGGCAAGCGCAAAGTCGCTATGCACCATCGTGGGCACGTTCCGCGGTGAATGCGTCGCCATCGCCATGGACCCGAAGGCCGGAACGCCGGGCGTTGGCTTTGCGATTGCCGCCAACAAGGACGTCGCGGAAGCGCGCGCGCTGGCCTTTTGCGCCGCGACTGCGGGCAAGAATCGCCAGGACGCCTGTGTCATCGACAAGTCGGCGTGCGACGACAAGTAAACATCGGTTTGTTTGGATTTGAACGAGGAGAGGGCGACATGATCAACCGCAAGATGCTGTTGGCCGCCTGCACCCTAGCCGGTGCGGCAGCCTTTCTGCCGATGCATGCCAACGCCTCTGGCGCCTTGGCGGTCGGCGTGACCGACAATCCGCGCGACGGCATCGCCTACGGATTTGCTTGGAACTACAAGACCGAGGCAGAGGCGCGCGAAGTCGTCATGCGCAAATGCCGCGAATATACGCAGGCCCCTAAAGCGAACCAGAATTGCAGGCTGATCGGCAGCTTCAGCAACGGTTGCTTCGCGCTCGCCTTCGATCCGAAAAGCGATTCCTCCGGCATGGGTTGGGCTATCGCGCAAACGCGGTCGGCGGCCCGCGATGGCGCGATGGCGAATTGCCAGGATGCGGCGCCGCCCGGCCGCCGGGAATTCTGCAAGATCGACAACGTGCGGTGCGACGGCGACCCGAACGACTGATCAAAGCGCGCGCCAATGTTTTACAGCTTGGCGCGCGAGCTTTGTTACAGCGAGAAGCTGGTGCCGCAACCGCAGGACGCTTTGGCCTTCGGATTGTTGACCTTGAACGAGGCGCCGATCAGGTCATCGACAAAGTCGATCTCGGAGCCGGCGAGATACTGCAACGAGACCGTGTCGATCAGCACGGTGGCGCCGTGCCGCGCCAGCACGACGTCGTCGTCGGCCTTGCTGCCTTCAACCGCGAATTTGTACTGAAAACCTGAGCAGCCGCCGCCCTCGACCGACACGCGCAGCATGGCGCCGGCGGTCTCAGCCTTGAGGATTTCACCGATCCGGTGCGCCGCTCGGTCGGTTATGGTGACGCTTTCGGCCATGGGGCCTTCCTCTCAACCGCCCATTGTGTGGGCGTCGGTTGTCTCGCATTCGGACTCATAGTTAAGTGCGGGCAGCCTGAAGGTCAATCGAGCGCAGCCGGGCGGAACATGGCGGTCGAAGCTATCGCTCGCGTGGGGTTTTCGGCCGATCCAGGCGCAAGCCGCGGCCGGCTCTACGCCGAGCCACCCAGCACGACGCGCAGCGCCTTTCGCCGCGATAGCGACCGCATTATCCATGCCACGGCGTTTCGGCGGCTCGCGCACAAGACCCAAGTGTTCGTCTTTCACGAAGGCGATCATTTTCGCACCCGGCTCACGCACACCCTGGAAGTCACCCAGATTGCACGCTCGCTGGCGCGCGCCCTCGGTCTCGACGAAGACCTCGCCGAGGCCTCGGCGCTCGGCCACGATCTCGGCCATCCGCCGTTCGGTCATGCCGGCGAGCGTGCGCTCGATCACTGCCTCGCCGACTGCGGCGGCTTCGACCACAATGCGCAAACGCTGCGCGTGGTGACGGCGCTTGAGCGGCGCTACCCCGATTTCGACGGATTGAACCTGACCTGGGAAACGCTCGAGGGTCTGGTGAAGCACAACGGTCCGATGACGGATCGCGCCGGGCTTCCGGTCGCGCGGCACGTGGCGCGGGGCATTCCGGCCGCCATTACCAAGTACTGCGCCACGCATGACCTCGAGTTGTGGAGCTATCCGAGTGCGGAGGCGCAGGCCGGCGCCATCTCCGACGATATCGCATACGACGCGCACGACATCGACGATGGGTTGCGAGCCGAAATGTTCGGGCTCGACGATCTGGCGGGCCTTCCGGTGGTGGACGACATCCTGCGCGAGATCGCGGTCCAGCATCCGCGGATCGATCCGGGCCGCCGCGCCCACGAACTGGTGCGCCGGCTGATCACCCGCATGATCGAGGATGTAATCGGCGAGACGCGGCGCCGCGCCGAGACGCTGGCGCCTGGCTCGGCCGAAGCCGTGCGCGCCGCAAGCGAGCCGCTGGTTGGCTTTTCGCCCGCAATGGCGGCGGCCGACAGGGCGATCAAGGGTTTCCTTTATCCACGCATGTACCGCCACCCCCGCATCATGCGGATCATGGGCGACGCCGAAGGCGTGGTCCGCGCGCTGTTCGCGCACTACGCCAAACAGCCGCGCGACATACCGGCGGAATGGTGGACTGAGCTTGACCCAGCCGATGAACCGGCACGCGCGCGGCGCATCGCGGATTTCATCGCCGGCATGACCGACCGTTACGCCATGATCGAGCACACGCGGCTGTTCGGTTCTACACCCGACCTTCGTTAGGCGGATCTTGCGAGCGGGACCCGATAGGGCTCCAGGAGCAGCGACAGCTGCTCGACTGGAAGCGGCCGGCTGAACAAAAAGCCCTGCATCTCGGTGCAGCCCAGCGCGCGCACTTGCTCACGCTGCTGCGGCGTCTCGACGCCCTCGGCGGTGGCAATCATGTTGAGGTTCCTCGCCAGGCCCGCGACCGCTCGCACGATGGCGATGGAATCCTTGGCGTCGGGCAGGCCGCTGATGAAACAGCGGTCGATCTTGATCTTGTCGAACGGGAAACTGCGCAGATAGCTCAGCGACGAATAGCCGGTGCCGAAATCGTCCATCGAGATGCGCACGCCGAGCTCGCGCAACCGGTGCAGCGCATCGATCGTCATTTCGGTGTTGTGCATCAGCACGGATTCGGTGATCTCGATCTCCAGCCGTTCCGGCGCCAAGCCGGAGGAGGCCAGCGCACTGACCACGGCCGGAATGAGGTTCTGGTGCATCACCTGGATCGGCGAAAGGTTCACCGCAACCTTGATGTGGCTTGGCCAGCGAGCTGCGTCGGCGCAGGCTTTGCGCAGCACCCATTCGCCGAGCGGCACGATCAGCCCGATCTCCTCGGCGACCGGGATGAATTCGGCCGGCGGGATGTCGCCGCGCTCCGGGTCGGTCCAGCGCAGCAGCGCCTCGCAGCCGGTGATCCGATTGTCCTCCAACGAGACGAACGGCTGATAGTGCAAGTCGAAATCGCCTGCCGTGAGCGCCTTGCGCAGCGCAATTTCGAGCGCGCGCCGCGCCTTCATGCGCGCATCCATGGCGGGCTCGAAGAAGCAATGGGTGCCTCGGCCGTCGGCCTTGGCGCCATAGAGCGCCATGTCGGCGGCCTTGAGCAGCTGATCCGCTTCGATGCCGTCGACCGGCGCCATCGCGATGCCGATGCTGGTATCGATCATGACGGCATGACCGGCCAGATCGTAGGGTGCGCGCACCGCTTCGCGGATGCGGCGCGCCAGGATCGCGATGTCGAGCGGCCGCTCGATGCCGACCTGAATGATGGCGAACTCGTCGCCACCGACCCGCGCGACGGTATCACCCTCGCGCAGGCAATTGCGCAGCCGGCCCGCCACCACCTTGAGCAGTTCGTCGCCGATCTGGTGACCGAGGCTGTCGTTGACGCTTTTGAAGCGGTCGAGGTCGAGATAGAGCAATCCAATCTGGCTGCCACGCTGCACCCCCACCAGGGCCTGGGCCAACCGCTCGTGAAACAGCATGCGGTTTGGAAGACCCGACAGCGAGTCGTGGCCCGCCATGTGGGCGATCTTCTTTTCGGTGCGCCGTCGCTCCGTGATGTCCTCGTGCGTTGCCACCCAGCCGCCGTCGTCCATTGGATGGTTCAGCACTGAAACCGTGCGGCCATCGGGCAGTTCGATAAGCTTGGCATGGGTCACGCCCTTCGCAATCGAAGCGCGCAGGCTCTCGATGTATTCGTCGGTATCGCCCGAGAACGTGCCGGTCACCTTGCGATGCTCCAGCAGATCGCGAACCGTACATCCTGGTTTCGCGACCTCGAGTGAGACGCCATACATCCGCAAGTATCGCTCGTTGCAGATCACCATCCGCCCCAAACCGTCGAACATCAGGAGCGCTTGCGACATGTTGTTGACGGCCGCGTTGAAGCGCAGGTTCTGCGCCTGCAACTGCGCCTCGCGTTCGCGCAGTGCGGCGGTGCGCTCCTCGATCATTCGCCCGAGATCGCGGTTGAGCTGGTCGAGCTCCTCGATCATCAGCGAGATCGAGCGGTCGGTTCGCCGCTGATCGCGGTCGGACTCCTCGTAAGCGGAAATGACCAGCTCACCCAGCACATTGAGATCGACCTCGCCCGAAGGCTTGGTCGCTTTTGCAAGCTGTCTGGCGAAAAGCTTGTGCACGGCTTCAGGCCGCCTCGGTGATGGTGGTGGCCGTCATGGTCTGGTTGTGGAGTTGGCAGACGCCGGACGCCCCGTGCGGGGAGATTTCGCCATACGAATAGAAGCCAAGGCGGGGGATGCGCGAGCCAAGCTCGAGGCCCGCGGCCTCGACCTCGTCGATGGTGCGCTGCCCCATCAGCAGGCGGCGGCCGATGCAGCTGACCAGCA
This sequence comes from Rhodoplanes serenus, assembly GCA_945893145.1. GTDB lineage: Bacteria > Pseudomonadota > Alphaproteobacteria > Rhizobiales > Xanthobacteraceae > Z2-YC6860. The sequence goes on along the minus strand of CAMDDZ010000031.1, from coordinate 30,496 downwards.
CGGCGAGCCCCTCCTGGTCGCTGTGCTCGCCGAGACCGGCGCGGGCCTGGCGCGCGGCCTCTGCGGCGCCCGCAGCAAGACGGTCGAAGTTGCCGCGCATGAGCTGCGCGACCCAATTCTCGGGCATGTCGCCCGCGAAGGTCATCGAGCGCGCATCGCGATCGACCGCCAGAATTGTGCGCACCACGTCGTGGCCGGGCTGCGCCGGATTGCGGATCAGCAGCGGGAACAGCAAGCCGGTGCCCGGCAGGCCTCTGGCCTCGTCCTCGCCGAGATAGCGTTCATAAAGATCGAGCGCAGGCTGGCCGTCCAATTCGAACAGCATGCTGCCGTTCGACCGGGTGATCCGGCGGCGCGGGCCGAACTCGTCCCAGCCGCCGGCGCTGCCGTGACCGATGCGGATCGCGGGGCCGTAGAAGCCGACCGCGGCGACCGTTCCGCCTTGTGGCGGGCAATCGGCGCCAACCAGCGTCTCCGTGAAATTCGCGCCATCGCCGGCAAGGCCGCCGGTGAGGGGAATGTTCGGGCCGGCCGCGCCGATGATGCCGGCGACCAGCTCGCTGCCGTTGATCTTGAGGCCATCTGACAGCACGAAAATACCGGCCAGATCGTCGGCCTTGAGCGCGCGACCAATGGCCTCGCCACAAGCGCGCGACTGCGCAGGTCCTGATGTCGGTTCGCTGGCGAGACGAAGTTGCGTCGCCTCGAAGCGCAACGCGACTGCGGCGATTTCTTCGTCGCTCACATCGTCGTTGCGGATTTGCCCGCCGGTGCTGCATCCAACGATGTGCGCCTTGGGAAACATCGCGCGCAGCTCGCCGTAACGCGCGCCGCTTGCCAGCGCTTGCCGGGTGCCAAAGTAGAGCACGAGGTTTGCGTCGGACGCGTCGCCATCGCGTCGCCAGCCTTGCGCCTCGCCCCAGCAAAGTTGCTGCGTTCGCATCGCGGCCTCATTGGAAAAAATGCGCTCAGAAACCGCGTCCAAGCTAGTGAAAGCGGATGAAAATCCGGTTAGCGGGCCTGCCGTAATTTATTGATGCGAAACCATATTTTGGGCTGCACCCGACCGAATGCGAGCGCTTGCGCAGGAGTCCGTGACAATTGTCGCAAACGCTGCAATGAGACGTTAGCGATGTTGATCGCGCCCAGCGGATTGTTTTGCTATCACCCGCCACATGAACGTCTTTCAAGTCTTCACCGCTCACGTCCGCGCTGCTGTCGAGACGCTGGCCAAGGCCGGCGTATTTTCGAGCGCGCCCGATCTGTCCCGGATCGTGGTCGAGCCACCGCGGGAGGCCGCTCATGGCGACCTCGCCACCAACGCCGCGATGGCGCTCGCCAAGGATGTCGGTCTTAAGCCGCGCGATCTCGCCGAGAAAATCGCCGCCGAGCTTGGCAAGCTTCCGGAGGTCGTCAAGACCGAAATCGCAGGCCCGGGTTTCATCAACCTGACGCTCGATCCGGCGGTGTGGCGGTCGGCGCTGGCGGATGCGATCGAGACCGGCGCGGACTACGGCCGCGGTGAAGTCGGGGCGCGACGGAAGGTCAACGTCGAATACGTGTCCGCCAACCCGACCGGACCGATGCACGTCGGCCATTGCCGCGGCGCGGTGTTCGGCGACGCGCTTGCCAATCTGCTCGACTTTGCCGGTTTCGCGGTGACGCGCGAATACTACATCAACGACGCCGGCGCCCAGGTCGATAAGCTCGCTCAGTCAGCGTTGCTGCGCTATCGCGAAGCGCTGGGCGAGAGCATCGGGCCCATCCCGGAAGGGCTCTATCCCGGCGATTATCTCAAGCCGGTCGGCGAGGTGCTGAAAGCCGAATACGGACACGATCTGCTGAACTGGCCGGACGACCGGCGGCTACCGCTGATCCGGCAGAAGACGATCGGCATGATGATGGAGGAAATCCGCACCGATCTCGCGGCTCTCCACGTCAAGCACGATGTGTTTTTTTCCGAGCGCTCGTTGATCGAAGGCGACACCGATCAGGTTGGACGCACCATCGAGGAGCTGCGCGCGCTGGGCCATGTGTTCGAAGGTCGCCTCCCGCCGCCGAAGGGCGGCGCCATCGAGGATTGGGAGGATCGCGAGCAAACGCTGTTCCGCGCCACCGCGTTCGGCGACGACGTCGACCGGCCGCTGAAGAAGTCGGACGGCAGCTACACCTATTTCGCCTCCGACATTGCCTACCACAAGAACAAGTTCGATCGAGGCTTCCGCGACATGATCGACGTGTGGGGCGCCGATCACGGCGGTTACGTCAAGCGCATGAATGCGGCCGTGAAGGCAATCAGCGCGGACTCGGCCGAGCTCGACGTCAAGATTGTGCAGATGGTCAAGCTCATGCGCGCCGGCGTCGAGGTGAAGATGTCAAAGCGTTCCGGCGAGTTCATCACGCTGCGCGAGGTAGTCGACGAGGTCGGACGCGACGCCGTGCGCTTCATGATGCTGTACCGGAAAAACGACGCGCCGCTCGACTTCGACATGGACAAGGTGAAAGAGCAGTCGCGCGACAACCCGGTGTTCTACGTCCAGTACGGCCACGCCCGTTGCCATTCGATTTTCCGCAACGCCGCAGCGGTGGTTCCGGACCTGCCGACGGATCCTAAGGCGCGCGCGCAACGGCTCGCAAATGCAGATCTGACGCGGCTCGTTGACGCATCGGAACTCTCGCTGATGCGCAAAATCGCGCTCTATCCGCGGCTCATCGAAGCCTCCGCGCTGGCCCATGAGCCGCATCGCGTGGCCTTCTATCTCTATGAATTAGCAAGCGAATTTCATGCGATGTGGACGAAAGGCAATGACGCGCCTCATTTACGCTTCATTATCCTAGATGATCCACAAATGACGGTGGCTCGCCTTGCATTGGTACAGGGCGTCGTCACCGTGTTCGCCTCGGGGCTCTCGCTGCTTGGTGTCGATGCGCCCCTGGAGATGCGGTAGTGTCTCGGTGCCGTGAACCTGCTAATTCACGGCTAAGGCTTCGGCTAACCGAGTCGTACCGGAACCGGAAACCTGATGACGGACGATTACAACTCGCGCTACCGACCGAGTGATCCTTACGGGCGTCCGCCTGCGCAAAACGGGCAGGGCGGCGACCCGTTGGCTGAACTGGCGCGGTTGATCGGCCAGAACGATCCGTTTTCTGAATTCGGCAGAAACACTCCCGGCGCTCCGTCGCACGACCCGCGCTATGACGCAGCCCCGCAGCCGCAGCAATACGTCAACGATCCCGCGCCAACGCATTGGCAGCAGCCGGCCGCAGCCGCGCATGCGCCGCACGACTACGATCCGTTCGCTGCCACAGCCCCGCAGCCGCCGATTTCAGCGCAGCCCCATTATGAGAGCCACCCTTACGCGGAAGAGCAGCCGCAACAGGGCTATAACGGCTACCACCAAGAGCCGCCGCAGCAGGCTCTGAACGGCTACCATCAGGAGCCGCCCCAACAGGCCCTCAACGGCTATCATCCGGATCCGGCGCAGCCGGCCAACGGCTATCACCCGGAGCAGCAGCAGGCTTACAACCAGCCCGCCTATGGCTCGCCGGGATACGAAGCTTCGGCGCATCAGCAGGCCGATCCCGGTTACGCCGCTGCGTATCAGAACCGCGGCCAGATGCCGTCGCCGCACCAAGACGATTTCTACGAAGATGCGCCGTCGGGCCGCCGCAAGGGTTTTATCACGGTCGCCGCGGTGCTGAGCCTCGCGGTGATCGGAACCGCCGGCGCTTTCGCCTATCGCAACATGTTCAACGGGCCGGGCTCGTTCAACCCGCTGCGGATCATCCCGGCAAGCCTCGAGCCGAACCGGGTCGCTCCGCCGCCGTCGAATAACGAGGCGTCGAACAAGCTCACCTACGACCGTCTCAACACGCCGCCCGGCCAGGCCGAACAGGTGGTTCCGCGCGAGGAGCAGCCGGTCGATATCAATACGCTGGCGCGGGCGACGCCGCCCGCAGCACCGGCGCCGTCGGCGGCTGCGACACCGGGAACGCCGCCGAGCGCGCTGGGCGACCCCAAGCGGGTTCGCACCGAACGCATTCGCGCCGCCGCCGATCAGCCGGTCGATGTGGTGCCGCGCGCTCAAGCCACGGCACCGCGCCCGCCGACCCTCGCTTCGGCTTCGCCCAATCCGCAGGTTGAGGCGCCACCGCCGCAGCAGAACACGGCGCCGCCACCGGCCACCATCCGCCGGCCCACCGCTCCGCGCGTTCCGGCAGCCGCCGCGCCGCCGCCAGCCTCGGCGGACGCACCGCTGTCGCTCAGCCCCAATAGCAACGGTCCGTTGCCCGCACCCGCTGCGCGGGATGCTTCTGCTGTTCCGCGGCCGCCGGCGCGTGCGCGGGTCGCCGCCGCCGTGACCGGCGTGAATGGCAATTTCCTGGTGCAGGTATCTTCGCAGCGAACCGAAGCCGAGGCGCAGACGTCGTTCCGCGGCTTGCAATCGAAATACTCCAACGTGCTTGCTGGCCAGCACCTGGTCGTCCGCCGCGCCGATCTCGGCGATAAGGGTGTTTATTACCGCGCCATGGTCGGGCCGTTTGCCAGCCGCGATCAGGCGGTGCAGCTCTGCGGTAGCCTGAAGGCCGCCGGCGGCGACTGCGTGGTTCAGGGCAGCAACTGATACTGAACCTGTTGATCTGATTGGCGTTCGGCTTGACCCTGCGCGCCGACGCAAGCTAAGCCGCGCCGATGGCGGCACGCGCCTTCATCACTGGATTATCCGGGCCGGCGCTGACGCCGGACGAGCGCGCATTCTTGCGCGACGCCTCGCCGTGGGGCCTTATTTTATTCAAACGGAACATTCAGAACCGGTCTCAAGTCACTAGACTTATTGATGAAGTTTTACATGAAGTTGGTGCGCAGGCCCCCGTGCTGGTCGATCAGGAGGGAGGCCGCGTGCAGCGGCTCGGCCCGCCCGAATGGCCGGCCTATCCGCCAGGAGCGGCCTATGGGCGGCTTTACGACCACGACCCGGCGGCAGGGCTTGCGGCCGCTCGCCTGGGTGCCAGGTTGATCGCCTCGGACCTCCATCCGCTCGGCATCGGCGTGGACTGCCTGCCGCTTGCCGACGTGCCGGTACACAACGCCGATGCGGTGATCGGCGACCGCGCCTATGGCGAGACCCCGGACAAGGTCGCGGCGATTGCGGCGGCCATTGCCGAGGGCTTGGAGGCTGGCGGGGTGCTACCGGTGCTCAAACACATCCCCGGCCACGGCCGCGCGACAGCCGACAGTCACGAGCGCCTGCCGATCGTGAACGCCGATCGCGCGACGCTGGACCGATCCGACTTCGCGGCGTTCCGGCCGCTCGCGGGCTTGCCGATGGCAATGACCGCGCATGTTGTGTTCGCCGCAATCGACCCCGTGTGTCCCGCGACAACTTCGGCCACAATGATCCGCGACGTGATTCGCGGCTTCATCGGTTTTGACGGGCTTTTGATGAGTGATGACGTTTCCATGGGAGCGCTGAACGGCTCGTTGGCCGACCGCACGCGCGCGTCGCTCGCCGCCGGCTGCGATGTCGTCCTGCACTGCAACGGCAAGCTGGCCGAGATGCAGGCCGTGGCCACTGAGGCGCCGGTCCTGGCTGGCGAAGCGTTGCGGCGGGCCGATGCCGCGCTCGGGCGGCGCCGCAAGCCCGAAGCTCTCGACCTTCCGGCCGCCCGCGCGCAATTTGCCGCCCTGATGGCGGGGCGGGTCGGCGCATGAGCGACATGCTGCAGCCGTTCGAAACCGAACTGACCGCCGAGCGCGCCAGCGACGAGCCGGCGATGATGGTCGACGTCGAAGGTTTCGAGGGCCCGCTCGATCTTCTGCTCGCGCTGGCCCGTCAGCAGAAGGTGGATTTGGCGAAAATCTCCATCCTGGCGCTGGCCGATCAGTATCTCGTCTTCATCGAGGAGGCGCGGAAGCTGCGACTGGAACTCGCGGCCGACTATCTCGTGATGGCGGCCTGGCTCGCCTATCTGAAGTCGCGGCTGCTGCTGCCGGAGGCCGCCACGCCCGATGGCCCATCCGCCGAGGACATGGCCAACGCATTGGCTTGGCGGCTCAAGCGGCTGGAGGCGTTCCGCGAGGTGGCGGGCCAGCTGATGGCGCGGCCGCAGTTGCAGCGCGATGTGTTTCAGCGCGGCGATCCGGAGCCGATCGCCGACATCAAGCATCCGCAATGGACCGCAACCCTTTACGACCTGCTTAGCGCCTACGCCCGGCAGCGTCAGCAGAGCGCGCTCGGCCATGTCCGCTTCAAGCAGCGCACGGTCTGGTCGCTCGCCGAGGCGCGCGACGCGCTGCAACGGCTGATCGGGCAGGCCGGCGACTGGAGCCGGCTCGATGAATTCCTGATCGCCTATCTGGTCGAGCCTTCGATGCGGGCGACCGCGTTCGCGTCGAGCCTGGCTGCGACCCTCGAACTCGTGCGCGAGGGCGTGATCGAGGTTCATCAGCACGCGGCATTCGCGCCGATCTATCTGCGCCGGCGCGACGCGTCCGGCGGCAACGCGGCTCCTGGCCTTGGCGCCACGACGCCGCGCGCGATCGATTGAAAGTTTAAGGAGTCTGGAGGCATGGCTGCTTTGGCGGAACGACGCATCATTCCCCACGAAGAACTGAAATCTCGATCGGAGCGCAAAGCCGAGGTCGAGGGTGAAGCGCGGCCGGAGCACATGCGGCTGCTCGAAGCGCTGTTGTTCGCGGCGGCTGCGCCAATCGATGAGAAGACCATGAAGGGGCGGCTGCCCGAGGAGGTCGACCTCAAGGCGAGCCTGCGCGCCTTGCAGGAAGAATACGCGGTGCGCGGCGTCAACCTGGTGCGCATCGGCAGCAAGTGGACGTTCCGAACCGCGAACGACCTGTCGTGGCTTCTCACCAAAGAAGCGGTGGTGCCGAGGAAGCTCTCGCGCGCCGCTATCGAGACGCTCGCCGTCATCGCCTACCACCAGCCGGTGACGCGCGTCGAAGTCGAAGAAATCCGCGGCGTGATCATGTCGAAGGGCACCTTCGACGTGCTGATGGAGACCGGCTGGATCCGGCCGCGCGGCCGCCGCAAGACGCCGGGCCGGCCGATCACCTATGGCACGACCGAACAGTTCCTGGCGCAGTTCAGCCTGGAGGCGTTGTCGGACCTGCCGGGTCTCGAGGAACTGAAGGGTTCCGGCCTGCTCGATGGCCGCCTGCCGCCGGGCTTCGACGTGCCGGCGCCGTCCGACGATCCGGCGCTGCGCGACGACGAGGACCCGCTCGAGCCGGGCGACCTCGATCTCGGCCTCGCGCCGCCACCGGAGCGGATCGAGGAATAGCCTCGAAAACGGCCGGATAGGCCAGCGATTCGAACGGCTTAATGATGTTCCGCGAGGCATTGCCTCGCGGCGATCCGTCATCCTTGTTTTTGGCGGGTGGGGGGCCTAGGTTCGCTGCAACAGCGGACAACAACCGAGCGGGACGGCATCGCGCCGATCGGTGCGGAGGATCAAATGGGTACGTTCAGTTGGGTGCATTGGCTGCTCGTCGGAATCGTCGTGCTCGTCCTGTTCGGCGGGCGCGGCAAGATTTCATCGCTGATGGGCGACTTTGCGCAGGGCATCAAAGCCTTCAAGAAGGGCATGAGCGAGGACGAAACGGTCAAGGCCGAGCCGGCCGCGGCCGATCCCAAGACGATCGACAGCAAGGCCGACCCGCTCAAGCAGCACGCGCAGACCGAACGCAAGTTTGAGGGTTCGGCGGGCTGACCGTACCGTCAGCCGGGCGTCGCGACGATTGGGGGCGCCGGCGCAAGCTAGCGCCCCTTGGAGTTTTTTGACGTATGTTTCGCTCACCTCGATCCACATACTCCGTTCATTCTCGTCAGAACGGGAATCCAGAGCTTTGCTTTGCGCTCTGGGTCCCGGCTGCCGCGGGGACGAACGAGGAAAGCCTGGTTTAAAGCGTCATGTTCGATATCGGGTGGGGCGAGCTTCTCGTCATCGGCGTGGTGGCGCTGATCGCGATCGGGCCAAAGGAACTGCCAGGGGTCCTGCGCACCGTCGGCCAGTGGATGGGCAAGATCCGCCGCATGGCGTCGGAGTTCCAGGGCCAATTCAACGACGCAATGCGGGAAGCCGAGCTTCACGATCTGAAAAAGCATGTCGATGACATGGCGAGCACGGCCTCGAGCGTCGCCAATTTCGACCCGATGGAGAGCGTGCGCAAAGAGATCGACAGCATGCACGACGGGCTCAACAAGGCGGTCGGCGACAATCCGCTGGAAACGCCGCCCGCATCGAGCGCGCCGCCGCCTGACACCGTGGCTGCGCCGGCTGTGCCTTCGCTTGATGCGGCGCCCGCTCACGAGGCCGCAACGCCGGCCGCTTCGCCGGACAATCCTTCGCCGCCCAGTCCTTCGCCACCTAAGCCCGGCGAGGGGGCGGCATGAACGACCAGACGTCGCGCACTCCGGACGAGGACGACATCGAGGCGTCCAAAGCGCCGCTGATGGATCACCTGATCGAGCTGCGCTCGCGGCTGATTAAGGCGCTCGCGGCGTTCGCGGTCGCGGCGGTGATCTGCTTCTTCTTCGCCAAGCCGATCTACAACATTCTGATTTGGCCCTATGTGCTGGTGGCGGGAGCGGCCAACACCAAGTTCATCTACACGGCGCTGCTCGAATATTTCGTCACGCAACTAAAACTCTCGATGTTCGGCGCGGCCTTCATCGCGTTCCCGATCATCGCGGGCCAGATCTACATGTTCGTTGCGCCCGGGCTTTATCGCCACGAGCGCCATGCCTTCCTGCCGTATCTCGTCGCAACGCCGTTTTTCTTCACGCTCGGCTCGGCGGTGGTTTATTTCGTCGTCATGCCGATGCTGGTGCGCTTCTCGCTCGGCATGGAGCAGCGGGTCGAAGGCGAACCCGAGATCACACTGATGCCGAAGGTCGGCGAATATCTTTCGCTGATGATGGCGCTCATCCTCGCGTTCGGCGTGGCGTTCCAGCTTCCGGTCATCCTGACGCTGCTTGGCCGCATCGGTGTCGTGTCGTCGCAGATGCTGAAGGAGAAGCGGCGCTACTTCATCGTCATCGCCTTTGTGATCGCGGCCGTGCTGACGCCGCCCGACGTGCTGAGCCAGCTGTCGCTCGCGATCCCGCTGCTGCTGCTTTACGAGGGCTCGATCTGGTCGGTGAAGATCGTGGAGAAGAAGGCGCAGGCACAGGCCGCGGCCGACGCCGCCAAGGATCAGACTAAGCCTGACGATAAGCCGCCGTCCGGGTGATAAGGCTGTCATCGCCCGGCTTGACCGGGCGATCCAGTATCCGCCAAAGCTGATGTGACACACGATGCCGGCCCGATTCTGGCCGGGGACTGGGTGCCCGGGCGGGCATGACAGGCACGGATTGCCATGCACGACATTCGCTGGATCAGAGAGCACAAGGACGAGTTCGACGCGGGCCTCAAGCGGCGCGGACTCGCGCCCGAGGCCGACAAGCTCCTTGAGATCGACCAGCGCCGCCGCGCCGCGATCCAGAAGGCTGAACTATCGGAGGCGCGGCGCAATGCGGCCTCCAAGGAGATCGGCCAGGCCAAGGCCAAGAAGGATGAAGCTGCGGCGCAGGCGTTGATGGCCGAGGTGGCGGCGCTGAAGGCCGACATTCCGGCGCTGAACAAGACCGCGAAAGACGCCGAGGATGAGCTCAATAAAATTCTGGCGGCGATCCCGAACCTGCCGTTCGCCGAAGTGCCCGATGGCGCCGACGAGAAGGCCAATGTCGAGCATCACAAATGGGGAAACAAGCGGGACTACGCGTTCAAGCCCAAGCAGCACTTCGAATTGGGCGAAGCGCTCGGCATGATGGATTTCGAAACGGCCGCGAAATTATCCGGCGCGCGGTTCGTTGTTTTGAAAGGTGCGCTGGCACGGATGGAGCGCGCACTCGGGCAGCTTATGCTTGATGTGCATACGGGCGAAGAGCACGGCTACATCGAGGTCAATCCGCCGCTGATGGTGCGTGAGGAGACGATGGTCGGCACCGCTCAGCTACCTAAATTTCGCGATGACCAATTCCGCGTCGCGCATGGTTTGTTGGATATGGAGTATGTTCAGAAAGCAGTCAGAGCGGCTGTAGAGAAATTGCCTGGGCCGACATCCCAGCTTGAAAAATTGATGATGCCAAGTGCGCTGGATGAAACCGCACTCGCGCAGAAGGTGTTCTTAGATTTTCAATCTGATCCATCTGTAAATCGCTGGCTCATCCCCACTGCCGAAGTCCCGCTAACCAATCTCGTGCGCGAATCCATCGTCGAGGAATCCACGCTGCCGATGCGGTACACCGCCTGCACGCCTTGCTTCCGCGCCGAGGCGGGGGCTGCTGGAAAAGACACCCGCGGCATGATCCGCCAGCACCAGTTCACCAAGGTGGAGCTGGTCTCGATCACGACGCCGGAGCAATCCAAGGCCGAGCACGACCGCATGTTGAATTGCGCCGAGGAAATCCTGCGCCGGCTCGACCTGCATTATCGCGTGATCACGCTCTGCGCCGGCGACATGGGCTTTGCGTCGCAAAAGACCTACGACATCGAAGTCTGGCTGCCGGGCCAGGACATGTACCGCGAGATTTCATCGTGCTCGGTGTGCGGCGATTTCCAGGCCCGCCGCATGATGGCGCGCTACCGCGGCAAGGACGGCAAGCCCGCGTTCGTGCACACGCTCAACGGCTCCGGCGTAGCCGTCGGCCGCGCGCTGATCGCCGTGATGGAAACCTACCAGCAGGCGGACGGTTCGATCGCGGTGCCGGACGCGCTCGCGCCCTACATGGGCGGCATGAAAGCGATCGCGAAAAAATAATGCGCATCCTGGTCACCAACGACGACGGCATCAACGCGCACGGCCTCAAGGTCTGCGAACAGATCGCGCGCGAAATCTCCGACGACGTCTGGGTGATCGCGCCGGAGCACGACCAGTCCGGCGTCTCGCATTCGCTCTCGCTTAACGATCCACTTCGGTTGCGCCAGATCGGCGAGCGGCACTACGCCGTGAAGGGCACGCCGACCGACTGCGTCATCATGGGCGCGCGGCACGTGCTGCCGGAGCCGCCTGAGCTCGTGATCTCCGGCGTCAACCGCGGCCGCAACGCCGCCGAGGACGTGCTCTATTCGGGCACGGTTGCGGCCGCGAAGGAGGCGTGTGTGCTCGGCATCCCGTCGTTCGCACTGTCGCAGGCCTATACATCGGCAAACAAGCAGCAGCCGCATTGGAACACCGCAACCACCCACGCGTCCGGCATCATCCGGCGCGTGCTGAAAGCCGGCATCCCGCGCGACGTGCTGGTCAACGTCAATTTCCCCGACTGCACGCCGGGCGCCGTAAAGGGCGTCTCGGTGGCGAGCCAGGGCAAGCGCGATCAGCAGCTCCTGCACATCGACGCGCGCCACGACGGCCGCGGCAATCCGTATTTCTGGATCGCCTATGCGCGTGGCGGTGTGCGGCCGACCGGCCGCGATGGCACCGACCTCTACGCGCTCGCCGACAACCGCATCGCGGTGACGCCGCTGCGCCTCGATCTCACCGACGAGCCGTTCATGAACAAGCTCGCGCCGCTGTTCGGCTGATGCGCAAGAGGAGCTGACGCGCCATGCCTCCGCCCGCCGACGAAAGCGTCGAGCGCATGGAGTTCATGCTGTCGCTGCGGCGGCGCGGGATCAGCGACCAGCTGGTGCTGCGCGCGATGGACGAGGTGCCGCGCGAGCATTTCGTCGAGCGCGCGCAGGCCGATGCGGCTTATGCCGACCATGCGCTGCCGATCTGTTGCGGCCAGACCATCAGCCAGCCCTACGTGGTCGCCTACATGACCGAGCAGCTCGCGGTGAAGCCGCAACATCGGGTGCTCGAAATCGGCACCGGCTCAGGCTATCAGGCCGCGGTGCTGTCGCGGCTTGCGCGCGAGGTGATCAGTATCGAGCGTTATCGCACGCTCGCTGAAATCGCGCGCATCCGCTTCAAGACGCTCGGCTATCAGAACATCGAGGTGGTGGTGGGCGATGGGTTCAAAGGCGTGCCTGAGCGAGCGCCTTACGACCGCATCATCGTGACGGCCGCGGCCGAGGCCATCCCCGATGCGCTGGTGGCGCAATTGGCTGACGGCGGTACGATGATCCTGCCGCTTGGCCCCCATGGTGGCGCGCAGGATCTGGTGAAGCTGACCAAGACCAAGGAAGGCCTCAAACGCGACAACCTGATCGCGGTGCGCTTCGTGCCGTTGCTGCCCGGGCAAGCGCGCGAATTGTGACGGCCGCGCAATTGTAATTGTTACGGCGGCAATTGGTTAGGGTTGAAGGAGTCTTGCCACCTTAAAGCCTTGTTTACTCCGGGGGTGTTTAACTCGTTCCTGGTCGTTTTTGCGTATTAGTAACGAGTAACCCCCATGCGTAGCGCCGCCGAGCCTCGCCGCTCGATTCCGTTGACTCGCCTGGCCTTGTTTGCCGCGATCGCGGTCAATCTCGTGGGGTGTAGCGGTGACTCCTCACGCATCAGCGATCCGTTCGGCTCGGCGCGCCGCGAACCCGAGGCCACCGGCTCGATCGTCAACAAGTCCCAACCGGGCGTCGCGAGCAGCAGGCCGTTGCCGGCGCCGCCGACCGCACAAATGGCTCCGCCCGCAACCCGGCCGGTGGAGGGCGGCTCGCCCGGCATCGTGTCATATAAGCCGCGGCCCGCCGCCAACGAGATCACCGGCACGGTTCCGGGGCCTGCGCCTCAGGCCCAGTATCAGCCGCAGCCGCCTGCGCCACCGCCGGCCGCCCGCGCTCGCTGGGATTGGGACGGCGGCACGGCCGTGACGGTCGGCCCTGGCGACAATGGCCACACGATCGCGCAACGCTATGGCGTGCCGGCCACTGTCATTGCACAGGCCAACGGCTTGCCTGACGCCGCCGCGATCAAGCCCGGCCAGCGCCTCGTGATCCCGCGCTATGACTCCCAGACAACCGGCACGGTGCAGACACCGCGCACGCCAGCGCCTGTGGCCGCAGCGGTGCCGCCGCGGCCGGCTCCGGTCGTCAGCGCACCGGCCACCAGCACACCGACCGGCGTCTATGTGCATGTGATCGCGCCAGGCGAGACGCTCATGAAGGTCTCGCGCCAGTATAAGATTTCGCTGGCCGCGCTCGCGGCGGCCAATCACATCCCGCCGCACACACTGGTGAAGGTCGGCGACCGCATCACGGTCCCGGGCCTGCGTGCGCCCCGCGTCGCTGCCAATCCTAGTCCGCCCGCGGCGCCGCCTCAGCGCGTCGCGCAACAACAGCCGCCCCGCACGACGGTTGTGGCCCCGCCGGTCGCACCCGCGGTGCCGCCGACCGCGAATACCATCACGCCCGCCGCCGACAATCAGGTGCTGCCCGACAAGGGCAAGCCGCAGATCACCGCGTCGACGCCAACGTTCCGTTGGCCGGTGCGCGGCAAGTTGATCGCCAAGACCACGGGCGTGCAGAACGACGGCATCAACGTCTCGGTGCCGGAGGGCACGCCGATCAAGGCGGCCGAGGACGGCGTCGTCGCCTACGCGGGCAGTGAGCTCAAGATTTACGGCAACCTGGTGCTGATCCGCCACGCCAACGGCTACGTCACCGCCTATGCGCACTTGAGCGAAATCCTGGTCAAGCGCGACGAGCCGATCAAGCGCGGGCAGGTGATCGCGAAGTCCGGCCAAACCGGCAACGTGACGTCGCCGCAGGTGCACTTCGAGATCCGCAAGGGCTCGACGCCGGTCGATCCGATCCCTTATCTCGACAAGGGCGGCACGACTTAAGGCGCCAAGACTTACCTGACGGCCAAGTCTGACGGACCGCGGTCCGATCCTTCCATCGACACGTACAACACGGCCGCTGCGGTGGAGCCGCAGCGGCCGCGTCGCTTTTGTGGCTGGTGTCTGATTTTGACGCGGAATCCCTGGCACAGAGCCTGCAACGCCCAAACCAGTTGAGGAGGCCTCAACTTGGTAAACGGTGCAGATTCCGAAGGTCATGTGGGGGGAACGGCCATTTCCGGCCGTTGGCAACCCATACATGGCCTTTTGCCGAGTTCAGAAAATGGAGCAAATCATGTTTCACTTTGAAGCAGGGTCACTGGAGACCCAAAGCGCGCCATTCCATTCCATTAACGAATTTCCCGGCCAGTCCACGGCGCAAGCTGCGGGTGTTCGTGGCGAGGCGGCGCAGCGCAACAGCACGGCCGTGATCGTCTCGACGCGCGGCCGCCCGGGCATTGTCAGCTCCTTGGTCCGGCAACTCGCCGCACAGACCCAGCCGCCTGAGCATATTTTTGTCATCGCAACGGCGGCAGCCGATGTGGCCGAACTCAATCCGAACCAGAAAAATTTGACGGTTCAAATCGGCCGGCCCGGGTCTACGTTCCAGCGCAACGACGGATTGGCGCTCGCCGGCTCGCGGTTTTCCTACATCGTCTTTTTTGACGATGACTTCGTTCCGTCCCGCTTTTGGCTGGAGCGGATGGCGGCCGTCTTCGCGTCGCGGCCCGATATTGCGGGACTGACCGGCACCGTGCTGGCGGACGGCACGACCACCGCCGGCGTCCGGCTCGATGAGGCCCAATCCCTGGTCAAGCTGCAAGACGCCACGCCAGGCCACAGTGACGTTGTGCACGACAGGTTTGCCTATGGCTGCAACGTCGGCTGCAACATGGCGTTTCGGTATTCAGCGATAAAGGGCATCAGCTTCGACGAGCGCCTGCCGGCTTACGCCTGGCACGAGGACTCCGATTTCCGCGGTCAGGTCGAGCGGCGCGGCCTGGTGGCGCGCGCGGAAGCGCTATGGGGCGTTCATCTCGGCCACAAACAGGGCCGCGGCCGCGGCGTCACGCTCGGCTATTCGCAGATCGCGAACGCCATCTACCTTGGCAAAAAGGGCACGGTTCCCAAGCGCTTCTTGGCCGGCTGCGCCACCAAGAATGTGCTGGCCAACGCCCTGCGTTCGTTCCGGCCGGAGCCGTTTGTCGATCGCCGGGGCCGTTTCCAGGGCAACATGATGGCGCTCGCTGACCTTGTGCGCGGGCGCATGGCCCCCGACCGCATTTCAGAGCTTTGAAAGCTCTGTCTGTCAGCAATTGGCTTCGGCCAGCCAACGATGCAACGTCGGGCGTTCCGGTGATGATTCAGCGTTTCAAGCAACTGCTGACATCGCAGCACAAGCTTGTCGCCGTTCTCAAAAGCGCGGCGCAAGTTTTTGCGATACGGTTGCTGGGCGCAGGCCTCACCTATGGGTCGATGGTTCTGCTCGCGCGCTGGCTCGGCTCATACAATTTCGGCATCTACGCCTACGTTCTGGTCATCGTGACGCTGTTGGGGCTCGCGTTTTCGTTCGGCTTCCACGCGTCGGGACTGCGATTTGTTGCGAGCTATCTGGCGAAGCAGAAACTCCGGCGGCTGTCTGGCCTGCTGAAGCAGACCTTCACGATCATTCCGGCGCTGAGCTTGCTAGCCACCATGCTGTGCGCCGGCCTGGTTCTCGCGTTCCGGAACGCGATCGAGCCGTATTATTTCGCGCCCTTGCTCATCGGCTTGTTGTGCGTGCCGGTTCTCACGCTGCTGAACCAGCTCGAAGCCACGGCGCGCGCGTTCGGCTGGGTGCATGTCGCCTATGTGCCTGGCTACATCGTTCGTCCGCTTTTGATGATCGTGTTCGTTGGCGGGTTGGCGCTGTTCGGCGGCACCATCGATGCGGCGAACGCGCTCTGGGCGACGATCGGCGCCTGTGCGATCGCGGTCGTGGGGCAGGGGCTTCTGGTTTACGCCGGAGCCCGCCGGCATTTGGCCGAGGTTAGGCCTGCGTTCCATACGCGCCATTGGTTCACGGTCTCGCTTAGCTTCCTGATGATCGAAGGCTTGCGGATGCTGCTCGACAATGCCGACATCATCTTGATCGGAAAATTTCTCGATCCGCACAGCGTTGCCGTCTATTTCGCGGTGATCCGCACCGCCGGATTGATTGCCTTCATCTCATTCTCGGTGATCGCGCTCGCGGTGCCGAAGTTCGCCGAAATTCACAGCACCGGAACGCGTCAGGAGTTGCAGAAGTTCGTGTCCGGCATCATCCGGCTGATGTTCTGGCCGTCGCTGCTGGCGGCCATTGCGCTGGCGTGTTTGGGGCCGTTCTTGCTGTCGCTGTTCGGCGCCGATTTCCAAACCGGCTATCCGGCCATGCTGGTGGTGCTGGCAGGACTGGTGCTGCGCGCCGCCACCGGTCCGGTTGAATATCTGCTCAACATGACGGGCCACCACCGCGATACCATGCGAGTCTACGCATGGGCGGCGCTTGCCAATGTGGTTCTCAATCTTTTGCTTATTCCTGCGTTCGGCATCATGGGCGCCGCGATTGCAACCTACACCGCGATGATTGGCGGCAATCTCGTTCTGTATCGCCTGGTCCAGAAACGTCTGGGTGTCAGCGCGTGCATTATCCCGCTGATGCGTAGGACGAAAAATTCCGACCTCGAAGCGGCTGCCGATGTCCGGCTGCGGCGCGCGTAATAGGTGCGCGTTAAATCTTCACGCCGAGCCGTCCGGCCAGATCCTGCACGTATTGCCACGCCACGCGGCCTGAGCGTGAGCCGCGTGTGGTGGACCATTCGAGCGCCTCGCGGTGCAGCGCTTCGCCCTTCATCGGAATTTTGAAATGGGCGACGTAGCCCTCGACCATGGCGAGGTATTCGTCCTGGCTGCAACGGTGGAAGCCGAGCCACAGTCCGAAGCGGTCGGAGAGCGACACCTTTTCCTCGACAGTCTCGCCCGGATTGATCGCGGTCGAACGCTCGTTCTCCATCATGTCGCGCGACATCAGGTGACGGCGGTTTGAGGTGGCGTAAAGGATCACGTTTTCGGGCCGGCCCTCGATGCCGCCTTCGAGCACAGCCTTCAGCGATTTGTAGGATGTATCTTCGGCGTCGAACGAAAGGTCGTCGCAGAACACGATGAAGCGGTACTGCGCCGCGCCGCGCAGGATCGTCATCAACTCCGGCAGGCTTTCGATATCCTCGCGATGGATCTCGACAAGCTTGAGATTGCCGCGTGCAACCGCGGCGTTGACGCCGGCGTGTGCGGCCTTCACCAGCGACGACTTACCCATGCCGCGCGCGCCCCACAGCAGCGCGTTGTTGGCGGGGAGGCCGCGGGCGAAGCGCTCGGTGTTCTCCACCAGCGTGTCGCGCATGCGATCGATGCCCTTGAGCAGCGCCATTTCGACGCGATTGACGCGCGGCACTGGCGCAAGGCGGGCGCCTTGCGGTTGCCAAATGAAGGCATCGGCAGCCGTGAGATCGGTCTGGTCCCGACGTGGCGGCGCCAGCCGCTCGAGCGCGCCCGCGATTCGTTCGAGCAGGGCAGGGCTCGGCGCGGACCGGGAAGGGCCCCTGCCAGAGGGTTTGGGTGACGATTTTCGCTTGGCCATGGGGCGCCTTCGGTTCGCCGCTCCCTTACCGGTCCGGCCCCCGGCTCGCAAGCCGCCGAGGCTGAAAAAATGCTGCGTTTCTCGAAGGTTTTGCGGCGTGACGCGGTGCCGCGCGGCGTTGCAATTGGGCTTTTGGCCGCTATATTCCGCGCAATGTTCGGGCGCCCGATGCGGCAGGCGCCGTGGGGACCCGCCGCAATCTGAGGCCATCATGCTGATTACTCCTGCGTACGCGCAAGCCGGCTCGCCGTTCGGCGACAATATGTTGTTCCAGATGCTGCCGTTCGTGCTGATCTTCGTCATCATGTATTTCCTGATCCTGCGGCCGCAGCAAAAACGCGCGAAACAGCATCAGGAAATGGTCAAGAACGTGCGCCGCGGCGACACCGTCATCACCAATGGCGGGCTGGTCGGAAAGGTCACCAAGGTGATCGACGACGACCAAGTCGAAGTCGAGATTGCGAGCGACGTGCGTATCCGCCAGATGCGTTCCATGCTCGCCGACGTGCGCGCCAAGGGCGAGCCGGTCAAGGAGGAGAGCACCGCCTCCTGATCGCGGTGGCGGTCGGAAAGGGCGGTCGGTCTCATGCTGTATTTTTCCCCCTGGAAAGCATTGGCAGTCCTGCTGACGGCGCTCGTCGTCTGCGCCTTCGCGGCGCCGAACTTCGTCAATGAGAAGGTCGTCCAATCCTGGCCGAAATGGGCGCAGCGCCATGTCGTGCTCGGTCTCGATCTGCAGGGCGGTTCGCACCTCCTGCTCGAAGTCGATGCCAAAGCGGTGAAAAAGGACAAGCTGGAAAGCCTCCAACAGGAGGTGCAGCGCGTCATGCGCGAAAACCGTCTTGGCAACCCGGTGCAGGGGGTGACGATCCGCGGTGACAGCGTCGAGGCGCGCATCCGTAGCGGTGTCGATCCGCAGCTTGCGCTGACGAAGCTGCGCGAGGTCGCCAAGCCGATGACCGGACTTCTGGCCGCCACGGGCCAGCGCGACACCGAAGTGGTCGACGCCGGTGGCGGACTTTATCGGCTGACGCCGACGCAGCCGGCAATCGTCGAGCGCGTCCGCCAGGCGGTTGAGCAAACAATCCAGATCATCGAGCGGCGCATCAATGAGCTTGGCACCGTGGAGCCTACCATCCAGCGCCAGGGCATCGATCGCATTCTGGTCCAGGTGCCGGGCTTGGATGATCCAGAAAAACTGAAGAAGCTCCTCGGCACGACCGCCAAACTCGAATTCCGGATGGTCAATGAGGCGGTTTCTGCCGATCAAGCCGCACAGGCCAAAAGCATTCCGGCCGATTCCGAAATTCTGAAGGGCTCGAAGGCCGAGAACAACCAGCTGTACCTGCTCGAAAAACGGAGCCTGGTTTCGGGTACCGACTTGACCGACGCGCAGCCTGGCTTCGACCAGCGCAACAACGAGCCCATCGTCCAGTTCCGCTTCAACAACTCCGGCGCGCGCAAGTTCGCCCAGATTACCCAAGAGAACGTCGGCAAACGGTTCGCCATCGTGCTCGACAACGAAGTGATCTCGGCGCCGCAGATCCGTGAGCCGATTCTTCAGGGCTCGGGCCAGATTTCCGGCAATTTCACTGTGCAGGGCGCAACCGATCTGGCGCTTCTGCTGCGCGCCGGCGCACTGCCCGCGCCGATCACCATCGTTGAAGAGCGCACCGTGGGGCCGGGGCTCGGCGCGGACTCGATCCAAAAGGGCAAGCTCGCGTCCTATTTCGGCTCGGTGCTGGTCGTGGTGTTCATGATCGCGTTCTACGGCCTGTTCGGCATCTTCGCCAACATTGCGGTGGCGGTGAACGTCGGCATGATCTTCGGGGTGCTGTCGCTGCTCAACGCCACGCTGACGCTTCCCGGCATCGCCGGCATCGTGCTGACCGTTGGCATCGCGGTCGATGCCAACGTGCTGATCTACGAGCGTATCCGTGAGGAGGTTCGCGCCGGACGGACACCGATCGCCGCCATCGACGCGGGCTTCACCCGCGCGCTTGCCACCATCCTCGACTCCAACATCACCACTTTCATTGCGGCTGCGGTTCTGTTCTACATTGGCACCGGTCCGGTGCGCGGTTTCGCCGTGACGTTGGGTATCGGAATTCTCACCACGGTGTTCACCGCGTTCACGCTGACGCGGTTGATCGTGGCCTACTGGGTCCGGTGGCGGCGCCCGAAAACCGTGCCGTTGTGACGGATCGGAGACCTCAGTGAATTTGGCTTTCCTGGCTAGTCTCGATGCGACGACGATTGCGCTGATCGTTGTCGTGGTGGTGGCGCTGATCGTGAGCGTGCTCGTGCTCACCGGCACGATCCCGCATCTGCACGTCGTGCCGCCCGACACGACGTTCGACTTCATGCGCTTCCGGCACATCAGCTTCCCGATCTCGGCCGCGCTCTCGATCGTGGCGATCACGCTGTTCTTCACCCATGGCCTCAACGTCGGCATCGATTTCAAGGGCGGCACGCTCCTGGAGGTGCGCACCAAATCCGGCCCCGCCGATCTCGGCAAGATGCGGGCTGCGGTGGGGACACTCGGCCTGGGCGACATCCAGCTTCAGGAGTTCGGCACGCCGAACGACGTGCTGGTCCGCATCCCGCTCCAGCCAGGCAGCGAAAAGGCACAGCAGGAAGCGGCCGACAAGGTGCTGGCGGCGCTCGGCAGCGATATCGAGAAGCGCCGCCAGGAGAGCCTCGGCCAGCGCGTTTCCGGGGAGCTTTTGGCCTATGGCCTGATCGGCCTCATGCTCGCGATCCTGGCCATTCTGGTTTACCTCTGGTTCCGGTTCGAATGGCAGTTCGCGTTGGGCGCCATGATCGCCAACGTCCACGATATCGTGCTGACGATCGGCTTCATGTCGCTGGCTCAGGTCGATTTCGACCTGACCAGTATCGCGGCGCTGCTGACAATTCTCGGCTATTCGCTGAACGACACCGTCGTCATCTACGACCGAATTCGCGAGCTGCTGCGGCGCTACAAGAAAATCCCGATGACCGAGCTGCTGAACCGCTCGATCAACCAGACACTGTCACGTTCGATCAACACCCACTTGACCGTCTCGCTGACCTTGCTCGCATTGCTGCTGTTCGGCGGCCATGCGATCCACAGCTTCACCGCCACCATGATGTTTGGCGTTGTGCTGGTCGGCACCTACACGTCGGTGTTCATCGCTTCTCCGATCCTGATCTATCTCGGCGTGGGCCTGGGCCGCGAGGCGAGCGTCACCGAAAAATCCTGATGAATGCGCCGGCTGCCGGGCCGCACCTGCCCCGGCTGGCGCCGATCGACGGCTATGGCAAGGGCGGCTTTCGGCTCGCCGGCCTGTCGCATCGCGGCTCGCTGCTGTGCCTGCCGAGCGGCATTTGGGCCTGGCCGGTGACGCAGGTGATCGACATCACCGAGGCCACGCTCGCGCCGGCGTTTGCCGAAGCGGACGGACTTGGACTGTTCCTGCTGGGCTCCGGCAATGAACGCTGGATCATGCCGGCCGCGCTGCGGCTTCGCTTCCACGTGCTGAAGATCGGCGTCGAGGTGGCGCGGACCGGGACGGCGGTGAGCACGTACAATATCCTGTTGGGCGAGGGCCGCCGCGTGGCGGCGGGCCTGATCGCCGTCGAGTAGCGGCCGTTTCCGCCAGAACGATGTGGCGCCATGCCGGATGCCTTCGACCATTGCGAGCAAATCGTGCGGGAGGCCGACAAGGACCGCTTCCTCGCGACGCTGTTCGCGCCCGCCAAATACCGGCGTCCGCTGTTCGCGCTGTATGCCTTCAACGTCGAGATTGCGCGCATCCGGGAGATGGCGCGTGAGCCGATGCCCGGTGAAATACGCCTGCAATGGTGGCGCGACGTGCTGGCGGGCGGCGGCCACGGCGACGTGGCAGCCCATCCGGTCGCCGCGGCATTGCGCGAGGTGGCAGTCCGCTACCGCCTGCCGCCCACCATGCTGGCCGACATGATCGAGGCGCGCACCTTCGACATCTATGACGACCCGATGGCGAGCCTCGCCGATCTCGATCTCTATTGCGTGCGCACCTCGGCGGCGCTGGTCGAGCTTGCGGCGCGCATTCTCGGCGACGGCAAGGATACCGGCACCGGCGACCTCGCTGGCCATGCCGGGATTGCCTATGCGATCACCGGTCTGCTGCGGGCGCTGCCGATCCATGCGGCGCGCCGTCAGCTCTATGTGCCGCAAGACGTGCTGCAGCGCTACGGCGCGCAACAGGAGGATGTTTTTGCCGGCACCGCGACCACCGAGTTGCGCGCGGCTTTGGCGGAGCTGCGCTTGCACGCGCGCAAGCACCTCACGGCGGCTCGCGACATGATGGCGGGCGCGCCTGCGGCCATTGCGCCGGCGTTTTTGCCGGTCGCGCTGGTGCGGCCGGTGCTCGATCGTATGGAAAAGCGGCGCTACCAGCCGTTCCAGCCGCTCGATATTCCGCAATGGCGGCGGCAATGGACGCTGTGGCGCGCCGCGCGCTCCGGGTTGCGGCGGTTATGACGACGAGCCCAGCGCCAGTCGATTTCGAGCGGGCGTGTCTGGCCTGGGAGACGAAGTCCGGCAGTCATGGGCGTAGTCATGGGCGCTGGCGCCTGCTGGCCTCGACGTTGCTCTGGCCGGACCGTCAGGCCGAGCCGACGCGCCACGTGCTGGCCGCCATGGTCATGGCCGGCGACGTCTATGGTGCGGGCCGCCTGCCGCACGATCCGCCGTATTCGTACCAGATGATCGTTTCGGCCGACCGGCACGCCATCGTCCGCGCCTATCCGCTCGACGGCGCCGGGCGCGACACCGCAGGGGCCAATTCGGAGATTTTCACCCGGCTCACGATCCATGCGCCCGCGCTTAATGCGGAGCGCCTCGATCTTGCGGCGCTGACAACTGATCGCATCGATCGAGCTTGGCCGCTGACGGCGCGCATTGCGAGCCCAACGGGGAGCGAGCCGCGATGGCAGGCGGACTTTCCGGTCGGGCACATTAACGTTGCGCAAGGCGGACGCTTCCAGGTCGAAACCGGCCCGATCCTGCTGCCAGGTGCGGCGCTTGAGGGGATGAGCGCTGCGGCTATCGATGGCTTTCTGCTCGCCTATGCGTTCTTCAATCGCGCCGATGGCGCGGACCTGCTGCTATGGCAGCGAAGCGGGGCCGCGCGCGCCTATTCGCGGTTCGCGCGACTCGACGGCGTATCGATCGAGCTATTCGGCCGCGGTCAGGACTGACGGCGGAACGTTGGGCTGCTCACCGCCGATCCATTGATCCAGCGCGGTCAGCGCGCGCGCGCAGATCGCACGACGTTTGGCGACGGTTTTTTCCGGACCGCGCAGCCTGCCGCCATCGGCATTTTTCGTCGGCATTCTGTCGAGCGGCGGAAACAGACCGAAATTGACATTCATCGGCTGGTAGGAGCGCGGACCGGCGTCGATGGTTTCGATATGGCCGCCGGTGATGTGGCCGAGCAGTGCACCGAGCGCCGTGACGGGTGGCGGAGGCGCCATCGGCTCGCCGTGCCGTTCGGCGGCGGCGAAGCGCCCCGCCAGCAAACCGATGGCGGCCGATTCCACGTAGCCCTCGCAGCCGGTGATCTGGCCGGCGAAGCGCAGCCGCGGCATGGCGTTGAGCCGCAAGCTCGGATCGAGCAGCTTGGGCGAATTCAGGAAGGTGTTGCGATGCATCCCGCCAAGGCGGGCGAACTCGGCGCCCTCGAGGCCCGGCACGCTCCGGAAGATGCGGGCCTGCTCGCCATGCTTGAGCTTGGTCTGGAAGCCCACCATGTTGAACAGCGTGCCGATCTTGTTGTCCTGGCGCAGTTGCACGATGGCGTAGGCTTTCACTTGCGGATCGTGCGGGTTGGTCAGGCCGAACGGTTTCATCGGGCCGTGCCGCAACGTCTCGGCGCCGCGCTCGGCCATCACCTCGACCGGCAGGCAGCCGTCGAAATACGGCGTCGTCGCCTCCCATTCGTGGAACGACGCCTTGTCGCCAGAGACCAGGGCCTCGACAAAGATTTGGTACTGGGCGCGGTCGAGCGGGCAATTGATGTAGTCGGCGCCCGATCCGCCGGGGCCGGCCTTGTCGTAGCGCGACTGGAACCAGGCCACATTCATGTCGATGGAGTCGCGATGCACGATCGGCGCGATGGCGTCGAAGAACGCCAGCGCGTCCTCGCCGGTCAGCGTGCGGATTTCGTCCGCCAGCGCCTGCGAGGTGAGGGGGCCGGTCGCGACGATGACGCTGTCCCATTCAGCGGGAGGCAGCGCGACTTCTTCGCGGCGGATTTCGATCAGCGGGTGGGCCGCAACGGCTTGCGTGATCGCGGCCGAAAAGCCGTCCCGGTCGACCGCGAGCGCGGAGCCCGCCGGGACTTGGTTGGCGTCCGCGGCGCGCATCACCAGCGAGCCGAGTCGGCGCATCTCCTCGTGCAACAGGCCGACCGCGTTGGTTTCCTTGTCGTCGGAGCGCAGCGAGTTCGAGCACACCAACTCGGCCAGCGCTTCGGTCTTGTGTGCTGCTGTCCCGCGCACCGGACGCATCTCGTGCAGCACCACCGGCACGCCGCGCGCGGCGATCTGCCACGCGGCCTCGGAACCTGCGAGGCCCCCACCAATCACGTGGACGGCTTGCATCTGCGACTGTGTCATGCCGCAATACCTAGGCGGCTCGCGACACCCAAGCAATGGCTCAAGCAATGGCCGGACAGACGCCGACTGGGCTTGCTATCATGGCCCATCATCGGAGGACGTCTATGAAAACAGGATTTGCAATCGTGGTGGTGGCGCTGGCCGCGATGGCCGGGACCCAAAGCGCAAGGGCGGCGGAGATCAAGGTGCTGACCACCGGTGCGTTCAAGCAGGTGGTGGTGGCGTTGGTGCCGGAGTTCGAGAAGGCGACCGGCCACAAGGTGATCGTGGACAACGGCACGGTCGGGCAACTCACCCAGCGCGTCAACGGCGGCGAAACCTTCGACGTGCTGGTGCTTTCGCCGGGCGGCATCGCCGATTACATCAAGTCGGGCAAAATCGCGGCCGGCAGCAATGCGCTGCTCGCCAAGGTCGGCGTCGGCGTCATGGTGAAGGAGGGCGCGGCAAAGCCCGACATCTCCTCGGTCGATGCGTTCAAACAGGCACTGCTGAAGGCCAAGAGCGTGGGCTACATCGATCCGGCCAGTGGCGGATCGAGCGGCATCTATGTGGCGGGCCTGCTCGACAAGCTCGGCATCGCCAACGAGATCAAGCCGAAGGCCAAGCTCCAGAAGGGCGGCCACGTGTCCGATCTGGTCAAGGCCGGCGAGGCCGAGATCGGCATCCACCAGATCAGCGAAATCGTCGGCCAGGGCGGCGTGACGCTGGTTGGCCCGCTGCCGGCTGAGATTCAGAACTACACGACCTATGCGGTAGGCATTAGTGCCACTGCTAAGGACGCCGAGATCGCCAAGGCCTTCATCAAGGTGCTGACCGGGCCATCGGCCGCAGCCGTGCTGCAGAAGACCGGCATGGAAGCCGCCCGATAGAGCCTCAAAAGAAAGCGCCCGCCGAAGGGCGGGCGCTTTGTCATTTCGGGCTTGGCGGGCGCGTTAGCGCTCGGAAGCTTCCCAGGCCGCGCGCGGGATCTCTCCGCGGGTAATGCCGATATCGGACAATTCGCGGTCGTTCAGGCGGCTCAACTCGCGAATGCTGGCGTTGTAGCGCCGCCATTGCCGATAGACTTGCACGATGTGTGTCAGGAACATGATATTAACCCTTTGATGACAGGGAAGAATCCCTGCGTTTCATGGGTGGAACATAGACCCGGTCGGGAACCTGGGGTAGGGGTTTTTGCTGCGCTGCAGCAATGCAAAAGACACATAGCTCGAACAAGGTTCTGTTAAATTTGGCCCCGAACCCCGGCGGCGCTGAGAGCATGATCCCGAAAAGTGGGAACCGGTTTTCGGAAAGATCATGCTCAAACAACTCTAGTCGTAGCGGATGCCGGTTTCCGGCAGCACCTTGGACCAGCGGTCGGCCTCCTTGCGGATAAAGGCGCCGAACTCGTCCGGGGAGCTGGTCATCGTATAGGCGCCGGTGCGCTCCAGACGCTCCTTCACGGCCGGGTCGTTGAGGATCGCCACCACCTTCTGCTGGAGCTTCAGCACGATCGGGCGCGGCGTGCCCTTGGGGGCGACGAGACCGAGCCAGACCGAAATGTCGTCGAGCGGAACCCCGGCGGCTTCGGCCAGCGTCGGAAGGTGCACCATCGACTGCGGTGTGCGGCCGTCGAGCTTGGCAAGCGCCCGCACTTGGCCGCTTTCGATCAACGGCGCAACCGTGACGTTCGCCGCATAGACCAGGTCGGCGCTGCCGGTCAGCAGTCCGGTGATGGTCGCGGGCGTGCCGCGGAACGGCACATAGACGATGTCGATGCCGGCCGCCTTGTGGAACAGGTGGCCCATGAGCTGCGCCGTGATGGTGCCGGCGCCGTAGTTGAGCTTTCCGGGAGCGGCCTTGGCCTTGGCGATCAGTTCGGCAACGGTCTTGGGACCGTTCGCGCCGGATACCGCCAGCACCGAAACGGTTTTGGTCGTGGCCGTGATCGGCACGAAGTCGTTGATCGGGTCATAGGGCAGTGACCGATAGAGAAACTGGTTCATCACCAGCGTGGAATCGATCGCCATCAGCAGCGTGTAGCCATCCGCCGGAGCCTTCGCCACGGTGAGCGCGCCCGTGACGGTGTTGCCGCCGCCGCGGTTGTCCACCACGACCGCCTGGCCCCAGTCCTCGCTCATCTTCTGCGCGATGATGCGCGTGACCACATCGGCCGGGCCGCCGGCCGGGAACGGCACCACGATATGAATGGCGCGATTGGGAAAATCCTTGACGTCGTCCTGCGCCGCCGCCGGAAGGACGGTGCAGAGGAGGGCAATTGGGATTGCTGCCAGGGCCCGAAACATCGTGTCCTCCCGTGGACGTCCACGCGTGTTTTGCGTCTGTTGCCGCGATCCTAGCAGGATTTTCCGACTGTTCGTTGGCTCGCCAAACCGCTATCCAGGCACGCGAAGCTATCAAACAGCGGATCGTCTCCCATGCGACGCTTCAGCGCTTTTTTGTATGTCGCCCTGTTGGCAGGCGTGAGCGCAGCACACGCTTTCGACGTGCCGGACGTGAAATATCCGGACCTTGCCAAGGCAGCGGCCTCGGCCGAAGGCTTCGTGCCGGCAGGCTGGAAGCTGGAAAAGCAGATCGCGGGCGACCTTAACGCCGACGGCATCGCCGACCTGGTGCTCGTGCTGCGCCAAACTGATCCGAACAATGTCATCAGCCACGATATCCTGGGTGAGAATCCGCTCGACACCAATCCGCGCATTCTCGCAGTCGCATTCGGCCGCGCGTCGCCGTCGGGCTTCGTGCTGGCGCTCGAGAACCACACGTTGATCCCGCGCCGCGAGGTGCCGACCGCCGACGATCCGCTGAGCGAGCGTGGCGGGGTCGTGCTCGAGAAGGGCACGCTGCGGATCAAGCTGAACTATTTCACCAGCGCGGGCGGGTGGAGCACGTCGCTGACGAGCCATACGTTCCGGTGGCAGAACCAGCGCTTCGAACTGATCGGCTTTGATCGTCGCGAGCTGATGCGCAATTCCGGCGAGGAGCGCGAGGTCAGCATCAATTATTCGACCGCCAGGATGAGCATTACGACCGGCAACATGGAGAGCAACAAGAAGACCGTGAGTTGGCGAAACCTGCCGCGCCGGCCGCTGTTGACGATTGAGCGCATCGGCAACGGCGTCGAATTCGAGCCCGAAAAATAGCGCCGTGCCGCTGCCACCCGCCGGTCGTTCGTAAGCATGGCTTCCCGCCCGGTCACCATCACGGCGCTTGGCATTGCCCAGATCCTTGGTTGGGGCACGTCGTTTTATTTTCCGGCTGTGCTGGCGCCGCCAATCGTCGCCGACACCGGCTGGTCGTTGTTCTGGGTGGTGAGCGGCGCTTCGGTTGGTCTGCTGATTGCGGGCCTGATCTCGCCGCGGGTCGGCGCCGTGATCGAGCGCCGCGGCGGGCGTCCGGTTCTGGCGCTGTCGTCGCTGCTCTATGCGTCAGGGCTCGCCATTGTGGGGCTGGCGCCGAACCTCGCGGTTTATCTGCTGGGCTGGGTGGTGCTTGGCGGCGGCATGGGCACCGGCCTCTACGACGCGGTGTTTGCCGCGCTCGGCAAGCTCTACGGCGAGGACGCCCGCGCGCCCATCACCAATTTGACGCTGTTCGGCGGCTTTGCCAGCACGGTGTGCTGGCCGCTCAGCGCGGTGCTCGCGGAAAATTTCGGCTGGCGCGGCGCTTGCCTGATTTACGCCGGCCTGCACCTCGCGGTGTCGCTGCCGTTGCAAATGGCGGTGATGCCGCCGCTTGCGTCCCAGGCCTCAGGGATTGCGGCTGCGGACACGCCAGCCAAGCCGCAAACCACGCTGCTGGTCGGCCATCAGCGCATGATCTTCTGGTTGCTGGCGCTGATCCTGACTATCTCGGCCGGCATCGGCTCGATTGTGATCGTCCATTTCATGATCTTCCTGCAGGCGCGCGGCGCCGACTTCGCGCTCGCGGTTACGCTCGGCACGCTGTTTGGCCCGGCGCAGGTCGGTGCGCGCGTCATCGAGCGGCTGTTCGGCCAGCACTACCACCCAGTTTGGACCATGATCGGCTCCTGCGTGTTCATGGCGATCGGCTTGGTGCTGCTGCTGACCGGTTTCCCGATACTCGCTCTGACGATCGTGCTCTACGGCGGAGGCTACGGCATCATGTGGATCGCGCGTGGCACGCTGCCGCTGGCGCTGTTCGGGGCCGACCGCTACGCCACGCTGATGGGGCGGCTCGCATTCCCGAGCCTGATCGTGCAGGCGCTGTCGCCCTCGGCAGCCGCGCTGCTGATCGAATGGTCCGGCGCGGGCCTCACGCTTGCGGTGCTGACCGCTTTGGCGCTCGTCAACGTGGCGCTGGTCGCGGTGCTTTGGGCGCTGTGCCGGCGCACTTGAATAGGTCAGGGAGGCGCGAGCCCTGAATCCTTCACCACCTTCGCCCACTTGGCGACTTCGGTCTTGAGACGCTCAGCGAACTGGTCGGTGCTGCTGCCGATCGGGTCGGCGCCCTCGCGTTCGATCCGCTCGCGTGTCGCCGGCTCCTTCAGCAACGCGACGATCTCGGCGTTGAGCCGTGTGATGATGTCCTTCGGGGTTCCGGCCGGCGCAAACGCGCCCTGCCAGGAGGCGATCTCGTAGCCCGGATAGCCGAGCTCCGCGATGGTCGGCACGTCCGGCAGATAGGGCAGGCGCTTTTCGGTCGTCACCGCGAGCACGCGCAAGTTTCCGGCGCGGACGTGCTGCAGCGACGAGGCCGACAAGCCGAAGTGCGCCTTGACGTGGCCGCCGAGCAGCGCGTTCATCACCTCGGCGTTGCCCTTGAAGGGCACGTGTACGAGCTTCGCGCCCGTCATCGTCTTGAACATCTCGGCCGCGAGATGCGTCGAAGTGCCGGCGCCGGAGGTGGCGTAATCGAGACCGGCGGGCTGCGTCTTCGAATAGTCGATGAACTCCTGCACGGTCTTCACCGGCAGCGACGGATGCACCACCAGCATCAGCGGGATCGAGGAGATTTCGGTGATCGCGGTAAAATCTTTGATCGGATCGTAGGGCAGCTTTTGCAGGGCGGCATTGACCGCCAATGCGAATGTGGTGATCAGCAGCGTGTAGCCGTCGGGCGCTGCCTTCGCGACGATACTGGTGCCGATCGTGCTGCCGCCACCAGGCCGCGTGCTGACGATCACTGGCTGGCCCCATTTCTCGGTGAGCCGCTGGCCGATCATCCGTGCCGCGGTGTCGGTGGTGCCGCCGGCGACGAACGGCACCACCAGTTCGATGGGCCGCGACGGGTAGGGTTGTTGCGCTATTGCTGCCGCGCCGAACAGCGCTGCGGCGGTGCAAAAGCTGACGCGGACCAGCGACCTGTTCATCCGGCTCCCCGGCTCAATACGGCCGCGCCGCGCCCTTGACCGTGGTGCGCAGCATCAGGCGCCGTTCGGTCGAGGGAAAATCGCGGCGCGCATGCGACGAGCAACGGTTGTCCCACAGCAGCAGGTCGCCGAGCCGCCAGACGTGCTCATAGACGAACTCGGGCTTCTCGGCATGATCGAACACCGCCTCGAGCAACGGCTCGGCCTCGGTCTGGCCCATGCCTTCGACGCCGATCGTCATCAGCCTATTGACGTAGACCGCCTTGCGGCCGGTGTCGTCGTGGGTGCGAAACACCGGGTGCAGACATTCGCCGAACGCTTCGGTGCCCTTCTGGTCGCCCTTCACCACCGAGCCGTAATTGTAGTGGTGCCGCGCCATGCGGCCGTCGAGCTTGTTGCGAATGCTCGGGTCGAGCGTGTCGTAGGCCGCATAGCCGCTGGCGAACAGTGTGTTGCCGCCGCTTGAGGGGATTTCGACCGAATACAGCAGCGTAGCCTTGTCGGGCTTCTCGGAGTGGATCATGTCGTGGTGGAACATCATTTCGCCATCGGGCAGCGCGCCGATCGGTTCGCCGTTCTCGCGGATATTGGAGATCAGCATGATGCCGGGCAGCAGGCTGGAGTAGCCCTTGGGGAAGAACTTTGGCGGCCGCCGCGGCATGCCCTGTTCGCCGAAGTAGTTCGTCACGCGCACCAAATCTTCCTGCGAGAGCTTTTGCTCCGGGAAGATGATGACGAGGTGATCGAGCCAAGCCTGGTAGATCGCCTTGATGGTCTCGTCGTCGGGCTTCTCGCGCAGATCGATGCCGCGGATTTCGGCGCCGATGTGGCGGCTGAGGGGAACGACGTCGAGGCGGGTCTTGGTCGCGGCGCTCATGTGTTTTGCTCCGGCAGGCTAGTGGTCCGATTCTAACATTCGCATCCCTTTGCGGCGTACTCTCTTGCGAATGTTAGAATCAAAGGACCACTAGCAAGTATAAGTTTCTAGTGGAGCTTTGGATTTGACATTCGCTTCGTGAGCCCGCGGCTGGGTGGGTAGCGAATGTCAAATCCGCTCCACTAGTGTCGCGGTTCGGAAGTTCG
>CAMDDZ010000030.1 GCA_945893145.1 Rhodoplanes serenus | reverse complement strand
GCATCTGCTGCGCAAAGCCGCCGCCCGAACGGTCGAAACCGTCTGCGCCGCCATCGGCGAGCTTCTCGGCGCTTTCACCAGCGACGAATGCGCCAACTATTTCAAAAACTCAGGATATGCACCAAACTAAATGCATTACGCTTTAGCGTGCGGCGTCAGCATCGCGGCGGCGCAGCAGGCCGTGATCGAGCTGCGGTCGACAGCCACGCCGCCCGCTCCATCGGTCGGAGAGCAGGTGCGGGTCACCATCAGCATGAATATGTTCGTGCCGTCATCGGTGGGGCCAGGCGACCAGGGGCTGAAGGCGCAGGAGCAGGCGCGCCGCCAGATGTACGAGCTTGCCGCCAAGGAATGCGTGTTGCTGCGCGAGGTCATCGCGAGCGACTGCCGCGTCGACGGAATCAATGTCACGGTGAGCCGCCATCCGGGGCAGTTGCCGATTGACGGCTTCTCGGTCGGCGCGAATGTGAATTACCGGATCACGCTGAAGTAGCGTGTTCAGCCCTTCAGCGTCTTGAGCTGCGCGGCAGCGCCGGCGCGGAGCATCGCGAGGTCGCTCGCGACCGCCATGAAGCGGACACCGCGTTTGGCGCAGGCGACCGCGCGCTCGGCGTTGGCGCAATAGAGGCCTGCGACCTTGCCGGCCTTGTTCGCCGCCGCGATGATCTTGTCGAGCGCGGCCTCGACCGTCGCTGAGTGCGGATCGAGCTCCTTGCCGTTGGTCAACGTGATCGAGAGATCGGAGGGGCCGACGAACAGCACGTCGATGCCAGGCGTGGCCGCGATCGCATCGACGTTGTCGAGCGCGGTCTGGGTCTCGATCATGGCGAGCGTGACGACGTTCTGGTTCGCGTCCCGCAAATAGGCCTTCATGTCGGTGATGCCGGCGAGATTCATCGCCCGCGTCGGTCCCCAGCTGCGTTCGCCGATCGGCGGGTATTTGGTTGCGGCGACGAACGCCTTGGCGTCGGCGACGGTGTTGATCATCGGCGCAATCACGCCCTCGGCGCCGAAATCGAGCGCGCGGCTGGCGGTATCGAACGCGCCCAGCGGCACGCGCACGATGGGTGCGGCGCCGCCGGCTCTGATCGCGGCGATCCCGTTGACGGTCGCGGCCGTGTCCCACAGCCCGTGCTGCTGGTCGATGGTGACGGCGACAAAACCCTCGCGGGCCAGCGTTTCAACGATGATCGGGGCGGGAAGCGCGCACCAGCCGGTATAGACCGTTTCGCCTGCGGCGAGCCGCCGGGCGAGCGAGAAGCCGGGAAGGGTTGCCACGCGGTCGCTCCGTAAAACCGGCGCTTAGGTGCCGGCTTTGATCTGTGCGATGGCCTGCAGCATCAACTCGTCCATGGTGCTGCGAAGCTGATGATCCGATTGCTGCACGCCCTTGGCGTCGAGGTCCTTGCGGACCTTGCGGAACACATCGTCGTCGCCGGCTTCCTCGAAGTCGGCCATCACGACCTCCTTGGCGTAAGCATCGGCGGCCGTGCCGGTGATGCCGAGCTTTTCCGCCGCCCACAGGCCGAGGAGCTTGTTGCGCCGCGCGTTCGCCTTGAAGCGCAGCTCCTCGTCATGCGCAAATTTCTTCTCGAAGCCTTCCTCGCGCTTATCGAACGTGGTCATGTCGCCCTCGTCAATCTCACGATGTCGGCATCAGCTGTGCTCAGCTGTTGCTCCGGTTTCAATTGTAATCGTTGCGCCTTGCATATCGACCTAGAGGCGTCAAGGCAATCCACCCGCGAAGGAACTTCGGCTGTTGCGCACCAAGCCTACTCGGCCTATGTCGTTGTGCTACTCATCCCGATCGGTTAGGTTTTGGAAGTGAACGGACAGGCATCCGATTCCGTTTTTGGTTTTGCCTTCTGCTTCTGCCGCCGAGGACCGCGACCCCGCACCTGGAGCCACGGCATTTAATATGGACATCAACAAACCACGGTACACTCCGATGAGCCGCCGTCGCCGTATCTATGAAGGCAAGGCGAAGATCCTTTACGAGGGCCCGGAACCCGGAACCCTCATTCAACATTTCAAGGACGACGCCACCGCCTTCAACTCGAAAAAACACGATGTCATCGAGGGCAAAGGCGTTCTGAACAACCGCATCTCGGAATACATCTTCCAGCGCCTCAACGACATCGGCGTGCCGACGCATTTTATGCGGCGGCTAAACATGCGCGAGCAATTGATTCGCGAGGTCGAGATCATTCCGCTCGAGGTTGTGGTGCGAAATGTCGCGGCCGGTTCGCTTGCGACCCGGCTCGGCATCGAGGAGGGCACGCAGCTGCCACGCTCGATCAT
The DNA here is from genome assembly GCA_945893145.1 of Rhodoplanes serenus. GTDB lineage: Bacteria > Pseudomonadota > Alphaproteobacteria > Rhizobiales > Xanthobacteraceae > Z2-YC6860. The sequence goes on along the minus strand of CAMDDZ010000030.1, from coordinate 55,430 downwards.
CGAGTTCAACTACAAGAACGATCAGCTCGGACACCCGATGGTGTCGGAGGAACATATTACCGCCTTCGGCTGGGCCACGCCGCAGGAGATCGACGACATCATGGCGCTCGCCATTCGGGTCAACGATTTCCTGTCCGGGCTTTTCCTCGGCGTCGGCATCCGTCTGGTCGATTTCAAGATGGAATGCGGCCGCCTGTGGGAGAACGATCTGATGCGGATCGTGGTGGCGGATGAGATCTCGCCGGACTCGTGCCGGCTGTGGGACATCAAATCGAACGACAAGCTCGACAAGGACCGCTTCCGCCGCGACATGGGCGGGCTGGTCGAGGCCTACACCGACGTGGCCCGCCGGCTCGGCATCCTGAGCGAGAACGAGCGGCCGCAGGGCGCAGGCCCCGTGCTGGTGAAGAGCTAACACGCCGCAGGGGTAACGATTTTCGATGGCGATGGCCGGCCTTGTGCCGGCCATTCGCGTCTCTACTATCGCGCGATGATCCGCCGCCTCTGCGTCTTTGCAATACTGCTTGCGGGCTGCACAGGTTCTGCCCTCGCGCAGGACTATCCGTCGCGCCCGGTGAAAGTCGTCGTGCCGTTTCCGGCCGGCGGCGGCACCGACGCCCTGACGCGCTACGTCGCCAAGGGCATGGAGCAGCGCCTCGGCCAGCCCTTCATCATCGAGAACCACGCCGGTGCCGGCACAACCCTTGGGGCCACGGCCGTCGCGCGCTCGGCGCCGGACGGCTACACGATCATGGTCGGCACCGCTTCGACCTTTGCGGTCGCGCCCGGCCTCTACAAGCGCATCGCCTACGACCCGACCAAGGATTTTTCGCCGGTCATGCTGTTTGCGACCGTGCCGTTCGTGCTGGTCGTCAATCCGGCGCTCGGGGTCAATTCGGTACAGGAGCTGATCGCGCTCGCCAAGAGCAAGCCCGGCGAGCTTGCCTTTGCGTCCGCCGGCACCGGCGCGGTGCATCACATCTATATGGAACTCTTGATGAGCATGGCCGGTATCTCGATGCGGCACGTGCCTTATCGCGGTGGCGGGCCGGCGCTGAACGACGTCGTGGCGGGCCATGTGCCGATCTATTTTGCCGATGCCGGCCCGGCCGGTCCGCTGATCAAATCCGGTCAGCTCAAGGCGCTTGGCGTCACCACGATGACGCGTGCCAGCAACCTGCCCGACGTTCCGACCCTGAACGAGGCCGGCGTCACCGGATACGAAGCCAACACCTGGCAGATGATGGCTGGTCCGGCGCAGCTGCCGGCGCCGATCGTGCTGCGGTTGAACAAGGCGCTCGGCAACGTGATGCAGACGCCGGAGGCGCAGAAGCATTTCATTGGGCTCGGCATGCAGCCGATGACCAGCACGCCGGCCGAGGCCGCCGAGCATATCCGCAAGGAAGCCGCGAAGTGGATCGCGATTATCAAGGGGATAGGCTTGAGCGTCGAGTAGGACTAGATTGGCGGGACTCGAACAACAGGGCGGCATGAACATGCGAGAGCACCTCAAGATCGGCCTCGTCGTGCCATTTGCGACCGACAAGATCCCGGTCGAAGGTCCGCTGATGTATCCGGACGTGACATTCATTCCGAAGGGCGTCGGTGTACGGGCGCTGACGCCGGAAGGTTACGACGCCGCCTTTGACGCGATCCTGCCCGCCGCCAAGGAGCTCGCCAAGCTCGACATCGACGCCATCATGGTGATCGGCACGTCGCTGACGTTCTATCGCGGCTACGACGCCCACCAGAAATTGCTCCAACAGCTCCGCGACGAAACCGGCCTGCCGGTCTCGACCATGAGCGAGGCGGTGGTCGATGGGCTGCGCAGCGTCGGCGCCAAGCGCGTTGCGGTCGCGACCGCCTACTCCGATCTGGTCAACGATCGGCTCGCCGACTTCCTGCGCCACGCCGGTTTCGAGGTGCAGTCCATGAAGGGCTTCGGAATTCTCGAATTCGGCGGCGCCGAGCGCATGACCGAGCAGGACATCATCAAGCTTGCCGGCACCGCGATCGGCGAGGCCAAGACGCCAGACGCGGTGCTGATCTCTTGCGGCGGCCTGATGACGCTCAATTGCGCGGCGCCCATCGAGAGCAAGCACGGCACGCCGGTTGTCACCTCGACGCAGTCGGCATTCTGGAAGGCGCTGCGGCTTGCTGGCGACAGCGGCCACGTGGCTGGCCACGGCAAGATGCTGGAGCAATCGGCGGCGGTGCCTGCTTAATCCCGAGGCCCACGTACTGGCGGCCTCGCGCGCCTCGAAATGACCACGAATTCTTCCGGGAATACCGCGTCATTGCGGGCTTTGCGCAATTGCGCGGGAGCGGAATCGTGGATATTTGATCCACGATGAAAGCCCGCGTCACCGTCACGCTCCGGCCCGGCATCCTCGATCCGCAAGGCAAAGCGATCGAGGGTGCGCTGAAATCGCTTGGCGTGGGCGGCATCGCCAGCGTGCGCCAGGGCAAGGTGTTCGACATCGAGATCGACGGCGCCGACAAGGCGCGGGCCGAAGCCGCGCTGAAAGAGGCGGCCGAGAAGTTGCTGGCGAATACGGTGATTGAGAATTACCGCATCGAGGTCACGGGTTGAAGGGACGGGTCGTGCCATGAAATCCGCCGTTCTCGTCTTCCCCGGCATCAATCGTGAGCGCGATATGGCGCGCACGCTGCGGCTCGTCTCCGGTGGTGAGCCCGCCATGGTGTGGCACGCCGAGACCGCGTTGCCGGCTGGCACCGATCTGGTCGTGATCCCGGGCGGCTTCTCCTATGGCGATTATCTGCGCTGCGGCGCGATTGCTGCGCGTGCGCCGATCATGGATGCGGTGCGGGCGCATGCGGCGCGCGGCGGGCTTGTGCTCGCAGTGTGCAACGGCTTCCAGATCGCCTGCGAGGCGGGGCTTCTTCCCGGCGTGCTGATGCGCAACGCCGCGTTGAAATTCATCTGCCGCGATATTTTTCTCAAAGTCGAGCGCTCCGACACGCCGTTCACCCGCGGCTATAACGCGGGCCAAGTCATCAAAGTGCCGACCGCGCACGGCGAGGGCAATTACACGGCGGATGCCGACACCATCGCGCGGCTCGAAGGCGAGGGCAGGGTGGCGTTCCGCTACACCGCGCCCGACGGCCGCCTCGATCCGCAATGGAACGTCAACGGCTCGTCGAACGCCATTGCGGGAATCCTGAACGAGCGCGGCAACGTGCTGGGCCTGATGCCGCATCCCGAGAACCACGTCGAGGCTTCGATCGGCTCGACCGACGGGCGCGGGCTGTTCGCCGGGCTGACGCAGCATTTCGACAAGGCGGCGTAGCGGCGTTTCCCGGTGCGATTAAAAAAGCGCGGATGCCGTCGAACCGGCGCTCGGCAGCGTGCGACTAACGCAAAATGAACCGCATTCCCAATGTGCCGCTGACACCGGCCACGCGGTAAGATAACGACGCCCTGCCGCCCGCACCGGAGCGACCATGCCGCTCGCATTGTTGCTGTTGATCGTCAATGCCGTCCTGATCATCCACGCCGCAAAGACCGGGCGGTTTTCGCCGTGGGGCTACGTCATCCTGCTGCTGCCCGGCATCGGCGCGCTGGCCTATGTCGTGGTGGAGCTATTGCCGGAATGGTTCGGCAGCCCGCAGGGGCAGAAGGCGCGCCGCGGCGTCGTCAAAACATTCGATCCGACGCGGCGCCACCGCGAGCTGGTCGATCAGCTGGCGATCGCGGATACAATCGCCAACCGGGTGGCGCTGGCCGAAGAGTGCATGGCGCTCGGCAAGTATTGGGCGGCCGAGGAGCACTACAAGGCCATCCTGGAGCGGCCGCTGGGCGACGAGCCGATCTATATGCTGGGCCGTGCCCGTGCCGAATTCGGCCTCGGTCGTAGCGAGGACGCGGTCAGGACGCTCGACGATTTGCGCCGGCGCTGGCCGGACTATCAGTCCGCCGAAGGCCACCTGCTTTACGCCCGCGCGCTTGAGGGCGCCGGCCATTCCGATGAGGCCATTGAAGAGTACAGGGCGCTGTCCAACTACTATCCGGGCGCCGAGGCGCGGGTGCGCTATGGCCTGCTGCTGCAAAAGCTCGGCCGTGACATGGAGGCCAAGGTGTTGCTGACCGAGGTTGTCACCCAGATGCGCCGTGCACCTCGCTACGTGCGCAAAGTGCAGGCCGAATGGATCGCAATCGCCGAAAAGGCCATGCGCAGCTGACCAACGCCTAACAATAGGCGTGGATGGCTGCAAGAAGCGCCGCCGGGATGGGTGAAAAATCCAAGCCGCTGAACTAAATACAGGCGGTGAGCCGCAACGAACCCAGAATCACGCCCGAACTCGTCGCCGAGCACGGCCTCAAGCCGGACGAATACAAGCGGATCCTCGATCTGATCGGGCGGGAGCCGAGCTTTACCGAGCTCGGCATCTTCTCGGCCATGTGGAACGAGCACTGCTCGTACAAGTCGTCCAGGGTCCATCTGCGCGGGCTGCCGACCAAGGCGCCGTGGGTGATCCAAGGCCCGGGCGAGAATGCCGGCGTCATCGATATCGGCGACGGGCTTGCTGTCGTGTTCAAGATGGAGAGCCACAACCATCCGAGCTACATCGAGCCCTATCAGGGCGCGGCGACCGGCGTCGGCGGCATTTTGCGCGACGTGTTCACCATGGGGGCGCGGCCGATCGCCTGCCTCAACGCCTTGAGCTTCGGCGACCCGAAACACCCGAAAACGCGGCATCTCGTTTCCGGCGTGGTGGCCGGCGTCGGCGGTTACGGCAATTCGTTCGGCGTGCCGACGGTCGGCGGCCAGGTCCGTTTCCACACCCGCTACGATGGTAACAATCTCGTCAACGCCATGGCGGTCGGCCTCGCCGACAGCGACAAGATATTCTACGCGGCGGCGTCCGGCGTCGGCATGCCGATCGTCTATCTCGGCTCCAAGACCGGACGCGACGGCATCCACGGCGCCAGCATGGCGTCGGCCGAGTTCGGCGAGGGCGCCGAGGAGAAGCGGCCGACCGTGCAGGTCGGCGATCCCTTCTCGGAAAAGCTCTTGCTCGAAGCCTGCCTCGAGATCATGGCGAAGGATTGCGTGATCGCGATCCAGGACATGGGCGCGGCCGGCCTGACCTGCTCAGCGGTGGAGATGGGCGCCAAGGGCGATCTCGGCGTCACGCTCGAACTCGACAAAGTGCCATGCCGCGAAGCCGGCATGACGGCCTATGAGATGATGCTCTCGGAGAGCCAGGAGCGCATGCTCATGGTGCTCAAGCCCGAAAAGGAAAAAGAGGCCGAGGCGATCTTCCGCAAATGGGGCCTCGACTTCGCTATCGTGGGCGAAACCACGCCGACCAAGCGCTTCATCGTCAAGCACGGCGGCGCCGTGATGGTGGACCTGCCGATCAAGGAATTGGGCGACGAAGCGCCGATGTACAAACGGCCCTTCGATGAAGGCAAGAAGCGGCCGGTGTTGAAGGCCGAAAGCATCAAGCCGCCGATGGGCGTTGCCGACGCACTCGAAAAGCTGATCGGTTCGCCGGACCTCTGCTCCAAGCGCTGGGTCTGGGAGCAATACGATCACGTTATCCTCGGCAACACCGTGCAGCGGCCGGGCGGCGACGCCGCGGTGGTGCGCGTCAACGATGGACCGAAGGCGCTGGCGCTTACCGCCGACGTGACGCCGCGCTATTGCGAGGCCGATCCGTTCGAGGGCGGCAAGCAGGCGGTGGCGGAGGCGTGGCGCAACCTCACCGCGGTCGGCGCGCGTCCGCTGGCGCTCACCGACAATCTCAACTTCGGCAATCCGGAGCGGCCCGAGATCATGGGCCAGTTCGTCGGCTGCGTGCGTGGGATCTCGGAGGCCTGCAAGAGGCTCGACTTCCCGGTCGTGTCCGGCAACGTCTCGCTCTACAACGAGACCAACGGCCGCGCCATCCTGCCGACGCCGACCATTGGCGGCGTGGGCGTGCTCGATGATTTCACCAAATCGGCGACGCTCGCCTTCAAGGCGCCCGGCGAAACCATCCTGCTGATCGGCGAGACGCAGGGCTGGCTTGGCCAATCGCTCTATCTGCGCGAGGTTTGCGGCAAGGAGGAAGGCGCGCCACCGCCGGTCGACCTCGATGAGGAGCGCGAAAACGGCAATTTCGTGCGGGGGCTAGTCAAGGACGGCATCGTCACCGCGGCGCACGATCTGTCCGACGGCGGTCTGCTTGTCGCGCTCGCCGAGATGGCGATGGCGCAGGGCGTTGGCGCGACGCTCGACCCCGCGCCGGGCGACATTCCCGACCACGCCCATTGGTTCGGCGAGGACCAGGCGCGCTATGTCGTCACCGTGCCGGCAGTGCATGTCGATGCAGTGCTGGCGCGCGCGCAGACGATGAGCGTGCCGGTCTGGCGGCTTGGCATCACCGGCGGCGACAGTCTTGCGATCCCGAACGAGCGGCCGATTGCCGTCGCTGCGCTGCGCGAGCGGTTTGAGAACTGGCTGCCGGCATATATGGCTGGTGAGATCTGACGCTGCGCGCGCTTCAGAAGCGTTAGCGGCCGGATCGGGCGTTGTTGAGCGCCTGCTTGCAGACTGGCGACAACGCCGGCTCGTTCTCGACCAGGCATTCGATCACCCGCCCGCTGCCGGGCCGCACTAGTTTGCACACGGCCTGGATGTCGCCATCGCAGGCGCGTGCGATCGCGAGCTGAACGCGAGGTGTGACCGGCGGCATCGGGCCGGGCGCCGCAACTGACGGGGCGGCAGGTACCATCTCCGGTTTCGCCGCGGGTTTCGGCGCTGGTGCGGGTGCAGTGGTGGTCCGGGTTGGCGCGGCCGGCGGGTGTGCCGGCGGCTGACGCGTGGTCGCCGGAGCGGTTGCAGGCGTGGGAGCCGGCGTCGTGGCAGGCAGAGGCGTGGGTGCCGCTGGCGTTGCGACCGCAGGCGGTGCCGGTGGCGGAACCGCAGCGGCTGGAGGAGGCGCCGGCGGCGCGCTGCGTGGCATCACGGCATTGACCGCGCTTTGGCAGCGGGGCGAGAGCTTCGCCACATTGCGCTGCAGGCATTGCAAGGCCTCGGCGCCGCCGCGCGGCACACCCGAGCAGAGCGACATGAAGTCGGAGCGGCAATTGCTGCGCAATGCGTCCTGTTGTTGGGCCGCCGGTTGAGCCGCGGCGGGACCGGCGTGGAGCGTCAGCCCGAAGGCGAGACCAGAGAACAAAAGCAGCGAAACGGGCGAGATGCGCATGTTTTTTTCCCGGCGAGTGTCGATTCCAAGTTTACGATGCCCGAAACGTTCGCGCGAGTGTCGGCAGCCTTGCGGGATGTGTTCGGGCGCGCGGGAATTTCGTTTCGGCAAGCGGCCGTTTCTGCTAAAGGCTTTGCCTGAACGATTTGACGCTGGCCGCCAAGCGACTTGGCCGGTGGCCCTTCGTGAGTGGGCGAAGGCAGCATGGAGGCCGCGCGCCATGGCGATGAATGCGAGCGACATCGAGAAGCTCATCAAAGAGGGCATTCCCGACGCTCAGGTTACGATCCGCGATCTCGCCGGCGACGGCGATCATTACGCCGCAACCGTGATCGCCGAATCGTTCCGCGGCAAGTCGCGCGTGCAGCAGCACAAATTGGTCTACGATGCGCTCAAAGGGCAAATGGGCGGCGCGCTCCATGCGCTGGCCTTGCAGACCGGCCTGCCTGAGGGCTGACCGTTAGCGGGATTTCATGCTCTGGCCAGATCGTCGAGGGGGCACTTATGCCCCGAAAGCTGCCAAAAAAGTAATGTTACGAAGCCCGCCGCGACCCTTGGGCTAAGGCCGGTGATGCGCTAAATATCAAGTAATCGCGCCGGCGCAGGCTGGCGGCACGAAAGGGCCAAACCGATGGGAATCGAGCAGTTCATCGACAACGAAGTCAAAGCCAACGACGTGGTGCTGTTCATGAAGGGCACACCGCAGTTTCCGATGTGCGGCTTCTCGGGCCAGGTCGTGCAAATCCTCGATTACCTGGGCGTGCCCTATAAGGGTCTGAACGTCCTGGAGAACGAAGAACTGCGCAACGGCATCAAGGCCTTTTCCAACTGGCCGACCATCCCTCAGCTTTACGTCAAGGGCGAGTTCGTCGGCGGCTGCGACATCGTGCGCGAGATGTTCCAGGCCGGCGAGTTGCACTCGCTGATGAAGGACAAGGGCTTGCCGGTGAAGGCCGCGGCGACCGTCTAACCATCCGGCAGTTATTTCTGACGACCAGCAGCGGCGAGTGCTGGCATTCCGTCGAGTTGCCGGCGCTCGACACCGCGCGCGCGGCAAGACTGATTAAGCCCAGCAGACGCTGCCGCACGGGCTTTGCGGGCGTAGCGCCCAATCGGCTGGAAACTGCAGCGAACATCCTTCAGTCGCAGAGCAGGCCATCCCATCGTTCGGGATAGCTTGTCGAGATGGCTTGGCGGCTTGCTTACTCCTGGGCTTTGCGGAAGTCGCCCATGACGTCCTTCATGCCCAACATGATCCACGTGCCAACGAGGCAGAACAGCGCGACCACGCTGCAAAAGCGCAACGTAAAATCGAGGAATTCAGGAAACGCAACCGGCATAAAGCGCGCACCTGAGACAGCCTGGACCGTCCACGATATTCCTGCCCAAACAATGCCGATGGTCCAGAACATCACGAAGAAGCCGACCGTCATCGCCACAGATGAAGTCAGCCACACACCGATAAAAGTAGGCCACTTCCGCGCCTTCCACGCCGCTTCAAGCAAATCGTCGGCGCGCTTCACATAGTCGAATACTTGCACCACGTTGTTTGCTCCCGTTCGCCGGCGAATTTCAAATCAGGCCCTTAATGTGACATTGGACGGCACTATGCCGCAAGAGCCTAATCGGACGGCCGGCCTTGGGCGCGGTCCGGCGTCGCGGTTGGCAGAGTTCCCGAGGCTCAGCTTGCCCCCCGATTCAAACGAAAAGGCCGCCCAGAGGGCGGCCTTGCGGTATCGTCCAGGTCTGCGCGGTCAGCGCGAGTAAAACTCAACCACGAGGTGCGGCTCCATCGTCACCGCATAGGGCACCTCGTTGAGCGCCGGGATACGGGTGAACTTGGCGCTCATTTTGCCCTCGTCGACCTCGATGTAGTCCGGCACGTCGCGTTCGGAGAGCGCGCGAGCTTCGATCACCAGCGCCATCTGCTTCGAGGCGTCCTTGACCTCGATGACCTCGCCAACCTTCACTCGATAGCTCGGGATGTTGACGCGTTTGCCGTTTACCTTGATATGGCCGTGGTTGATGAACTGGCGCGCCGCGAACACGGTCGGCACGAACTTCGCCCGATACACGACTGCGTCGAGCCTGCGTTCCAGGAGCCCGATCATGTGGGCGCCGGTGTCGCCCTTCTGACGCCGCGCCTCGGCATAGATGCCGCGGAACTGGCGCTCGGAGATGTTGCCGTAATAGCCGCGCAGCTGCTGCTTGGCTTTGAGCTGCACGCCGTAGTCGGAGAGCTTGGACTTGCGGCGCTGGCCGTGCTGGCCGGGGCCGTATTCGCGCTTGTTAACGGGGCTCTTCGGGCGGCCCCAGACATTCTTGCCCATGCGGCGGTCGATCTTGTACTTCGCCTCGTGGCGCTTGGTCATCGCGTCCTCGTTTTGTGAGCATGATCGCTCGGTTGAGGATCGCGCCCTCCTCTGTTCCGGCCTTGGGCCGAAACCGACAGGCTCTGAAACCAAAGCGCTGGCCAGAACCGCGGGTCGCGAAACGTCAAGCGGGCCAAAAGGCCCGCGTGACGCGAGGTGTTTAGGGGCAATCCGAGGGGGTGTCAAACACCGGTGGCGGCGGCTTCGGCGATGCCAAAGCGCAGCAGCGCAGCGCTGAGGGCCGCCGAAGGCGGCCGTGCCGAGGTGAATATGATGCGGGCGGGCGGGGCCTGGCCGGCACTGGTGCCGGGTCCCAGCAAATCCACCACCCGGCGGGCGATGGCGGGCGCTGGATCGATGAAATTCACCCCCCAGGGGGCGATCTTGCCAAGGCGATCGAGCAACAGCGGATAGTGGGTGCAGGCCAGCACGATGGTGTCGGTGCGCGCGCCGTTTGCTTCGACAAAGCATGGCGCCACTTCGCGCAGGATGTCGGTGTCAGCGACGGCCTCACCGTTGAGCTCCGCCTCTGCCAGTTCGGCAAGCCGCCGCGAACCCACCAGCGTGACGGCACAGCCTTGGGCGAAATCGCGGATCAGCGCGCGGGTGTACTCGCGCCGCACCGTGCCCTCGGTGCCGAGCACGGAGACAAGCTTGCTGGCGGAAGCGGCACAAGCCGGCTTGATCGCGGGCACCGTGCCGACGAACGGCACCGTGAAGCGCGCGCGCAGATGCGGCAGCACGATGGTCGAGGCGGTGTTGCAGGCCACCACCACAAGAGCGGGATGGTGCGCCGCGATCAGCTCGTCCATCACGGCGAGCACACGCGCGACCAGTTCGCTCTCCTCCCGCGCGTTGTAGGGAAAGAACGCATCGTCTGCCGCATAGGTCAGCCGGGCATCCGGCCGCGCTTTCACGATCTCGCGATGGACCGTGAGGCCGCCAAGACCGGAGTCGAAGATCAGAATGTTCGGCGTCGCCATGCCGAAATGAATCGCAGAGATCGCGGGGAATCGCAATCGGTCTGGGATGGGCCCGAACGCCTTGAAACAGGCCTGTTCCGGTGCGCTGCGGAACGAATGCCTGCATAAAAAGTTGATCAGCGAGTGCGGCGCGTGCCGCCGCGAAACCATTCAAGGAGAGCTCATCATGCTGGGTTGGGCCATCACCTTCCTGATCGTCGCGCTGGTTGCGGCCATCTTCGGCTTCGGCGGCATCGCTGTCTTTGCGGTGGACATTGCCCGGATCATCTTTTTCGTGGCAATCGTGCTGTTCGTGATCTCGGCCATCGTTGCCCTGATCCGCGGCCGAACCCCGACGATGCCGTAGCGGGCCTCGTCGCAAGATTTCAACGAGACAACACAAATTACAAAACTCGCGGCTTCGCCCGGATCACTCCGGGCGAAGCCGCGTTTGTGTCTGCTGCGAGTGATAGAGGTGAGTTGAGATAGGCTAGCGGTCGTTGCCGGCCAGCACCGTCCGCGTCGTGAGATCGGGACCGAAATCGTTGGCGTTGTCGATCGAGAGCAATTGCGCGAGGCGCGTGCGTGCGCGATTGACGCGGCTCTTGATGGTGCCGACGGCGCAGCCGCAGATCTCGGCCGCCTCCTCGTAGGAGAAGCCCGACGCGCCGACCAGGATCAGCGCCTCGCGTTGATCGGTCGGGAGTTTGACGAGCGCGGTGTGGAATTCCCGGAATTCGACCCGGCTGGTCTGTTCCGGCAGCGATTTCAAAGTCTCGGCGTAATGACCTTCGGCGTCCTCGACCTCGCGCCGCCGTTTGCGGTACTCCGACCGGAACAGGTTGCGCAGGATCGTGAACAGCCAGGCCGACATGTTGGTGCCGGGTTGAAACGAGTCGATATTGGCGAGCGCACGAAGGAGCGTCTCCTGCACGAGGTCGTCGGCACGGTCCACGTTGCCGCTCAGCGAGATCGCGAACGCGCGCAGGCTCGGCACCGTGGCGAGGACGGTGTCACGCAGTGTTGGGTCAAGGTTCATTTGCTGACCCCTTGCCGCCGGGTTTGTCGAGCTCGCGCAGGAGATCGACAAAGCGATCCGGAGTGGGTTCGATCAAGCCGTCGTAGTAGGAGCGCAGCTGTTGGCCGATCTTGGCCTGGACATCACGCCCAAGACCTCCGCCTTTGCCTCGTTTGGTCGTGGTTTGTCTGGTGTCCATCGGAATTGTGTTGTCTGGCGGTTCGTCTTTTCGGTCGTGGTCGTCCATACTGATCCCCGCGTCCTTTTGGTTCGCAGGCCCCCCCGCAACACCCGGCGCCTCGAAACTGCGCAGGTTTAATCTGCTTGCAACAGTTCCCAACGCACCCAATCAGGTATTGTTCCCCCTGTTGGAACTTTTTTTAGGCTGGCGAATTAACCGCAAACAACTAATGTTTTCATTGAGCTAACGGGAGGGTCGAGTGTCGACATCACAAGCGGTTGCCCAGCATTTGCCTTATCTGCGCCGCTACGCACGCGCCCTGACCGGCAGTCAGCATTCCGGCGACGCCTATGTGGCGGCGACCCTGGAGGCGGTCATCGAGGACCGGAGCGTGCTGGATGGCCCTGGTGGGCCCCGGGTCGCGCTCTATCGGCTTTTCACCAAAATCTGGAATTCAGTGGTGGTGAATGGCACTGCCGAACCAGCGGTCGATGCCAAGCTCCCGGTCGAGCAACGGCTTGGCCGCATCACGCCGCGCCCGCGGCAGGCGTTCCTGCTCATCGCGCTCGAAGGCTTCTCGGAGGAGGACGCATCGCAAATCCTCGACACCGACGTGCCGACGCTGCGCGGCCTGGTCGAGGAATCCGGGCGCGAGCTTGCGGCCGAAATCGCGACCGATGTTCTCATCATCGAGGACGAGACCTTCATCGCCATGGATCTGGAGTCGCTGGTCGAAAGCGCCGGCCATCGAGTGCTTGGCGTTGCTCGCACCCATTCGGCGGCGGTGACGCTCGCCAAGACCAAGCGGCCTGGCCTGATCCTCGCCGACATCCAGTTGGCGGACGGCAGCTCAGGCCTCGACGCGGTCAACGAGCTGCTGCGTTCCTTCGAAGTGCCGGTGATTTTCATCACCGCCTATCCGGAGCGCTTCCTCACGGGCGAGCGGCCGGAGCCTGCGTTCCTGATCGCAAAGCCGTTCCAGCCTTCGACGGTGGCGGCGGTGATCGGTCAGGCGCTGTTCTTCGAGCGCAAGGCGCGACGGCCTGAACGCCGGTCAGCCTGACACCGCATATCACTGAAAAAACATTCAGCCTCTGATCCGATTCAAATCGGATCAGAGGCTGCTTCGTTTCGGTCGAACATCATCAGCGCGTGAACGCGCTATAGGCGCGGCGCGTCGGAACAATTGGAAAGAGTTTTGGGTGGCCGGCTAGCGCCGGTCGGGCCGGCGCGACAGTGAATAGCCGAGCATCACGGCTTCGACGATCATCGCAATCTGCGCGAACTGTGCGTTCGCCGGCGCGGGCTCAGCCTGTGCCTTGACCGCGGCGACGGGACGGCGCGGTTGGTTCGCAAGCCGCAGTGCAATCACGATGGCCCCGGCGATCACGATGAACGCGCCGGCCGCGATCAACCGCGCATAGACTGGGCCGACGACCGGCTCCAGTGCCAGCACGGACGCTCCGGCGAGGAGAATAATCACCGCCACTGCGCACACCGCAAGGCCCGCATACGCGATGGCGTCGCGCCGAAGCCTGGCGGTGGCTCCGCTGAGAGCCGCCTTTACCATTTCGGAGATTCGCATGACGGGACCCGTTAGTGGTGGCGCCGCCCGGCCATTCCGGCGAGGAATCCGATGCCGGCGGCGATCGCCAGCGTCAGCAAAGGGCGCTGTTCGATTTCGTCCTCCACCTTGCGCAAGGCCTCGCTGCCAAAGCGTGAGGCTTCGTCCGTCACCGTGTTTGCGCCATTGCGCAGCCGATCGGCGGTGTCGGAGAGCGTTTCGGAAACGTAGTCGCTGGCTTCGTGTGCGGCATGCGATGCGCCGCGGCGTGTCAGCGTGTTAAGCCGGCCGAGGCGAGTTTCGAGATCGCGCATCAACTGGCCGATCTCACGCTCAATTTCGGCGGCGTCTTCCGACGTATTGGACGTTTTTCGGCCGTTCTGTTTCCGAGCCATGGTCTGTTCCTCGTGCCAGTCATGATGCGGCGTTGGGACGGCCGCGGATCGCTGGCAACACAACGCTTTCGAGGGTTCCGAGTTCCATTTTCGCCCGGCAGGCAGCCGATCGGCGACGCCCAACCAAAATGAATAGGCGTAGCCGACGAGTCGGCTACGCCTAATACGCCGGCCGAGCACGAGGGGAGGGGGAATCGCGGCCGGTTACCCTCGACAATTGATTTGTCTCGAATTGGTTCCGATCGTCGAAACGCTTCACGGCGCTCGGTGTCGCAGTGCGCGCGCCGTTACCGCACCGCGACAGAATGGCGGCCGTTGTCTGAACGGTTCTATCGGCACGTTCTGTCGTCGCCGCGCAGGAAACATTAGGCAGCTCCGGCGTTTCCCGAGACGGCCGGAAAATCCCGACGACGATCGCCGAGCAATCGCCAGCCGGCCGCGGGGCTCCGGGCCACGAGACGAATGGGGTCGACGATGTCTGTGTTGGATTGGCTGTTCGGTGGACCCAGCGATCTCTCGCGCGGCGAGTGCTTGCACTGGCGTTCGGATCTGGTCGTGCTGCACGCGGCGTCCGACGCCATGATCGCGCTGTGTTTCCTGACCATTCCGTTCGGCATCTATTGGTACCTGCGGCATCGCACCGGTCTGATTGGCGAGTATCGCGTGGTGGCGTGGTTGTTCGGCGGCTTCATTCTCGCCGCCGGCGTCAGCCATCTGCTCGGCATCCTGGAGAATTGGTATCCGCTCTATGGACTGCTCGGCGTCGCCAAGGGCGTGACCGCCGTGCTGTCGGGCATCACGATTGCGCTGGTCTGGCCGCTGCTGCCATCGCTCGTTCGCGTGCCGTCGTCGGGCCAGCTTGCCGAGGTCAATGAGCGGCTGCGCCGGGAGGCGGAGGCGCACGAGGTCACGCTGCGCGAGCTCGAAGCCGCGCGGCGCGAACTCGAAAGCCGTGTCGAGACGCGCACCCGCGAACTCAGTCTGGTAAAGGCGCGGTTCGAGACGGCGCTGAATGGCGCTCAGGTCTATGTGTTCTCACAGGACCGCGATCTCAAATACACCTGGATGTACAGCCCGCGCGGCGAGGACGCCGCCGCACAGATGATCGGCCGCAGCGATGACGAGATCGTGCCGTCGCCGGAGCACGATGCGGTGGTTGCGGTGAAGCGGCGCGTGCTGGCGAGCGGCAAGCCGGAAGACTGCGAGGCGGCTTATGTGATGCCGGAGCGGCGCGCCCTGTTTGCGCTCCATATCGATCCGGCGTTCGGCCTCGACGGTACCCCCGACGGCATCACCTGCGCGGCCATCGACATCAGCCGTATCCGCCTGCTCGAAAGCGAACAGCGCCGGCTGACCGAGGAGCTTGGCACCGCATTGCAGCGCTATGAAACCGCGCTGCGCGGCTCTCACGTCACGGTGTTCACGCAGGATCGCGAGCTTCGATACACCTCGATCAACAATCCCATGTACGGGCGCAAGATCGAAGACATCGTTGGCCGCGACGATGGCGCCATCGTGCCCGAGCAGGATCGCGCGCCACTCGTCACGCTCAAGCGTGAGGTGCTCGGCGGCGGTCAGGCGAAAGACGGCGAATTCCGCATCGCCGATGGCGGGGCGCCGCGCTGGTACGACATGCACATCGAGCCGCTGCGCGACGTGACTGGTGCCATCGTTGGCCTGACCGGAGCTGCCGTCGATGTCACGGCGCGCAAGGCCGGCGAAGCGCACCTGCGCGAGTTGATGCGCGAGCTGACGCATCGCTCGAAGAATCTGCTGGCCGTCATCCAGGCGATGGCGCGGCAGACCGCGCATCACACCGGCCGGATCGATGAGTTTCTCGAGCAATTCAGCGCGCGTTTGCAAGCGCTTGCCGCTTCTCACGATCTGCTGGTGCAGGAGAGCTGGTACGGCGCGTCATTGTCCGAGCTGGTGCATTCGCAGCTCGGTCAATATCTCGACCGCGAGCGGCCGCAGCTCACGGCCGAAGGCCCGTCATTCCTGCTCAAGCCGGAAGCGGCGCAGAGCCTCGGGCTGGCGCTGCACGAACTTGCCACCAACGCGGCGAGGTATGGCGCGCTTTCGAACCCAGCCGGACGGGTGGCGGTCAACTGGCGGCGGCTGCCGCCCTCCGACGGCTCGGGCGTCGAGGTTCTGTGGGCCGAGACCGGGGGCCCCGTGGTGACAGCGCCCGAACGCCGCGGCTTCGGCCGGTTGGTTATCGAACGCAACTTATCCCGCTCACTCGACGCCGACGTAAAGCTGACGTTCGGCGCCGAAGGCGTGCAATGCCGAATCATCATTCCGCCGGCGAATCTGGCCGGCGAACCCACCCCCGGCGTGGAACCCCCGAACACTGCCGCGCGTTGATGCGCCGAAATCAAGCCTCGTCCGGAGTGTGCTCGCGTCCGCGGAGGCTCCATGGAGGGGAGATATCCCATGATCCAAGTGTTCCCATACGTGGTCGGCGGTCTTGCCGTATTCATGGCGCTGGACGTCATTCCGCCTGCGACCAGGCTCGTCAGCGGCTGGGCGCCTGCCACGCCGGTACACATCGCGCCGGTGTCGAATGCTGCACGCAAGAGCGATCGCGCCGTGATGCTTCCGGCCTCCGCAACGCCGGTTGAGATCACCACCGTCGAGGTGGTTGGCCTCCGCGACGCCGCCATCGTCTATCGCGACCGCGCTGGCCGCGAGTTGTTCCGGACCGATCCGGTCAGCAACGTCACGGTGATCACCAAAGGCGTGATGCTGCCCAAGGTTACGGTCCGGCAAAACAGTGGCGCCGTGGTTCGGCCTCTGCCGATCGAGGTGCCGCGCGAGCAGGCCCGCGAACAGAAAGCGCCGACTCAGGTCCCCGCCAAGCTGCCGTTTGCTTGCGAGTCATCGTTCAGCCCGGTGGCGCAGCCTTCGATGGCCCATCACACCGGGCGCTGTATGGCGGACGCGCAAAGCAACAAGCTCGCCGGCTAGATTTTCCACCCCTCGCACAAAAACCAAAGGGCCCGCATCGTGCAGGCCCTTTGGTTTTTAGGAGCGACGCCGGGCGTTACCCGAGGCGTCCGAGCAACAACAGGATCAACACGATAACCAGGATCGTTCCGATGCCGCCGGCCGGGTAGTAGCCCCAGTTCGAGCTGTGCGGCCAGGTCGGGAACACGCCGACCAGAATGAGGACCAATATGATGAGCAGAATTGTACCGAGTGACATTGAGAAGCTCCCAGCTTTTGCGAAAGCACTATTCCAATTCCCGCGCTGAATATTCTTTCGTCCTTGGCCAACTTAGGCCGGTTAATGCCGCGATTGCGGCTTGCGGGAGGCAACGCCGCCGCATTGGCGGAGTTCCATTGCCGGGAACTTTGCGCAGCAAGTTGCGCAACGAGCGTGACATTTTCGCACTGGTTGCCTCGTACGGTTTCGCTAAAATGATTTCGGGGTTGGGGGAATTTCATGATTCTTGCAGCGCTCGTCGCAGCGTCGCTGATTGTCCCGGTTTCGGTTGACACCATCGCGCGGACCGCACCGGACCGCGACCCGACTGAACTGTCGTTGAAGCAGAAGCGTGCGGTGATCCGGCCGCTGATTTCATCCGCCAACGAGTGCATTGCTCGCACGGTTTCCGGAAATCCGAAGTTCAAGACTCTCAGCAGCGCTGGCGATGTGAATGAGTTGATCGTCGAATCGGTGCAGCCGTGCCTCGATGAGGTGCGCGCGATGATCGATGCTTACGATCGTCTGTTTGGTACCGGCGCCGGCGAGACGTTCTTCATGGGAGCCTATCTCGACGATTTGCCGGGCGCGGTCGATCAGCTGGTCCGAGATCACCGTTAAAGGCTCCGCGCGCCGCAAACGCGCATCTTGCGCGTGTCATCACAAGCGCGCATCTCACGTATCGCACCAATTGCACATCAGCCCCGCTCGCCGTGCGAGCGGGGCTGATTGCTTTCGGGAATTAGTGCGCCGGACGGCTTCTGTCGGGGGGAGGGGGTGAATACCGCCCGGCGCCGGCGCGACCGACGGGAGCGGCCGCGTCTGCAAAGCAAACGAGTCAGAACGTCAATGGTTCCGGCGATTTTGTGGGTTTCAGGCAGGCGCGATTGAGGTCAGGAGCCTCAGCGATGGTTAGGCCGTGCCGAGCGAAACGCCGGGCACCATCACGGCAAAGATCGCCGCGATCAACGCCAGGCTGACGACCAGCACGACCAGGACGGGGCGGTCGAGATAGCCCTGACGGGCTTCTACGCCGGTGAGCGTGTTGCGCCTGAAGAACGGCGATCAAGCCACGTCAGATGCTCGGTGGATAAACGTCTCGGCCATACGTCCATTCCGGACGGAAATGGCCGTTTTCGCCCATGAGACAAACCTGTGATGCTGCGCCGTTCTCGCCGAGCTTATGAGCTGCGTCGATGGCAAACAGCATTGCTTCAGCCTGCGTCTTGTATGGGCCGAATTCCTCATTATCGAACTTGATGGCCCAGGCATCCTCGTTGCGGACGATGAAGTAGCGGGCTTCAGGCATCAGTTGACCTTCCGCGTCAGATTTCACGTCAGCACCAACGTCCGGTTTCTGTGGGAGGTTCCGGCCCGAGGCAAACAATTTGCTGCCGCGAATTGGATGGCCGCTCATGCTTTGCTGCATGAGCCGCTTTGGCCCGCTTATTTTGGGCCCGCTTATTTTGCGGATCGCACTCGAATCAAATGCGTTCGAGCGTCTTAAAGTGCCGGAAACTGTCACGCTATGATGCGTGTCCGCAGACCCATCCGTGAATGGATCATGGCAACCGACCTCAGGTAGCGTGCGACGCCATGCAATTCTGTCAGGAGGTCTTCATGGGGTGCGTGATGATTTCATGCCCGGTTACGGGAAACGCTGTATCCACTGGCATTGAGACCGATCACTACGCGTTGGAGCTCGCCAAAGCGTTCAAATCTCGCTCCCGCTGCTCGGAGTGCGGCGGCGAGCACATCTGGTCGAAGACCGACGTCTGGATTTGCGACACGGTTCCCTACCAGCAGCCGCACGCGGCCTGATTTTTACTCAATTTTGGCTCAGGCGCTCCCGCACTGCGGCATTGTCCGCTCGTGCGAGGCAACCCATTGGAATGTTGTGCGTTCTATTTAAGGGACATGTCTTTCGACCTGTATTTGGGACTTGCCTCCAGCCCGCGACCCGAATCGCCTCAATCGCGATTTAGGTGGAGTGGGTCTGCGCCATTTGATGTTTTCAGAGCGATTGGACCCTCTCGTGCCTTTGGAACCCATCGATCTGCATAAAGCCGCCATTTTGCTCGACGTGGACGGCACCATCCTCGACATCGCGCCCACGCCACACGACGTCCAAGTTCCCGAGACCTTGCGCGCGACGCTGACGCAAGTGAGCCATCGTGTCGGCGGTGCCCTGGCGCTGGTCAGCGGCCGGCCGATCGGCGATCTCGACTTCATCTTTGCGCCGATGCGGCTGGCGGCGGTCGGCGGGCACGGCGCGGAGATCAGACCTACTCCCAACGGCGGCATGTTTGGGCAGCGGGCGACGTCGCTCGATCGAGATATGAAGCGCGCGCTCGCGCAAATTGCCTCGCGGCATGAATGCGTTGGTTTCGAGGACAAGGGTTATTCGGTCGCGCTGCACTACCGGCTGGCGCTCGATCAGGGTCTCGATGTGGTGGATGAGGTGTTTCGCGCCTGTAAGCCGTTCCCGCCGTCGTCCTACGAATTGCTCACTGGAAAGGCCGTGATCGAGGTCAAGTCGCCTGGCTTCGACAAAGGCACGGCGGTGCGCGAGCTGATGACCTATCCGCCGTTCACCGGGCGGATGCCGGTGTTCATCGGCGACGACACCACCGATGAAGCGGCCTTTGCGGTGATGCCGGAGTTTGACGGCCTCGCCATCTCGGTCGGCCGCAAGGTGTTGGGCGTGTCCGCGCGATTCCAGACCCCGCACGATGTGCGCCAGTGGCTCGAACGCCTCGGCACCGAAGTGGCTGCCGCATCATGAAACCCAATGGCGGCGCCCACGACTTCGGACTGGATCTTGCCGTCATCGGCAACGGGCGCACGGCCGCGCTGGTCGAACCGGCCGGCCGCATCGCATGGTGGTGCTATCCCCGCTTCGATAGCGATCCGATCTTTTGTCGCCTGGTGGCGGGCGACGAGGAAAAGGGCTTCACCGACGTCGTGCTCGACGGCATGGTCGACTACCGCTCGGAATATTTGCGCAACACCGCGATCGTCAGCACCGTGCTCACCGATCAGCAGGGTGGCGCGGTGCGGATCACCGATTTCGCACCGCGCTTTCGCAACTTCGGCCGTGTCTATCGTCCGCCGCAACTGATCCGCATCATCGAGCCGGTGTCGGGCCTGCCGCGGATCACCATCAGGCTGCGGCCGACGCACGATTACGGCAAGCCGATCACCCATTGCACGCCCGGCAGCAACCACATCCGTTATGAGGGCGGCGACACTGTCATCCGACTCACCACCGACGCGCCACTGTCCTATATCGATCGCGAAGCGCCGTTCGTGCTCAACCGCACCGTCAACTTGGTGCTCGGTGCCGACGAGCCGGTGCAGGGCGAGCTCTCGACCATGTGCCGCGAGTTCTGCGACCGCACTCGCGATTATTGGATGGACTGGGTGCGGCGGCTGTCGATCTCCTACGACTGGCAGGACCACATCATCCGCGCTGCGATCACGCTCAAGCTTTCGAACTTCGAGGAGACCGGCGGCATCATTGCGGCCCACACCACTTCGATCCCGGAGGCGCCCGGTTCCGGCCGCACCTGGGACTATCGTTATTGCTGGCTTCGCGATGCCTATTTCGTCGTCAAGGCGCTCAACCGCATTGGCGCGACGCAAACCATGGAGGATTTCATCTCCTTCATTCTCAGCATCGCGGCCAATCACCGCGAGGCGTTGCGTCCAGTCTACAACATCGTCCCAACGGACTCGATGGACGAATGGACCGCACCGCATCTCAAGGGCTATCGCGGCGACGGACCGGTACGGGTCGGCAATGCGGCCGCGATGCAGGACCAGCACGACACCTATGGCAGCATCATTCTGGCCGCCATGCCGATGTTCTTCGACAACCGATTGCCGCGGCCTGGCGACGAGTCGCTGTTCCGCCTGCTCGAAACGCTTGGTGAAAAGGCTGTCGAGCTGGCGCTCAAGCCGGATTCCGGCATCTGGGAATTCCGCGGCCGGCGCCAGGTCCACACCCATTCGGCGGCCATGTGCTGGGCGGGCATCAGCAGGCTTGGCGCGATTGCGGCGCGGCTCGGATTCACGGATCGCGCCGCGTATTGGAATGCAGCTGCCGAAAAGCTCTCGACGACGCTTCTTGCAGAGGCATGGAACCCGCGCCGCAACGCGTTCACGGCCGCGCTCGGGACCGACGACGTGGACGCCAGCGTTCTGCTGCTGCCGGAACTCGGGCTGATCGAGGTCGACGATCCGCGTTTTCTATCGACGGTCACGGCGGTCGAGCGTGAACTTTTACGCGAGAAGCACGTTATGCGGTACGCCAATTCAGACGATTTTGGCCTGCCGGAAACTGCGTTTCTGATCTGTCGCTTTTGGTTGATCGACACTTGGTGGTCGCTCGGCCGAAAAGAGGAGGCACGGGACTTGTTCCTTGATGCGTTGAGCCATCGCAATCGCTACGGGCTGTTATCCGAGGACATTCATCCGCGGACCGGCGCGCTGTGGGGCAATTTCCCGCAGACCTATTCCATGGCTGGCTTGATCCTGACCGCGATGCGTCTGTCGCGCAGCTGGGAGGATCGCTATTGGCGCGGATAATTGTCGTCTCCAATCGCGTGGCGGTGCCGAGCGGGGACGGCGGTGCTCGCGCGGGCGGATTGGAAGTGGCGCTGCGCTCCTTCCTCAAGCGCCATCGCGGCCTGTGGTTTGGCTGGAGCGGTCGCGTCGCGCAGAAGAACGACGTCAAAACCCATACAGTGGAGCAAGCCGGCGTGACCTATGTCACCACCGACTTGTCGCGCGTTGACCACCAGGAATATTACAACGGCTTCGCCAACCGGATGCTATGGCCGATCCTGCACTATCGGCTCGACTTGATGGAGTATTTCAGCCGCGATCTGAACGGCTACCTGCGCGTCAACGAGCAGTTCGCCACGCAACTGCGCGAGCTGATCGAGCCGGACGACATCATCTGGGTGCATGACTATCATCTGCTGCCGCTCGCCAAGGCGTTGCGCGACCGCGGCGTCGAGAACCGCATCGGCTTCTTTCTGCACATCCCATTTCCGCCGCCGCATATTTTGACGGCGCTGCCGAAGCATGAGCGCGTCATTCTCAGCCTCTGTCACTACGATCTGGTCGGCTTCCAGACCGACGGCGACGCCGATAATTTCGCGCGCTATCTCGCCGACGAATGCCGCATGCCCAGTCGCGATCCACGCACGTTCATCGCCGGCAAGCGTCTGGTGCGGATCGGTGCGTTCCCGGTCGGCGTCGAGACGGCGGAGCTCAATCGCCTGGCGCGCCGCACCGAGCGCTCGGCCTTCGTGCGCGAGGTGCGCCACAGCCTTTCCGATCGCCCCATGATCATCGGCGTCGATCGCCTCGACTATTCCAAGGGCATCGGGCTGCGCATCCAAGCGTTCGAGCGCTTCCTCGCCGACAATCCGCGTTGGCATAGCGCCGTGACCTACTTGCAAATCACGCCGCGCAGCCGCTCGGAAATCGCAGGCTACGCCGACATGGAGCGGCGCATCAGAGAATCGATCGGTCGCGTCAACGGCCGCTATGGCGAGGCGGCCTGGACGCCGATCCGCTACGTCAATCGCCCCTATAGCCGCTCAGCGCTCGCGGGCCTGTTCCGTTCGTCCAAGGTGGGGCTGGTGACACCGCTGCGCGACGGCATGAATCTGGTCGCCAAGGAGTATGTGGCGGCGCAGGACGCCGACGATCCGGGCGTGCTCATCCTGTCGCGCTTTGCCGGCGCGGCGGTGGAGTGTCAGGCGGCGCTGCTGGTCAACCCTTACGATCCCGAGGCGGTGGGCAGTACCATCGCGCAGGCGCTGGCGATGCCGATCGACGAGCGGCGTGGCCGCCACGATGAACTGTACCGGGTGCTGTCGGAGAACGACATCAAGTTCTGGGGCGAGCGTTTCATCGAAGCGCTGACGCAGCCGGCGCGTCCTGCCGTGGCTTGGCCCGACAAGCTGAGCGCATAGAGTGTGATCCTGAAAGAGCCTGTCCTGGATTTGATCCGGGATGGTGCGCGCCATCAGCGCGGATCTCTCGCAATGAAATTCCTAGAGCCTGAAATCGACAATGACTTTGATATCGCCGGGCTTGTGGTCGAGCGCTTTGGCAAATTGCGTCAGCGGCACGCGCCGCGAAATCAGCCGGGCCAGCCAAGACTTGTCGGCGCGGGCGAGCGCCTCGGCGGCCATCTGATAGTGCATTCGATTGGCGTTGACGGCGCCGAATGTCACATCGTTGTCGAGCACGCTCATCCGATTGAAATGGCCGATGTCGAAATCGACCATCCGATCGGTGCCGATCCCGAGCAGACACATGACGCCGCCCGGCGCGGTGCGGCCGAGCAGCGCCGTGATGACGGCCGGCGCGCCGGTGCATTCCATGACGATGTCGGGTTGCAGCGCTGCGACAGTGTCCGGCGAGCCCGGCTGGTGGGTGGCGCCGAGGTCGCGGATAAGCGGCGCCTTGGCGCTGTCGGCGGCGCGATCGTACACATGGGTTTCGTATCCGCGCTGCCGTCCGATCAGCGCAGCGAGCAATCCGATGGCGCCCGAGCCGGTGACGAGAAGGCGTTTGGGCCGCCAAGATCGGGAGCGGCGCCCGATGTGCTCGACGTGATCCCAAGCCTTGGCGACGATGCTGGTCGGCTCCATCAACACGCCGAGGATGCCGAGGTTGGGATCGATCTTGATCGCGAACTCCGGCTCGATGCGGAAGCGCTCCGCGCCAAAACCGTGACGCGCCTTGATACCGCGCTCGGTGTATTGGCCGTTGCGGCACATGTCCCATTCGCCCGCAGCGCACGCCGGGCAGGGCACCGGATCGGGCCGCCGCACGATGCCGACCACGAGATCGCCGGAGGCGAAGTCGCTGTCGGGCGGAGCCGAGATCACTTCGCCGAGCGATTCATGGCCGAGCACGAGCCGTTCGCTGCCCGGCGGCGCGGTGCCGTAGTCGCCGGCGACGATTTCACGATCGGTCCCGCAGACACCGAGCGCCAGGGTGCGCGCCAAGATCGTGCCGTCGGCCTGGGCCGGTTCGGGGATATCGTCGAGCCGGGCCGAGTTCGCAACGCCCGGAAGAATGGTGATCGCGCGCACTGCCGCCAAATCCCTGAAAAAAGCGGAAACGTGTTGGTAATCAAGTGCTTCTGCCGTCATTGGATAGACGCGGCGGGGCCCGGAAAGTTCCCTCGGTGCACCGCAGCAGTGCAGCAGTCCCTGAACAGGGACGCGTCCGGGACGCTGGTGCGACAAATCGGCCTGGACTAGATTCGCCGCATTGATTTCAAGCGGGCGGCCGATTCCAGCGCTGCCTGCATCCCTGGGAGAGAAAAATGGCACGCAAGGATTCGGGCTCGAAGGTCGATCGCCGCAAATTCCTCACCGGCGTCGCCGTGGCGGGCGCAGCCACCGCTGCAAGCACGGCCGCAAACGCAACGACCGCAGCCACGGCTCCGGCCCGCCTGCCATCCGCGCTCCCGCCGACCGCGCAGACGATCGCGGCCGAAACCAACGTGCCGCAGGCTGAGATGAACCGCATCGGCGGAGTGGCCGGCTCCGACTTCATGGTCGACGTCATCAAGACGCTCGACATCAAGTATCTGCCGTCGAACTGCGCTTCGAGCTTCCGCGCCATCCACGAGTCGCTGATCAACTATGGCGGCAACACGAAGCCAGAGTTTCTCACCGTCACTCACGAAGAATCCGCCATCGCCATGGCGCACGGCTACTTCAAGATCGCCGGCAAGCCGCTGCTGTCGCTGTGCCACGGCACGGTCGGCCTGCAACACGCCGCGATGGCGATGTACAACGCGTGGTGCGACCGCGTGCCAGTCATCATGATGGGCGGCAACGATCTCGACGCCGCGAACCGGCCGCCTGGCGTGCCGACCTATCACTCGGCCCAGGATATCAACGCGCTGGTGCGGGATTTCACCAAGTGGGACGACACACCGGTGTCGTTGCAGCACTTCGCCCAGTCGGTCGTGCGCGCCTACAAGATTTCGATGACGCCACCTTATGGTCCGGTGATGATTTCGCTCGACGCCGGCCTGCAGCAGGAGCCGGTCAAGCATCGCAACGGCGAAAAGCTCTCGATTCCGAAGTACACGCCCACTTCGCCGCCGCAGGGCGAGATGGGCGCGGTGCGCGAGGCCGCGAAGATGCTGGCTAGTGCGGAGCGGCCGGTGATCGTGGTCGATCGCGCGGCGCGCGGCGAAAACGGCGTGCGGCTGCTGGTGCAGCTCGCCGAGGCGCTGCAAGCGCGTGTGGTCGATCGCGGCGCTCGGATGAACTTCCCGAAGACGCACCATCTCAGCGCGGGACCGGCTGCGGTCAACAACGCCGATGTGGTCCTCGGACTCGAGGTCGGCGATTTCTGGGCGGTGATGAATTCGTACATCGACAACGGCGATCACGGCATTGGCGTCAACGAGACTAAGATCAAACCCGGCACCAAGCTGATCACCATTTCGTCGGTGGAGCTCAACACCAAGGCCAACTACCAGGACTTCCAGCGCTTCCAGCCGGTCGACATCTCGATGGCGGCGGACGCCGAGGCGACGCTGCCCTCGCTGATCGAGGCCGTGAAGGCGGCGATCCCGAATGATCGCAAGGCTGCGATCGAGAAGCGCGGCGAGGCCGCCAAGCGAGCCCGCGGCGAAGCCCGCGCCCGCATCTTGCAGGAGGCCGCGATCGCCTGGGACGCGACCCCGATCAGCACCGCGCGTCTGGTGATGGAGACCTGGGCGCAGATCAAGGATCAGGATTGGTCGCTGGTTGCGCAGTCGGGCAACGTCAGCGGCTGGCCGAGCCGGTTGTGGCCGATGGAGAAGCATTACCACTGGCTCGGTCAGTCCGGCGGCTACGGGCTTGGCTACGGCATGCCTGCTGCGATTGGCGCCGCGCTTGCCAACCGCGACATTGGCGGCCGCTTCTCCGTCAACATCCAGGGCGACGGCGACTTGATGTACACCTCAGGCGCAATGTGGACTGCGGCGAAGCACAAGATCCCGCTGCTCACAGTGATGCACAACAACCGCGGCTATCATCAGGAACTGATGCACGTGCAGCGGCTGTCGAGCTTCCGCAATCGCGTCGCGAGCCTCGGCAACGACATGGGCCCAATCGGCACCAGCATCATGAATCCCGACATCGACTACGCCAAGCTTGCCGAGTCGATGGGCTGGTGGGCGAAAGGTCCGATCAAGGATCCGGCCCAACTCGGTCCGGCGATCAAGGAGGCGGTGGCGGTCGTGAAGTCGGGCCAGCCTGCGCTTGTCGACGTCTGGACGCAGCCGCGCTAATTTCAGGAACACA
This sequence comes from Rhodoplanes serenus, assembly GCA_945893145.1. Taxonomy (GTDB): domain Bacteria; phylum Pseudomonadota; class Alphaproteobacteria; order Rhizobiales; family Xanthobacteraceae; genus Z2-YC6860. The sequence goes on along the minus strand of CAMDDZ010000030.1, from coordinate 29,171 downwards.
TCGCCATGATTCAAAGAATGTTTCGTGTCGCGCTGGCTGCGCTCGCAGTCAGCGTGGTCCTCGGTCACGGTGCCGCGCTCGCGGCGTCTGCCGAGAAAGGCAAGGCCGCGTTCATGAAATACGGCTGCTGGCAGTGCCACGGCACGCAAGGGCAGGGCTCGGCGATCACCAGTCAAGGCAAGGTGTTGGCGCCCGATCCACTCCCGATCGAGGGGTTCGTGGCGTTCGTCCGCTCGACCAATCGCGGCATGCCGCCCTACAGCGAGAAAATACTGCCGAACGAGGATCTCGCCGACATGCACGCCTATCTGGCGTCGATCCCAAAGACGAAGGACTACAAGACCATTCCGCTGCTCAATCAGTAGCGGCGGGTTACCGCCCGGCGGCCGCCTCGAGCTTCTCTTTGTCGAACCCGGCGACGCGCTGGTAGCGCTTGAGCAGGCCAGCGAGTTCGGACTGGCTGATCACATCGTCGATGTGACGGAACGGCTTGTCACCGGAGCGCTTGTAAACCTCGTACAGCACCGCATCCGGCGGTTCGCTGCGATTGGTCAGCACGACCTTGGTGGTCGCGGGCCGCCTTCGCTCCTCGTAGGCCGCCAGAGCTGCGACCGGATCCGCAATGTGCGCCAGGCTATCGGCCAACGCGGTGCAATCGAGGATCGCTTGCGCGCCGCCGTTGGCGCCGCGCGGCAGCATCGGATGCGCGGCGTCACCCAACAGCGTGACCCGGCCATGCGACCAGCGCGGCAGCGGGTCCTGATCGACCATCGGATATTCCAGGATCTGATCGGCGGCGCGGCACATCGCCGGCACATCGAGCCAGTCGAAACGCCAGTTTTCGATGGCGCCGATGAAGTCGTCGATGCGGCCCTGCCGGTTCCAGTCGCGTTGCGGGATCGGCGTCTCTTGCTCGATGTCGCAGACCCAGTTGATGAGCTGGCGGCCTTCGGCGTCGATGTGGTCGCGGATCGGATAGATCAGCACCTTGGCGGGCTTGTGCCAGCCGATGCGGACGAAGCTCGCGCCATCGAGGAACGGCTTCCAGCGCGTCACGCCGCGCCACATGTTGAGCCCGGAGTAGCGCGGTGGACCCTCGTTCGGGAAGAACTGCTTGCGGATGATGGAGTGAATGCCCTCGCAGCTCACCACGATGGCGCCGCGTTGCGACGGCAGCTTCTGTTTTGTCGTCGTGTGCTCGAAATGGACGGTCGCGCCACTGTCGTCCTGGTCGACGCCGACGCAGCGGTGATTGGTGATCAAGCGGTCCGCGCCGAGGCGCTCCACCACCGCGTCGAGCAGCACCATCTGCAGATCGCCGCGGTGGATGCAGAACTGCGGCCACTCGTAGCCGGCGTGCCGGCCGCACGGATCGCTGTAGATCAGCTGACCGAAGCGGTTGTAGTAGGCGATCTGGCTGGTGGTGATCGCGACCCGGGCCAGCGCGTCTTGCAAGCCGAGCTCGGTCAGCTCCTTGCTGGCGTGCGGCAGTAGATTGATGCCGACGCCGAGCGGCTTGATCTCGGGCGCCGCCTCGAACACGCGGCACGGGATGCCGGCGCGATGGAGCCGCAGCGCGAGCGTGAGCCCGCCGATGCCGCCGCCGACAATCACCACGTCCATCGGTTTCTCCGTCGCACACTGCCGCGCAAATCGCCGACGTTCTTGTTTCAACGAATTCCAGGAAGCAACCGATTTCAAGCGCGGCAGCGAGAAGCCCAGCCGCTTTCGTGCGTTAAGGGCTCTTCTTGAATTGATCCAATTCTACCTTGGAGACAGTCTAAATCATTGATATTGCGGCGATTTTAGCGCGGCCCTACGACCATCCGGGGCCTGTTGTGTGTCGCGTTGGGGACGCGTTGCCGAAAGTGCCCGGGGTGTAATTCAAGGGGTGGGCACATGGGTGAGCGGAGCGTGCGGCGGCATATTCGGATGCTGCTGGCCACAACAATTCTCGTCAGCGCAAACGAAATCGTTTCAACGCCGGCGGTCGCGCAATCGACCACGCTGAATACGATCAACGTCGAGGGCACTGTCGCGCGGCCAGCCCGGCGGCCGGTGAGAGCGCCTGTGGCGCGGCCCGCTGCAGCGACGCCGAGGCCCGCGCCAGCGATCCCGTCCAATGGCGTCGTCGGATATCTGGCGACGCGCTCCTCCACCGCAACCAAGACCGACACCCTGCTGCGCGATGTGCCGCAAGCGGTGACGGTGGTGACCAAGCAGCAGGTCGAGGACATCGGCGCGCAGAAACTCGAGGACGTGGTGCGCTACGTTCCCGGCGTGGTCTGGCATCAGGGCGAGGGCAACCGCGATCAGGTCGTCATCCGTGGACAGTCCTCGACCGCGGACTTCTTCGTCAACAGCATGCGCGACGACGGTCAGGTGTATCGCGACCTCTACAACGCCCAGCGCATCGAATTCCTCAAAGGTCCGAACGCGATGATCTTTGGCCGCGGTAACGCCGGCGGTCTGCTCAATCGCATTCTCAAGGACGCCGACGGCGTCCCGATCAACGAATGGAAACTCCAGACCGGCTCCTACAACAACAAGCGCATTTCGGCCGATATCGGCCACGCGATTACCGACACCTTCGCGGCGCGCATCAATGGCGTGTTCGAGGACAGCAACAGCTACCGCGACTACTTCAAAATGCAGCGGAGCGGCATCAACCCGACTTTCACGTGGACGCCCACCGGCGTCACCACGATCAAGGTCAGCTACGAATACTTCCACGACTACCGCACCGCCGATCGCGGTATCCCGTCGCAATTCGGCATTCCGTATCCGAAGGCACCGCCGTCTGCCTACTTCGGCAATCCGAACTTGAGCGAAACGCGATCCACGCAGAACATCGTGATGACGTCGTTCGAGCACATTTTCGACGATGGGCTGAAGGTCAAGAGCCAGACGCGGTTTGCCGACTACAAGCGCTTCTATCAGAACGTCTATCCGGGCAGCGCGGTCAGCGCCGCCGACACCTACACGATGTCGGCCTATAACAACACCAACGACCGGCAGAACATTACCAATCAGACCGACTGGACCAAGAAATTCGCCATCGGCTTCACCAAGCACACGGTGCTGTTCGGTACCGAATTCTCCAACCAGCAGTCGGGGAATGCCCGCTTCAGCGGCATATTCACGACCAACCGCTCGCTGACGTCGCCCGTGGTCTCGGCGTTGAGCCCAACGTCGTTCCTGCCGGTTTCGTTCGCCGGCTTGAATACGGACGCCCGCAACGCCACCAAACTCAATGTTGCGGCAGCTTATGTGCAGGACCAGATTGAGCTGTCGCGGCACTTCCAGGTGATCGGCGGCGTGCGCTTCGAGCGCTTTGCGCTCGATTACACCAACCTCACGCCCGGCTTCGCGCCGGCCGGCACCCCCTTCGTGATGCCGTTCGGCACCACCTTCAGCCGGACCGACAACCTGACATCGCCGCGCATCGGTGGCGTGTTCAAGCCGATCGAGCCGCTGTCGATCTACGCGAGCTATTCGGTGTCCTACCTGCCGGCCTCCGGCGACCAGTTCAACGGTCTGACGCCCGGAACCGCGGCGGCGCAACCCGAGAAGTTCGTCAACAAGGAGGTTGGCTTGAAGTGGGACATCACGCAGCGCCTGCAATTCTCGACGGCGTTCTATAACCTCGATCGTACCAACAGCCGTCTTGCCGACCCGAACAATGCAGGCTTCTTCATTCTGAGCGGCGCGACCCAAACCAGGGGCATCGAAGTGTCGCTGGCCGGCTACCTGACCGATCAGTGGCAGATGACCGGCGGTTATGCCTACACGGATGCCCGCATCGTGGGGGCGACCTCGACGACGATCACGCCCGGCAATCGCGTGGCGCTCATTCCCTACAACACGTTCAGCCTCTGGAACCGGTATGACTTCAACGAAACCTGGGGTGCGGGCCTCGGCGTGATCTACTCCAGCAACTTCTACGCCGGCTCCGACGACACCGTGCTGATCCCGGCCTATACGCGGGTCGATGGCGTGCTGTTCTGGCGAATCAACAAGAGCACGAAGGCGCAGATCAACGTCGAGAACATCTTCGGCACGAAGTACTATCCAAACGCGGACGGCAACAACAACATCACGATCGGTTCGCCGCGCGCGGCGCGGTTCGTGTTGACCACGAACTTTGCCGGCATGGACCGGCCGTCTTTGCTCGGCCCGCTTTCAGCGCTGGAGTTGCCGAGAGCCCGGCAGTAACAGGGCGAGGCATCGCGTTACGAGACATCAAGCAAAAACGTCATGGTGGGATCGGCGCGACAGCGCCGATTTCGCTGTGTGTTGTGGTGGTTACGCGAGGGCCTCGATCGCAGATTGGAACCTCTACAAACGGCGCGGCCGCGGCCGTCTTTTGACTTTGTTGCGCTGCGGCCCCGCGATATACCGGTCCTGCATCTCACAGGCGTTTATGATTTGGCTGCGCAGCCGGATGATCCGAAGGACCGGCAAGCGGACCGCAGGCGTGGCTCAATTTGTTGGGGCGACTGAAAGGTTAACGATGACTGGGAATGACCGGCAGAGCGGTGGTCTGACTTCTGATCGGCTCACACGCGGCTTGCAGGCGCGCATGGTTCGGGTCGCGGCGGCGCTTGTGATGGGCGCTTGCCTGTTGGGCGTTGCGGCTGGCGCTTGGGCTCAAGCACCGGCAAATCCTGCTCCAGCGGCGCGGCCTTCTGCGGTGTCTCCGCCCGCGATCATGCAGGACAGCACGGCTGCGCAAGCGCCCGCGGCCGCACAAGCGTCCGCGGTCACGCCAACGCCTGCGGCCACACCAGCACCGCCACCCACGATCGCCACGGCCACGCTGCCGCACGACATGTCGCCATGGGGCATGTTCCTGAATGCCGACATGATCGTGCAGGCCGTGATGATCGGCCTGGTGTTCGCGTCGCTCGTGACGTGGACGGTGGGCCTTGCCAAGGCCTTCGAACTCGCAGCCGCCAAGCGCAGGGCGTGCCGGGGCATTGCCGTGCTGCAAGCGGCGCGTTCGCTCGGCGAGGCGAGACAGCAGCTTGGTGAAGACAGCGACATCGTGTCGAAGCTCGTGCGCACCGCCAGCGCTGAGGCAAACCTTTCGGGCGGCGCCAGCAGCGAGGCGCTCAAGGAGCGTGTCTCCTGGCTGATGGAGCGCATCGAGGTCGGCGCCGGGCGGCACGTGGGCCGTGGTATGGGGCTGCTCGCCAGCATCGGCGCGACCGCGCCCTTCGTCGGCCTGTTCGGCACCGTGTGGGGCATCATGAACAGTTTCATCGGCATTTCGAACGCGCACACCACAAACCTCGCGGTGGTGGCGCCCGGCATCGCCGAAGCGCTGCTCGCGACCGCGCTCGGGCTGTTCGCCGCCATTCCGGCGGTCGTGATCTACAACGTGTTCGCGCGCGCCATCGGCGGCTACCGCGCGCAGGTCGCGGACGCGGGAGCGCTGGTGATGCGGCTGGTGAGCCGCGACACCGACCGCGGATCGATGCCGCTCGCGCGCGCCGCGGAGTAACCCGATGTCGATCCGGCTTGCGCGCGAAGAAGACGATTTCGCGGAAACCCACGAGATCAATGTCACGCCGTTCATCGACGTGATCCTGGTGCTGTTGATCATCTTCATGATCGCGGCGCCGCTGGCGACTGTCGATCTGCCGGTCGATCTGCCGGCCGCCAACATCGAGCCGCAGAAGCGGCCCGACAAGCCGGTGTTCCTGTCGTTGAAGGCGGACCTGACGCTCGCGATCGGTGAAGAGGCCGTGCCCCGCAACGCGCTCGGCTCGGCACTTGCGGGCGCCACCCACAACGACCGCAATCAGCACATTTTTCTGCGCGCCGACCGCGCGGTCAGCTACGGCGACGTGATGGAGGTCATGAACCTGCTGCGCGCCACCGGCTATCTCAAGATCGCGCTGGTCGCGCTCGAGGCGCGCGAGAAGAAGTGAGAGCCATGCTGGCGCAGGCGGTCGTTTTGTTCGATCACGACGCGCGGCCCGAGCTGCTGCGCTGGAGCCTCGCCGCGGCGATCGTTCTCGCGGCGCACGCCGGACTGATGGCTAGCTATCTGCTGCTGCGTTCGGTGCAGTCGGAAGGCGCGCAGGACGTTCCGGCCATCATGGTGGATCTTGCGCCGGTGCCGGAATCGCCTGAGTCGCGCATGGACATCGCGCCTGGACCCGAGGTGATCGAAGAAAAGCCGCAGCCTCAGGTCGAGGCCGTGCAGCAGCCGGAGCCTGATCCTGTTGTCGAGCCTTCGCCGGCCGAAAATCCGGCAGTCGTGCTGAAGGTCGAGCCACCGAAGCCCGAGGTCCAACAGGAGTCCAAACCCGAGGTCAAGCCGGACGAGCGGTCAGTGCAGGAGACGGTCAATCGCTCGCTGGTGCAGACCGCGCCGGTCAAGACCGATCGGATGGCGCCCACGCCCGCGGCGCCGCGGCTCGGCACCAGCAGCCAGGCCAATTCGGTGATCTGGCTCGGCCAATTGATGGCCCATCTCAACCGCTTCAAGCAGTATCCGGCCGCGGCGCGGGGCGCTCAGGGCATCGTGACGGTGACGTTCACCATGGACCGCAAGGGCCGCGTGCTGGAGAAAGCGGTGTCCAAGAGCTCGGGATCGGCCGCGCTCGACGAAGAGGCGCTGGCGATGCTGTCGCGCGCCCAGCCGCTGCCGCCTTTCCCCTCCGGCATGGAAGGCGAGACGCGCAGCTTCAACGCCCCGATCCGGTTCTCGGTTCGCTGAGCGCGTTGATATCGGCCGCATCGACGAGGTTTGGCAGTTCGCCGTGGCCTCCGCCGGGCGCGCTATTGTCCCTATGCCTCCAACATGGTGACATGCGCGCATGACAGGCGGCATCGCCGCAGGGAGGGATCATGCAACGCACGTTCTCATTGCTCAAAGTCGCAGCACTGCTGTTCGCCGGGCTGCTGGCCGCAGGCGAGGCTTGCGCCCAGACCACGCCGGTGACGTTCTCGCTCGACTTCCGCGCGCTCGGGCGTCACGCCGCCTGGTATGTCGCGCTGGAGAAGGGCTATTACAAACAGGCCGGCCTCGACGTCACCATCATCCCGAGCCAGGGCACCGCGCAGGCGATCCAGAGCGTCGAGTCGGGCGCGGCCCAGTTCGCGTTCTCGGACGTGGCCGGGCTCGTTGCGGCGCGCGCCAACGCCGCCGCCACGGTCAAGATGGTGGCGGTGCTCTACCAAAAGGCGCCCTATGCGGTGTTCTCGCTGAAGTCGGGCGCCAACGTCACCAAGCCGGAGCAGCTTGAGAACCTTGAGATCGCCAGCGGCGCGGGCTCGTTTACGCAGAAGGTGATCGAAGCCTTCATGACGTCGAAGGGACTTAAAGCCTCGACCGTCAAGTTCACCAACATCGACCCGGCGGCGCGCATCGGCATGCTGGTGAGCAAGAAAATCCCGGCGATTGAGACCTTCGCGATGTCGCGGCCCGGCTTGGTCAAGGCGTCGAGCGAGAGCGAAGCGCTGATGTTCCTGTTCGCCGACCACGGGTTGAAGCTCTATTCCAACGGCATCCTGGTGCGTGACGCTTATCTCAAATCCAACGCCGAGCAGGTGAGGGCGTTCGTGAAGGCTTCGCTGCAAGGCTGGCGCGACGCGATCGCCAATCCGAAGGAAGCTGCCGAGATCGTCGGGCGGCACGTCAAGGGTCTCGATCCGGACGTGGTGTTGCAGGAGATCGCCATCGTCAACGACCTCGTGCTGACCGCGCAGACGAGGGCCAATGGCCTTGGCACCATCGACGCAGCCACCATGGCGGAGAGCGTCGACATGATCGCCAGCAACACCGGCGCGGCCGGCAAGGTTGTGGCCACTGACGCGTACGACACCAGTTTCCTGCCACAGCCGCCGATCAAGCCGTGACACAACGGGCCGGCGCGCCCGCATGATATCGGCTCTCGCGGCTGACGACGCGGCATCCGGCGCGCGCGCCTTCGGCGTCTTCGATCAGGTCGCCAAGACATTCCCGGCGGCCGCGCGCGGCGCTGAGCCGGTGGTGGCACTTGAGAGCGTGTCCTACGAACTCAAGCAGGGCGAGCTCGTTTCGCTGCTCGGCCCGAGCGGTTGCGGCAAGACCACGCTGCTGCGCATTGCTGCCGGTCTGACGCGCGCCAGCAGCGGCCACGTCGTGATCCGCGGCCGCGAAGTGCAGGGCCCGCAGGAAGATTTCGGCTTCGTGTTCCAAAGTCCGAACCTGCTGCCGTGGCGCACCGTTCTCAACAACGTGCTGTTCCCGATGGAGATCGCCGGCCGCAACGACGAACGCGCCCGTGCGCGCGCGATGGAGCTGCTCGACCTCGTGGGCCTTGGTGGCTTCGCCAAGAGCCGGCCGCACCAGCTCTCCGGCGGCATGAAGCAGCGCGTCGCGCTCTGCCGGGCGCTGGTGCCGGGGCCTTCGCTGTTGCTGATGGACGAGCCGTTCGGCGCGCTCGATGAGCTGACCCGGATGGAGATGCAGGATTTGCTGCTTCACATCCGCCGTGTTTCCGGCACGACCGTCGTGTTCGTCACCCACAGCATCGCGGAGGCGGTCTATCTCGCCGACGAGGTGCTGGTGTTCAGCCGCCGTCCCGGCCGGGTGATCGACCGCATCCGCACCGATCTCGCCTATCCGCGCAAGCCGGAGCTGCGCTACACGGCGGCCTTCACCGAGCTTGAGCGGCGCGCCGGCGCGGGTCTTGGAGTCGTCCATGCCGGATAGGCTCATCCGCTTCGGCCTGCCGGTGCTCGGCGTCGCGCTTTTGCTACTCGCCTGGCACCTCTACGTCGTTGTCTTCGATGTGCCGCTCGTGGTGTTGCCGCGACCGGGGCTGGTGTGGGACTCACTCCTGAAGAACTGGCGGCTCTTGGTGGAGGAGGGCTGGATCACGCTGCTTGAAAGCTTCTACGGCTTTCTGCTGGCGTTTGTGCTCGGCGTGCCGCTGGCGGTTGCGATCTCAAGCTCGCGCGTACTCAACTTGATGTTTTATCCGCTCTTGATCGCCACCCAGTCGCTGCCGAAGGTTGCGCTGGCCCCGCTTATTCTGATCTGGCTCGGCATCGGGATCGAATCCAAGCTCGCGATCGCCTGGCTCGTGGCGTTCTTCCCGATCGTGGTCGACACCGCGACCGGCCTTCGCAACACACCAGCCGAATACCTCGATCTCGCGACGTCGGTGCGGGCCAACGGCTGGCAGACGTTCTGGAAAATCCGCCTCCCGGCTGCATTGCCCTTCGTGATCTCGGGCTCGAAGGTTGCCATCACGCTCGCGGTGATCGGCGCCGTGATCGGCGAGTTCATCGGCTCGAACCAGGGCCTGGGCAACCTGATGCTGGTCGCCAATTCGCAGGTCAACGTGCCGCTGGCCTATGCGGCGCTGGTCGGGCTCGCTGCCATCGGCATCGGGCTCTATGCGGCGGTCGTTCTGGTCGAGGTCGCACTCAAGCCGTGGTTCGGCGAGGCCGGGCACACTTAAACTGCGTTAATCGTTCAGCACCGCAATGGCGTTGATCTCGATCAGATACTCGGGCGAGGTCATTTTGCTGATTTCGACCATGGTCGAGGCCGGCGCCGGCGGCTTGAAATACTCGCGCCGCACTTTGTGGATGGTGTCGAAGTGCTCCATGTTGCGCACGTAGACATCGACGCGGCAGATATCGTCCATGGTGCCGCCCGCGGTCTCGACCGCGGCCTTGATGTTCTCGCAGACTTGCCGGGTCTGCGCCTCGATATCGCCGATGCCCGCGATGGTGCCGTCGGGCCGCCGCGACGTCATGCCGGAGATGAACACCAGCCGCCCGCGCGCCTCGATCATGGTGGCTTGCGAGAAATGGCCATTCGGCTGGCGGATGCGGTCGGTCTTGATCTGCTTCTTGGGCATGGTGGCCTTCCTCAGTGCGCGTCGCGTTCGTCGGTGTACCAATTCGGCTTCTGCGGATAATGCGGGCCGTCGTAGATCTCGACCACCACGGTTTCTTCATGGGCGATCGCCGGCCCATGCACGTTGCCCTTGGGGTTGCAGTAGAAGCTGCCCGCGGTCAGCACCACGCCGGTCGAGGTGTATTCATATTTGCCGCTCAGGCAGAACATGAACTGATTCGACGAATGCAGATGCGGCTCCGGGATACCGGCGCCCTTGGCGAACTTGATCAGCGCCACCGACGCGCCGGTCTCCTCGTTGCGCCAGAGCATCTTCTCGGAAACGCCCTTCAGCGATTTGTCCCGCCACGGCAGCGCGCCAGTGTTCAGCAGGATTTCCTCAAGCTTCGGCGCGCCTTTCGGCAACTCAACCATGATGGGCGTTCCTTGTTCGTCGCGCGCGATAATAGTTCGGCAAACGAGCGGTTGAAAGCGCGGTTGGCTAGTTCGCGCCGGTGATCTTGGCGCTCACCACGACTTCGCGCCAGCGCGCCACGTCGGCCTTGATGCGGGCTGCCACCGCCTCGGGCGCGCCCGGCTCCGGATCCACACCCTGAAGCTTCAGCGCTTGCTGGATTGCAGGATCGCTCATCACCGCCAGCACGACCTCGTTCAGGCGCTTGACGATGCCGGCCGGCACACCAGCTGGCACCACGAGCGCAGTCCAAAGCGCGGCTTCGCAGCCGGGCACTCCGGCTTCGGCGACGGTCGGCAATTCCGGAAGCGCGGCGTTGCGCTTTTCGCTCATCACCGCGTAGCCACGCAACTGGCCCTCGCGGATGTGCTGCAGCGTGGGCGGCAGCGTCGAGACCGACAATTCGATACGGCCCTGCATCAGATCGAGCATCGATTGCGCGCTGCCGCGATAGGGCACATGAGTGACGTCGATGCCGGCCTGGTGCTTGAACAACTCGCCCGCCAGATGCGCCAGTGTGCCGGTGCCGGCGGAGGCGTAACTAAGCTTGCCCGGATTGGTCTTCGCCAGCGCGACGAAATCCCTCAGCGTCGGCGCCGACACGCCCGGCGCGCCGACCAGCACGAACGGCGAGCTGCCGATCATCGCGATCGGGATGAAGTCCTTCACAGGATCGAACGGCAGGCTGGCGTTGAGCGCCGCGCTCACTGCGTGCGTCGAGGTGTTGGCGAGGCCCAGCGTGTAGCCATCCGGCGCGGCCTTGGCGACCGCGTCGGTGCCGATGATGGTCGAGCCGCCGACGCGGTTCTCCACCACCACCTGCTGGCCCAGGCGCTCGCCCATCTTGATCGCGATGATGCGGGCGATGGTATCGGAACTGGAGCCCGGCGTGAACGGCACGATGATTTTCAACGGCCGCTCCGGCCATGGCGCCTGAGCGGATGCCGGAAGCGGGGAGAGGCCGACTGCGATCAGCGGAAGGACGAATTGCAGCAAGCGACGGCCGGTCATGGAATCTGCTCCGCTTCCCGAAGGCTCTCGATCAACGATGTGCGCAGCAGAAACTTCCGCGCCAGCTCGGGGTTTTCCGCCGAGCGGCGCAGTTCGTCGTGGTTGCGCTGGCGCACCGTTGGGTCGCGCTCTTCCAGCAGGCGTTTGTTGCGAATGGTCTGCGCTTGAGTGTGCTTGACCGCGATGTAGCGGCGCTGGCGCTCATAACGGTCCAGTTCCTGTTCATCTGCTTGGTTATGCAGGATGCGGGCCAGCTTATCGGCGAGATTGAAGGCGTCATGCACACCGCTGTTGAGGCCCATGCCGCCGATCGGGCTGTTCACGTGCGCGGCGTCGCCCGCGAGGATCGCCCGGCCGGCACGGAACTGCTTCGCCACCCGCTGATGCACCGCATAGAGATTGCAGCCCTTGATGTCGAAGTCGCGATCGAGCGGCAGGAAGCGCTTGAGCCGTGCCTGCATGGCCTCCGGCCGCGTCAGCGCCGTCTCGTCCTCGTTCGGGTCGGTCGGGAAGTGGATGCGCCAGCGGTCCGGCGGGCCCTTCCAGTGGAACAGATTGGAGTATTCGACCGGATCGGAGATGTAGTTGCGCTCAGTGTAGCCGTGCTGGCGGAAATCGTAAGCGACTTCGATGTTGAGAGTGCGCTCCGGATAGGTGAAGCCCTCGAACTCGACGCCGATGTCCTTGCGCACGATACTGCGGGCGCCCTCGGCGCTCACGATGTAACGGCCCGCCAGAACCTCGGCCTCGTCGTCCGCGTTGGTGACATGTGCGCGCACGCCGTCGGTGTTCTGCTCGATCGAGTTGAGCGTCGTCGCCATCCTGACGTCGATCAGCGGATGCGCCTTCGCCAGCTTCAGCGCCTCTTCGATGATCTTGATGCGCTCGCATTGCAGCACGAACGGAAAGCGCGTGTCATCTTTCAGCAGCGCGTGATCGAACTCGGCGATCAGCTTGCCCTCTTGCCGGTCCCAGTAGTGGAACTTGGGCGCGACGATGCCGCGCGGCTCGAGCTTGTCGTAGAGGCCGATCTGATCGAACAGCTCGAGCGTCGCCGGATGGTTCGATCCGGCGCGCGGCACCTGATCGAGGAAATTCTCATCGGAAAGCTGCTCGACCAGCGTGACCGTCACCTCGCGCTGGGCGAGCGCAAGCGCGAGGCACAGGCCGACCGGGCCCGCACCCACCACGATCACGGAGTTCGGCGGTCCCGCCATGCCGGCGCGGTCACTTCGCTGGCGCGGGTTCCTTGACGGGGATGACGTCCTTCACGGCGCCGGCCCAGCCGGTGTGGGTGAGGTCGAAAACCAGGCCGGTGGGCGACTGGTACTTCGCCTCGTAGAACGACTTCGCCGAGGTTGGGCGGCCCGCCAGGTATTTGCCGCCGGCATCAACCACCTTCTTCTCGGCGTCGTCGAGGTCATCGACCCACATGCCGAAGTGATAGAGGCCGAGCTTCTCGTCCGGCGTCTCCTTCTTCAGCAGCGCGACGTTGAAGATGCCGTCTGACATGTAGATACCGCGGCGTGCCGTGCCGGCGCGCTTCATGTCGAAGGCCTCCTCGAAGAACTTTGCGGAAGCCTCCGGGTCTTCGACGATGACCGCGATGTGCCGGAGCTTGCTAGCCATGGGAACCTCTTGTTGCGTTTGCTGGTGTTGGCCCGAATGATGCGGCGAATGAGCCGTTTGCGCAACCGGGCTAGTCGTAAACCGTGTCCACGTAATGGTCGGAATCGACCACCGCCTCGATCACGGTCGGGCCCTTGGCGGCGAGCGCCTTCTTGACCGCGGCTTCGAGCGCCTCGGCGCTGCGAACACCCACGGCCGGCACGCCGAAATAGTGCTGCGGTGGCTCGGTGTATTCCTCCGATTGCAGCTCGGTGCCGTAAAGCGGGAACTGACGCCGGATCTGCTTCACTTTAATGAGCGCGAGCCATTTGTCGTCGAGCACCACGATGGGCAGCGTGATACCCAGGCGCTTCGCCACCGCAACCTCGCCGCAGGTCATCTGGAAGCAGCCGTCGCCCAGCATGCAGACCACCGGCAGGTCTGGCCGCGCCAACTTCGCCGCGATGGCGCCCGGCAGGCCGAAGCCCATCGACGACCAGCCGTTGGTGATGTGGAACGTCTTCGGCGCATGCGCCGTCCACTGGCTCGCAATCTGATGGGTGTGCGCGCCGACGTCGAAGGACAACAGCCCCTCGCGCGGCAGCGCCCGCCGCACCGCATCGATCGCGGCATGGGCCGAGAAACTGTTGGTCGAAGGGCGCAGTGCCGCATGAAACGCAGTCCGGTGCGCTGCGAGTGCATCCTGTGTCCACGAATTCTGGCTGGCGGGGAGGGCTGAGAGCTTCGTCAGCGCGGCGTCGAGGTCGCCGGTCACCTGGTGCGCGACGTTGACCGAAGGCGCGACATCGACCGGATCGATATCGATCTGCAGCAGCGGCACGTCGCCGATCCAGGCCTCGTACTCCACCTCGACCGTGTCGTAGCCGAGCCCCACAATCAGGTCGGCCGAGCGCAGCAGCTTTCGTTGGATTTGCCGGCAGGACCGCTCGATCACACCGATCGAGAGCGGGTGATCCTCGTCGACCATGCCCTTGGCCATGGTGGTGGTGGCAAAGGGCAGGTTGTGGCGCTCGATCGTCTGCAGCAGCAGCGCGGGCTTCGCCATGCGCATGGCGGACGAACCGATGACCGCGATCGGGCGCTTGGCTTTGACGATCAATTCGGCGGCTTTCGCGACCGCGCCGTCGGTCGGGGCCAACAGCTTCGACAATGCCTTCATGGCGGCTGTGTCGCCTTTGACAGGCGCCAGCGCCACGTCCTCCGGCAGATCGAGATGCACCGGTCCGCGCGGCTCGCTCATGGCCAACCGAACGGCCTCCTTCACGGTCTCGGCGATCTTGCCCTTCTCCAAACGGAACGACGCCTTGGTGATCGGCTTGAACAGCGCGTGATGGTCGATCCACATCTGGATGCGGCGGCCGAGCTGATCGGTGTTCAGGTTGCAGGTGATCGCGATCATCGGCGAGCGGTCGAGCCAGGCGTTACCGACGCCGGTCGTGAGGTTCGTGGCGCCGGGGCCCAGCGTCGCAATGCAAAGCCCGGGCGCCTTGGTCATGCGGCCGGTGACGTCAGCCGCGAAACCGGCCGAGCCCTCGTGCGCGGTCAGCACGAAATCGATGCCGCCCTTGCGCATCGCCTCCATCAGCGGCAGCACGTTGCCGCTTGGGATGCCGAAGCCGCGCGTGATGCCGGCGGCCTTCAGGGTGGCGACGATGAGATCGGCGTTATTCATGGCGAGCCGTTTTATCAATCACAGCGCGACGCGCAATGCCGCGCGGCCCGTGACCTCGCCGCGTTCGACCAGGGCGTGGACGGCCTCGGCCTCGGCTAAGGGGCGCACCACCGTCACCAGCGGAAACACCTCGCCGCGAGCGACGATTTCGAGCGCCTCCAGAACCTCGGCCCGGGTGACGTAGCGGCTGCCCAGCACGTCCTGCTCTTTGTTGAGGAGGTCGGCGGCGGAAACCTGGAACGGCTGGCCTGAGCCCCCGAGCGTCACCAGGCGGCCGTGGCGGCCGAGCGCCTTGCAGCCGGCTTCGAGCGTCGAGGTTTTCGACACGTAATCGACCACCACGTCGACGCCGTTGCCCTTGGTCAATTCCAAAAGCTGCTCTGCGACGCGGCCAGCGCTGGCATCGACCACCTCGTCGGCGCCGGCCTTGCGGCAGGCTTCGAATTTATTGGCTGCGGTATCGACCGCGATCACGCGCGCCTTCGCCCATTTCGCCATCATGAGCTGGTGGATGCCGAGCCCGCCGCCGGCGCCCAGCACCGCGACCGTCTCGCCCGCCTTGATGCGCGCCCGGCGGAGCACCTTCAGCGGCGTCGCCAGCGCATCGGTGATGACGCCGATTTCGGCCGGATGTTTCTTATAGTCGAGCTCGTCCGGCAGCCTGATGAAATTCTGCGCCGGCAGCTTGATGTATTCCGCATAGGCGCCGTCGCAATCGAGGCCGACCTGGCCGCGCGTGTCGGTGCACAGCGGCTCGAGATTCTCCAGGCACCAGCGGCAGTGCCCGCAGTTCAAATAGAAATAGGTGGTGACCGGATCGCCCACCTTCAGCCCGGCCGTGCCGGGACCGACCGCGACGATCTCGCCGGCGATCTCATGACCGATGATGCGTGGAAACTGGACCTTCCGGCGTCCCGCTTTGACGTGCTGGATGGTGAGCCCCGACCCGCAGGTGATGACGCGCGCCACGGCCTCCCCCGGCCCGGCGACCGGATCGGGCAGCGTGACCGGCTCGAACGGCAGGTTCGGCCCGCGCAGCAGCATCGCTTTCATAAGTAGTGTCCCGTCGCGGAAAAGCGTTGCGCGCACTCAATCGCGCGGATGGGCGGGCGTCAATGTGCGGACAGTCGAGCGAGATCCGGTTGGCTGGGGGACTAGGATTCGAACCTAGATACCAAGAGTCAGAGTCTTGTGTCCTACCATTGGACGATCCCCCACCAGGGATGCCGGGCTTGGGCCGCCCGGCGCGGGCCTTCAATAGCCCGATTTGAGCCAAGCGCCAACCGTTTCCCGGCGATGCCTTCCAAGCCAGCGATTGCGCTATTCCGCCGCCTGCTTCCACGTCGTGGCGTGGCCTTTGGGCTTGGCCTTGAGCTTCAGCTCGGTCAGTTCTTCGCGGTCGCGGGCGCTGTTGCGGAACAGCTGATCGCGGCCGGCGAGATATTGCGGCGGGCAGCCGACCGCCTTGGCGCCGTACCAGGCCGCGGCCTTGATCGTGAAGGCCGGGTCGACCAGGTGCGGCCGGGCCAGCGCCACCAAGTCGGCGCGGCCCGCCGCCACGATGGTGTTGACCTGATCGGCGGTGGTGATGGCGCCGACGCACATGGTCGCGAGGCCCGCGTCGTTGCGGATCTGATCGGAGAACGGCGTCTGGAACATGCGGCCATACACCGGCTCGGCGTCGGCGACGGTCTGGCCGGTCGAAACGTCGATCAGGTCGCAGCCGGCTTGCGCGAACAGCCGCGCCACCTCGACCGAATCCTCAGCCGTTAGCCCGCCCTCGGCCCAGTCGGTCGCGGAAATACGCACCGACATCGGTTTGTCGTCCGGCCAAGCCTTGCGCATGGCGCGGAACACTTCGAGCGGAAAGCGCATGCGATTTTCGAGCGAGCCGCCGTATTCGTCCTGGCGCGTGTTGGTGAGCGGCGAGATAAAGCTTGCGATCAGATAGCCGTGCGCCGCGTGCAGCTCGACCATGTCGAAGCCCGCACGCCCGCCGCGTTGCACCGCCCGGACGAAATCCGCGATGACGCGATCCATGTCGGCGCGCGTCATCTCGCGCGGCACCTGGCTGTGCGGGAAGTAGGGGAGCGGCGAGGCGGAGATTACCGGCCAGGCGCCTTCGGGCAACGGTTGATCGATGCCGTCCCACATCAGCTTGGTGGCGCCTTTGCGGCCGGCGTGACCGAGCTGGAGACAGAACTTGGTCTGCGAGTTGGCGTGCACGAAATCGACGATGCGCTTCCAGGCCGCCTCCTGCGCGTCGTCATACATCCCGGCGCAGCCCTTGGTGATGCGCGCCTCCTCGGACACACACGTCATCTCGGTGAACATCAGGCCCGCGCCGCCGATCGCGCGTGCGCCGTAGTGCACCACGTGCCAGTCGGTCGGTGCGCCATCGACGGCCGAATACTGATCCATCGGCGACACCACGACACGATTGCCGATCGTCATGCCGCGCAAGCGGAGCGGCTGGAACATCGGCGGCACCGGCTTTGCGGTATCGACATCGAAGCCCTGCTCATGGACCTCGCGCGCCACCAGCTTGTCGGCCTCGCGCACGAACTCGGGCGCGCGCAGCGCGAGGTTGTCGTAGGTGATCGCCTTGGAGCGCGTCATCAGCCCGAAGGCGAAGCGCGTCGGGTCCATGTTCCAGAACCGCTTGACGTGCTCGAACCACACCAGCGAGACGTCAGCCGAGTGCTGTGTCTTCTCCACCTCGTCGCGCCGCTGCGACTCGAAACGCTTGAGCGCCGCCTTGACGTCGCGCCCGCCAGTGGCGCGGAACGCTTCGTAGAGCGCGATCGCATCCTCCATGGCGAGCTTCGTCCCCGAGCCGATGGAGAAATGCGCGGTCGCCTTGGCGTCGCCGATCAGCACCATATTGTCGGCCACCCAGTGCTCGCAGCGGATGGTCGGAAAGTTGCGCCAGAGCGAGCGGTTGGTGGTCAGCGAGTGGCCGTTGAGCTCCTTGGCGAACACACCTTCGAGGAATTTCGCCGATGCAGCTTCGTCGAGCTTGTCGAGGCCGGCGCGCCGGAACGTCTCGGGATCGGTTTCCATCACCCAGGTCGAGCTGCCGGGCTGGTACTGGTAGCAGTGCGCGATGAAAATCCCGTGCGGCGTCTCGCGGAAGAAGAAGTTGAAGGCGTCCATCGGCCGCTTCGAGCCCATCCAGGCGAAGTAATTGGGCCGCAGCTCGATGCTCGGCTTGAACTTGCCCTTGAACGCCTCGCGGGTGCGCGAGTTGATGCCGTCGGCCGCCACCACCAGATCGGCGCCGCGGATTGTGCTCTTCGCCGGATCGGCTTCGGACTGGTACTTGATTTCGATACCGAGCGAATGCGCGCGCCGGCCGAGAATCTTCAACAGCATTGTGCGTGACGTGCCGCAGAAGCCATTGCCGCCGATGCGATGCGTGGTGCCGCGGAAATGAATCTCGATGTCGTCCCAATAGGCAAAGTGGCCGACGATCTGGCGATAGGTTTCGCGATCGTAGGACTCAAAGGCCTCCAGCGTCTGATCGGAAAACACCACGCCGAAGCCGAAGGTGTCATCCGGCTTGTTGCGCTCGAACACCGTGACGAGCGTCTGCGGCCACGCCTTCTTCATCAGAATGGCGAAGTAGAGCCCGGCCGGGCCGCCGCCGACGATGTGAACCTTCATGCCTGCCTCCGCGGTCGGGCCGTCGCCCGGCGAGGTACTTGAAGCTTAGAAATTTTAAGCTTAAAGTATCTTCCGCACAAGAGGCCTGTTGATGGCGGCTTTGCAGGGACGGCACGCACTGGTCACCGGCGGCGGACGCGGCATCGGCCGCGCCATCGCAGCCGCTTTGGCCAACGCCGGGGCGAGCGTCACCGTGGTGGGCCGCAGCGAGATGCCGCTGGCCGATTTGGTCGCGAAGGGCGAGGCGAGGGGCTATATCGTCGCCGACGTGACCGACGCCAAGGCCGTCGAGAGCGGCGTCAAGCAGGCGGCGGCCGCGCGCGGTCCGTTCGATCTCTTGATCGCCAACGCCGGCACCGCGATCGCGGTGCCGTTTGCCAAGACGACGCCAAGCCAATTTCGCGACATGTTCGACGTGCATGTGCTCGGCATGATCCATCCGGTGCAGGCCGTGCTCGGGGGCATGATCGAGCGCGGCTTCGGCCGCATCGTTGCGGTTGCCTCGATCGTGGGGCTTCGTGCCTCGCCGAACGTGTCGGCCTACACCACGGCCAAGCACGCCATGGTCGGTTTGATGCGTTCGGTTGCGCTGGAGACGGCGGGATCGGGCGTCACCGTCAACGCCGTGTGCCCCGGCTACGTGGACACCGATTTGATCCGCGGGCCACTGGATCGTTTGGTCGAACGGGGAACGAGCAAAGAGGATGCGCTCGCCCGTTTCACGTCCAGGGTTCCGGTCGGCCGGCTGGTGCGGCCCGAAGAGGTCGCGGAAGCCGTGCTTTATTTCTGCTCACCAGCCGCGGCGGCGACCACCGGCGCGACCCTGGTGATTGGAGCGGACGGCGCATGATGGACGACCGCACCACCATTCCGCTCGACGCCGAAACCAAGGTTTCTGAGCGCCCGGGCGACCACAAGACCGAGTTGCGGCTGTGGCTGCGGTTGCTCACCTGCACGACGCTGATCGAAAACGAAGTCCGCCGCCGCCTGCGCGACAATTTCAACATCACGCTGCCGCGCTTCGATCTCTTGGCGCAGCTTGATCGCACTCCGAACGGCATGACGCTCGGCGAACTCTCGCAGCGCATGATGGTATCGAACGGTAACATCACCGGCCTGGTGGACCGGCTCGTCACCGACGGCCTGATCAAACGCCAGCCGTCGCCGACCGACCGCCGGGTGCACATTGTGTGCCTGACGCCGGAAGGCCGGCGCTTCTTCCGCACCATGGCGCGCGACAACGCCAATTGGGTGGGCGACATTTTTGCAGGATTAGCGCCGGCCGACATCGACGCGCTGATGCCGCTGCTGGCCAAGACCAAGGCGTCGGCGCGCAAGATCGCCAAGAACGGAGCCGCGACATGAGCGCCGCCAACCCGGTTACGCTGCCGCTTTCCGGCTACAAGGCGCGCCACGTGCGCTTTGCGGTGAGCGGCAAGGTCGCAACGCTCACGCTCGACCGGCCGGACAAGAAAAATCCGCTGACCTTCGACAGCTATGCCGAGATCGTCGATCTGTTCCGCGCCGCCGCCAAGGACAAGGGTGTGAAGGCCATTGTGGTGACCGGCGCTGGCGGCAACTTCTGCTCGGGCGGCGACGTGTTCGAGATCATCGAACCGTTGACCAAGATGAAGACGGCGGACCTACTCGACTTCACCAAGATGACGGGCGACGTGGTGAAAGCGATGCGCACAGCGCCGCAGCCGATCATTTCGGCAATCGACGGCGTCTGTGCAGGCGCCGGCGCGATCATCGCCATGGCGTCGGACATCCGGATTGGCACCGCGGCCGCGAAGGTCGCGTTCCTGTTCAACCGCGTAGGCCTTGCGGGCTGCGACATGGGCGCTTGCGCGATCCTGCCGCGCATCATCGGTCAGGGCCGCGCCGCCGAACTGCTGTTCACCGGCCGCAGCATGGGCGGCGAGGAGGCGGAGCGGTTCGGGTTTTTCAACAAGCTCGCCACATCCGAGACCGTGCTCGCGGAAGCGCAAAAGCTCGCCAGCGACCTCGCCAATGGTCCGACCTTCGCCAACGCCATGACCAAGCGGATGCTTGAGATGGAATGGGCCATGTCGGTCGAGCAGGCGATCGAGGCTGAGGCGGTGGCGCAGGCGCTCTGCATGGAGACCGAGGATTTTGCGCGCGCCTTCCGGGCGTTCGCGGGCAAGCAGAAGCCGGTGTTCGAGGGCGATTGAGATGACGCTCGCCAGCACCCTCGCGCTGCCTTTCTTTGACGACGGTCACCGCTGTTTCGCGGAGGCGCTGACGCGCTGGGCGGACGCCAAGCTGCCGTCGCTGCCGCACGACGATGTCGATGCGGCGTGTCGCGCGCGGGTCAAGGTGCTGGGCGAGGGCGGCTGGCTCAAGGCCGTGGTGCCGGCCGGGCATGGTGGGCTGCATCCGAAGCTCGATGTGCGAACGCTGTGCCTCGCGCGCGAAATCCTGGGCTTTCGCGACGGGCTCGCCGACTTTGCGTTTGCGATGCAAGGTCTCGGCACCGGTTCGATCTCGCTCTATGGCTCGGACGAATTGCAGCGCCGGTATCTTGGGCCAGTGCGCGACGGCAAGGCGATTGCGGCCTTCGCGCTGTCGGAGCCCGAGGCCGGCTCGGATGTTGCCGCCATGGCGATGACCGTGAAGCCCGATGGCAATGCACACATCCGGCTCGACGGCGAGAAGACCTGGATTTCCAACGGCGGCATCGCCGACCATTACGTGGTGTTTGCGCGCTCCGGTGAAGCGCCGGGCGCGCGCGGGCTATCGGCCTTCGTAGTCGATGCCGATACGCCGGGCCTCTCGGTCGCCGAGCGCATCGAAGTGATTGCGCCGCATCCGCTGGCGCGGCTGCGCTTCGAAGGTGTGCGCGTGCCGGTCGCGAACCGGCTCGGCAAGCCGGGCGACGGCTTCAAGGTCGCGATGGCGACGCTCGATATTTTCCGTTCGACGGTTGGCGCCGCGGCGTTGGGCTTTGCACGCCGCGCGCTGCATGAAACCGTCGAGCATGCGGCGAGCCGCAAACTGTTCGGCGCGCCGCTTGGCGATTTGCAGATGACGCAGGCCGCTATCGCTGACAGCGCCACGGACGTCGACGCGGCGGCGTTGCTGGTCTATCGCGCGGCCTGGATCAAGGATCAGGGCGCAGAGCGCGTCACCGGCGAGGCCGCGATGGCCAAGATGTTCGCAACGGAGGCTGCGCAGCGCGTGATCGACCGCGCGGTGCAGATCCACGGTGGGCTCGGCGTCACCAAAGGTGTCAAGGTCGAGGAACTCTACCGGGAAATCCGCGCGCTCCGCATCTACGAGGGCGCGACCGAGGTGCAGAAGATCGTGATTGCGCGTGAGGCGATGAAAGGCCACGCGGGGAAACCGGCGCTCGCGGCCGAATAGGAGGTTGACGATGGCAAAAAGCGGTCACGTCGATACGTTTGCGCGCGATAACTTGCCGCCGCGCGCGCTTTGGCCCGACTTCAAGTTTACGCTGCCGGAGCTGCAATATCCCGAGCGGCTCAATTGCGTCACCGAATGGGTCGATCGCTGGGTTGCGGCCGGCGAGGGCGGCCGCACCTGCCTTATCTCGCCCGCCGAAACGCTGACCTATGCGCAGCTCAATGAGCGCGTGAACCGCATCGCCAATGTGCTGACCCGCGATCTCGGGCTGGTGGCCGGGAACCGCGTGCTGCTGCGCGGCCCCAACAATCCGATGATGGTCGCGGCCTATTTCGCGGTCATCAAGGCGGGCGGCGTCGTGGTCGCCACCATGCCGCTCTTGCGCGCCAAGGAGCTGAGCTATCCGCTGGCCAAGGCCAAGATCGCGTTTGCGCTGTGCGATGCGCGGCTCTCCGACGAAATGGAAAAGGCCAAGGCACAGTCGCCTGAGCTCGAACACATCGTCTATTGGGGGGACGGCGCGGGCGCGCTCGAAACGCTGATGCGGAAACCGGGCTACGAGACATTTGCCGCCTGCGACACCGCCAGCGATGACGTGTGCCTGATTGCGTTTACGTCGGGCACGACTGGCGAGCCCAAGGGCACCATGCACTTTCATCGCGATATGCTGGCGATCTGCGACTCTTACGCCAGGCACGTGCTGCGCGCCGAGCCCACCGACCGTTTCACCGGCTCGCCACCAATCGCGTTTACGTTCGGGCTCGGCGGCCTGGTGCTGTTTCCGCTGCGGATCGGCGCGTCGACCGTCCTGCTCGAGCAGGCCGGCCCGGACCAGCTGCTTGAGGCGATCGCCAAATACAAAATCACCATTCCGTTCACGGCGCCGACCGCCTATCGGGCCATGCTTCCCAAACTCGCCGCGCACGACATCTCGTCGCTGCGCAAATGCGTCTCGGCCGGAGAATCGCTGCCGAAGGCCACGTTCGAGGCCTGGCACAAGGCGACCGGGATCAGAATCCTCGACGGCATCGGCGCGACCGAGATGCTGCACATCTTCATCGGTTCGCCCGAGCCCGAGGTGCGCGCCGGCTCGACCGGCAAGCCGGTGTCGGGCTACGAGGCCTGCATTCTCGACGCCGACGGCAACGTAGCGCCGCTCGGCGCCATCGGGCGGCTCGCGGTGCGCGGGCCGACCGGCTGCCGCTATCTCGCCGACGAGCGCCAGCGCACCTACGTGCAAAACGGCTGGAACGTCACCGGCGACACCTACCTGATGGATGCCGACGGCTACTTCTGGTACCAGGCGCGCTTCGACGACATGATCATCTCGGCCGGTTACAACATCGCGGGCCCTGAGGTCGAGGCGGCGCTGCTCATGCACGCGGCGGTCGCCGAATGTGGCGTGGTCGGCGCTGCCGACGAGGACCGCGGCCAGATCGTGAAGGCCTATGTGGTGCTGCGCGCGGGCCACGCCGCCGACGCCGCCATGACCAAGCTGCTGCAGGATCACGTCAAGGCAGCGATTGCGCCCTACAAGTATCCACGCGCCATCGAATACATCGCCGAACTGCCGAAAACGCAGACCGGAAAATTGCAGCGCTTCGAGTTGCGCCGCCGCGCCGCCGAAAGCCTGTCGCGCAAGCTCGCGTCTTAATCGGACTGGAGGCCGCCGTGCCCAACACCACGATCCGCAAACTGCCGCCCGCGCGTGGCGGTCAACATATGACGCTCCAGCCTGCAGGCTGGCGGCAGCCGAAAGGCTATGCCAACGGCATCCTGGCGCACGGCGAATTTGTTTTCGTCGGCGGCATGATCGGCTGGGACGCCAACGAGAAATTCCCCGACGGTTTCGTCGCGCAGGCGCGCCAGGCGCTGGAGAACATTGTCGCCGTGTTGGCCGAAGGCGGCGCGCGGCCGCAGCACATCGCGCGCATGACCTGGTACGTGTGCGACATCGACGAATATCTGGCGGCGCGGAAGGAACTCGGCGCGGTCTATCGCGCCGTGATGGGCGACCATTTCCCCGCCATGGCGCTGGTCGAGGTGCGCCGTCTGGTCGAGCCGCAGGCGCGGCTCGAGATCGAGGCGACAGCGGTGGTGCCGTAGGTCACTGCCAGAAATATCGATAAATGAGCCAGCCGGAGCCTGCGGCCAGTAGCAGCCAGATCAGAACGATCGCTACCGCGCCACCCGTACTCTTTGGGCTTTGTTCGTCGAGAAGCGCGGCGGCGGTGCGATGCTCGTTTAGGACATCCGGCGGGATCAACCGGACAGCGAGCCAGATTCCGATCGGCACGATAATGATGTCGTCGAGCTGACCCAGAATCGGTATGAAATCGGGAATGAGATCGATCGGCGAAAGCGCGTAAGCTGCGACCCCGACAGCGATCGCCTTGGCGTACCAGGGTGTTCGCGGGTCGCGCGAGGCAAGATAGATCGCTCGCACGTCGCGCCTGATGGAGCGGGCCCAATCGCCAAGCCGCGCCGCCGCTCTCACACTACTCAGCGGCCTGCGAGAGCGGCCGCATCTCCCTGATCGCGGCGGTGAGCGCAGCCCCGGTGTCATCGGCCAGCGCAGCCTTGCGCAGGCGAGCGAGCGTCGCGGCCGCGTCAGGCCGCTCCGCGATCTGCGGCAGCATCTGCATCAGCGTGGCGTAACGCTCGCGGCCGCGCTCATGGGTGTCGCTATAGCCCTTCACCAGCGTGCGGGTGAGCGCGATCTCGACTGCGAGCGCGTAGTTCGCGGGCGCGATCGCGAGAATGCGGCGCTGCCAGTCCTCCAGGAATGCCTGCTCGGTCTGGAACCGCAGCGAGCGGCGGCGCGTCGGCTTCAGCGCCGCCACCATGTAGAGCATCAGGAAGCCACGGACCGTCGAGGTCTTCAGCACCATGCCCTTCTGGGTGAAGCGCGCCAGCAACCGCCGCGGCCAGCCGCTGTTGAGCAGCCAGCGGCCGAGACCGGCCGGCAGGGTGTCGGCGATTTCCTCCACGCGCGGGTGAAGGAATTCGGCGATCTCCAGGATTTGGCCGTCGGCGAGTTGCACCTCCTGGCGCACGCGCTCGAACCGGCTCGGCCGGATTTTCAATTCGGCGACGCGGACGGTGTCCTCATAAGACATGCCCAGCGCAAGCTCGCGGGCGGTTTCGGTGAGCAGCAGCCCCGATCCGTCGCCGTAGCGCCGGTCGGCGTCGGCAACGGCTTTTAGCCGGTCGAGATATTGCCGCGCGTAGGCCGCATCCTGGTAGTCGGCGGTGCGCTCGATGCCGGCGCGGACGAATGTGCGGGCTGGTTCTGCATAGGCGTCGGCTTCTGCCATCAGCGGCGCAAGCGACGCCGAAACGTTTTCGGCCGCGGGCGCCGGAGCCTTCACCGGCGCAGGCCCGCTCTCAGCCGCCGCGAAGCCGGCCGCGAACGCCGCGATGCTTTCCTTCACGCCGACGCCGCCGCGATGGATCGCAGCCTCGAACGCCATACGCTGCATCGGCAGCACCTTGGAGCCCGCGAGCGCGCCGAACAGCACGGCGCTGATCACGCTGCCGGTCGCTTCGGCGAGTTGCGCCATGTCGCCGTGGATCAGGCGCTTGGCAGCGACGCGGCAGCCTTCCAGCAGCACGCTGGAGTCGACGCGGCCGTCGGCGAGCGCGATCCGCTCCGTCATCGAGAAGACGCGGTTGGTCGAGACGATGAATGTCGTGCGGTCGGGGGTCACCAGCCCGCGCTGCACCGCGCGGCCAGCTTCCATCAGCTCGGAGGCAATCACGATATCGACGTCGCCCGGCACCGGCGTGAGGCCGAGCACCGGCGCGCGCAAGTTGCTTTGCCCGCCGGTTTTGGGGAACAGCTCGACGTAGTAGTTGGTGGCTCCAGTGCGCTGCGCCACGCCCGGCACCGAGGTCATCTGCGCGATGTAGCCGCCGCGTTCGGCGAGATCGACGATCCACTCCGCCAACACGCCGCCGCCTTCGCCGCCCATGGCGAGAATGGCGATGGTGATGGGGCGTCGTTCGGGGCTTGCGGTCATGGCCGTATCTCTCCGCCGTCATTCCGGGGCGCCGCATAGCGGCGATCCCGGAATCCATAACCACAGACCGGGGTTATGGATTCCGGCACTCGCGCTTCGCGCTCGGCCGGAATGACAGTCAGCCACATTGTAATCATCACGCCGCCGCCAGTTTGCGCTCAATGCGCCGCTGGAAGAAGCCGATCACTGCGGCACGCAGGCGCGCCTTGAACTTGTCCCAGCCGGTCGGATTGGTGATCAGCGAGGCACGGTAGAACGACGGGCACAGCACGGCGGCGTGGCTGACCTCGCCGCACAG
Source organism: Rhodoplanes serenus (assembly GCA_945893145.1). Lineage (GTDB taxonomy): Bacteria > Pseudomonadota > Alphaproteobacteria > Rhizobiales > Xanthobacteraceae > Z2-YC6860. The sequence continues at coordinate 3,164 of CAMDDZ010000030.1, read as the reverse complement.
GCCGCAGCCGACGCAAGAGTTGATCACCTTGGTCACCGGCTCGCGCCGCAGCGGATCGGGGTTGGGCGCAATGGTCAATGACGGGCAGCCCGATAACCGGATGCAGGAATGGTCGCCGGTGCAGGTGTCGGCATCGACGCCAAAGCGCTCGCGCACCACGCGCTGGCCCTGCTGCGCGGCCTTGCGCAGCAGCGGCCGGATGCGGCGCTGCTTGTTCAGCATGCATTCCGAATGCGCGATGATCACCTTGGGCCCTGGCTCCTTGGTGGTCAGCGCCTCTTTCAGTGTGTCGCGCATCAGCGCCACGTCATAGGTGTGGTTGATCGTCTTCGCCCAGGTGACGCCGACGCCCCGCACCGCCTTCTCGATCGAGTTCTGCGTGCCGCGGCTGGCGTTCGCATGGAACGAAGAGGGGATGTCCTGTCCGCCGGTCGCGGCCGAATAGCCGTTATCGACGATGATCAGAACGTTGTCGCTCTTGTTGAACACCGCATTGCCGACGCCGCTGGTCAGGCCGTTATGCCAGAAGCCGCCGTCGCCCATCATGGCGATGGCGCGCTTGCCGGCGCGGACGTTGAGCGCCGAGGCACCGGCGGCGCCGAGTCCGTAGCCCATCGTGGTGGCGCCGACGTTGAACGGCGGGAAGATCGAGAACAGATGGCAGCCGATGTCGGCCGATACGTGATGGCTGCCAAGCTCGCGCTCGACGAGCTTCATGGCGGCGAAGATCGGCCGCTCCGGGCAGCCGGTGCAGAACGACGGCGGCCGGCCATGCACCTGGCTGTCGACCGCCTTGGCGGCGGTGACTTCGCGTTGCTTGAGTGGTGTGACTTCGGCCGCGGGAAGCGCAGCCGGCAGCAGATCGGGCCGCGTCTTCTCGATGAACTTGGCGACGCCGGCGCGCACCACTGCGCCGGTGTATTCTCCCGCCATCGGCAACATGTCCTTGCCGTGGATGCGAGTCTGGATGTCGGCGCGGCGCAGGATGGTGTTGACGGCCTGCTCGATGTAATCGGGCTGGCCTTCTTCGACGATCAGGATCGCCTTCTTGCCTGCGCAGAAGCGGACGAACTCCTTGTCGACCAGCGGATAGGTGACGTTCATCACGTAGAGCGGGACTTTGCTCTCGCCGAACGCATCGGCGAGCCCGTTGAGCATCAGCGCGCGGATCGTGCTGTTGTAGAGCCCGCCCTGGACCACGATGCCGATGTCGTTCGCTTCGCCATCGAAGAATTCGTTGAGCCGCTGGTCCTCGACATATTTCACCGCCGCCGGCCAACGCTTCTCCCATTTGTCCTTCTCGTGCACGTAGGTCATCGGCGGCATGGCGATCCGCGACAGATCGCGGCGCGGGTTCTCCAGCGCGTCGGTCAGGCCGAACTCGGGACGCTTGTTGGCCTTGGTGGTGAAGCGGCCGTACACATGACAGGCGCGAATCCGCATCATCATCATGACGGGCGTGTTCGACACCTCGGAAAGCTCGAACGCCGTTTCCACCGCACGCACGATCGAGGGCAGGTTGGGGCGCGGATCGAGCAGCCACATCTGCGATTTCATCGCAAATGCATGTACGCGCTCCTGCATGATCGAGGAGCCTTCGCCGTAGTCTTCGCCAATGATGATCAGCGCGCCGCCGGTGACGCCGCCGGACGCGAGGTTGGCGAGTGCATCGGACGCCACATTGGTGCCGACCGTGGACTTGAAGGTGATGGCGCCGCGCAGCGGATAGTTCACAGAAGCCGCCAGCGTCGCGGCCGCGGTCGCCTCGCTGGCGCTGTTCTCGAAGTGGACGCCGAGCCCCTCCAAAATCTCACTGGCGTCGGCCAGCACGTCCATCAGGTGCGAGATCGGCGCGCCCTGGTAGCCGGCGACGTAAGAGACGCCCGATTGCAGCAGCGCCTTGGTCACGGCCAGGATGCCTTCGCCGTGGAATTCCTCGCCCTCGCCGAGCTTCAGCTTCTGGACTTCTTCCTTGAACGAACGTTCCGCCATGTATCCCTCGTGAGGCCGCTCGGGCCTCGGAATCCGATTATATTCAAAGGCCTATTGGGCCGAAAGCGGCCCGACGGCGCATTTGGGCGCATTGGCGCGGCCTGATCGCTTCAACTAACATAGAAGGGAGCCTTTCCGAACCAAATCCGACCGGGGGAACCGACCGATGAAGAAGACACTCCTTTTTGCTGCGCTGCTGGCCGTCTCGGCTGGCCCTGCCTTGGCCCAGGAGGTGACGCTGCGGGCGGTCACGTCCTTTGCGGAAAAAACGCAGTTCTCGAAGAATTTCGAGCGCTTCATCGAGCGCGTCAACGCCACCGGCAAGGGCGTCGTTCAGATCAATTATATCGGCGGGCCGCGCGCGATGCCGCCGTTCGAGGTCGGCAACGCGGTGCGCACCAAGGTGGTGGACATGGCGAACGTGACGGGCGCGTTCTACACCAACCTGATGCCGGAGTCGGATGGCTTCAAGCTCATCAGCAAGCCAATGAGCGAGCAACGCACCAACGGCACCTGGGAGTACATCAACCAGCTTCACAATCAGAAGCTCAATTCGCAATATCTGGCGCGCCAGTTCTACAACGTGCCGTTCCACATCTATCTCAACAAGAAGATCGAGAAGCTCGACTTCACCGGCCTGAAGATCCGCGTCACGCCGGTCTATAAGGACATCGTCGAAGCGCTCGGCGGCACGGCGATCACGACGCCGCCCGGCGAGGTCTACACCGCGCTCGAGCGCGGCGTGGTGGATGGCTACGGCTGGCCGGTCACCGGCATCTTCGATCTGGGCTGGGACAAGGCGACCAAGTTCCGGCTTGAGCCCGCGTTCTACAGCGTCGAGGTCAACGTCCTGGTCAACCTCGATGTCTGGAAGGGCCTGAACGACGCGCAACGCAAGGTGCTCAACGATGCAGCGCTCTGGCTCGAGGGGCTCGATGCCGAGAACCCGGCTCTGATCAAGGCTGAGCGCGATCGCCAGGCCGCGGCCGGTATCCAGCCGATCGACTTCGGCCCCGCCGAGAGCAAGAAGTTTCTCGACAAGGCGAACGAGGTCGCGTGGCAGTCGGTGATCAAGCGCGCGCCGGAGACCGGCCCGCGCCTGCGGCAATTGTCGGGGAATTGATTGTAGCCGCGCGCGCTCTTCTCCCTCTCCCCGCGTGCGGGGAGAGGGT
>CAMDDZ010000029.1 GCA_945893145.1 Rhodoplanes serenus | reverse complement strand
ACGCGACTTGCGCCCAATTCGCCGATGCGACGCTTGGGTTCCTGCGTGAAAGAGTTCCCCGGAATTGGCCGCGATTCCGCGATTCGGTCACCGACAACTTCCGCATCATCAATCCAAAGGATTTTCGGGTTGTGACGTGAACGGGGTATCCTATGAAAATCATGAAACATCTGCCTCCGCTGCCAGGCACGGAGGGAGTGCCCTGCTACGGGCGGCGGCCGTCGCCACCGCGCGTCACGCGGGCCGGCATGACGGCTGACAAGAACGCATCGACGATCGACCGGTGGCGTTTCAGATCAAATCCTTCCTTGAAATACACGCCCGCGCGTATTTCAGGGAGCTTCGGCAGGACCCTATCCCGGGCAACGACAAGCGGCAGCGGAATAACCCGTTCGGGCGCAACCATGACCCCGATGCCGGCTTCGACGGCGGCGGCGAGCGCGTTCAAATCGCCGGCCGTAAAGACCATGTTGTAGGGCACGTCGTGATCGTCCAACACTTGGATGACCCTGCTGTCGATGAACCCCTGTTCGCGGCCGACGAAAGGCACGATCGCGTCGTCGTCCAAAGAAAAGTTCGGCGCACTGATCCAGACTATTTTTTCATGCCATTCGGCTAGCAGATTGCGCCGCGACTCATTCGGCACCAGAGCGAAAACCAGATCGACATATCCGGAAGCGAGCTTTTCCGCGAGAAACGTCGCGCTGCCACAGATAAAGCGGCACTCAAGATGAGGCGTCGCAGGAGGCAGGCGGCTGTACACGTCGGCGAGCAGCTTGCGGGCAAAGACGCCTTGGATCCCCAAGTGAATTGTTTCGAGTTTGGCGTCGCGGCCGCCGATCCCAATCATCTGGTCGTTGAGCGTCAGCACGCGTTGTGCGTGGGCTTTGACCCTTGACCCAAGTTCCGTCAGACCGACGCTCAATCCTTTCTTTTTAAAGAGATCGCCGCCCACCAACTGCTGCAATTGCTTGATCTGGCGGCTAATGGCCGGCTGCGTGAGATGCAGGTCTGCGGCTGCCTTGCTGAAGCTGCCGTGCTCGCTAATTGCGACGAACGAGCGCAAAAGCTGAGGTGGAATATTTCGGTTTTTTCGCGGAACAGTCATTCAAAAACCGCGCACTATCTTGCAGGCACGCCAGCCCGCAATAATCAATAATAGTGTCACAGCCCTCGATGCCGAGCTAGGCGCACCCCACAATCACACTGAAGATATGCGACAATCCGCGGTGCGCCCGGCATCAAGGTCGGCTATGTCTTGACCGGCTATGCCAAGGCAGAATGCATCCGCGGAGACGAATGGTTGAAAGCGAAACTAAATGGGGATGCGTTCGATGTCGTCGTGGTCGGTTTCGGTCTAGCGGGAGCAGTCGCCGCCATCGAAGCGCATGATGCAGGGGCGAAGGTTCTCCTCCTTGAGAAGGAACCGTTCCCTGGTGGCATTTCCATCTGCGCCGGCGGGGGCGCGCGAATTGCCGGCGACGCCGACAAGGCCTTCGCCTATCTGAAAGAAAGCTGCAAAGGCACAACGCCGGATGCCGTCCTGCGGGTGCTGGCCGAGGGTGCTGTCGAACTCACGGACTATGTCAAAGGTCTGGCCGCGGCAGTCGGTGCGACGGCGAAGACTCAGAATGTGCGAGGCAATTACGCCCTGCCCGGTTACGAAACCTGGGGTTATGTCGAGGTCTGTAACGTCCCGGGTTTCGATCCCGCCGTCGAATATCCGCACACGCGGGCTGAGGGTGAGGTCAACGGCCGGAAAATGTTCAAAGTGGTCCACGAGCACATCAAGCGTCGGGGCATTCCGGTGCGCCTGGGTTCACCCGTGGATCGGCTGTGGTTTGAGAACGGTGAGATCAGAGGCGTCCGATGCGGCGGCGAGGCGATTTCGGCCCGGCGCGGCATCGTGCTGGCGTGCGGCGGTTTCGAAGCGTCGGATGAATTGCAGCGGCAGTTCTGGCCGACGCCGCCGATGCGGCCGGTCGCGACCTTCGGGAATACCGGCGATGGAATCCAGATGGCGCAGGAGGCGGGCGCTGGTCTTTGGCACCTGTGGCATCTGCACGGGGTCTATGGTTTTCATCACCCCGACGCCGCGTTCAAGCTTGGCATCCGCATTCGCCGGATGCGCAACTGGATCGCCGGCACACCGTCCAACCGCCAAGACATGATGAGCTGGATCATCGTCGATCAGCGCGCCAAGCGCTACATGAACGAATACGAACCTTACATGCAGGACACCAATCACCGGCCGATGGCTCTCTACGATCCGATGACGCGGACATACCCGCGCATTCCGTCGCTCCTGATTGTCGATGCCAAGGGGCGCGAGCTCTATACGCTTTGCGAGCCAAGCTATAACGATCCCGATATCGCGGCGCGTTTCGGCAAGCACAGCCTGCGAGATTTCGACGATGCGGTTCTGACCACGCGGCCCAGCCTGGACGGCATTGCCGAAGAATTCGGCCTCGATGCCGGCGCTCTCGCCAGCACGGTTTCCGAATGGAATATCGCCTGCGCGGCGGGGAGCGATCGTGAATTTGGACGTCCGCCCGCCAGCATGATGCCGATCGTCGAGCCCCCGTTTTCCGCCGCGCGGGTGTGGCCGGTTGTTTCCAACACGCAGGGCGGCCTGCCCCACGACGAGCACCAGCGGGTGCTCAACTCCTATGGCGAACCCATCCCGCGCCTCTATGTCGCGGGAGAGCTTGGCAGTGTCTTTGGTCATCTGTATTTTTCTGGCGCAAATTATTCGGAGTGCCTGGTGGGGGGCAAAATCGCTGGTATCCATGCGGCCAACCTCAAGCCGTCGCGCGCTTAGTACCTGGATACTGCGAAAATTCAATTCGATCACCGGATGGAAACGATGCAACGGATTCTACGCATATTGATGTTGGCGTTTCTGTCCGCGGCGGCGCCGATCACGGCCCAGGCGCAGGATTATCCGACGCGGCAAATTCATCTCATCGTCCCATTGCCGCCCGGCGGTGGGGTGGATGCGGTGGCCCGTCCCATCGCCCAAAAGCTCGGCGAGGCGCTCGGCCAGCAGGTGATTATCGAGAACCGACCTGGCGCGAGCGGGACCCTTGGCGCGCAGGTCGTCGCCAAGGCCCAGCCGGACGGCTACACGCTGCTTTTCAGCCCCGGCGATTTTGTCACCCAACCATCGCTGATGCCCCGTATGGCGTTCGACCCATACAAGGATCTCATTCCAGTCACGATGGTCACCAGCAATCCGCTGGTCGTAGTCGCCACGGCGAAAGCGCCTTTCAACAACCTGAAGGAAATGATCGCGTACGCCAAGACGAGCGCGGTCAGTCTCGGCTATGCGATCCCCGGCGCCGGAACGGTCAATCACGTCGCCGGCGAATGGCTCGCCGCCGAAGCCGGTATCAAGCTGCAGAACATTCCCTATCGGGGCGGACCGGCAGCGGTGAACGACGTCGTCAGCGGTACTGTTCCGCTCGCCATCGTATCGCCGCCGCCCGTTCAAGGCCTCGTCGATACCGGGAAGCTGAAAATGCTGGCGCTGACCGGCAAGCGGCGACCGGCCTATCTGCCGGCGTCATGGCCGACACTCATGGAAAGCGGCCTGCCGATCGACGCCACGCTTTGGCTCGGCGTCTTCGCCCCCGCCGGAACACCTGACGCCATCGTTCGCCGGATCGATCAAGCGATCGTGCGCATATTGCAAGACGATGGGGTTCGCAGACGCATGAACGACACCGGCACCGAACCGGAGCCCGTGAGCCTGGAGGCATTTGCCGAACGCATCCGCGCGGATGCGGAACGCTATGAGCGGATTATCCGGCAGGCGGGCATCAAAATCGAAAAATGATCACGAATGGCCCTTCGGCGGGTTGGCAACCGACTGGGTTAAAGCCACCAGGCTCCGCTTGACGCTATTGCTCGGGACCTTCGAGAAGGCCTGAAGCATATCCACCGCATAAGGTGCGCTGAGAAGGTCGGTGACCACCGGGCCGCCCTGGCGCGTGCCAACGATGCTCGCCACGCTATCGAATATGCGCGCGATCGGCAGACCCAGAACTTCGGCAATCTGGACGAGCCGCCCAGCTCCGATTCGGTTGGTGCCCTTTTCGTATTTCTGGATTTGCTGGAACGTCACGCCGATGGCGTCGCCGAGCTTGGTTTGCGAGAGGCCCTTGGCCTCACGAAAAATGCGAATATTTTGGCCGACCTGCTTGTCGATCGAATTTATTATTCTCGGCATTGTCTTCCGCGTGCGCCTCTACTGTCCAATTGCCACAATTTGTATTGTCGGCTGCCCTGGAGCGCCGGTCAATCCGTCCGCCCTGTCAAGCGGCCCGCCACACCGCCATTTTTTGACATAGCGAGTTCCTATACCACGAAGCGAGCGCGCGATATGAGAGGCATCGACTACCACGATACCACTTCGGCTCACGCTCTTTTTTCTTGTCGATGCAGCCGAACTTGTCGATGCAGGCCTATAAAGATCGCAAATCGATCAGTAGGGCTGCGGTGGCGGCATGCTCGATATAAGGCCGGCAGGCCGGCCTCATATCAGCATTGGCAATCAAGCCGCCTTCTTGATCGCAAAATCTTCGAGCTTCTTGCCCTTCTTGAGCTCCGCGGTCAGCCAGCGCGGCTTCAGGCCACGGCCGCTCCATGTCACGCCCTTCGGCCCACGGTACTTGGCTGGGACTTTTTTGCCTTTTCGGCCCGGCGGACGGCCGCGGCGTTTGGCGTTGCCGACCTCGCCGCCAGTTAACCTGGCAAGCTGCGCCCGCAACTCATGCGCCCGCGTGGACAATATGGTCGATACTTCTTCACGCAGCTTGAACAAGGCCTCGACGGACATCAAGGCGAGGTTTGATTTTCTAGCCATAACCGCTCCAAAATGAGAAGAATATCTGTTTAATAGTCAGATTCAATCCAAGTGCAAGCACGTTATGGTGGAATAATACATTGAATACGCCATTATTCTGTAATGCTGGGTTTAACACGAAATAACCCGCGCCGATCAATCAGAGCAAAAATCCGCGAGAGACAATAAACGCCGAATAAGAGCAATTTTCTCCGGACCTGTTCGCCTACGTACGTATCGTGATGACCAAGTGTTGCAAATTTTTGTCACACCCGCGCTTTAGAAAATCAGAGCCCCATTCCGGTGCTTTCAAAACGGTGACTAGCAATAATTGCAGACCGTATCCCGTCCCATCCTGGGTGGCATGCCAGCATCGCAGGGGTTGATCCGCAGAGGCGACGGCCAGAAATCGTTCGAGACGACGTCAGACATTGGCAGAGCAATTGGTGCCGGTGGAGGGAGTCGAACCCACATGCCTTTTGGGCGATCGATTTTGAATCGATTGCGTCTGCCATTCCGCCACACCGGCTTAGGACTTAGCTATAGCGTCAAGCATAGACCTATTCAAAACAAAATCTGAGGCTTCCGCCAGCCTACTTGCCGAGCAGCACCATGGAGATCCACGGAACGTAGGTGATCAGAAGGAGTGTCGCAAAATTAATCGCCAGAAACGGCAGCACGCCGCGGTAGATGTTGCCGAGCGGGGTTTGAAACACCGCCTGCGTTGCGAACAGGTTGAGCCCGAACGGCGGTGTATACATGCCGATGCTTAAGTTCACGGCCATGATGATACCGAAGTGGATCGGATCGACGCCCACCGCCTGCACCAGCGGCAGCAGCAGCGGCGTCAGGATCAGGATCGCTGCCGGCGGCTCGAGAAAGCTGCCCATGATCAGCAGGATGATGTTGATCGACAGCAGTAGGCCCCACGGCGGCAGGTGCAGCGCGTTGACCTCGGCGATCATTTTTTGCGGAATGCCGCTGGTGGTGAGCAGCCACGAATAGAGTCCCGCCGCGGTGACGATCAGCAGGATCTGCGAGATCAGGAACACCGAGCTCTGGATGATGCGCCAGAGCTCGCGCGGGCCCACCTCGCGATGCACCACCATGGTGACGAACAGCGAATAGACCACCGCGACGCCCGCGGCTTCGGTTGGCGTGAACACCCCGCCATAGATACCGCCAAGGATCACCACGATGGTGCTGATCGACCAACTCGCCTCCTTGGTCGAGGTCCAGATTGTGTCCCAGCGCGCTCGGGACGTCAGCGGCACCGCCTTGATGCGGGCATAGATCATCACATAGATCGCGTCGACCAGACCGATCAGCAGACTCGGCAATACGCCGGCGGTGAACAGCGCCACCGCCGACTGCTGCGCCGACACCGAATAGAGGATCATCGCGATCGAGGGCGGGATCACGACTGCGATCGCGCCCGATGACGCGATCAACCCGACTGCGAAGCGTTCGTTGTAGCCGTTCTCCTTGAGCGAGGGGTACAGCATACGCCCCACCGCCACCACGGTACCGACCGCGGTGTGCGCCATGGCGCCGAAAACCTCCGAGGCCGCGACCGTCGTCACCGCGAGCGAGCCGCGCACCCCGCCGACGAGCGAAATCACCCACACCACCACCCGGCGCGCGATGCCGCCCTGCGCCATGATCTCGCCGGCCAGGATGAAAAACGGCACGGCCAGCAGCGGAAAATTGTCGAGCCCGCTGAACAGAAACGTTTGCAGCGATTCGGTTGGTACGTCGGCGACGAACAGCACGATCGCCACGCAGGTCGTCAGCAGCACCAGAAAGATCGGCGCGCCGAGGATGAGCAGCACCGCGGGCAAGACGAAGAAGGCCAGGATGGCTGCCATGGACGCGTTGCCGCTCAATGGCCCGGGTTGCGAGAGGCGCCGGTATCGCCGCCGGTGAGCAGGCGAACCACCACCAGGAACACCATGATCGACAGTCCGATCGGCACCATGGCCTGCGGCAGCACCATCGGCACATCGGCCGACTGGCTGCGCTGATCGAAGGCCCACAGGTCTCGGATCACCGGCCAGGAGAAGACAACGATCATCAGCGCGGTGACGATGAAGAGCAGCTCCGAAAACAGGTCCAGCGCTTCGCGGAGCCTTCTGGGCATCATGCCGATGATCACGTCCATCCTGATCTGCCGGCCGGACCAGGCGACCACGCCATTACCCAAAAACACACAGCCGACCATAAGGAAAAGCATCGCCTCCTCCGCCCAATGGATGGAAGCGCTGAAGAAGTAACGGCCGATGACGTTGCTGAAATTGATTGCGACGCTCGCGAGAAGAAGAAGCGCGCCCAACACTCGCAGACACGAAACAAATCCGCGCACGCCGCGCAACACCACGTCAGTCATTGCAAAAAACGCGGACGTGCGTTCCCTTTTTGACGGTCGCGTAGCCCGGCAGGAAAAGCCCGCGCGCGGCCGGCACAGCCGCGCGCGGGTGATGATACATGGCTACTTGTGGCGCGCGGCGGAGTCGAACATGACCTTCACGGCGGCCGCGAGCTCCGGTTTGTCCTTCGACAGGTCCTGCGCGATCGTCGAGATTTTTGCCGCAACGGCAGCCTTTTCCGCAGCCGGCGGCTCGATGATCAGGCCGCCCCTGCTCTTCCAGAGATCAGTTTGCTTGGTGAAGAACTCCTGCACGAACGGCACGATTTCCGCATTGAGCTTGGTGGCGTTGTCGCGGACGATTTTCTGAAGGTCCGGCGGCAATGTAGCCATCCAGCGCTTGCTCAGAACGAAGATGGAGCTGATGTAAGGCTGGTCGTTGTTAATCACGTGTTTGGCCGCGTCCTGATACTGGAACGGCGTCCACACTGTGATGACGCCAAGCGCGGCGTCGATGGTGCCCTGCTGCAAGCCGGGCAGCACATCGGCCAGCGTCATCGCCACCGGCGAGGCGTCCATACGGCGGATCAGCTCCAGCTGGAACGGTGAGGCAAGCACGCGGATTTTCATGCCCTTCAGATCGGCGAGCGTCTTCACTTCCTTGCGCACCGCGATGGACGAGGGACCGATCGGCGCGAGGCCGATGCCTTCCAGGCCCTTGGCGTCGCCGAGGCCGAACAGCATCTTCTGCACGGCCGGATCGGCGATGAGCTTGTAGGCCTGCGCCGGGCTGCTGAGCAGGCCGGGCGCGCTCAACGACTCGTAACGCACGTCGACGCCCACCAGGAATTCCGGGGGGCCCATCCAGCCCTGGATCGAGCCGAACTGCACACCCTCGATCTGACGCGGGATCGGGCCGAGCTGGCTTGCAGGATAGACCTCGCCCTTGATGCGGCCGCCCGAGTCCTTCTCAACCGCAGCGGCGAGGCGCTTAAGATATTCGTGCTGGGTGTCGTTCAGCGTCGCGGTGCTGAGCTTCATCACGAAGGTCTGCTGCGCTTGCGCATCGGATGCGAATCCGAGCGGCAGCAGCACGCAGGCCAGAACGGCCACCATCGCGTCGAGCCACATGTGGTGTCTGGTCGTCATTCTTCCCTCCCGATAGCAACAGGCGTCAGCCCGCGCCCGTCCTTCCCTGCTTTGATCTGTCAGCAGCGCGCAAAAGGATGGCATAGGAGCGCCGCGGCAGCCAGCCCGAAAAGATCGCAACAGCCGCGCTCGTCATGCGGCCCGGCGCCGCAAGGATAGCTCACTGGCGCGGCTTGTCTGGCGCCGCGTCGTAGCTCGCCATCAGATCGTCCACCTGCCCGGACCAATCCTGCCATGGCGCGGATTGATAGCTGTAGCTATTCATGACGAAGCCGGGGCCGGCGTAGAATTTCTCATATTGCATGTGACGCCCGGCGAAATCCGATCCGAGCAGGTCCCAGGCCAGGCGAAACAGCTTCATGCGATCCTTGGCGGATTGTCCGGGCACCGACCAATAGGTCTCGAAAGTCTCGCGTAGCTTGGGATCGTGCAGCACCGACTCGTCGGCCGGCATCTGGAACACGCCGGCGCCCATCAGCTCCCGCACCGTGTCGCAAATTTCCGAATGGTGGTTGGTGCACCAATGCAGTGCGGCATAGACATAGCGCCGGTTGACCGTGTGATAGCCGGGCATCTGCTCTTCGCCCGCGTTGATCTGACCCAGGATTAGGCCTTCGAGCGTCGCCTGCATCGCGGCGAGCCGCCCGAGCGTAAATTGCACCGCCGGGATCTGGCGCACGTTGTTCATCTCGGCGAGCTTCATGGCAACGCCGACGATCAGATTGAGCTTTTCCAGGAAGCGGACGTTGGCCTGATGGTTCGCCATGGCGTGGCCCGGCGTCCGCATGTAGATCGCGCGGCTCATCTCGACGTTGTCGTGACAGAACACGCGTTCCCACGGCACATTCACGTTCTCGAACAGCACCGCGCTGTCGGTTTCGTCGAAGCGCGCGGCCAGCGGATTATCGAACTCGCTTTCCGCGTAGCGCTCGTAAGGCTTGCGCGCCCAGATACTGACGCCCGGCGCATTCAGCGGCACCGCGCAGGTGATAGATTCTTTCTCTTGTCCCGGCGCGACCGGCTGCAGGTTGCCGCACCAGGTTTCGTGGCAGAACACCGATGCGGTGCCGAGCATCTTCAGCCCGTTGATGGTGACGCCGCGGTCGTCCTCGGCGATAACGCGCAAGGTCGGCGGCGTGCGCTTTGGTCCGTCGGCCGCGGCGCGCCAGCCCTGCGGATTGGTCACGGTGTGGGAGGCGAAAATGTCGTTCGACCGCATGTGCTGGTAATAATTGCGGATGTTGTCGCCGAAGCCCGGACGGATGCGGTCGAACATGGCCGGGTCCATCACCAGGCCGCTGACGTAGCTCGGGAAATTGTCCGGCGAGCGGCCGAGCAAGCCGTGCGTCCACGACGCAATGCGGCGATGCGTTTCGAACCGCCGGTGCAAATCCTCGCGCGTGCGTGGTAGCAGGAAATAGGCCGAGAACGTTTCGCCGCCCTCCTCGACGGTCATCACGTCGCGGTTCTCGGCCGCACGCTTGCGGTCATAGATCATCGCAAACGAATGCGCCGCGTTGCGGAACGCCGGATGTGTGGTGGCGTCCTCGACCAGTTCATCGCCGATGTAGATACGGCGGCCGTCGCGGATGCTTTCGAGATACTCGCGCCCGGTCATCAACATGACGGAAGCCTTAAGCGGAAACGTTCGGACGCGCGAAGGCCGCTTCCATCTCGCGGCGCACCCGCACCGCGAAATCGTTTGGATCGTAGACGACATCCGACCATTTCAGTTGCTCGCCTTCCCTGACTTCGCGCCTGAGTTTGACGTTCTGCGATAGCCCGAGTGGGAAATAGCCCTCATCGAGCGAGCGAGCGGCCGGCGTCTGCTTGCCCCAGACGCAGAAACCGCCTTCGCCGTCCAGCATCTCGCCCTGCTTGAGATCTTTTTTCGCGGTCGCCACCACGTCCGATCGGAAGCCGGTCGGCGCACCGGTCGGCTCCCTGCGCAAGGCCGCGCTCGCGACCGAAATCCCGAGCTCGAGCCCGATCATATGGATCGGCCGGTAGAGCGCCGCGTACCTGCCGCTGCGGTCCGGCAACATGGCGTATTCCTTGAAGCAGCGCCGCGCATATTCGGTCTCGCCTTCGATCACCACGTAGGTGCCGAGCGCGAGATGGTGCGGCACGTCCTTGCCGTCACGATAGACCGAGGATGTGACTTCAGTAACGCCCTCGCTCTCCAATGTGCCGCCTGCGCTTTTCGGCTTGCACACATCCGCAAGCTCGAACCGCGTCGCGGGGGGAAAGCCCAAGCCATCGCTCTGCGGCAAAAGGCCGGTCGCGTTGCACACCGCCGTCATCTCGATGCCGGACTTGGTGCCATCGACGAACGAGTTGAACATCTTCGGATTGATCGACGTGCGGTCGGTGATGTTGAGGTACTTGTCGAGAATGTCCCAAACATTGTCCGGGTTGGACCGATGATAGTGCGGCTCGTAGCGGGTTCCCTTCCCGGCCGCGATGACTTTAAAGCCCGCCGCGCGCGCCCAATCGACGTGCTCACAAATCAGCGCCGGCTGATCGCCCCAGGCGAGGCTATAGACCACGCCTGCCGCCCTGGCCTTGCGGGCGAGCAGCGGGCCGGCGACCGCGTCAGCCTCGACGTTGACCATGACGATATGCTTGCCGTGTTCGATCGTCTTGATCGCATGAAGGATGCCGGCCTCCGGAATTCCGGTCGCCTCGACGATCACTTCGACGCCGGGACAAGCGATCAGCGCCTCCGCATTGTCGGTGACATGGGTGGTGCGCTGCTTGAGCGCGTCGCCCAGCGAGGCCGCGGCAAACTGCTCCGCCGGCCAACCGGCGGTCGCGAGCTGGCTCCGGGCGCGCGCCACATTGAGATCGGCCACCGCGACCACATGCAGGCCCTTAGTCAGCCGGGCTTGCGACAGGAACATGGTGCCGAATTTGCCGGCGCCGATCAGACCCACCGTGACGGGGCGGTTTTGGGACTGGCGTTCGAGGAGGAGCGCGTGAAGGTTCATGAGACGCAGCATACCCGCTTCGCCTCTCCGTTTGGGAGAGGTGAAGCGGGCTCCGGCGGCTTTGCGCGGGCGGTTACGTTTTCGGCGCGACCACCAGCGAATAGCGCTCGTCGGCCGCCAGAATCTTCGCCTCCGGCGCGCCCAGCTCCTTGCGCACCATGTTGGTGCCGAGCACGATCGACACCGTTTTGTAGAAGGCGTGGCGGCGGCTCATGCCCTCGCGGCCCATGCCGCAGTCGGTCGAAATGACCAGACGTTCGGCCGGAATGTACTTAAGCGCCGCGCGGATTTGGGCGGCGACATCCTCGGGCCGCTCGACCTGCAAGGTGTGGTGGTCGATCACGCCGATGCAGATCTTTTTCTCGGTGATGGTCTTGCCGATGGCTTCGAGATCGATGCCGCCGGAGGCCGAAGACTCGAACGTGATCACGTCGGCATCGACCGTGTTGTAGGTTTCTAGCGCCGGCTTATAGGTCTGCACCGTTCCGAACATGCGCTGCGCCGACGGATTGCCCCAGCACGAGTGCGCCCAGACTTCGGTCTTGGCGCGCAGGCCCTTCACGGTGCGGTTGAAGACTTCCGCCATCAGCTTCGGGTTGATGACCGAGTCCACGATGTTGCGCACCGCGAGCAAGTGAATCTGCGGCTCTTCGATCTGGATGACCGGGCAACCGGCATCGGCGAGTTCGTGATATTCCTCGTTGAAGGCATCCGCGATCGCGAACATGCGGTCGGGCACGCTTTTGTAGTGCCGGTCCTGCAACGCGAAGGTGACGATCTCCGCCGACACCGAGCCCCATTTCACCGGCTTCTCGGTGATGCGCTGCGCGGTCTTCCACATCGCGGTGTATTGCAGATTGCCGCGCTTGATCGGGCCGGTAACGACCGGCATGACGCGCGACTCCAGATAGTCGTGCAGGATGTGCCCGCGCGGGAACCAGATGCCACCGCGGCCGGCCGGTGTCGGCACCGGATGGCCAACACTCAGCCCGGTCATGTGGTTCGGCGGATAGGCGGTCCAGCTTTGGCCGCCAACGTCATCATCGAAATGAGCATCGCCGTCGGTGACGATATCGAGGCCGGCCAATTCCTGATCGCGGATGAAGCACGTCACCGCGTCTTCGTATTGCTCGCGGAAGCGGCGGCTGACCATCGCCTCAAGGAAATGGCGCGTGCCGAGATTTTCGGTGTACCAGCTCGGCCGCGGCAGCGAGCCGGTGATGGTGGTCGGCAAAATGATGCCCTTGGTCGCGCGATACATGTCGGCATTCCTCCCTGGAATTTTGTGGGTGAAGCATAAGCGACCGCTCGATCGAATTGAAAGAGCGTGCGTTGCAATGGGCGCTCGCCCATTTGCGACATGCCCCGGACGAGTGAAACGAGACACGAGGGTGCCTTGTCCGCGTTTGCCCAATCACCCTATCCTGCCCTCATGTCGGACATTCCCGCCCATTCCGCCCCGATCCTGCTCACCGGCGCGGCCCAACCGGAATCGCGCTGGCGCGTTGCGGCGCGCACCGCGTTTCCGTTCCTGGTGGTGGCACTGCTGTGGGAAATCACCGCGCGGGCCGGCGTGTTCCCGCCCAAGCTGTTTCCATCGCTGGAAACGGTCGGCGCCGCCCTGGTGCGGCTTACCCTGAGCGGCATCCTGCCGCATCACGCGCTCGACACCATATTGCGGCTGGTCGCCGGCTTCGGGCTGTCCGCATTGGTCGGCGTCGCCATCGGCATCCTGATGGGCCGCTCGCGGCGGATGGAGGACATCGGCCTGCCGCTGGTCAGCATCCTGGCGCCGATCCCCGGCATCGCCTGGGCGCCGCTGTTTCTGCTCTGGTTCGGCCTCGGCAATATGCCGGCCGTGCTGCTGGTCGCCTTCGTGTCGCTGTTTCCGATCATCTTCAACACCTGGACCGGTGTGAAAGCCGTGAAAGAGGTGTGGGTGCGCTCGGCGCAGGCGATGGGCGCCGACGACCGCCGGCTGTTCGTTAAAGTGATCGTGCCGGGCGCGCTGCCCTACATCCTCACCGGTCTGCGGCTCGGATTAGCGCAAGCTTGGCGCACGCTGGTCGGTATCGAGATGCTGGCTGCCGTGCCCTGGGGCCTCGGCTGGATGATTTTCGGCGCGCGCGAATTTCTCAACACCGACGTGATGCTGGCCGGCGTCGTTGTGATCGGCGCAGTTGGCTTGGCGCTGGAGAAGCTGGTGTTCCAGCGGATCGAGCGCTTTACCGTGCGGCGCTGGGGGATGATGACGTGAGCGCAATCACGACACAGAACCCCAACACCGCGCGCGTGTTCTCGCCGCGGATGCGCTCGATGTTTCGCACGGCAGCCACGCTGGTGGTGGCGGCGCTGCTCTATGAGGCAGTCGCCCGCAGCGCATATTTCCCGCCGGTGTTGATGCCACCGCTGTCCAAGATCGGCAGCACGCTGCTCGCGAACCTGATTGACGGTACATTGATCGTGCACGCCGCCAGTACGCTCTATCGCGTGCTGCTCGGCATGATGCTCGCCGTCGCCGTCGGCCTGCCGCTCGGCATCCTGATGGGCCGCTTCAAGCCGATCGAACATTTCTTCATGCCGCTGACCAGCGCGCTGATGCCGATACCTTCGCTCGCCTGGGTGCCGGTGTTCATCCTGTGGTTCGGGCTTGGCAACACGGTCGCCATCCTGATCGTGTTCTACGCCGCGCTGTTCCCGATGCTGCTCAACACCTGGGCGGGCGTGCGCGCGGTCAATCCGCTGTGGTTGCGCGCCGCTGGCGCGATGGGCGCGGAGGAGAACGCGCTGTTCTGGAAGGTGATCATGCCGGGCGCCTCGCCCTTCATCATCACGGGCTTGCGGCAGGCCTTCCTGCGCGCCTGGATCGCCGTGATCGGCGCGGAATTTCTTGCCGCCTCCGACTGGGGGCTCGGCTGGGTGATCTTCGACGCCAAGGAGTTCCTCAATGCCGACATGATGATCGCCTCGCTCGCGGTGATCGGCGCCATCGGCTTTGCGTTCGAGCGGCTGGTGTTCGGCACGCTTGAGCGCGTCACCGTGCAGCGTTGGGGCATGGTGAAAGTGGTGAAGGGTTAGACCGCGTGGCAGATTCGACCGCTCCCGTTCTGCTCAGCGTCGACGAGCGCGGGGTCGCGACCGTCACGCTCAACCGGCCCGAGGTCAACAACGCCTATAACGGCGAGCTGATCCAGGCCCTGCTCAGCGGTCTCGACACGCTGGAAGAGACCGAGGGCCTGCGCACCGTCGTCATCAAGGGCAACGGCAAGCACTTCCAGGCCGGCGCCGACCTGAAATGGATCGACGCGGTGCGCACCTCCTCGCAGGAGGAGAATATCCACGTCTCGCGCGCCACCGCGGAGGCCGTGCAACGGCTCAATTTCGCGCCGGTGCCGACGGTCGCGCTGGTGCAAGGCGCCTGCTTCGGCGGCGGCACCGGCCTGATCGCGGCCTGCGACGTGGTGATCGCCGCCGACAACGCGATGTTCTCGATCACCGAGGTGCGCTGGGGCCTCACCGCCGCAATCATCATTCCGCAGCTTGCCGACGCCATCGGCGTACGCCAGTTGCGGCGCTATGCGCTGACCGGCGAACGGTTCGACGCCCAGGAGGCACGGCGCATCGGCCTCGTGCATCAGGTCGTGCCGCTCGCCGAGCTCGAAGCGACCGGCGCGCGCATCGTCGGCCAATTGATCGAGAACGGCCCCGCCGCCATCGCCGAGACCAAGGCGCTGACGCTCGAATGCGCGTGGAGCGATTTCGACGAGGCGGCGTTCACACGGCTGATCGAGCTGCACGCGGAGAAGCGGCAATCAGAGGAAGCCGCGGAGGGACTCGCCTCGTTCGCCGAGAAACGCGCGGCGCGGTGGACCAGGCCGCGCAAGTAATCGTCACCACAACTGCTTCGTCGCCAGCCTGGCGCCCTCGGCGAGCGCCGCAAGCTTCATCCAGACGATCTTGGTGTCGACCTGCACCCGGCCCGCAAAGGTGCCGAAGCCGCAATCGACGCCGGCGATGACGTTCTCACGTCCGGCGACATTCGCGTATTGCACGATACGGTCGGCCACCAACTCCGGATGCTCGACGAAGTTCGAGGTGGAATCGATCACGCCCGGAATGATGATCTTGTGGTCCGGCAACTTTAGGTCCTTCCAGACCTTCCACTCATGGCCGTGCCGCGGATTGGCGCCGGGAAATGACACCGCCTGCGGCCTGCCCTTCAGCAGGATATCGGCGATGTCTTGCAGCGGCACATCGCCGTGGTGCGGACCAAGCGTCGAGCCCCAGCAGACGTGCATGCGCATCCGGTCCGGCGGCAGGTCCTTCACCGCGTGATTGAGCGCCTCGACGTTGCGGGCGATGATCTTGCGATAGTCGCCGATGCCGATCCCCGGATAGAGCGCGTACGACATTGCGAGATCGGGGCAATCGAGCTGCAGGATGAAGCCGGCATCGACGATGGCGCGATACTCGCGGCTCATCACATCGGCCAGCGTGAACAAATATTCGTCTGTGGTCTTGTAATAGCTATTCTTCAAATACCGCGCGATCTGGCCCGGCGACGGCGACGTCATGAAATACTCGGCGGCGCCGGACTTCATCAGCGCGGCCTTGGCACGAGCGATGTCGGCTTCGGCGGCCGGCCAGTCCTTCCACGTGACAGGCCCGGAGCACGCCGGCCGGTGCTGGAACGGCGACGCGAACTGGCTGAGCAGCGCGGCAAGCTCGGGGAATTCCGGCTCGCCGGTACCGCGCGGTGCGTCGGATTGGCCTTCGAAACCCGTCAGCCGGTCGATGACATGCACCGTGTAATCGGTGCGGCCCTGCTCGCCATCGTTGATGATGTCGATGCCCGAGACGATCTGCTTTTCCACCACGCCGGCGACGGCGTCTGCTACCGCCGCGTCGAGCGCGGCCTGCGTGGCGGCGCGGTCTTTGCGCTCGGCCAGCAGCAATTCGACCACGCGTGCTGGCCGCGGCAGGCTGCCGGTGTGCGTTGTGAGAATCCGATCGGTGCTACGGTGCATCGCATGTCCTTCTCAAAAAAGCCGGTGCATCTAAGCAAGCACACCCGCGGGCCGCTAGACAGCCTCCAGGCGCGGGGGCAGAATCCCAGCGCTCGACAACGTCACCGATGAGGACGCGCAGACGTCCCATCCGCCCGCAGCGGCGATCCGACGTTTCATCCGCCTGGGGAGGCGATCATGAGCCAAGGCAAGCGCCGCAGCCGCGGCGGCATTCCATCATCGGCCGACGACGTCGCTGGCAACGGACTGCTCAATCGCCGTGCGCTGCTCGGTGGAGGACTGGCATTTGCCAGTGCGGCGAGCGCCGCGACCGTGACAGGTGCTGCCGCCGAGCCGCTGAAGGACGCGCCGTGGAGCCTTGAGACCGGCGCTGTGACGCCGGTCCTGCAAACGCCGTCGCGTTTCGAGAAAAACGTCGTGCGCACGCTGAGCAATCCCAACAACGAGATGCGCACCTCGCACGCCCGCACGCCGCATCACCTGCTCGATGGCACGGTGACGCCGAACAGCCTGCACTTCACCATCAATCATTCCGGCATCCCAGACATCGATCCGGCGCAGCACAAGCTTGTGATCCACGGCATGGTGAAGCAGCCGTTGGTGTTCACGCTCGACACGCTGTCGCGCTATCCGCTGGTCACCCGCATGGCGTTTCTCGAATGCGGCGGCAATTCCGGCGCCATGTTTTCCAATGAGCCGGTGCAGGCGACCGCGCAGGGGCTGCACGGGCTCGTTTCAAACGCCGAATGGACCGGGGTGCCGCTCTCGATCCTGCTCGACGAGGCCGGTGTCGACCGTTCGGCTAAATGGCTCATTGCGGAAGGCGCCGACTCGCTTGCGCTCCACCGCAGCGTGCCAGTGAAAAAGGCCTATGAAGACGCGCTGGTCGCGATCTATCAGAACGGCGAGCGGCTGATGCCCGGCAACGGCTATCCGATGCGGCTTCTGCTGCCTGGCTATCAGGGCAACATGAATGTGAAGTTCCTGCGCCGCATCAAGGTCGTGAACGAGCCGGCCATGAGCTACTACGAGGCGCGCACCTATTCGCAGATCCTCCCAGGCGGCAAGGCCTATCGGTTCCACTTTCTGCAAGAGGTAAAAAGCTTCATCACCAACCCGTCGTTCGGCCAAGCGCTGAAAGGCCCCGGCTATTACGGCATTTCAGGCATCGCCTATTCCGGCAACGGCCGTATCGCCAAGGTCATGGTTTCGGCAGACGGCGGCACGAGCTGGGCCGAAGCCGCGCTGCAGGAGCCGGTGCTGCCGAAGGCCTTCACGCGCTTCCGCATGCCGTGGCGCTGGGACGGCCAGCCGGTTGTGCTGCAAAGCCGCGCCTCGGATGACGCCGGCAACACGCAGCCGACGCGCGCGGAGTTCGTCGCGGTCCGCGGCCAAACCAAGAAGCCGGTGGCGAGTGCGAACGCCTTCCCAAACCAGCACTACAACGGCCCGACCAGCTGGGGCGTCGCGAGCGATGGGAGCATTAAGCATGTCTATGCGTAACGTCCTCATCGCCACCGCAGCCGCGGTATTGGCCCTCGGCGCGGCTTACGCCGCCGAGACGCCCAATCTTGGGCAGCCGATCGCCGAAGCCGATGTCGCCGCTTGGGACATCGCCGCGCTGCCGAGCGGCGTCGGCCTGCCGGTTGGCAGCGGCAATGCCGTCGAAGGCGCCAAGGTGTATGCCGCCAAATGCGCGGCCTGCCACGGCGACGAGGGCAAAGGCGGCCCGATCGTGCGGGCGCCGCTGTTCGGCGGCCCGCCGCTCACCGAAGGCATCGACGTGCGCAAGACCATCGGCAACTTTTGGGGCCACGCCACGACCTTGTTCGACTTCACGCGCCGCGCCATGCCGTTCAACCAGCCGCGCACGCTCACCGCCGACGAGATTTATGCGACCACGGCCTATCTGCTCTATCTGAATAAGATCATCGGCGAGAACGATGTGATCGACGCCAAGACCTTGCCGCAGGTGAAGATGCCGAACCGCGACAACTTCATCATCCGGTTCCCGGACAAGATTTGACCTTGTCCCGGACGCGGTGCGGCGTGAAGCCATAAGTCCGTCAGAGACGCGCTATGGCGGAGCGATGCACCGCTGATCCGGGACCGTTTCAAACTCTGAGCTCGTGACGGTCCCGGGTCTGCAGCGCATCACCACGCGCGTAACCGCGCTTATGGTGCTGCGCCGCGCCCGGGACACACAGCTCTCGTCAATCCACCACCACGCCGGTCTTCTTGATGACCTCGCCCCAGCGGCGGGCTTCATCCTTGATGAAAGCCGCGGTTTCATCCGGGCTGTTGCCACCTGGTTCGACGCTGAGCGCGCGGAACTTGGCCTGCACGTCCGGCATCTTCAGCACGTCGATCGTGGCCTTGGCGATCTCGTCGCGCAGGGCCGTGGGCAGCTTCGGCGGCGCCACCATGGCGAACCAGCCGGTGGAGACGAGATCGGGCATTCCGGCTTCCGCGGTGGTCGGCACGTCCGGCATATTAGCGGTCCGCGTCTTGTCGAGCACGGCCAGCACCTTGATCCTGCCGTCGCGCCAGAGCGCGAGCGCGGCCGAGACGTTGCCGAAGAACAGATCGACGTGGCCACCTAGCATGTCCTGCAACACCAGCGTCTCGCCGCGATAGGAGACGTGGACCATCTGCGTGCCGGTCATGCTCATGAACAGGTTGGCGGTGAGGTGCGGCGTGGCGCCGTTACCCTGGCTGCCGAACACGACCTTGCCGGGGTTCTTTTTCACGTGCTCGACCAGTTCGGCGAGCGTATTCACCGGCAATTCCTTGCGCACAATGGTGACGTTCGGCACTGCGCCAACGACCGTGATCGGAACGAATTCCTGCGGCTTGTAGGTGAGGTGCTTGTAGAGCGTCTGGTTGATCGAGAGCGGGCCCGGCGGCGTGATGAACAGCGTGTGGCCATCCGGCGGCGCGTTGTAGACCAGATCGGCGCCGATGTTGCCGCCCGCGCCGGTCTTGTTCTCGATGATGATCGGCTGGCCCCACTTGGCTTGCAGCTTGTCGGCAACGATACGGCCCAGCACATCGTTGATGCCGCCGGCCGGGAACGGGATGATGAACTTGACGGTCTTGCTTGGGAATGCGCCCTGCCCTTGCGCAACCGGCGACAGTGCAGCGAGCGCAAGCAGCGCGACGGCAATCGTGCGGAATGTGGAACGCATGAGATTTCCTCCGAGGCGCGATTTTCCGTGACGCAATCGCCGCTGTCCAGGACTAGAAATCGTAGAACAGAGCCGCATTGTCGCGCATGATGCGGTCCGCAAGCTCCGGCGCCGGAAGTGCCGCGATAAAGTCGTCCACCAGCCGTTCATAGGACAGCTTGCGATACGGCACTTCGACCGCGGGACCTTTGTGGTCCTCATGCGCCGGCGGATGCGGCCAGTCGCTGCCCCAGACACAGCGATTGGGAGCGGCCATCAGCATGGCGGCGAGCCAGGCGCGGTCGGGCCGCGTGCTCAACGGCCCATCGGCGAGGCGATAGGGCGCCGACAGCTTCATCCAGATGTGCGGCCGGCGCATCAATTCGAGCAGCCGCTCGCCCTCCGCGCTCTCCGGCCGCGTACCGCCATAGACGCCATAGTGGTCGATCACCACCGGCACCGGCGAGCGCGCGAGCAAATCGTCGTTTGCGAGCAGCACCGGCAGTGGCGCGATCACCTGCACGTGCCAATTCATCCGCCGCGCCACGTCCGCGGTGGCTGTGAACTCGTCGGCGAGGCGTCTGCCGGCGGCGAGCGGGCTATAGAGATTGATCCGCAAGCCTCGCACGCCGCGGCGATCATAATCCGCGAGCGTGGCCGCCGATGTCGCGGCCGGCTCAATCACCACGACGCCGCGGCCGTTGCCGCCCAGCGCGTCGAGCGCCTCCAGCGTGGCGCTGTTATCGCACCCATAGAAACTCGGCTGCACGACCACGAAACGGGTGATGCCGCGCGCGGCGCCGAGCTTTTGCAGTGTCTCGACAGGAGCGATGCCGGCCGTGAAGGTCCGCTCCGGCACCTGCGGATAGCGGCCGGTGGGACCGACGATATGGACGTGGCTGTCGCAGCGCATGAATAGGGACCGGATTTAATCCGGTCCTATTCCTGGATCATCTCACGCGCGTTGCAAAGGCTTGCGGGGGGAAGCCTCACCAGCCCGATCCACCGCCACCACCGCCGCCACCGCCGGACGAACCGCCGCCCGAGGAGCCGCTCGAACTGTCGCTGCTGGTCGAGCCGGGCGCCGTCGAAGCCGACGCGATGGTGCGCGACAGGTCATCGCCGACGCGATCGGCGAACGACACGATGTCGTTGGAGTGGCGGTCGCTCTCGTACCAGGCATAGGCCGCGGCCGCGGTGCCGGCCGCCGCCAGCACGCCGGCGAAGCGCTTGGCCCAGGCGTTCTGCACGTCGAGCGCAATCGCGTAAGGCAGGAAGCGCTCGAACAACTCCGGCGTCTTCTTCGGCGGGTTGAGCGCATCGAGCCGCGCCTCTTCGGCGACGCTGAGGTACTGCTTGAAGCCGTCGATCTGATCCATGACGCGGCGGCCTTCCGCGGTCGGTGCCTCGAGCCAGGAAAAGCCCAGTGCGCCAAGCACCGCCAGCGCCCACGACACCACGGCGGGCACGATCGCGGGACCGGTTCCGGCGGTGCTGGAGAGGATCAGGAATCCGACCGCCGCGGCGACCACGATGACGATGGCACCGATGATGATCCGCAGCTTGGAGCCGTCGGTCCAGCCGCCGTTGATCAGGCCCGCGCCGATCATGATCGGCAGGATCGGGACCAGCAGCCCGGCCAGCATCGCGCCGCCGTTCGAACCGTAGGAGTCGTAGTAAACGTAGCCGATCGCGGCCGTCACCAGCGCGATCATCAACAGGCCGATGCCCGACCAACCGAAGTTGGTCCGAAACAGCTTGCCCTGATAGGCCGCTTGCAAGGCGTTCATCAGCGCGGACTTGGCGTCGCTGATGACCTTATGCTGGCTCTGCTCCAGCGGCACCGCCGACAATCCGGTCGAGGTGAACAGCGCCTTCTCGACGGCCTGCTCGGCCGGATCGAGCGGCTTCGCGCCATTCAGGCGCCGAAGCTCCTGGCTGCCGCCGGCATCGACCAGCTTGAGATGGCCGTTGACGCCGAGATCGACGATCGCCGCCGCAAAGCCGCGGTTGTCGAAGCCCATGCGGTGAACGAAGCGCACCGCGGGGGCCGACATGCCGGCCGGCGGAGCGAACAGCGGAATGATGGTGCCGCGTGGCGGATCGCGGCCGATCAGCCACCACGCCACGAGGTAGAACAGCACGATGCCGCCGCCGCCGATTCCGGTGAACAGCAGCGCCGGGTCGTCCTTCAGCATGGCGCCGAACGTCTGCATCGACGTCGGCTGCAACACCACGCCCTTCTGCCAGGCGGCCGCGACGGTGAGGCCGTTGGCGACCGGCATCGGCTTGGTGGTGCGGAACACGATGCGGCCGGGGCTCTTTTCGACGATGGTGGCATCCTGACCCTGGGCACCCTGCGGACCGGTGTAGAACGCGGTCTGCGTGAACTCGACGCGCTCAGGCAGATTGATGCGCGCCTCAGCGACGTCGATGGGGAAGGTCCAACCGGTGCCGGTCACGTTCCAGTAAAGCTCGTCGAACTTCTCAAAGAAGCCGATCTGCCGCGTGGTGCGGTATTTGATGACGTATTGGTGCGAGCCGGTGTTGACGAACTGGTCGGCGCTGCCGATGCGAATGCGCACACCGTTCGCCATCCGCTCGGTGGTGAAGTGCTCGTCGCGGCCGTCGCGCGTCACCGAGAGGACATTGAAGCCCACCTCGACGCGGGAGCCGTCCTTGCGGCGATAGGTGGTCGGGAAATCGCGCAGGATGCCGCGTTTGATCTCGCGGCCCTCGGCGCGCACCTGGATCGACTCGGTCACCAGGAGATCGCCGTTGCGCTGAACGTCGACGTCACTGATGAAGCGCTCGATGCGCTCCGCAGCCGCCGCTGGCGCAGCCGCCGCTGGCGCAGCCGCAACGAATAATACGAACAACCCAAGAATAAACCGCTTCATCATGATTTCGATCCTGAAAAGTCGACCGAGGGCGTTGCCGCCGCATCGCCGTCGACATGGAAGAATTGCTCCTCGCGGAAACCGGTCAGGCGCGCGAGCAGCACGTCGGGGAACGTCTGAATGTTGGTGTTGAAGTCGCGCACGGTGCCGTTGTAGTAGCGCCGCGCCATCTGAAGCTGATCCTCGAGCTCCGCGATCTGATTTTGCAAAGCGAGGAAGTTCTGGTTGGCCTTGAGCTCTGGATAGGCCTCAGCGACCGCGAACAGTCGGTGCAGCGAGCCTTGCAGCTCGCGTTCGGCGGCAACCCGGCCGGCAATATCGGGGGCATTCATTGCGGAAGCGCGCCGGATCACAATCTCTTCGAACAGGCCGCGTTCGTGGGCCGCGTAGGCCTTAACGGTCTCGATCAGGTTGGGGATGAGATCGCTGCGCCGGCGGAGTTGGACGTCGATGCCGCTCCAGCCCTCGCGCACCAGGTTGCGGCCGCGGATCAGCCGGTTGAACACGACGATGGCGTAGAGGCCGATCACGGCCACCACCCCTAGGACGATCCATTCAGTTCGCATTCACGCGCCTCGCTGCCCGCGAGGGCAACGCCTCAAGGCGCGCCGGCGCAGGTTCCCGATTCCTGTGTGAGACACAGTAAGGTGTAGTCGCCCGAAATGGCGAATTGGTTCAAAGCAAAATTGCCGGTCCGGCGCCGCGAGGTTAAAGGCGGGTTACTGGGTTCCACTTTTCGGGATCATGCTCTAGCCTCTGGGCTTCATGCGTTCCCCACAGACCTTCGACACCATCATCGTCGGCGCCGGCTCGGCCGGTTGCGTGCTGGCGAACCGCCTGACCGAAGACCGCGACGTCAAGGTTCTGATCCTCGAAGCGGGCGGCTGGGACCGTGACCCGTGGATCCATATTCCGCTCGGCTGGGGCAAGATTCTCACTAACCGGCTGCACGACTGGATGTATTTCACCGAGCCCGAACCGCAGATGAACGGGCGCAAAATCGAATGCGCGCGCGGCAAGGTGATCGGCGGTTCGTCCTCGATCAACGCCATGACCTATTCGCGTGGCCATCGCGGCGACTACGACCGCTGGGCCGAGAATGGCCTGCCGACCTGGTCCTATGCCCATGCGCTGCCCTATTTCAAAAAGCAGGAAAGCTGGGAAGGCGGCGCCAACGCCCATCGCGGCGGCGACGGGCCGCTCACGACTTCCTGGTCAACGTTCCAGGACCCGCTGGCGGATGCCTACACCAACGCGTCGATGGACGCGGGCCTGCCCTGGAACGACGATCTTAACAGCTCGCGCAACGACGGCATCGGCCGCAATCAGAACACCGTCCGCAACGGCAAGCGTTGCAGCGCGGCGGTCGCCTATCTGCGGCCGGCGATGGAGCGCGGCAATCTCACCGTTGAAGTGGGCGCGCTGGTGACGCGCGTGCTGATCGAGAACGGCCGCGCGGTCGGCGTCGAGTATCGGCAGGGCAGCGAAACCGTCACGGCGCGGGCGAGCCGCGAGGTTCTGCTCTGCGGCGGCGTCATCAACTCACCGCAGGTGCTGATGTTGTCCGGCATCGGCGACCCCGATGCGTTGCGTGCGCATGGTATCGCGGCGCAGGTGCCGCTCAAGGGCGTCGGCCAAAGCCTGCAAGACCACGTCACGGTGATGATCTCGTTTGCCCGCAAGGGCCCGCCCGGCACGATCCACCGCACCATGCGCGCCGATCGCATCGCGCTCGACCTCGCCAAGACCTGGTTCCTTGGCACCGGCGTTTCGACCGACATCCCGGGCGGCATGGCATCGTTCGCGCGCGTGATGCCGGACGCCAAGGTGCCGGACACGCAGCTCCTGCTGGCGGGGGCGCCGCTGACGGCGGGGCCCTATTTCAAGCCGTTCAAGCAGCCTTATGTCGACGCTTTCGGCGGGCGTATCGTCATGCTGCATCCGGAAAGCCGCGGCAGCGTGTCGCTCGCCTCGGCCGATCCGGCGGCGCCGGTCCGCATCAAACAAAACTTCATGTCCACCGAACGCGAATGGAAAGTGTTGCGCGGCGGCGTGCGGCTGATGCGCGACATCATGGCAAAGCCCGCCATGGCGCCGTTCATCGACAAGGAACTGGCGCCTGGCGCCGGCCGCAATTCCGATGCCGACATCGACGAACACATCCGCAACACTGCGATCACACTTCACCACCCGCTCGGCACCTGCAGGATGGGGCCGACATCCGACGAGACGGCGGTGGTCGATCCGGAGCTGCGGGTGCGCGGCGTCGACGGCTTGCGCGTGATCGATGCCTCGGTGATGCCCGACCTCATCAGCGGCAACATCAACGCGCCGGTGATGATGATTGCCGAGAAGGCCGCTGATCTCATTCGCGGCCGGCCGCTGCTCGCGCCGCTCAATGTCTAGGAGAGTTCATTCATGTCCCGCATGCCGCCGCTCGACCCAGCCGCGATGACGGCCGATCAGCAGCGCGTCGCCGCCGAGATCGCGGGCGCGCGGAAGAACGTGCGTGGACCGTTTCCGATGTGGCTGCGCAATCCGAAGCTCGCCGAACACGCCAATCAGTTCGGCGTCACGTTGCGCGATCACAGTGTCATCGGCCGGCGCGTTTTCGAGCTTGCCGTCATTACGGTTTGCCGGGCGCGCTCGGTGCAATACGCCTGGTCGTCGCACGCGCCGCAGGCCGAATTGCAGGGTATCGCGCCGGACATCGTTGCGGCGATCCGGGAGAATAGAAAGCCGGACTTCAAGAAAGACGACGAGCGCGTCACCTACGAAACCGCGACCGAAATCATGGCGACCGGTGAGTTGAGTCCAGCCGGCTACGACAAAGCGCTCAAGCAGTTCGGCGAGCAAGGCCTGGTCGAACTCATCAGCACCATCGGCTATTACGCTATGGTCGGAATTTTCCTGAAGTCGTTCGACGTGCGGCCGCCCGACGGCAGCACGCCCCTGAAATAACGGAGGTTTCCTTGGCCCGTCACGAACCCCTGCCCGTCGAGCAGCTGACGCCCGACCAGAAGCGCATCCATGACGCTGTGATCGGCAGCCGCAAAAAGCTCGGCGGCCCGTTCTCGGTGCTGTTGCGCAAGCCGCCGCTCGCCGATGCGGTCAACAAGACGCTGCGCGCGATGCGCGAAGAGGGCAAACTCGACAAGCGCCTCTACGAGCTGCTGGTGCTCACCGTGGTGCGCCATTGGTCGGCCGCTTACGCATGGTCGGTGCATGTCGCGCCGGCGCTGGCGGCTGGCGTCGGACAGGACGACATCGATGCCATCCTGGCGCGCCGCAAGCCAACATTCGCCAAGGCCGATGAAAAGATGATCTATGAAGCAGCGACATCGCTTCTCGAGGATAAGAAATTGAGCGACGCCGCCTATCAGGGCCTCGTCAAGCAATTCGGGCTCGATCTCACGATCGACATCATCTCGCTGGTCGGCTTCTATTGCATGATCGCTACCGTGATCAACGGCTTCGAAGTGCCGACGCCGAACGGCGAACAACCGTTCCCGCAGGGCTGAAACATGTTCGTGAAAGTCTCAGCCAGTGGCAGCGTGACTCTGGAGGACCGCGGCAATTTCCGCGCCTTCAAGCTCGTGATTGAAGGCGACCCTACCAAGATCGATGACGCGCGCCGCGCGCTCGCGGGCGCCGCGGACATTTCTGATAAGGACACCGCCTGGGTGTTCGCCGCCGTGCTGCGCGGCCGGCCGGAGATTGCGCAGGACGCTGCTTGGCAGCAGTCGTTCGACGCTATGATGGAGAAGGCGAAGCCCCACGGTTGGATCGACGAGCAGCGCAAGGCCATCAAGGCCCATATCGAATGGGTGTCGCCGGCATGAGTTTGGAGTTCGGCATCTTCGATCACCTCGACCGCAACGATCTGCCGCTGCGGGATTATTACGAGGAGCGGCTACAGGTCATCGAGGCCTACGAGCGTGCCGGCTTCTACGCCTACCACGTCGCCGAGCATCACTTCACGCCGCTCGGCATGGCGCCGTCGCCGAGCGTGTTTCTTTCCGCGATCGCGCAGCGCACCAAGCGGCTGCGCTTCGGCACCTTCGTGTATGCGCTGCCGCTCCATCACCCCTTAAGGGTGCTGGAGGAAATCTGCATGCTCGATCACATGAGCGGCGGCCGCGTCGAGATCGGCTTCGGCCGCGGCTCGGTGCCCTACGAGATTTCCTATTACGGCCAGAACGCCACCGAGCGGCAGGAGATCTATGCCGAGCGGCTCGAACTGATCCTGAAAGCCTTTACGTCGAAAAAATTCAGCTTCAAAGGCAAATACGACCAGTTCGACAACGTGCCGATGGAGATCGAGCCGTTGCAGAAGCCGCATCCGCCGCTTTGGTATGGCGCCCATTCGCCGGACAGCGCCGCGCGCGCAGCACGTCGCGGCCTGCACATGGTCAGCAACGACATGCCCCCGGTCACCCGCGCCATCATGGCGCGTTACCGCGAGACCTGGCGCGAGGTCCATGGCACTGCGTCGCCATTGCCCAAGATGGGCATGGTGCGGCTCATTGTGGTGGCCGACACCGACGAGGCGGCGCTCAAAATCGCGCGCCGGGCCTATCTGCGCTGGCGCACGAGCTTCTCCTACCTGCACGAGATGCACGGCACCCCCGTGGCCTCGCCGCTGCGGGTGGAGAGCTTTGACAAGCTGATCGCCCAGGGCCAGGGCATTGCCGGCTCCCCTGCGACGGTGCGAGATTTCCTCGTGGCGCAGCTTGCCGACTGCGGGGCGAACTATGTGGTCGGCCAGCTGGCCTTCGGAGACCTCACGCTCGACGAGATGCTGCGGTCGGTCGACCTGTTCGGCCGCGAGGTGATGCCGGCGCTCCGCACCGCCCAAAAGACGCCCGGAGAACCGCCAAGCCAGCGGGCGCTGACGCGCTGACCGGCCGGCCGGGTGCGCCATCCGGCGGCTTGCGCGAAAGCCCTAATCATGCGGCAATGAACCCCGGGGAACGGGGCCGGGCCGCATGGTTGCGTGTATCGAGGGTCGTAACGTCAGTCTCACCTTCCGGCCGCCGAACCGCGGGCCGGTGCGCGCGCTGCAGGGCTTCGACATCGACGTCCAAGACGGTGAGTTCCTTTCGATCGTCGGCCCCTCCGGCTGCGGCAAAAGCACGTTTCTGAACGTCGTGCTCGGCCTGATCAAGGCGGATTCGGGCGACGTGCTGATGCGCGGCAAGCCGATCGCAGGCCCTGGCACCGACCGCGCCATGGTGTTCCAGGAGTTCGGCCTGCTGCCGTGGCGCACCGTGCTCAACAACATCGAACTCGGCCTCGAACTGAAGGGCGTGCCAGCCGGCCAGCGGCGCGACGTATCGCAACGCTTTGTGCAAATGGTGGGCCTCAGCGGTTTCGAAGGGCACTACCCGCACGAGCTGTCGGGCGGCATGAAGCAGCGCGTCGGCCTCGCCCGCGCGCTCGCCACCGATCCCGACGTGCTGCTGATGGACGAGCCGTTCGCCGCCCTCGACGCGCAGACCCGCGACGTCATGCAGGTCGAGTTGCTGCGCATCTGGCATGAGGCGAAGAAGACCGTGTTGTTCGTCACCCACCAGATCGAGGAGGCAATCTACCTGTCCGACCGCGTCATGGTGATGACCAAGCGCCCAGGGCACGCCAAGAAAATCTTCGCCATCGACCTGCCGCGGCCGCGCGATTACGAAATGCGGGTGACGCCGGAGTTCAACGAGCTCAAGCTGCAAATCTGGCACGCGCTCAAGGACGAGATCACGGTGTAGCGATGCAGAATGCCGGCGCACCACGTGAGAGTTTCCTGGAACGCCATCGCAAGGTGCTGCTTGGCCTGCTCGCGGTCTTGCTATTCTTCGCTGCCTGGCAAGCGGCGTTTCTGGTGGTACCGTTCAACCCGCTGTTCATCAGCAAGCCGAACCTGATCGCCAAGGCTTTCGTCGACCTGATCGCGGACGGCGACATGCTGCGCGATCTCGGCGTCAGCGCCATGCCGTTCCTCTATGGTTTCGTTTCCGCAGCTGTCGTCGGCATCGTGGTCGGCATCGTCATGGGCTGGCGGGTGCGAGTCGGCTATGCGCTCGACCCGCTGATGACCGTGTTCTACGCGACGCCGCTGGTCGCGCTCGCCCCGCTGGTCATCGTGTTCTTCGGCGTCGGCGTCTCGGGCAAAGCCATCATTATTTTCTCGCTCTCGGTGTTTCCCTTCATCTTCAACGCACAAGCCGGCGTGCGTGCGGTCGATCGGCTGCTGATCAACGTGGTGCGCTCGCTCGGCGGCAGCGAGTGGGACCTGTACGTGAAGGTGATCGTGCCGGGCGTGCTGCCCTATATCGTCGCCGGTGCGCGGATCGCGGTCGGCCGCGCGCTGATCGGCATTCTGGTCGGCGAATTTTTCGCGGCCTCCGAGGGCATCGGCTACGCCATCGCACGCTTCGGCGACCTGTTCGCGCTCGACAAGATGTTCGCCTGCATCCTCGCCATCATGGTGATCGCCATCGTGCTGACGGAGGGCATCCGCTGGGCTGAGCGCGCTGCTTTCCCGTGGCGAGTTGGGCGATAGACGATGAGCGAATCCCGCACCATCAAAGCCGCATTGGCGTCAAGCGACGAACTCGCAGCGCCGGGTAAGAGCCTGTGGCACCGCATCGAGCCTGCCGCGCTGGGCATCGGCAGCATTGTGGCGCTGCTGGTGGTGTGGGAGCTGGTGCCCCGATTGATCACGCTGTCGGCCGGCACCAAACTGTTTTTCACCACGCCGAGCCAGGTCGCCGGCACGCTGTGGCGGCTGTTCGCCACCGGCGAAATCTGGACGCCGCTCGGGGTCAGCGCCTCGGGCTTTGGGCTCGGCCTGCTGCTCTCAATCGTGGTCGGCCTGCCGCTTGGCGTTCTGATCGGGCGTTCGCGGACGCTCAATGACATGATCGATCCGTTCATCACCGCGTTCAACGCCACGCCACGCCTGGTGTTTCTCCCCCTCGTCATGCTGTGGCTGGGGCTTGGATTGTGGTCGAAGGTGCTGATCGTGTTCATCGGCGCGTTGTTCCCGATCCTGATCAATACCTACGAGGGCGTGCGCAACGCCGACAAGGTGCTGATTAATGTGGTGCGCTCGTTCGGCGCCAAGGAATGGGACATCGCGCGCCTGGTCGTGGTGCCGAACGCCATGCCCTACATTATCGCGGGGCTGCGGCTCGCCATCGGGCGCGCCGTGCTGGGCGTGGTGGTGGCGGAGTTCTTCGGCTCCGAATCGGGCCTTGGCGTGATGATGGTGCAGGCCGCCGGCCGCTATCAGGTCGACGTGGTGTTCTCAGGGCTGATCATCTTCGCGGTGCTGTCGCTGGCGCTGACCGCGATGGTGCAGATATTGGAGCAGCGGCTCAGCCGCTGGCGACCAGTGCACGTCAGCGAGTAGCAACCTATTTCGGCGTCGCAATCTTGGTCGGCACGTAGCCCATGTCCTTGAGTGTGCTCTCGAGCAGCGTGCGTGCCAGCCACTGCTCCGGATCGGGCAACGGCTTGTCGGCCGGCCACTCCTTCGCGACGATCATGTCGAGCCGGCGCGACTCGAACAACTCGCGATAGAGGTCGGCCGGCATTTCGGCCGCGAAGGAATTGTGCAGCTCGTCCCAGATCAGGCCGGCCTGTGCGTCGTCGCTGATGCCGAGATGCCCTTTGATAGTGGCGAGCGATTCCGCTTTGTGGTCGCGGAAATACATCACACCCTTGGCGATGGCACGGATGAACTTCTTTACCGCCTCGGGGTTCTTTTCGAAATACTCGTCGGTGGTCCAGAAGCCGCCGCCGACACGCGGCAAATAATCGCCGGCCCGCATCACGAGCCTCATGCCCGCCTGCACGGCGCGCACGCCTTGCGGCGCGGACACGAACGCCGCGTCGATGTCCTTGTTGAGCAGCGCCGCGATTCGCTCCGGGTCGCCCGGCAGCGAGATCACCTTGTAGTCCTTGCCGACCTGCATCTTGAAGAAGCGCGCCAGCACGGTGACGCCCTCGTCGTAGTCGGCGGCACCTGGCCGCGCGAAGGCGATGATCTTGCCTTTCAGGTCGTCCGGCTTGCTGTATTCAGGACGCGCCACGATGACGTATTGCGACGTCAGCGACTGGTTGACCACATAGCGGATCTTGGCGCCGGCCTTGAGGATGGCCTGCGCGCCGCCGGACGGGATCGGCACGAAGTTCAGGTTGTTGGTGAGGCCGGCGCGGATCATCGCCGAGCCGCCGAGGTCAATGAAGCGCGCGTCGAGGCCTTCTTCTTTGAAAAAGCCCCGGTCCATCGCGATGTAGGCTGGGATGTGAATCCCGATGCCGCCGGTGATCTTGCCAATGGTGATCGGCGTCTGAGCGGACACCGAGCTGGCGGCCGCACAAACCAAGGCAACGCCCATCAACAAAGACCGCAGGCTGCGCATGACGTTCACTCCCTGGATTTTATTGTTTAGCGCCGGAAAGAGCTTAACCGTCACATTATCCGTCACTTGGCCGGCGCGTCGAGCTTGGTCGGCACGTATTTCATTTCGGCCAGCGTCTGGTCGAGCAGCGAGCGCAACAGGAACTGCTCCGGGTCGGGCAGCGGTTTGTCGGGCGCCCATTGCTTCGCCGCGATCATGTCGAGCCGGCGCGATTCGAAGATTTCGCGGAACAGCGCGGGCGGCAATTCCGCGCCGAACGTGTTGCGCGTCTGCTCCCAGACGATCTCGGCATCCTTGTCGGTCTCGACGCCAAGATGCTCCCGCAGCGTCTTCAGCGATCCGGCTTTGTTGTCGCGGAAATACATGACGCCCCGTGCGATGGCCCGGATGACCTTCTTCACGACCTCCGGATGCTGGTCCGCATAGGCCTTCTTGGTCCAGATCGTACCGCCGGCGCGCTGGATATAGTCGCCGGTACGCAGCAGGACTTTCATGCCGGCGTTGATGGCCCGCGGCGCATGCGGCACTGAGAGCAACGCCGCCTGGATGTCGCCGTTCGCCAGCGCCGCGATCCGCTCCGGCTCGCCCGGGAACGAGATCACCTTGTAGTCCTTGCCGACCTCCATCTTGAAGGCGCGCTGCAATACCGCGGCGCCCTCGTCATAGTCGGCGGAGCCAATGCGGCCGTAGCCGATGATCTTGCCTCGCAGGTCTTCCGGCCGGTTGATGCCCGGCCGCACCGCGATCAGCCATTGCGACTTCAGGGACTCGCCCACCACGTAACGGATGTCCGCGCCGCTCAACGCCGCCTGGGCGCCGCCGGACGGGATCGGAACAAAATCGATGTCGCCCGAAAGACCCGCGGTCACCAGCGCGCGGCCGGTCAGCGAAATAAAGCTGGCATCGAGCCCTTCGGCTTTGAAGAAGCCCAGATCCATCGCGATATAGCTCGGCGTGTGGAAACCGCTTCCGCCGACCGCCTTGCCGATTTTCACCACGGTCTGGGCGGCCACAGGGCCGGCCGCGAGTGCGACCAGCGCGCCGATCATCGTGACGCGTGCCAGCATTAATCGAATGATTTGCATCGGATCACCTCATTGGTCCTGGCCGGCAGAGCTCCTCACAGCGGTCACTTGGCGTCGAGCTTGGTCGGGACATATTTCATCTCGGCCAGCGTCGAGTCGAGCAAAGACCGCAGCAGGAATTG
The DNA here is from genome assembly GCA_945893145.1 of Rhodoplanes serenus. Lineage (GTDB taxonomy): Bacteria > Pseudomonadota > Alphaproteobacteria > Rhizobiales > Xanthobacteraceae > Z2-YC6860. Next base: position 26,692 of record CAMDDZ010000029.1, on the reverse strand, counting down.
CTCAGGATCTGGCAGCGGCTTGTCGGCCGGCCATTGCTTCGCCGCGATCATCTCGAGACGGCGCGACTCGAGGATCTCACGGAGATTGTTGGGCGGCAGCTCGGCACCGAATGTATGCCGCGTCTCCTCCCAGATCACCGCGGCATCGGCGTCGCTTTCGACACCAAGGTGCGCGCGCAGCGTCTTGATCGCGCCGGCCTTGTCATCGCGGTAGAACATCACCGCCTTGGCGATCGCGCGGATGAACTTCTTCAGCGCATCCTGGTTCTGATCGGCGAACGCCTTGCGCGTCCAGACCGTGCCGCCGGCGCGCTGGATGTAATCGCTGGTGCGCAGCAGAATTTTCAGGCCTGCATTGATGGCTCGCGGCGCATGCGGTACCGAGATCAGGGCCGCATCGATCGAGCCGTTGGCCAGCGCAGCGATGCGCTCCGGCTCGCCGGCAAGCGAGATCACCTTGTAGTCCTTGCCGACCTCCATCTTGAAGGCGCGCCGCATCACCGCTGCGCCCTCGTCGTAATCGGCGGCGCCGGCGCGGCCATAGCCGATGATCTTGCCTCTCAGGTCTTCCATGCTGTTGATGCCCGGCCGCGCCACGAACAGCCATTGCGACTTGAGCGACTCGCCGACCACGTAGCGAATTTCCGCGCCGCTCAAGGCGGCTTGTGCGCCCGCAGACGGAATCGGAGCCAGATCGATGCTGCCGGCGAGCAAAGCGGTGACCATTGGACGGCCGTCCAGCAGCACGAACACCGCATCAAGGCCTTCGGCTTTGTAGAAGCCTTGGTCCATCGCGACATAAGTCGGAATGTGGAAGCCGTTGCCGCTCGGGATTTTGCCGATCTTGATGGTCTGCGCTTGCGCCGCGCCGAACGTGACGAAGGCGGCTGCGCCGATTGTGAGAAGAGGCCGGAGCATCCGCATGGGTTTCTCCCGTTGATGGTGCCGACGGACGACGTCGCAATTCTAGGTCATCGCGAAGCCGAAACCAGCGGGGGTCCCCAGCAAAGTCGCGACATAGGGCCGCGTCGGTGCTGGCGACACACAGCGGCCGAGGCTAAGACTATTCGCCTCGCGGTTCGGAAACGACGGCCTCATGGACACGGATGTTCTCATTGTCGGCGCAGGCCCGGTCGGGCTGACGCTTGCCATCGACCTTGGGCGGCGCGGCGTGCGCTGCACATTGATCGAGCAGAAGAGCGCGCCGCACATGTGGCCGAAGATGGAGCGCTGCAACGCGCGCTCCATGGAAATCTATCGCCGTCTGGGGCTCGCGGAGAAAATCCGCGCTGCTGGGCTGCCGGCCTCCGTGCCGATGGACGTGTTCATCGTGCTGTCGCTGATCGAGCCGCCGCTTCTTCACCTGCCATACCCGTCCGTCGAAGATGCGAAAAAGGAAATCGCCGCGCGCAACGACGGCACGCTGCCGCTCGAGCCCTATCAGCTCATCTCGCAATACACGCTCGAACCGCTGCTGAAATCGGTCGCCGAAACGCTGCCGAGCGTGACGGTCCGCTACGGCTGCGAGTTTCTCGAATTCGCGCAGGCCTCCAATTCGGTCACCGCGCAGGTGAAGCAGGACGGCCGTGGCACGTCCGCCATCACGGCGAAATATCTGATTGGCTGCGACGGCGGCACCAGCACGGTCCGCAAGCAGCTCAACATCCGGCTCTCAGGCGAAGGCAACATCCTCCAGCTTCGCCAAGCGCTCTATCGCTGTGACGACCTGTTCCAGCGCATCGCCATCGGCAAGGGCCGCCACTATCACGTCGCCGACAACCAAGCGACACAGCTCATCGTGCAGGACAGCACCCGGCATTTCACGCTGCATTCGGTCGTTGAGACAGACGCCGACATGACGGCGATGTTCGAGCGAACCGTCGCGATGCCGCTGAAATACGAAATGCTCTACGTCGGCGAGTGGCGGCAGAATTTGCTGGTTGCGGACCGGTTCGCCGAAGGCCGTGTGCTTCTTGCCGGCGACGCCGTCCACCTGATGATTCCGACCGGCGGCCTAGGCATGAACACCGGCGTCGGCGACGCCATCGACCTCGGCTGGAAGCTCGCCGGCACCCTACAGGGCTGGGGCGGGCCCGGCCTGCTCGCCTCCTACGCGATCGAGCGCGGGCAGATCGGCGCCCGCAACGTCGCGGCGTCGCGCTACGCTTCGCTCGGGCGGCGCAAATGGCGGGCGCAGTGGAAGCCGAACATCCGCGACAACACGCCCGAAGGGGCGGCCGTTCGTGCGCATCTCGCCAGCGTCGCCGATATCGAACAGCGAAAGACCAACGAGATGCTTGGAGCCGAGCTTGGCTATCGCTACAGCGGCTCGCCGCTCATTGCCGCCGAGCCTGGTGAAGGCCCACCCGACGATTTCATCGATTACACGCCGACCACTTGGCCGGGCGCGCGGCTGCCGCATGTCTGGCTCGACGACCGCACCGCCATGCAGGATCGCATTGGCGACGGCTACACGCTGCTGCGTCTCGCGGGCACGCAAGAGCAACAGGATGTATCGGCGCTGGCGCGCGCCTTCTCGGCGATCGGCGCACCATTTTCCGTACTCGACGTGCCAAGCGGCGCCGCGCGCGATGTCTATGGCTACGACCTTCTGCTGGTCCGGCCAGACCTGCACGTGGTCTGGCGCGGTAACCGCGCGCCGGAAAATCCTCAACAGCTCGCGGCTACCGCAACAGGTCGCTCGTCAGGCAGAAACTGAACGGGTTATTGGCCCGATCAGGACTTTGGCCTTCAGGACTTGGACTTCATGCAAGTCGCCCTGAACTTCTTGCGCGCCGCGCCGTGGAGGTTTTTGTCGTCGGCCTCCTTCGAGCACGCGAGGGATTTGGCCGAGCGCACAGGCTTGGGCTTGGTGGTCTTGGCTGGCTTGGCTGGTTTGGACGTGGTCGGGGCTGGCTCCGGCGGAGCCTGCGCGAACGCCGGAGCGGCCGCGAGCAACGCCACGGTGCCGATCGCCGCAAGCAGCATCTTGATTGTCATAATCGATCTCCTGTTCGAATTGATTTCAGACTTCACCGCACGCGGTTGTTACAGCGGCTTCTTGTCGATCTGACCGGTCCCGCGCACGAACCAGTGTTCGTTGGCAAACGCTTTACCAGCGACCCGGTCAGCAAGCCAGTCCGCCACCAGAATGGGCGGAAATGGCCCAAGATTCGCAGCCGGGACATTGCCGACCGAATGGCGTGATTCTTGATACACTACCATGCGTTTGGGGCCTTTTACAGCTTTCACCAGCCGCTCCGAATGCTCGATCGGCGACAACTCGTCGAACTCGCCGGCGACGCAGAGATACGGGCATGTGATTCGCTCGGCGTGCCCCTCCCAGGTCATGCCCGCCCGCATTTTGTCGAACTCGGCCTCGTCGGTCAGTCCCGACATATACATGAATCGCTTCTTGAAAGTCGGCGACGCCTCCTGAAAAATCGTATGGCAGCCCGGCTCGTGACAGACCGAAATCACCGCGGCCGCCGAGATCCGCGGCTCGTGCGCGGTGGCCAGCGTGCCGAAGTAAGTGCCGAAGCTCGTGCCGGACAGCACGACCTTGCCCATATCGACTTCAGGGCGCTTGGCGAGCCAGTCGCAGACCGCCTTACCGGTTTCGACCCAATTCTGCACCGAGAAGTAGATGCCGAGCATCGGCGCCTCGTATTGGCCGGGGCCATCGATGTTGAGCGTGGCAAATCCACGATTGAGGAAGCGATCGCCGTAGAGCGCAGTCTGGATTTCCTTGTAGCTGTCCATACCGGGCACGTTGATGATCACCGGGATTTTTCCGCCGCTGTAGTTCGGTGGCAGATGGAACCAGGCCGGCAGCGCCGTGTCCTTGAACGGAATCCATGCCGCCTCGACCTTATGGTCGGCCATGCCGGCATACTTGGCGTAGTTCTCGCGCTTCTTGAGATGGCACGCGACATTGGGCTCATCGTTTTGGTCGTAGGGCCATTGCGCGGCGCCCCAATAGACCGCAGCCATGAAATAATTGTCGCGCGCGGTGATCAGGCTGCCCGCCTCCTCGGCGGCTTTGGCCTTCGCCTCGCGACGCCGCGCCACCGCTTCGAATGCCGGCGCGATGTCGCCCATTTTCTTGACGCGCTCGCGCACACCGGCGATGTCGGCGTTGCCCTCCATTCCGCACGGACCTGAAATATAGATCGAGCGCGGCTGGTCCCAGTCGATGCCATTGGAGCGGATGGTGTTGTCGAGCAGCCAGCGCTGCTCCTGGAAGCGGCGCATGTGCGGCTCGCCGCGCTTGTCCATGATCGGTTGCGGTATGCGCTCCACGGTCTTCTCCCTTTGGCGTTTGCGTCGTTGCCGGGCAGCTTAGGTGAAAGCGGCGCCGGAATCGACAGCCGCGGCCTGGCGCCGCTCGGGCGTTCCGGCCCTTTGCCCGTGCGGCGTGCTGCGGTACCGTGCAACCACAACAAAAGTGCAAGGGAGACGCACATGCCGGGCACGACCATCAAAGTTCGCTCGACCGAAGGCGGCGAGTTCGATTGCTATCTCGCTAGCCCCAAGGACGACGGTCCGGTTCCTGCCATCGTGCTGGCCTCGGCGGTGCATGGCGTCGACAAGGACATCCGCGATCTCGCCGAGGAGTTCGCCGGCCACGGCGTCATAGCCGCCGCCCCAGATCTGTTCTGGCGCACGGTGCCGGGTCCGCTCGGCCACGACGACAACCGCACACAACCGCGCTCACAGCCACGGCTCGAGAAGATCAAGACCGGCGAACGCGACATGGCCGACACACTCAGCCATCTGAAGACGCTGCCGCAATTCAACGGCCGCGCCGCCGCCATGGGCTTCTGCTACGGCGGGCCCTACGCGATCCTCGGTCCCAAACGTCTCGGCTACGCGGCCGGCATCTCGTGCCATGGCAGCCAGATGGGCGATTACATCAACGAGCTCGGGGGCGTGACGCAGCCGGTCTGCATCATCTGGGGCGACCAGGACCATCGCGCGCCGCCCGAGGTGCTGAACGCCTATCGTCCGGTACCGTCGCGCATGAACAACGTCGAGGTGCACATCTTCCCCGGCATCCTGCACGGCTACATGATGCCGGGCAGCCCCAAGGCGTTCGACCAGAAGACACGCACCTTCTCCATGCAGCGCACGCTTGCGATCCTCGATAGCCTGCGCGGCGGTGGTGTACCGCTGCGCAAGGCGTCCTGAACCTGATTGCGGTCCACCACCGCAAATTGGAGGTCACTCCATGTCGCGAATTTTCATTGCTCTGATTGTCGCATGCGTCGCTGCACTCAATGTCGCCGGCGCGTCGGCGCAGACTTTCCCGCAACGCACCGTGAAGTTCATCCTGCCATTCGGGCCGGCGAGCGGCACCGATATCGTGGCACGGCTGGTCGGCGACAAATTGTCGGCGCGCTGGGGCAAGCCGGTGGTGATCGAGAACCGCCCCGGCGCGGACGGACTCGTCTCGATCACGGCGTTCACCAGCGCCAACGACGATCACACGCTCTGGTGGGGGCCGGTCGGCATTATCGCAGTGCATCCCTACGACAAGGAAAAACTCCCCTATGTGGCGGAGCGCGACCTCATTCCGATCGCCAACGTAACCACGCTGTCGTTGTCGCTCTCGACTCCGGTTTCGATGAACGCCGGTTCGTTCCGCGAATACTTCGATCTGGTTCGCGCCAATCCCGGCAAGTTCAACGCCGCCGCCGCCAGCGGCCTCGCCGACTTCCTGATGATGGGCTTCCTCAAGAATAACGGCCTCGACATGGCCAAGGTGCCGTATCGCGACATCATGCAGGGACCGAACGATCTCGCTGAGAACCGGATCCAGCTTCTGTCCTCATCGCTTGCGATCGTGGTTCCGCTGATGACAGCCGGCAAGATCAAGGTGCTGGCGGTAACCGGCCGCACGCGCGCGACCATTGCGCCGGACGTACCGACCGTCCGCGAGGCCGGCTATCCGTCGCTGGAGATGGACAGCCCCGGCGGTCCGTTCGGGCCGCGCGGCATGCCGCTCGCCGTCCGCGAACAAATCGCTGCCGACATCCGCGCCGTGGTCGCGGCCAATCCGGAGCTCGCGAAACCGCTCAACGCCACCGGCCAGGCATTCGACATCCGCGGGCCCACGGAATTCGCGGCCAGCATCAAGGAGCTCAACGACAAGATCGCCGCCATCGCCAAAATCCTCGGCATGAAGGCCGCGACTGCCCAGTAATGATTTGGCAGCGAGCTATTTGAACGTCTTCTGCAAGTAAGCGATCAGGTCGGCGCGGTCCTTGGCGTCGGCGAGCCCCGCATAGGGCATCCGGTTGGCCGACACGACCTTCTGCGGGTCGGTCAGAAATGCGTCGAGCGTTTTCGCATCCCAGGTGATGCCGCTCCGCTTCATCACCGGCGAAAAGCGAAAATCGGTCAGCGTACCGGCCTTACGGCTGAACACACCATGGAGACTTGGGCCGACGCTGTCCTCGCTGCGTTGCAGCTTGTGGCAGGCGGCGCATTCCTCGAACTTCTTCTCGTTCCGCCAGGTTGGAAGCGTTTCAAACGAAAGCCTGCTCCTTTCGAGAAATCTCGGCAAGGCCATCCTGGCTTATGTGGGCGGCGGCAGACCCTTGGTGTCGATCTCGGGCGCGTCGGTCACGTCACCGAAGACCTCTTCCTTGATCACGCGCTCGGTTGCGGTCGAAAGATATTCTGTCAGCGCCGCGTTGATCTGCAGAAACTCGGGTTGCAGCACGGTTTCGATGAACGAGCGCGGCGCCCTCACAATCACGGTCTGCCGCTGCATGCGCGGATAACGGTAAGGACTGAGCCCATAACGCCGGCATAGCGCGACCAGCAATTGCCGCGACCACGGATCGGCCACGCTGAAGCGGAACTCGATGGCGGTTTCGGTCTTTGCGCTCTCCTTCAGCCGCGCGCGGATGCGTTCAGCCGCGGCCTTGGCGGCGCTTGCTTCGCCCGCAAAGCCAGTGCCGGCGAATAGCGCCTCGATCTTGCGCAGCTTTTCCCGTAGGAGCGACTCGGACATCGTTTATTCAGGCTTGACGCCGCTCGCCTTGATGATCGGCGTCCAGCGCACCAGCTCGTTCTTGAACACATCGGCAGCCTTCTCGCCGCCGACGCCGAGCACCGGCTCGAAGCCGACGCGAAGCAATTCCTTCTGGAACGCTTCATCCGCCATGGCCTGCTGGGTCACCTCGTTGAGGCGCGCGACGATGGCGGGCGGCGTGCCGGCTGGAGCAAAAATCCCGAACGTGGTCTGCGCCACCATGCCGGACAGGCCCGATTCGATCGAGGTCGGGATATCGGGCGCGGCCTTGATGCGATCGGCGGAATTGACCGCGAGAATGCGCACCCTGCCGGCGCGGTGCAGTTCGAGGATCTGCGCCGTGGCGTTGGCGGAGAACATCGGAATCTGCCCGCTGATGAGATCGGCCACGCCCTGGCCGATGCCCTTGTAGGGCACCATGACGATGTCGAGACCGCCAGCGCGCTGCTTGAAAAACTCGCCAGCCATGTGGGTGATCGAACCGACGCCGGCCGCGCCGTAACTGAGCTTGCCCGGATTGGCCTTGGCGTAAGCGATCAACTCCTGCAGCGAACGCACCGGCAGGCTGGGATTGATCACGACCGAGGTCGAGCTGAACGCGAACACCGAAACCGCCGCAAAGTCCTTCACCGGGTCGTAGAGCGGACGGGCCATCGCGGCTGGCACGAGCACGTGACTCGACGTGCTGCCAAGTAGAATGCTGTAGCCGTCGGGCTGGGCATGGGCCACGTCGTTGGCTCCGATCGAACCGCCGCCACCGCCGCGGTTGTCGATCACGATGGTGCCGAGGATAGGCTTGATCCGCTCCGCCCAAAGCCTTCCGATCACGTCGTGCACGCCGGCCGGGACCGATGGGATCACCAGCCGGATCGGCCGGGACGGATAGCGTTCCTGCGCGTGGGCCCCGCGCGTCCACGCGAAGGGGAATGCCGCCGCAAGCCCAAAGCCCAGAAAATCCCGTCGCCGCATCGCCGCCTCCGCCCCGGCTGCGCCGCAGCCACCGCGATGATATAACACGGCCATGAATGACAGCAGCGGCAATCCGAACAGCAACGTCAGCGCTTCCATCGCCTACGACGACCTGCGCGAATGGCTGGCGCGGGCCGAATTGCTCGGCGAAGTGCGCAACGTGCGCGGCGCGAACTGGCAGGAGGACATCGGGCTCGCCGCCGAAGCGGTGTTGCGCGCCGAGGACGGCCCCTGCGTCGTGTTCGACGACATCGAGGGCTGCCCAAAGGGCTTTCGCGTGCTGCTCAACATGTTCGCCGGGGTCCGCCGCAACATGACGCTGGGCTTTCCCGACCATCTGACCAAATGGGAGCTCAGCGACGCTTTCCGCGAGACCTATTTGAAGGACCGCAAGCCGCTCAAGCACGAGATCGTCGAGCACGGCCCGGTGCTCGAAAATATCATCACGGGCGACGCCATCGACGTTACCAAATTTCCCGCGCCGGTTTGGCACGAGAAGGACGGCGGCCGTTACATCGGCACCGGCACTTACAGCATCACGCGCGATCCGGAAGAAGACTGGCTCAACGCCGGCGCCTATCGCGCGCAGGTGTTCGACAAGAATACGGTCGGCATCCTGATGGCGCCGGGCCATCACGGCGCGATCCATTGCGAAAAATATTTCAAGCGCGGCCAGCCGATGCCGGTTTGCATGGTGCTCGGCGGCGATCCGCTCTGCTTCTTCTATGGCGGCCTGGAAGCGCCCTACGGCGTGTTCGAGATCGACGTGGTCGGCGGCCTGCGCGGCCGCCCGATGCAGATGGTGCGCGGCAAGGTGACGGGCCTGCCCTTCCCAGCCGGTGCCGAGATCGTGCTCGAAGGCTATGTCCTGCCCGACAAGCGCATGGTCGAAGGCCCATTCGGCGAATGGACCGGCCATTATGCGGGCGGCGCCAAGCCGTGCACGGTGCTCGACATCAAGGCGATCTATCACCGCAACGCTCCAATCCTGGTCGGCGTGCCGCCGATGGGCGCGGGTCCCGACGAGATGGCGCGCTACCGCGCCGTGATGCGCTCGGCCACCATCAAGCAGAACATGGCGCTCGCTGGCGTGCCGGACGTGCAGCAGGTCTGGTGTCACGAGATCGGCGGCGCGCGCATGTTCCACGGTGTCTCGATCAAGCAGCGCTACCCCGGCCACGCGACGCAGGCGGGTCATATCGCGGCGCAATGCGGCGCATCGGCCTATGCGTCGAAATACATCGTGGTGACGGACGATGACGTCGATGTCACCAATCTCGATCACCTGCTGTGGGCGATGCTCACCCGCACCGACCCGAAGGAATCGATACAATTCATCGAGGGCTCGTGGGACTCGCCTGCCGACCCGCGCATCCCGCCGGAGAAACGCGCCGCTGGCGACCTCACGCATTCGGTTGCGATCATCGACGCCTGCCGGCCGTGGCATTGGCGCGACAAGTTTCCGCCCACCAACACGCCGAGCCCCGAAGTCGCCCGCAAAGCGCGCGAGAAATTCGGCTGGCTGCTGAACGGCAAGGCGTGAGTGCCGCGCGGCGAATAGACCCATTGGCGCGCTAAAAGCGGTCACATAGCGTTTTGCGGCCACGCTGGACAACGCGATTAATTCATCGCGTTACGGCCGTGGACGGCAAAAATCTCGGAGATCAAGATGAAAGCGCATTGGCAATCATCGCTGCTGGCGGGTTTGCTGCTCGTCGCCACCACTCCGGCCCACGCGCAGAATGCGCCCTACCCAACGAAGCCGGTTCAGATCCTCGCGGATTCGGCGGCAGGCGCGACGCCGGACGTGGCGCTGCGTTTCGTCACCGAACGGCTCGGCCAGCTCTGGGGACAGCAGGTGCTGGTGGTCAATCGCCCCGGCGCGGGCGGCAGCGTGGCGGCACGCGCCGCGGCCGACGCGCCGCCGGACGGCTACACGCTCTACCAGCCAGTGCTCTCGACCTTCGTCTCGCTCAAGCCGCCGGCGCCGAACGTTCCGATCCACGTGCCGAAGGATTTCCTGCCGATGGGCTTCGTCGCGGAAAATCCGATGTTCATCGCAGTGTCGCCATCGCTCGGCGTCAACAATCTGGCGGAGCTGATTGCGCTCGCAAAAAAGAAGCCCGGCGAAATCAGCTATGCGACGACCGGGATTGGCCGGCTCACACACCTGGCCGGCGAATTGTTGCAGCACGAGGCCGGCATCAAGCTGCTGCTGGTGCCCTACACCGGCGGCCCGTCGCATGCGGTGAGCGACGTCGCGACCGGCCGCGTCAACATGATCATCGAAGGCTATTCGGGCATCGCGGGCGCCGCGCGGGCCGGCGCGATCAAGCTGATCGCAACCGCGTCAGCCAAGCGCCTTGCCGAGTTCCCCGACGTTCCGACCGTCGCGGAAACGATTCCCGGCTTTCAGGCCACCGGCTGGGCGATCCTGGTGGCGCCGCTTGGCACGCCCGACGCCATCATCCGCAAGGTGAGCGACGACTTGCACAAGGTCACCTCCGAGCCAGCGCTGCAGCAGAAGCTCGCCACGCTCGGCAGCTACACCAGTCCAATGACGGCGGCCGAGGCCGGAGCCTTCGCGCAAAAGCAGCAAAGCATGTGGCAGCCGGTGCTCAACGACATCGCGAAGAACCAGAAGTAACGGCCGAGCGGCCGGGTGGCCACGCTATTATTGTTGCGAGCGCATCTGCTCCAGCAGCGGCTTCCAGCGGGCGATTTCCTTGCCGAGATAATCGGCCGCTGACGCCGAGTCGGCGCTACCGAGTGTCTCGAAGCCGCCCGCCGCAAAGCTTGCCCGCAACTTCGCATCCCGCATCGCAAGTTGCGTGGCCCGTTCGATCTTGGCGAGGATCGGCTTCGGTGTCTTGGCGGGCGCGAACAGGCCGACGAACAGCCGCGCCACCAGATCGGGATAGCCCTGCTCCACCGCGGTCGCGATCTCCGGCATCGCCGCAAGCCGCCGCTCCGCCGCGACCGCGAGCACGCGCAGCCGGCCCTGGCGATGCAGCTCCATGATGTTCTCGGACATCATCGGCGTCATGATCGGAATTTGTCCCGCGACCACGTCGGTGATGGCTTGGCTGCCACCCTTGTAGGGAATGTGCATGACGTCCGGCAGGCCGGCGAGCCGCTTGAACAACTCGCCTGCCAGATTCGACACGGTGCCGGCGCCGGCCGAGCCATAATTGACGTGGCCGGGATTGGCGCGCGCGTAGGCAACAAGCTCCTTGAGATTGGCCGCCGGCACCTTGGGATTGACCACGATGGTGGCGGCCGAATCGCAAATGATCGCGATCGGCTCGAAGCTCGCGACCGGATCGTAGGATTGGCGCGCAAGGATCGGGCTCAGCACCAATTCACTGGTGGTTCCGAGCAGCAGCGTGTAGCCGTCCGCCGGCGCCCGCGCGGCAATCGAAGCCCCGATGGTGCCGCCACCGCCGCCGACGTTGTCGATATAGGTGGCGCCCAGAGTCTTGCCGACCTGTTCGCTCCATTCGCGGGCGATCACGTCCACCACGCCGCCGCCGGGACGCGGTACGATCAACCGAATGGCGCGCTCGGGATAACTCGCCTGCGCGCTGCCGGCGCGTGCAGCCAAGGCCGCGAATGGCACCGCGGCGGCGCCTCGCAACAGCCTTCGCCGGTCCAGCAACATCCTAGTGTTCCTCTCCGAACGGCATTTCGGTTCCGAGCCCCTTGCTCAATGCACGGTGATAAATCCAGTGGCCAATGCCGACGTCGAGCAGCGCGAGGCCGGCCGATTCATAAAGGATGATCTCGTCGTCGCCGGTGCGCCCGGGCTTCTTGCCGGCCACGACATCGCTCAAGTCCGCCGCCACATCGTTCGGGCCGAACCGTCCGCTGGCGACCAGCGTGTTGAACGGCTTGCGCGGTGGATCGTCGCCGAGCACCTGGTCCGGAGCGGTGAGAAACACCCGCGACCGCAGCACGGTGTCTTCGCCGAACTCGCCGGGCGCGAGCGACATCAGCAACGTGCCGGGCGTCAGCCAGTCGGCTTCAAACACGATCTTGTTGCCGGAGGTCGCCGTCACCATAATGTCGGCGTTGTGCGCCGCCTCGCGTCCAGACGGGCACGCCGCGGCCTCGATGCCGAGCGTGCCGCGCATGTCGTCGCAGAAGCTCTGCACGTTTTTCGGATCGCGGCTGTAAACCTGGACGCGCTTGATCGGACACACGGCGCAGATCGCCTGCGCCATGCCCCGCGCATAGCGGCCGCTGCCGATGATCCCCAATGTGCTGGCGCCGGTGCGCGCCAGATACTTCGCCGCCACCCCATAGGGCGCGGCGGTGCGGATGGCATGCAGAAAGAAATCCGAGATGATCGCCGTCATCCTCATGTCTTCCCAGTCAAACAGACAAATGATCTCCGACCGATTAGTGCCTCGATAGCCCGAGTAGAGTCGAACCGCGGCGGCGCCGAGCTCCGGCGCCATGCCAGGCAATATGCGAATGTTGTGCCAGAGGTGGCCGGGGTGCTGGGGATGCACCATCGTGGTGCGCTTGAGGTGGTGCGTGGTGCCGGCCGACTGCTGCTGGAATACGCGCTCGATGACGGCGACTGCCTCCTTGTAGGCATCGCCGCCCGACAGGGCGTCTTTCACGTCCTGCTCTGAAAGAAAAAGCATCGTTCAACCTCTCCGCGGGCACAGCATAAGGACCGTCACCCTGAGGTGCTCGGTGCGTAGCACCGAGCCTCGAAGGGGACGGCCGAGGCCCCGCCATACATTATTGGGAAAACGCGGGCCGTTCATCCTTCGAGGCGCGCCATCGCGCGCACCTCAGGATGACGGGGAAAGGCGCTACTCCGCAGCAGTGGCCGCAACTTTGGCGGCTTGCTCCTCCTTCCAGAGCCGATCGACAATGCGGCGCGCCTGGATGCCGCCAGAGTCGGCGTTGATGTCGATCGTCGGCGCTTCGGGATCGAGCTCGATGTTCTTCTGCTGCGCGGTGAACACGTCGACGTCCTGCAGAAACGCCGTCTTGATCTGCTGGAAAATCTTCTCGGTCGTCGCCGGATTGCGCGGATCGAAGTCGTGCGCCTGCGCCCAGAAGTAGTGCGTAGTGCTTTCGGTTTCCGGCGTCATGGCGTTGAGGTTGCGCATGGAAATACCGCCGACGCGGCGGCCTTCTGGCGCGCCGGTGCCGGTCGGCGTCGCGCCCACATCGAGGCGGATGAACGACGGCGGCGTGTAGTCGATGATCTGCCAGCGATCGACATTGCCGGTGAAGCCGCCGATCTTCACGAACGCCGGCGGCGCCGGCTGATCGATGATCCAACGCGTCACGCGAACACCCACCGGCGTGCGCTCGACCTTGACGGCCGCGTGCTCGACCAGCGCCATATTGCCAATCGTGGTTTCGTGCACGAACGCCAGATGCGTGAGGTCGAGCAGGTTGTCGTTGACCAGCTGCCAGTTGCATTGCGCGTAGAGATAATCGGGCCTGGCGCCCCAGTTCGGATCGTCGAGCCAATGGTAGTCGACGATCTTGTCCTGGTCGGCGAGCGCCGGATCGCCCATCCAGATCCACAGCCACTTGTAGCGCTCGACCACCGGATAGGATTTCACCTTGGCGGTCTTCGGGATCATGTCCTGGCCGGGCACGCGCACACATTGGCCGGTGCGGTCGAAGCGCAGCCCGTGGTAGTGGCATTGCAGCACGTCGTCGCCGATCAGCTTGCCCATGGAGAGCGGCAGACGCCGGTGCGGGCAGCGATCCTCCAGCGCGATCGGCGTGCCGTCCTCGGTGCGGAAGAACACCACCGGCTCGCCCAGAATGATGCGGCCGAGCGGCTTGCGCCCGATCTCATGATCCATCGCGGCGACGTACCAGTAATTTTTCAGGAACATGGCTCGCCCCGTTGCGGTTGGCGTGCGTTAAAAATACGAGCGCGGTTGGCCGGGGTCAATTCGGCTACAGCATGTCCTTGATGGCGCGGATCAGATTGCGATCGACACTGATCATGTCGCCATCCGGCGGCAGCGAAAGCTCTTTGCGCTCGGCTGGCGAAATCCCGCGGCCCTGCAGGATCACGCGCCCATCGGTCGTCAGATAAATCGACGACGCCGATTGCTCGTCTTCGCCCTCCCAGACCAGCTCGACCCGGAACTTGACCGCCATCGCATGGCTCCGGCTAGCGTTTGTATTTCTGCTGTAGGGCCGTGAACACGCCATCCCGCTTCAGAGCATCGAGGATGCTCATGTCGATGTAGTCGCCGGCGTTCTGGCTGACGTCAGGGAACTGCATGAGAATGTTCTTCGCCGATGCTTCGGTCGGCTCGAGGTTCGGCGGCGAGAGCGCCCTGAAATCCTGGTAGCTGATGTCGAGAATTTTCGGATCGCGAATGCCGGCGCGCTCGGCCAGCACCGCCTTGGCGCGCGTCTCGTCGGCCAGCGCGAGGATATTGCCCTCGGCGGTCGCCTTGATGAAGCGCGCCAGCGCATCGCGGCGGACCTCAATGTCCTTGCGATTGACCACGATGGCGGTGAACAGCCACGGAATCCGCTCTGGCACCAGATCGAGCAGCACGTGCACGCCCGCTTCGCGCGCCAGACTCGCGACCGGCTCGTTGAGCGGCGTGGCTTTGATCTCGCCGGACTTCAGCGCCGCGATGCGGCGGGGGCCACCGCCGTATTCCTTCAGCGTGACGTCATTCCGTGTGAGGCCGAGCCGCGGCATCATCAGCGAGACGGTGGAATCGGTTTCCGAGCCGAACGAGCTGATGCCGACTACGCCGCCCTTTAGATCCGCAGCCGCGGTCACGCCGGGCGCAGAGAAAAACGTGAATCGGATGATGTTGGCGAGCGAGGCGATGACACGCAGATCGCCACCGGTCTTATTCAGGCGGATCACCGAGGACAGGCCGACGTGCATGGCGTCGAGCTTGCCGGCCGCGAGTTCGGCCGCGCCGCGGCTGCCGCCCTGCATGTTGGTGATCCCTACGGTCAAGCCGTCGGCGCGGTAGAAGCCCGCGTCTTCCGCCATCCAGATCGCAAGCGCGGTGTTGACCGCCTCGGACAGGCCAACACGGAACGGCGTGGAATCGGGAGCAGCGGACACCGGCGATGCCCTCAGGACCGCGAGCAAGATCGAGAAGGCAAGCAGCCAGCCTGACGGTTGCTTGCCGCGCATATTTGCCTCCCGAAATGCATTGGCGGAACGCTAGCGGGGCACCCGCACCTTGTCCATAATCGCCGCGGGAGAACGGCAATGAAACTGAAAGGTCAGGTCGCCATCATCACCGGCGCCGGGCGCAACATCGGCGAAGACACCGCCAAGTTGTTCGCCTCGGAAGGCGCCAAGGTCGCGGTGGTGGACACCCACAAGGGCCGCGCCGACACGGTCGCGGCCGACATCGTGAAACAGAACGGTGAGGCCGCGGGCTTTGTGGCCGACGTGTCGTCGGAAGCCGAAGTCGAGACGCTGGTCAAAGACGTGACGGCGAAATGGGGCAAGGTCGATATCCTGGTCAACAACGCCGCGGTGTCCGACAACAAGCATATCCTCGATTGCACCAAGGAGGACTGGGACCGCGTCATGGCGGTGACGCTGACCGGCCCGTTCCTCATGAGCAAGCACGTCGCCAAGCAGATGATCGCGCAGAAGTCCGCCGGCAAGATCGTCAACGTCGGCTCGACTTCGGGTTTCTTCGGCAGAAGCCGCGCCATCGCCTACACCACGGCGAAGGCGGGCGTCGCCAACTTCACCCGTTCGCTCGCGGTGCAGCTCGCCAAACACAAGATCCGCGTCAATTGCGTGGTGCCGAACAAGATCGGCTCGCCAGTCGGCAAGGATGAGTTCGATCCGACGCGTCCGGTGGTCAATCTCGCCGGCCGCGCCGGACTGCCGATCGATCTCGCGCGCGCGATCCTGTTCCTGGCTTCGGACGACTCGGAGTTCATCGTCGGCGATATGCTGTTCGTCGACGGCGGTCTTGCCGCGATGATGATCGGCGACAACGCACCGTGACTGTTCCTGCGTCCCGTTACCGGCTGGGCGTCGATGTGGGCGGCACCCACACCGACCTCGTGCTACTCGACGCCACAACCGGCGAGCTGATGGTCGAGAAGGTTTCGAGCACGCCGAAGAATCCGGCGCTTGGCGTGCTCGACGGTGTGTCGCGCTTCATCGCGCGCGGCGTGAAACCCGCCGACATCGAGTTTTTCGCCCACGGCACCACCATCACCACCAATGCGCTGCTGGAGATGCGCGGCGCTAAGGTGGGATTGCTGATTACCAAAGGATTTCGCGCCGTGCAGGAGGTTCAGGTCCAGGCGCGCGACGGCAATTTGTTCGATTACTTCTATTCGTTGCCCACCCCGATTGCGCCGCAAAGCCTCACCAAGGAAATCCCCGAGCGCTGCGACTATCTCGGCAACGTGCTGCTTCCGCTCGACCATGAGGCGGTGCGGCAGGCCGCGCGTGAACTCAAGGCCGCGGGCGTCGAGGCCATCGCGGTCAGCTACCTGTTCTCATTCATGCATCCGGCGCACGAGGAGGAAACGCGCCGGATCATCCAGGCCGAATTTCCGGGTGTTCACGTCTCGCTGTCGAGTGAGGTTCTGCCGCGCATTCGCGAATGGCCGCGTCTATCGACCACGCTGCTCAATGCCTATCTTGAGCCGGTCATGGTCCATTACATCGATCACCTCAACAAAGGGCTCGACCAGGCCGGCATCGTGTCGCAGCAGCGCTTCCTGATGCAGTCGAATGGCGGCGTCATGCCGTTCTCGGCCGCCATCGCGGGCGGCCGCACCGTGCACACGCTGTTCTCAGGGCCCGCGGCCGGCGCCCAGGCCAGCGCATACCTCGCCAAGGAAGCGAGCGCCGGTCTCGTCACGCTCGATATGGGCGGCACGAGCTGCGACATCGCCTTCATCGAAGGCGGCGTGCCGCTGGAGACGACCGAGGGCATCATCGCGCGCCGTCAGGTCGATGTGCCGGCGCTCGATATGACCACGATCTCGGCGGGCGGCGGCTCGATCGCGGCAATCGATGGCGGCGGCTTTCTCACCGTCGGCCCGCAGAGCGCCGGCGCCGATCCCGGTCCGGCCTGCTACGGCCGCGGCGGCACGCAGCCGACCGTGACCGACGCCGATCTCGCCTGCGGCTTTCTCAACGCGGACTATTTCCTCGGCGGCAAGCAGAAGCTCGACGCTGCCGCTTCACGCGCGGCGCTCGAAACGCATATCGCCAAGCCGCTGAAGATGAGCGTGCTCGATGCAGCGGCGGGCATCCGCCGCATCGTCGATATGCGCATGGCCGACGAGGTGCGGGTGTTTGCTGCCAAGCGCGGCGTCGATCTCTCCGCCTTCACGTTGCTGCCGTTCGGCGGCGCGGGCGCGGTTCATGCCGCCGCGGTGGCCGAGGAATTGGGAATGCGGCGCATTCTGGTGCCGGCACGGCCGGGCGCGTTCTCGGCGCTGGGCCTGCTCTGCACCGACGTCGTGCACGACTACATCCGCTCAGGGCTGAAACCGCTTGCCGACGTGGATGCGGATCATGCCGAAGATATTTTCCGCCAACTGGAAGCCAAGGCGCGCGACGAGCTTGCTGCCGAGGGAATGGATGCAAATCTGGCGCGGTTCACCCGCGAACTTGACCTTCGTTACACCGGCCAGGGCTACGAGTTGCGCACGCCGCTCGATGGTCTATTCCAGGATCGCCTGACCGCACAATCGCTGGCGGGTGCACGCGAGCGCTTCGATGAGCGTCACGCGCAGATCCACGGCCACGCCGCCAAGGAGCGCCCGGTCGAGGTGGTGAGCTATCGGGTCCGGCTGCGGGTCGCAGTGCCGAAATACCAGGCGCGCGAAGAGAAGGCGCCGCCCTCGCCTCGCCCGGCGAGCGCCGCCGCCAAGGGCCAGCGCACCATCCATTTCGACGGCAAGGCATCGGTTGAGGCAACGCTCTACGAGCGCGACCGGTTCGATGTCGGCGTGACGATCGCGGGGCCCGCCATCGTCGAGCAATTCGACGCGACCACCGTCATCCCCGCCGGATGGACCGCGCGAGTGGATGGATTGCGCAATCTGATTTTGGAAAAGAGTGGTTCATAGTCGCCCATGAACCAGTCAGGCGACCCGGCAATTCCCGAGCACGCAGCCAGCCACGCGGCGCACGCCGGCCATAGTCATGCCAAGGACGGCGTAATCGATCCGGTTTGCGGCATGACGGTCGATCCGCACAAGACGCCGCATCGTCATACTCACGGCGGTCATCCGTATTACTTCTGCTCCGCCGGCTGCCGCACCAAGTTCGCGGCTGATCCTGCGAAATATCTTGAGCCGAAGGCGGCCGCGCCGCCGGTACCGGCCGGGACCACCTACACCTGCCCGATGCATCCGGAGATCCGGCAAATCGGTCCAGGCAGCTGCCCGATCTGCGGCATGGCGCTGGAGCCGGAACTCGCCACCGCCGACACCGGACCCAATCCCGAACTGGCCGATATGACGCGGCGCTTCTGGATCGGGCTCGTCCTGGCGTTGCCGGTCGTGGCGCTCGAAATGGGCTCGCACATCGCCAATCTGCACGCGTGGATCAGCCCGTCACAGTCAAACTGGGTGCAGTTCGCGCTGGCGACACCGGTCGTGCTGTGGGCCGGTTGGCCGTTCTTTGAGCGCGGCTGGCAATCGCTGCTGACGCGCAACCTCAACATGTTCACGCTGATCGCGATGGGCACCGGCGTCGCCTGGGCCTACAGCGTCGTCGCAACGCTGGCGCCTGGTGTCTTTCCGGAGGCGTTCCGCAGCCACGGCGCGGTCGCGGTCTATTTCGAAGCCGCGGCCGTCATCACCGTTCTGGTGTTGCTCGGGCAAGTGCTCGAGCTGCGCGCCCGCGAACAGACCTCCGGCGCCATCCGGGCGCTACTCAAGCTCGCGCCCAACACAGCGCGGCGCGTCAACGACGACGGCAGCGACAGCGAAATTCCGCTCGACGCGGTCGCGGTTGGCGACCAGCTGCGGGTGCGGCCGGGCGACAAGGTCCCGGTCGACGGCGCCCTGATCGAAGGCCGCTCGTCTATCGATGAATCCCTGGTGACGGGCGAATCCATGCCGGTCACCAAGGAGCCCGGCGCCAAGCTGATCGGCGGCACGCTCAATCAGACCGGCAGCTTCATCATGCGCGCCGAAAAGGTCGGGCACGACACGCTGCTGGCGCGCATCGTGCAGATGGTGGCGAGCGCGCAACGCTCTCGCGCTCCGATCCAGCGGCTAGCCGATCAGGTTGCCGGCTGGTTCGTGCCCGCCGTGATCGCCGTCGCGCTGGTTGCGTTTGCGGCTTGGGCGGTGTTCGGCCCAGAGCCACGATTTGCTTATGGGCTCGTGGCCGCGGTGACCGTGCTGATCATCGCGTGCCCCTGCGCGCTCGGCTTGGCCACCCCGATGTCGATCATGGTCGGCGTCGGCCGCGGCGCCCAGGCCGGCGTGCTGATCAAGAATGCCGAAGCCCTGGAGCGGATGGAGAAGGTCGACACGCTGGTGGTGGACAAGACCGGCACCCTGACCGAAGGCAGGCCCAAGGTCGTGACGATTGTCGCGGCAACCGGACAATCGGACGATCAGGTGTTGCGCATGGCCGCGAGCGTCGAGCGCGCCAGCGAGCACCCGCTGGCCCGCGCCATCGTCGAAGCGGCGAGCGATCGGAAACTTACGCTCGGGCCGGTGCGGGGCTTCGACTCGCCGACCGGCAAGGGCGCGGTCGGCATGGTCGAGGGTCATCGCGTGGCCATCGGCCATACCGGATTTCTGCGCGAGATCGGCATCTCGACCGAGACACTCGATGCCGATGCGGAGCGGCTCCGCCAGGATGGCGCGACCGCGATCTACGTGGCGCTCGACGGCAAGCTCGCCGGCGTTATCGCCATCGCGGACCCGGTCAAGTCCACAACGCCCGCAGCCCTGAAGGCCCTGACCGAGCAAGGCCTGCGCATCGTCATGCTCACCGGCGACAACAAGACGACTGCGATGGCCGTGGCCCGGCGGCTTGGCATCACCGAGGTCGAAGCCGAGATTCTGCCCGATCAGAAAAGCGCCGTGGTCGAGCGTTTGCGCCGAGCCGGCCGCGTCGTCGCCATGGCGGGCGATGGCGTCAATGACGCGCCGGCGCTGGCGGCTGCCGATGTCGGCATCGCCATGGGCACCGGCACCGATGTTGCGATCGAGAGCGCCGGCGTGACGCTGCTCAAGGGCGACCTGATGGGGATCGTGCGGGCGCGCCAATTGTCGGCCGCGACCATGAGCAACATCCGCCAGAACCTGTTCTTCGCCTTCATCTACAACGCGGCGGGCGTGCCGATCGCGGCGGGCGTGCTTTATCCGTTCTTTGGCATCCTGCTGTCGCCGGTCATTGGCGCCGCCGCGATGGCGCTGTCATCGGTCAGCGTGGTCGGCAATGCGCTCCGGCTACGCAAGATCAAGCTTGAGCCTGAGCGATAGGAACCCGCCGATGGACAGCATCCTGGTTCAGATCCTGCGCAACAAGATCGCAAGTCTCGTCGAGGAGATGCACTATCATTTCTACCGCTCGGGCTATTCCACCATCATCCGCGAGTCGCGCGACTTCTCCTGCGTGATCCTCGACCGCACTGGCCGGCTGATCGTCGCGCCGCCGATGTTTTTCCACGCTCCGGTCTATCGCTTTCTGGTCGGCAACATCCTCAAGCTGTACGGCAACGGCGGAATCAAGGACGGCGACGTGTTCGTCTCCAACCACCCTTATGAAGCCGGCATGCCGCACGTCTCCGACATGGCGTTCATCGCGCCTATCTTTTCCGGCGGCGAGATCGTCGCGTTCTCGGGCTCGATCGCACACAAGGCCGACGTCGGTGGCGCGGTGCCGGGCTCGACTTCGGCGACCGCGACCGAGGTGTATCACGAGGGGCTGCTGGTTCCGCCGATCAAGATCTGGGCCGAGGGCAAACCGCTGCCGGACATCGAGCGCATCATCCTGACCAACTCCCGCCAACCGGTGCTGATGCGCGGCGACATCCACGCGCAGATTGCCGCGACACAGATGGGCGTCACCCGCGTCAAGGAACTGTGCGAGCGCTTCGGCGCCGAGCAACTTACCGGCGCCTTCACGGCGATCCTCAAGGGCGCGGCCGACGAACTGCGCGCCGCCATCGCCAAGCTGCCGGAAGGCACGGGATCGGCCGAAGGCTATCTCGACAGCGACGGCATCGAGGTCGACAAGCCGATCAAGCTTGCGGTCACCATCACGATCAAGGACGGCATCGCGCATTTCGACTTCCGCGATTGCGCGCCGCAGGCCAAGGGGCCGGTCAACCTGCGCCCCGCCATGGTCGAGGCCTGCGTGTTCTATGCGCTGATCGGAAACCTCGGCCCCGGCCTCGCCTACAACGACGGCATGCGCGACGCCGTCCGCCTCACCTTTGCGCCGCACACCATCGTCAACGCCGATCCGCCGGGCCCGGTGTCGAGCTATCAGATGGTCAACCTGGCGCTGACCGACGTGCTGCTGGAGGCGATGGCGCATTTCAACCCGCGCCGCGCGATGGCCCACTCCGGCGCCTCGAGCGCGCTCAGCATCGCCTGGAGCAAGGGCCGGCCGGGCCAGACCACGCAGCAATACGAGATCGCTGGCTCCGCCTACGGCGGCGGCATGGGTTACGACGGCGCGACCGGAACAGCGACGCACCTAAGCAATCTGCACACCACGCCAATCGAGGTGCTGGAATCCGAGTTTCCCTGCCGCATTACGCGCTTCGAGATCGTGCCCGACTCCGGCGGCGCCGGGCGCTGGCGCGGCGGGCTCGCCGTGCAACGCGAGTATCAATTGCTGGAGGACGCCACCGTCATCCGCCGCTTCAACAAGACCAAGTTTCCTCCGAAGGGCGTTTCCGGCGGTAACGCCGGCAGCCGGGCGCGTTTCGTGGTCCGCGTCGGCACCGACAAGGAATACGAGACACCGGCTTCAGCGCGTGTCGAGATGCACGCGGGCGAACGCTTCCTGCTGCAAAGCGCGGGCGCCGGCGGCTACGGCGATCCGCGCGAACGCGACCGCGCGGCGCTCGCGCAGGACATTGCCGAAGGTTACGTGACCAAGCCTGGAAGCGTGAAGGACTACGGCGCGAACGAGTGAACCATGGCATTCTCAAGCCGGCACGGCATCGTGGGGCTGATCAACCCGACCATGCGGCCGGGACCCACGGAAGAACTGATCCGCCTGCTGCCGGAAGGCATCGGCGTCATCCCACTGTTCCTCAACATTCGGGAGGGTACGCAAGCGGAGTTCAAGCGCATCGTCGCGGCTTATGAGCCGCAAGTCGCGCTCCTGGCCGAACAGAAATGCGATCTGATCCACCTGATCGGCGCCCCGCCGTTCATGGTGCTCGGCCGCAAGGCTGAAACCAAGCTGGTGGCACGCTGGCAGAAGAAATACCGCACGCCGATCTTCACGGTGGCGCAGAACCACGTTGCGGCGCTCAAGGCGTTCAAAGCAAAGACCATCGTCGGCGCGACTTATTTCCCCGCAAAGCTCAACGCCATCTTCGCCCGCTATATGGAAGACGCCGGCTTTGCGGTGCGTGGAATGGACGGGATCGACGTGCCGTTCGACAAAGTCCAGGAGCTGCCGAGCCGGCGCATCTACGATCACATCGTCCGAAGCTTCCACAAACACGGCCGTGCGGACGCGATCTACATGCTAGGTTCGGGCTGGCGCACTCTCGACATCATCGCCAAACTGGAGCGCGACCTCAGCGTCCCGGTCGTGCACCCGGTGACGGCGCGGGCATGGGAAATCCAAAAGCGGCTGCGTGTCCGCAGGCCGGTGGCCGGCTACGGCCAATTGCTCGAAACGCTGCCGTAAGGGAAAGAAAGCATGGCGGCCAACCGCAACACCTTAGCGCTGAGCGTTCTGCTGTCCCTGTTGTCGATAGGCGGAGCGGCGGCGCAATCGGCCGAGCAGTTCTACAAGGGGCGCGTCGTCACGCTGGTCGTGGGCTTCGCTCCCGGCGGCATCAATGACATTTCCGGCCGCCTGGTCGGACGCCACCTCGGCCGCTTCATCCCCGGCCAGCCGACGATCGTGGTTCAAAACATGCCGGGCGCGGGCGGGCTCGGCGCCGCCAATCGCATCTACAACGTCGCGGAAAAGGACGGCACGGTAATCGCTGGTGTCGGCCGCTCGGTGCCGCAGCTCGCGATCCAGGGCAATCCGAACGTCAGCTTTGACCCGCTGAAGTTCACCTGGCTCGGCAGCCTCTCGTCCTACGCCAACGACGCCTATCTGCTCACCGTGATGATGCGCCATCCGGCCAAGACCATTGCCGATGTCGACAAGCCCGGGATGGCGATCAACCTCGGCACCGACCGCGCTGGGGCGACGAACGTCATTTTCTCCCTCATCGCCAAAGAGGTGCTAGGCCTTCAGGTCAACTTGGTGCGCGGCTATCAAGGCGCGGCGCCGATCTTCCTGGCCATGCAGAGCGGCGAAGTCGATGGGCAGGTGATCGGCCTGTCGTCGATCAGGGCCGGCCAGCGCACATTGTGGGACGGCCGTCAACTCAAGCCGCTGCTGCAGTTCGGCCGCCTCACCCGCCTGACCGATCTGCCGGAGGTGCCGACGGGCCGCGAGCTGGCGAAAGACGCAAACGCGCGGGCGCTGCTCGAATTCGCCGAACTGCCATTCTTCATGGCATTGCCATTCGTCGCGCCGCCGGATGTGCCGCCCGATCGCGCCAAGGCGCTGCAAACCGCATTCATGACGATGTGCAAGGACGAGTCGTTTCTCGACGACGCTAGGAAGCTCGGTCTCGACGTCAGCCCGATCGATGGCGACGCCATCGTGAAACTGTTGGCGCGCGCGTCGGCGACGCCAAAGGACGTGGTCGCCCGCTTCAACGAGATCGAGAAGAAATGATTTCCCGGCCGCCGTCCGCAACCGGCTAGGCGTTCTCGACGATCTTGTCGGTCTTGGCGCGGAAGCGGTAGCGCTGGATGGCGTCGAGATCGGTGCCGGTGACGCGGATTACCCAGGCCTTCTTCGGATGCGCGGTGGAATGGATGACGCCCGGCCCGTAGGCGCGGGTATCGCCCGCACCGAGGTTGTAGCTCGACACCGGCTCGAGCACCGCCGACGGCTCGCTCTCCGGATTGACCCGGCGCCATTCGATCATCTCGGTCACATTGCGCGCAGTGCCGTAAACGGCCCACGAGGCGCCGTGGCTGTGTGGCACGCCGCTCTTTGGGCCTTCGTACACATGCGCCAGCACATAGACATCGGTGTCCGGATCGTGATGCAGGGTCCGGCGGCCGACTGGCGTGTCCTCCCGGAAGGTCTCGGCGACGAACTGCGAATTGCGCAACAGCACCGAAAGCTTCTCGGCAACCTGCGGCAGCGTCGTGGCGAGCGGCTGACCGGAGGTCAAGATCGCATGCTGATCGGCGCAGAAGTCCTTGAGCGTGTAGGCCATGACGACCTCAGTCCTTGTGCCTGCCCTCTGAGGTGAGGCTAACGCCAGACGGACGCGACATTCAACCATTTGCCGCTCCGCCAGACCCCGCGCTAGGATCACAGCACATGAGGCGAAAATGCATGGGAGACAAACGAATGCATAACATCGCAGGCCTCGCGTTCGTTGCGCTCGTTGCAGCCGTAACGGCCGCAGAGGCGCAGGACACCTACCCCACGCAGACCGTCCGGCTCGTGGTTCCGGCCGCGGCCGGTTCGACCACCGACACGCTGGCCCGGCTGGTTGTCGACCGCCTCACCCGCAAGTGGGGTAAGCCCGTCGTGGTCGATAACGTCGCCGGCGGCGGCATGAACATCGGCACCGGCCAGGTGGCGCGCGGCACGCCGGACGGCCACACCATGCTGGTCGCGCCGCCCGGCCCGCTGACAATCTCCAACCTGCTCAGCAAAGACCTCAACTACGCGCCTGCCGATCTGGTGCCAATCACCATGCTGGCGAAGATCGCCAACGTGCTGGCGGTGCGCAAATCGCTGCCGGCGAACTCGCTGAAGGAACTGATCGACTACGCCAAGGCCAACCCCGGCAAACTGACCTTCGCGACCCAGGGACCGGGCTCGACCGCGCATCTGTCCGCGGCGCAGCTCGAAGGACTCACCGGCATCAAGATGGTGGCGGTACCCTACCGCGGCGCACAGCTGGCGCTGAACGACATCATTGGCGGCAATGTCGACATGTTCTTTGACACACTAGCGACCTCAGTGCCGCTCTACCGCGCCGACAAGCTGAAAATCCTCGCCGTCGCCGACACCACGCGCGCCAAGACGGCGCCGGAGTTGCCGACCTTCACGGAGGCCGGCGTTCCGGGCTTCCGCTCGGTCACTTGGTTTGGCCTCGCTGCGCCGAAGGGTACGCCGGCGGCGCTAGCCCAACGCATCAATCGCGATGTGGTCGAGGTGCTGCGCGAGCCGGAGGTGGTCGAAAAGCTCGCCAATATCTCGCTCGAAGTCGGCGCGACGGACTTGCCGGCGACGCGGAAATTCTTCGACGACGAGACCGCGCTGTGGAGCAAGGTGATCAAGGACGCTGGCATCACGCCGCAATGAGGCGGCGCTCGCTCATGCTGCGCTGGCTCGCCGCAGCGCTGGCGCTCGCCTGGGCGGCCGCGCCCGCGTTCGCACTCTATCCCGAACGGCCCATTACGCTGTTGGTGCCATTCGCGCCGGGCGGCGCCAACGACATCGTCGGTCGCATCGTCGCCGATGCGCTGAGCGAAGCTCTCGGCCAGCCGGTGGTGATCGAAAATCGCGGCGGCGCCGGCGGCAACATCGGCATGGGGCTCGTCGCCCGCGCGCGGCCGGACGGCTACACGCTGCTGCTCGCGCCGTCGAGCTTCGTCGTCAATCCGAGCCTCTACAAGACGGTGCCCTACGACCCGGTGAAGGATTTCGCACCGATCTCCGACCTCACCTATTTCGTGGTCGCGATCACAGTGACGACTGGCAGCGACATCGACACGGTTGGCAAGCTCGTGACGCGCGCCAAGGAGAAACCCGGCACCTTCAGCTACGGCACGCCGGGCGCCGGCACCCTGCCGCATCTGGTCGGCGAGTTGATCAAGCTCCGCACCGGCATCGACATGGTGCATGTACCCTATGCGGGCGCGGGACCGGCCGCGCAGGCGGTGCTCGGCGGCACGCTGCCGGTCGCAATCATCTCGCTGTCTGTTGCGATCCCACTGATCGACGGCAGCAGGCTACGCGGGCTCGCAGTCACCGGACGCGAGCGCTGGCCTGAGCTGCCCAACGTTCCGACCTTGCAGGAGGCCGGCATCCCGAACGCCACGTCGGAATCCTGGCAGGGCATCCTGGCGCCCGCCGGCACCCCGCCGGACATCATCGAGCGGCTCGCCAAAGCCTTCACCGAGATCGCGCAGCGGCCGGATGTGCGCGACCGCCTGCGCAAGGCGGGCTTCGGCTTGACCGGCGGCGGCCCGGACGCGCTGCGCGCCCGCATCGCCGAAGAGCTACCGCGCTGGAAGGAAGTGGTCGAGAAGGCGGGATTGAAGCGGGACTAAAGCGTAATGCATTTAGTTTGGTGCATATCCTGAGTTTTTGAAATAGTTGGCGCATTCGTCGCTGGTGAAAGCGCCGAGAAGCTCGCCGATGGCGGCGCAGACGGTTTCGACCGTTCGGGCGGCGGCTTTGCGCAGCAGATG
>CAMDDZ010000028.1 GCA_945893145.1 Rhodoplanes serenus | reverse complement strand
CGCACGACCACCACGTCGCCTCCGCCGCCGCCGCGCGCGGCGGTGCCGGCGCCCACGCCGCCGCGGCCTCCGACTGCGTCTCCGCCGCCCCCGCCGCGTGTGGCATCTCCGCCGCCTCCGCCGCCACCACCTCCGCGGCCCGCGCCGGCCGCGGCCCCGGCACGCTCGCCCTGTCCGCCCGGCAAGACGCTGACCGCCCAGGCGGTGGGTCCGCCGACCTGCAAGTGACGACCTGAACCGGCACCGCGCGCGTGCGTGAGCCGCCGGTTCTTTCGGGCGATGAAAAGATTAACGCCGCGCCGGGTGCACCCCGGCGCGGCGTTGTTTTTGAGCGAGGCGTTGCGATCAGCGTTTGGACGGATGCGGCGCGACCGGAGCGCCCTTCGGCAGATCGAACTGGCCGCTCGGCAAGCCGTCGAAGAATTCCAGCACCTCAGCGGTTTTCACTACGTCGGCATACTTGGCGTTCATGTCGCACAGATTGATGGCGTGGCTCGCTTGCGAGCGGTCGAAGCAGCCTTCCTCGGCGAGCGAAATGCGGTAGTTCAGGCTGAAGGCGTCGAGCACGGTGGCGCGCACGCAACCCGACGTCGTCGTGCCAGTGA
Organism: Rhodoplanes serenus; assembly: GCA_945893145.1. GTDB lineage: Bacteria > Pseudomonadota > Alphaproteobacteria > Rhizobiales > Xanthobacteraceae > Z2-YC6860. The sequence continues at coordinate 61,837 of CAMDDZ010000028.1, read as the reverse complement.
CGATGACGCTGTCACAGCCGAGCAGCGTCAGATAGCTCGTCATGTTGGTGCCGAAGAAACCGGACGGCTTCTGCTTGTAGATCACGATATCCTGCGCGCCCGGCGCAATCTCCGCGACGATCTCGTTGCCATCCACATTGGTGTTGGGCCGCGTCGAGCGATCCTCGTCGGAGCGGTTGTTCTTCCAACTCCAGCTGCCGTTGTCCCAGTTGTCGGTGCGGCGCACGCCGGTGGTGTAGATCACCGGGATGCCTTTCTCATGTGCCTTCTCGATCAGCGACTTGAGATAGGGCATTGCCACCCAGGCATCCTCGCCGCAGGAATTGCGCCAGCGCTTGATTGACTCCAGGATCGGCATCGGCCGCTCATCGCAGAACGCATAGTTCACGTCGATGATCAGCAGGGCGGGGCGTTTGCCGAAACCCTGGCGCGCGCCGTAGCCCGAGGTGCCGAACACCGCCTTGTCGCGCTCGGTGAGGAACTGGTTCCAGATCGGTTCTGACATTGCTTTCTCTCCCAAGGCTTTCTCTTACAAGATCGTTTCTTAAATTATCACGACTTGACGCTCTCGACGAAGCTCATGTCGATGATCTCGTCGTACTTCACGTCGGTCTTGAGGATGCCGGCCTCCGTCACCACGGCCTTGCCGGTGTCCCAGGCGGCGCGGCTGATCATGCCGTCCTTGCTCCACATTTCGTCGGCGAACGAACGGTCGAGCGTGGCTTTGAGATCTTCGAGCGGCATGGTCGGGAACTGCTTTTTGGCAATCTCGGCGGCCCCGTTCTTGTCGGCGTAGAGGAACTTGAGACCCTTCACCATGCCGCGCACGAAGCCGCGCACCACCTCGGGCTCCTTCTTGATCGAGTCGAGCCGGATGTTGATGGTCGAGTAAGCGTAAGGCCCGAGCTCCTTCGGCACATTGAAGAACGGCTCACTCCAGACGTTGTTCTTGACGCCCTGGGTGATGAACGGCTCGGTCGAGCAGCCGATCTGCGCCTGCTTGCCTCGCACGGCCGCCAGGATGGCCGAGTTCGCGGTCTCCACCAGCGTGATGTCGTTTTTTGCGTCGAGACCCCATTTCTTCAGCATGTAGCGGGTGATCGAATTGGGCGTGCCGCCGAAGCCGCCGGTGGCGAAGGCCTTACCCTTGATCAGGCTGGCGAAGTCTCGACCCTGCAATTCCAGGCCCTTCGCCGCGCAGAAATAGACATTGCCGCGGTCGACGCAATGCACGACCGCGCGAAGCTCGGCACCCTTGGCCTTGGCGAAGGCGTTGTGCTCGGGGCCGCCGATGAAGGCGAAGGCCTGGCCAGACAGCACCGCATTGGTGTGACCGGAGCCGGTCTCGATGGTGACGATTTTTACGTTGATGTCGGCTTCGGCGAAATAGTCCTTCGCCATCGCGATGTACATCGGCAGATAGCCAGTCGAATGCACCGGCTCGGCGACCAGGAGCTCGTGCTTGGCGGCGTGCGCGATATAGGGCTTGGCGACGAGAGCGGCGCCAGCCGCTGCGGTGGTGCCGAGGAACTTGCGTCTGTTCATTGCGAGCCTCCTGTTGTGATTATTGCCGTGTGCCTTTGCGCAACACGTTTTCAAGCCACGACACCACCGCGTACATGATGACGGCAAGCGTCGAGAGCACGAAAACCGCGACCCAGACCAGTGAGATCTCGTAGGTCGAGCCTGCGTAAAAGATGGTGCGGCCGAGGCCATGCTGCGACGAGATGAACTCGCCGACAATCGCGCCGGTGAGCGCGAGTCCGATGTTGACGCGCAGCACCGAGATGATCCAGGGCACGCAGGATGGCATCACGAGCTTGCGGAACACCTGCCAGCGGCTCGCGCCGAGCGAATAGAACAGCTTCTCGCCGTCGGGATCGAGTGCCTTGACGCCCGCAAAGGTCGTGAGCGTCGAGACCACGACAGTCAGCGCGAAGGCGATGACGACCTTCGAGGTCAGCCCCAGGCCGAACACCAGGATGATGAGCGGCGCCAACGCGAGTTTCGGCATCGACTCGAAGCAGATGATGTAAGGCTGCGCGACCGCCGCGTAGTTGCGCGACCACCAGAACGACAATCCGATCAGCGAGCCGGCGGTGGTGCCGAAGATGAAGCCCAGAATGGTCGAGCGGAACGTGAAACCGATGTCGACCCAGGCGTCACCCTCAGTGAAGAAGATAATGAGCGTCTTCCAGATCGCGCTCGGCTGCGACCAGAAGAACGCATCGACCATGCCGGCGCGCGCCGCCGCCTCCCAGCCGGCGATGATACCGACCAGGATCAAGACTTGTACCGCGATGATGGCCCAGCTCGGCCAGTCCTTCTGCACCGGCAGGCGGCGCGCAGGTTTTGGCGTTGCGGCCTTCGCCGGCGCCATTGCGAGGCCGGTCAGTTCGGTCGAACGTGGCGCATCTTGGATTGCCATTTCAGGCGGCCTCCAAGGCTGGCCGGTCGGCGGTGAGGAGCTGCAGGCAACGCTCCTTGATGGCGGTGAAATCAGGGCTGAGCGTCACGGCGCGCGGACGCGGGCGGGCAATCGGAATTTGGATGGTTTCGAGGATGCGGCCGGGCCGTGTGCCCATGACGTGGATTTCGTCGGACAGATAGATCGCCTCGTCGACATCGTGGGTGACGAACACCACGGTTTTGCGGAAGTCGCTCCAGAGCTGCATCAGCCATTCCTGCATCTGCGACTTGGTCTGCGCATCGAGTGCGCCGAACGGCTCGTCGAGCAGGATCACGTCGGTATCGAACAGGAGCGTACGCAACAGCGCCGCGCGCTGGCGCATGCCGCCGGAGAGTGAATTCGGATAGAGATGCTCGAACCCCGCAAGTCCATATTTCCGCAGCAGCGGCAGTGCGCGCTCGCGCGCCTGCTTGAGCGGTTTGCCTTGGATCTCCATGCCGAGGATCACGTTGTCGAGCACCGTGCGCCACGGCAGCAGCAAATCCTTTTGCAGCATGTAGCCGACGCGGCCGATGGTTCCGGTGGCGTCCTCGTCGTCGATCAGTACGCGGCCTTCGGTCGGCTGGAGAAGGCCCGCGATGACGTTGAACAACGTACTCTTGCCGCAGCCCGACGGCCCGACCAAGCTGACGAAACGGCCGGTTTCGATCGCAAGATCCAGCGGCGCGACCGCGCGAAACGTCCCGCCCGGCGTCGCAAACGCCATGCCGATCCGGTCGAGTTGCACTTTCACGGGCATTGCCGCACTCCGCGCGCATGCAGAAAGGCCAAGCGCGGAAAGGCTAATGCATCGGCTGTGCCAAGTCGATTGGCACACCATAACAGCGGCTTACCTGCGGCGTTCCGGCGCGCTCGCCGTGCTGTGGTGCAAAAAGCGGCAGTTCGTTTCAGCGTTCCAGCCGCGCCAGCAGGCTCGACGTGTCCCACCGGCTGCCACCCATCTTCTGCACCTCGGCATAGAACTGATCGATCAGCGCGGTGGCCGGAAGGTTCGCGCCATTGCGGCGTGCCTCGGCGATGCAGATCGACAGGTCCTTGCGCATCCAATCGACCGCGAAGCCGAAGTCGTATTTGCCGGCCGCCATGGTCTTGTGGCGGTTCTCCATCTGCCAGGACTGCGCCGCGCCTTTGGAGATCGTTTCGATCAGCGAGTCGATGTCGAGGCCGGCTTTCTTGGCGAAGTGGATGCCCTCGGCAAGGCCCTGCACCAATCCGGCGATGCAAATCTGATTGACCATCTTGGCGAGCTGGCCGGAACCCGAAGAGCCGAGCAGCCGGCACATCCGCGCGTAGGCCGCGATCACTTTTTCGGCTTGCGAGAACGGCGCGGCATCGCCGCCGCACATCACGGTGAGCACGCCGTTCTCGGCGCCGGCCTGGCCGCCCGACACTGGGGCATCGACGAAATCGAAGCCGCGCTTCTTGGCCTCGGCATAGAGCTGGCGCGCCACTTCGGCCGAGGCGGTGGTGTGATCGACGAACACCGAGCCTTTCTTGACGCCCTGGAACGCGCCGTTGGTGCCGAGCGCGACCTCGCGCACGTCGTTGTCGTTGCCGACGCACATCATCACGAAGTCCTGGCCCTCGGCCGCCTCCTTCGGCGTCGCGGCTTTCTTGCCGCCGTACTGGGCCACCCACTTGTCCGCCTTGGCGGCATTGCGGTTATAGACCGTGACCTCGTGGCCGCCCTTGTTCTTCAGATGCCCGGCCATCGGGTAACCCATCACGCCAAGACCGAGAAACGCTACCTTCGCCATTGGAATTCTCCCTGCGCGTTGCCGCCGCGCTCCTATATGTAGGTGATTGCGACGGCGGCGGGCTATTCGTCAACAGCCATATCGGGCCGTCGCGGCGTTGACCGGTACGGCGCGAACCGTATGGTGGCGCCCGTAACGCCGCTTGGGCACGAAGAACTGGGCACAAGGAACAGCGCAATGGCCGTCACAAAGGAGCAGGTGCTCGAAAGCCTCGGCAAGGTCGCGTCGCCGGACGGCACGCCCTTGCCCAAGACCGGCACGCTGTCCGACATTGTGGCGGGCGACAAGGTGTTCTTCTCGCTCAGCGTCGATGCCAGCGTGGTGCAGGCCTGGGAACCGGTGCGGAAACGCGCCGAGGAGGCCGTGAAAGCGATCCCGGGCGTGCAATCGGTCATGGTGGCGCTCACCGCCGAGCGTAAAGGCGGGCAGGGCGCAGCTGCGCCTGCCGCCGCCCGGCCGCCCGCTGGCGCTGCGGCGCCCGGTGCCCACGGCCGGCCGGGACATGGACATGGACCAGGACATGGGCACGGCGGCGGCCCGACCGGCGTGCCGGGTGTCGCCGCGATTATTGCGGTGGCGTCCGGCAAAGGCGGGGTCGGAAAATCGACCACCGCGGTCAATCTTGCGCTCGGCTTGCGCGACCTTGGCATGAAGGTCGGCATCCTCGACGCCGACATTTATGGGCCGTCGCTGCCCAAGCTGCTCGCCATCAAGGAAAAGCCGGAGACGATCGGCGGCACACGGCTCAAACCGATCTCGCGCTACGGGCTCACCGTGATGTCGATCGGATTCTTGATCGAAGAAGAAACCCCGATGATCTGGCGCGGCCCCATGGTGATGTCGGCGCTGACGCAAATGCTGCGCGAGGTCGAGTGGGGCACGCTCGATATCATGGTGGTCGATATGCCGCCCGGCACCGGCGACGCTCAGCTCACCATGGCGCAGCAGGTGCCGCTGAAGGGCGCCGTCATCGTCTCGACGCCACAAGACCTCGCGCTGATCGACGCACGTCGCGGCATCGCCATGTTCAAGCGCGTCAACGTGCCGGTGCTCGGCATCGTCGAGAACATGAGCATGTTCATCTGTCCGAAGTGCGGGACGCGTTCGGATATTTTCGGCCACGGCGGTGCGCGGCATGAGGCCGAGCGGCTTGGCGTGCCGTTCCTCGGCGAGGTGCCGCTCGAAATGACCATTCGCGAGACCTCGGACGCCGGCCTGCCGATCGTGGCGACCCAGCCCGACGGTCCGCAGGCTGCGGCCTATCGCGCCATTGCGCAGCGGGTGCGCGAGCAGCTCGATACCGGCGGCGGCGCCAAACCGGCGCCCAAGATCGTCATCGAAGCCTAAGACGCTGCCCTCAAAAGCAAGACGGCGGGGGAGGGCCCCCGCCGCACTCGGCCGCGGCGACTATTTTCCGATCAAAGCGAACAACAGCGCGACGACCCACATTGCGATGGCAATGACTGACGTCCAGAGCGCGAACGTCAGATAGGTCTCGCGCAGCACGGTGGCACTCGCCCACTGCGCATAGGCGGGCGGAGGACGCTGATGCTTCTCGAGATAAAGCCACATCTCGGTACGGCGGTGGTCCTTGGTGCGCGCGCCGTATGCCTTGAGGATCAGGATCACCGCCATCATTGTGGTCAGAAACCCGCCGGCCTGGAACGCGAGCCGTGGCATGTAGGACATGCCGATCATGATGCAGAAGATGGCAAGCGAGGCGAAACCGCAAGCGCGCAACACGGTTTCGAACGCGATGCGTCGCATGTCTTCCATGGCATCGATCCGTGGTCAGGCGGCAGTGCCGCCGCTGAACAAGTTTCGAATCCCAGACCCGCTGCAAGACTACAATGAGTGCGCGGCGTCGACAATCTGCGCCATGCCGATGCAACCATGCACGCTGTCAAAGTCCGATTTTAAGAAAATTTCCAACCGCCGGCAGGGTGAGCAGTGCGGTTCCGGCGAGCCATATCCACAGCGAGACTACCGTCGAGTCGTCCTTGGCGCCGACATATCGCTCATAAAACGCGGCCGGGATGCCGCCAAGAATGATAGTCGCGGTCGAGACCATCAATGAGGAGAACATCAACGTGAGCGCCACACTGCCGAACAGTAGCGCCGGCGCCAGGATCTGAACGTGAATAAGCGCGAACAAAAGCCAAAGCTGATTGAACAGACCATTGACCATGCCGAAAAAGGCGATTCCGATGAAATACCAATGTCGTTCCATGCTGGGCCTCAACTCACGCGAGGGACGGCGCCCAGCATGAGGAAGATATAAAGCAGCCCGACCCGCATCCAGAACAGCCAGACCACACCGAACAGCCAGATCACCACAGGCGCAGTTGCTTTGGGCGTGACGATCGACACAGCCGCGACGAAAGGGTCAGTGACGCGGCAGAAGAACCGCCAGATGTAGTTCGATGAATCGGGCTGCACGATCAGCCCCAGCAGCACGCGCCCGAGCAGCGTGTACATCAGCGCCGCCAAAATTAAATTCGGCAGGTGAAAATACCAGTGGGTGAATATCGAACTGCCGATGTCCACGAAGCAGCTGCCCCCAACATCGCGGATGATCGGCCGGCCGACCCCGCCACGACAGAGAGCGTAGCCGGTCAATTCGGCTGCGTCACGCGCGGGAAGAAGGCCGCAACGCCCCGTTCGTTGAATTGCGCGGACTTTGGCAATTTGTCCGATTTCGCCCGGGGGACGTGTCGCGGCTACGATTGGCAAAGAAAAAGCGGGGCCCAAGAGGGCCCCGCTCGTTCGTCGATCGGTCTTGCCGATCAGCTCTTCTCTTGGAGAACCGTGTTGCCTCGCGGCTTGCGGATCTCGTCGATGAAGGCCTGCATCTCCGCAGACGGTGCCTTGGTCATCAAGCTGACGACGTAGATCACCAGGAAGCCGAGCGGCATCCCCAACAGACCGCAGTTGATGTTGTTGAGGTTGAACCAGCCGACCTTGTTGGCCAGCGGATGCGCCAGGGTTGGCCAAGACTCCATGGCGTTGGGAAGCGCCATCGCCGCCTGCAGGTCCGCGATGATCGGACCGCCCGTCACTGGATTGAGCAACGACGTCATGGCGAAGTATTTCACGCCGATGCCGGGGTAGTAACGGCTGACGAGGAGATAGAACAGGCAGAGGCCAAATCCGGCAATCATTCCGCAGATTGCGCCGGCTGTCGTCGCGCGCTTCCACCAGATGCCCATGACGAGCACTGGGAAGTTACCCGCCATCGCGAGCGAGAATGCCCAGCCCACCATGGCCAGGATGTCGCCCGGTTTGGTCGCGGCGAGGGCCGCCGAAGCCACGGCCACGAAGAACAACAGCACCCGGGCCACCGTGAGCCGACGGATGGTCGGCGCATTCGGGTCGAGCATTTTGTAGTAGATGTCGTGGCTGAGCGCGTTGGCGATGGCGAGCAGCAGGCCATCGGCGGTGGAGAGCGCGGCGGCGAGACCGCCGGCGGCGACCAGGCCAGAGATCACGTAGGGAAGGCCAGCGATCTCCGGCGTGGAAAGCACGATCACGTCTGGGTTGATGACGAAATCTTGCAATCGAACGACGCCGGCATGACCGGCGACCGCCTTGCAGGCATCGATAGCGGCTTGAACATTGGCAACGCTCTTGCCGCAGATCTGGATCAACCCCAGTTCGCCCCAGGTAAATAGCCACGGCTTGAGCGAGCTGACGTTGCTGCCGATGATGTTGGTGTAGACCTCCAGCTTCGAGAACGCCGCGTAGGCTGGCGCCGAGAAGTAGAGCAGGAAGATGAACAGCAGCGACCAGGCGACCGAATCCCGCGCTTCCTTCACCGACGGCGTCGTGAAGTAACGCATCAGGATGTGCGGCAGCGATGCCGTGCCCACCATCATGCAGAAGATGATGCCGAAGAAGTTCAACGGGCTGTAGTTGATGAACGGTTCGATGTGCGGCTTGAGCGACCCCGCGGGGCAGCTCGTGGCCGTGCACAGCGTTGCCAAGTTGCTCGACAGCATCTGGCCTTCGCGCGCCGTGATTTCCGCGATCGCCACGCCGTAGGTCAGCTCGGGGATTGGAATACCGAACTTCTTGGTGGATAGGATCACGATCGGAGTGAGGTACGCGATGATCAGCACGATGTATTGCGCGATCTGCGTCCAAGTCACCGCGCGCATGCCGCCCAGCATCGCGCAGAGCAGGATGCCGACCAGGCCCGCGAACACCGCGATCTCGAACTGCATGCCCAAGAAGCGCGAGGCGATCAGGCCGGTGCCGTAGATCTGCGCCGTCACATAGGTGAAGGAACAGCACACCAGCACGATCACCGCGAGGAAGCGCGCGAAGTTGCCGCCGAAGCGGAACGCCATGAAGTCGGGCACCGTATAGGCGCCGAACTTGCGCAGGTACGGCCCGACCAGGATCGACACCAGCACGAAGCCGCCGGTCCAGCCGAGCACCCAGGCGATGCCGTCATAGCCGAACAGGAACAGCGTTCCGGCCATGCCGACGAAGGAAGCCGCCGACATCCAGTCGGCGCCGGTCGCCATGCCGTTGTAGAACGCCGGCACGCGCCGACCTGCGACGTAATATTCCGAGAGCTGCGCCGTACGGGTCATGACGCCAATGATGGCGTAGACCGCAAGCGTGAAAAACACGAACAGATAGCCGAGAACCTTGTTCGGTACGCCGACTTGTTCGAGCACTGCGAGCAGAAGAACGAATGCGACAAAGCCGCCCGCGTAAGTGCCGTACATCCGGCCGAGCTGTTTATAGAAGGCGTCAGCCGAGGTCGTTGTCTGAGTGGCCATGATCTGATCCTCCCTCAATCTTCTTCGGCGTAGCCGTGTTGGCGATCGATTCGATTCTGCTGCCACGCGAACACAAACAGCATGACGACGAACACGATCAGTGAACCCTGCGCGGCCATGTAGAAACCAAGCGGGAACCCGAGGACCGGAATGACGATTTTGTTGAGCGGAACGACGAACATGTGGATCACGTAGCCGAAGAAGAACCACACGCCGAGATGGATGAACATCAATTGGGTCGTCTTGTTCCAGTGAGCCTCTTCGTTGGCCTTACTGTCGGGCTGAGCCATGGGTCGGTACCTTCCCTGCATCTAGGACCCGCCCGCGACGCGGGCCGGTATAACGGCGAGGGATCGCCCAACCAACGATGTCTAAGCGTTGCCCCCGCAACGGACGCCCGGTCCGCGCTTCGTTCGGCGCAGGTTCCGGTGTTGTCACTATAAACATCGTGTAAATATCAGCCCTATACGACTTTTGTCGTAGACCGATTATATGGCTGAAGATGTTCAGCTTTTGAGATAACAACAGGACCATGCCATCTGTGGACGGTGGCCGGATAGACTCTTTTTATGAGAACTTTTGCGCATGGGACTGCTTGATCTATTTCGCCGCGATCCGCCGATTCGGGATGCGCATGCCCTTGCCGACTTCATCGATCAGCGCGCCGCTTTCGTGGCACAAAAGGGCATCTACGAATATTCGCGCGCACGCGCCGGACACTACGCCAAGGTCCTGTTTCGCGAGCCGGAATTCCAAGCAGCAGCCGACAATTCGCGCTGGCGCGCCTATCCGCTCGGTCTCGCAATGGTGGCGGAATTGGCTGCGGGCTTGTTGCGCCCTGCCGACCGCTCCGACCAAAACGACCAGCTAGAGCGACTACGCACGCTCGTTCTGACGGTCTTCGATCGTTATCCGGTGCCCATAGCGCTCGGTGACCGCGTCTGGAGCGACTTGCGCGAAGAGCTTGCGCACCGGCTGGCGCTCATCGGGTTGCATCCGCCGAAATGGGCCAAGGATGTGCCGGAGCAATTTGCAGACGCCTATTTCGATCTCATGCCAATCCACGAGAAACTGCGAGGCAGGGATGCCCCAGCGGTGCGCAGCTACTTGCGCGTGACGATGTGCAACATCCACGACGAACTGGCTAATCGCCTGGACACCGCGGCGGTCACCAATTCGCTGCGCGCAAGTCTGACATAAAAACGTTTCTCTGCGCAAAGGCAGGCAGCCAGTTGGGCGGCAATTCGCCCACCCTCGATGACCTTCTACCTACAGCAGCGCGGTGAGTGCGAGCATTGCTATCCGAGGATCAGGCTCAGAAGCCCGATTATAGGATAACCGAGCGCACGATCGACCGCGACGATGCTACTACGAAGGAATGCCGGCGCTTGATCGCTGTAGCCAAACGCCAGAAATATGAAGGCGACCGGGATGGCAATCGCGGTCCCAATCAGCCGCCGCTTCAATTGTGCGCGGCTTTGCGCGGCGTCTTCCGGGCGGACATATTTTGGCACATAGGGTGGCATTGGTCTGAAGGATGACGGCCCAGTGGGCGGCGTGCAAGTCGCAAGTCAAGCAGACCGGAGAACTTCACACAGGCTGCCTGCACGAGCTAATCTTGGAGTAGTAGTGATTAGGTCTTGAACAAAAGATCACGCTTGAGGTCATCCAGATGTTGAACCGCCTCAAGAGCAGTGCGCAGCCGGGTTCGGTTATTTGACGATAAGTGCTTGACCGCAACTGCGTTCGAAGGAGACGTTCCGCGCTCAATATCCTCGATCTGTTGCGCAGCCAAAAGATCGAGAAAAGTTTCCTGAGCATCAAGCAGCGCGTCGAGGTCACTTTCGGCGCCGATCGCAAGTACCTTGACGCCGGCAAGCCGAGCGGACGTCGAGCGCTCCACAACATGATGGCGGATGGCGAGCACACGGGCGGTGCTCACGACGCCGAACAGGCCTGACTTCTTCAAGTCGATCCGGCCCTCTTTCGTCTTGAACTGTCGGAATAGTCCGAAGGCGCTTTCAACGCCGCCGGAGGCATCGGCCAACAGTTTGGCGAAACCGATTTCGCCGTGGGCGGCGTCGAACGCCTCGCGCCACAGGGTCGTACAAAGCCGGCCGTCTCCATGAACCGGGCGCAGGTCGAAGAAAATGTCGACCGACAGGAGATCCTCCGGCTTGGAAGCGCGGATCCAATCGTGGATGCGTTGGCGCCAGGTAGCAACCGAGCCGCGCCATTGCGGATTTTTCGCCATGACACCGCCCTTGCAATAGGGCACGCCGACCTCATGCAGGATGTCTGCAATGTGAATCCCAAGCTTCTCAAACCATGCATCGTCCGGGCTGCCCGGCGCGCCGTTGGCAAAGACCAAAGCATTATCCTGATCCATCGCCAGCAGGCTCTCGCCGCGGCCGGCCGAGCCAAGCACGGCCACCGCATAGGCGCATTTTGGCTCGCCGTGGCCCGCTTCACGCATTCGTTCTTCGGCGATAATGGCGGCCTGTCGCGTTAGAGCGCCGAGTTCGTGCGAAATAACGGCAGCCACATCGATTGCGCTCACTCCTTCGGCCAGGAGCGCAGCCACCACTTGCGGCAATTTAGCCCATGCCGCACCGAGTCCGTGGACGTCGCGGGCTTCCTCGATCTCGTCGCCCAGTGATACCGCCTCGCTCGCGCGCAATCGCAGCAAGTCGCGAGCGGACAGAGCGCCGATAACCTCACCCGCCTCATCGACCACGCCGAGGTGTCGCACGCCCAATCGGCTCATTCTGCCGATGGCCCGGTAAACGAATGCATCCGCGGGGACCACTGCCAGGGGCCGGTTCATCAGTTTTTCAACCGGCATGTCGAGTGCGCCGCCGGCGTAATTGGAGACGGCTCGCAACACATCGCGTTCGGTGATGATACCGATCTCGGTCGCCCGTAAATCATTGCGATCACCTACAGCGGACTGCACATACAGCGAAGAGACGCGCTCAGCCATCATCTGACCAAGCGCCTTGGCCAAGGAAGTGTTGGCGGTGACAAATTGTGCCGGAGTCCGCATGACGTCGCGGATACGATGCCGATAGGGATAGCTGTCGATCCGGCCTAGCGTCCGCTCGATGTCTGCGCGGTCTGGCGTGCCAACGGCCTCAACCCAGCCGGCACGGTGTTGCTCGTCAAGCACGTTGGTCATGGCTCGGCAGGCTTGTGCCGCTTCGCCGAACGTCCGAATGCCGCCGTCCCGGAGCTTGGGCACAAGCGCGGTAAAGATGCGAGCCGTGGTTAGAGCATCACCGAGTGCGGAATGCCGCTGTGCGAGTTCGATGCCCAACCATGAAGCCAAACCTTCGAGGGCAAATCCTGCCAGATTTGGCTTGGCGACCTGGGCGAGTAGACGTGTATCCAGTGTGCGCGGCAGGCGGAACGCAATCCCTGACCGCTCACATTCGCGCTTGAGTACTGCAAGATCGAACCCGATCGCGTGTCCGATGACGATCATGTCGCCGATATATTCGGATAGCTCCGGCCAAATTTTTGCAAATCGCGGTGCATTGGCGACCTTAGCGTCGTCGATTTGGTGGATCGCGCTCGCAGCCGACGGAATGGATACGTCAGGACGCACCAAACGCTGAAACGAGTCGTCCGGTTTGACGCGCCCACCGACCAAGCGCACCGCCCCGATCTCCACGATCCGGGCGGAAACCGGATCAAGACCCGTCGTTTCGGTGTCGAGGACGACGGCATCAAGCGCAATCAGCGGAGCGGAGTTGCGGATGACCATGGGCGCTCTTCCTATGATCACCATACTCAATGGTTTATCTTTTCCATAGATCGCCCGGAGCTTCGGCTCCGGGGCGTTATTTTGCGTCAAGAGCTGGCCTTAACAGTGGCGCAGAAAAAGGCGGAGAGCGCCCGCGACGCCAGTTCCGCCCGGCGAAATTGTCCCCTAACATGGCGGGAGCTGTCCGACGGGAAACACCCGCGAAGGGTGGCCGCGGATTCCTCCGCGGGGTCGGCAAGCACACCAAGAGGGAAACGCCATGAAACGTCGTGAATTTCTAAAAGTGGCCGGCGCCGGCGCCGCGGCTTCGGCTGTGATCGCCGCTCCGGCGATCGCGCAATCGATGCCGGAAACCAAATGGCGCATGACGGCGAGTTGGCCGAAGTCGCTCGACACGCTCTACGGCGGCTGCGAGCTGTTCGCGAAGCGCGTCGCCGAAATCACCGACAACAAGTTCCAGATCCAGCTGTTCGCGGCCGGCGAGATCGTGCCCGGTCTGCAAGTGCTCGACGCGGTGCAGGCCGGCACCGTCGAGATGGGCAGCACCGCGCTCTACTATTATTTCGGCAAGGATCCGTCGTTCACGTTCGGCACCGCGTTGCCGTTTGGCCTCAACGCCCGGCAGATCAACGCCTGGCAAAACTTCGGCGGCGGCAACGAGCTGATGAATGAGCTGTTGAAGGGCTACAACTGCATCGGCTTCCCGTCGCTCAACACCGGCGCGCAGATGGGCGGCTGGTATCGCAAGGAACTCGCCAACCTCGGCGATTTGCAGGGGCTAAAGTTCCGCGTCGGCGGCTTCGCGGGCCGAATCCTCAGCCGCGTCGGCGTCGTCCCGCAACAGCTTGCCGCGCCCGATATCTACCCGGCGTTGGAGAAGGGCACGCTCGACGCCGCCGAATGGGTTGGCCCTCATGATGACGAGAAGCTCGGCTTCTACAAGGTCGCCAAGTACTACTACTACCCGGGCTGGTGGGAAGGCTGCGGCCAGTCTCACAACATCATCAACACGGCGAAGTGGAATGCGCTGCCGAAGCCGTACCAGTCTGCAATCATCACGGCTTCAGCCGAGTCCTGGCAGTGGGTGCTGGCTCGCTACGATTACCTCAATGTCCCCGCGCTCAAACGATTGCTGTCCAGCGGTGCCGTGTTACGGGCTTTCCCGCAGGACATTATGGAGGCCTGTTATAAGGCCGCGGGCGACATCTATGCCGAACTGTCGCAATCAAACCCGATGTTCAAGAAAATGTACGACAGCTTGGTGCCGTACCGCTCCGACTCCTATGCGTGGATGCAGATCGCCGAGGGCGGCTTCGACAACTTCATGATGCGCATGCGCGGGCGCAGCTGATCGCGCAAACACATATCGCGAAATGCGAAGCCCCGGAGACGATTCTCCGGGGCTTTTGCTTGAGGTAATGGCGCGCTATCGCGACGGCGAGATGTTGAAGTCGGGCGGCGGCAATGGTTCGAAGCTCGGCAGCCCGCGCATCTGCTCCTCGATCTTCCTCGGATCGACCACCGGCGGCTTGTCGAGCAGGAAGGTCACGGTCTGCGGCCACACGATCACGATGGCGACCAGGATCACCTGCAAGAACACCCAGGGGATTGCGCCCATGTAGATGTCGCTACTCTTTACCGAGGGCGGCGCGATGCCTCGTATGTAGAACAGCGCAAAGCCGAAGGGCGGGTGCATGAAGCTCGTCTGCACGTTGGCGCCGATCAGCACGCCGAACCAGATCAGGTCGATGCCGAGCTTGGTTGCAACGGGCGCCAGCAGCGGGATGATGATGAACGCGATCTCGAAGAAATCGAGGAAGAACGCGATCACAAAGATGAACAGGTTGACGAACACCAGGAAGCCAACGGCGCCGCCAGGCAGCGTTGTCAGCAGGTGCTCGATCCATTCCTTGCCACCGACGCCCTGGAACACCAGGCTGAAGACGCGCGCGCCGATCAGGATGAACACCACAAAGGCGGTGATGCGCATGGTCGAGGACATGGCCTGGTACACAAGGTCCCACGTCAGGCGGCGGTTGAGCCAGGCGAGAATGAAGCCGCCGACCACGCCCATGGCGCCGGCTTCGGTCGGTGTCGCAAGGCCGAGGAAAATGGTGCCGAGCACCAGGAAGATCAGGATGATTGAGGGCACCATGCCGCGGGTGCAGCGCCAGACCAGTGCCCAGCCGCGCAGCGTCCGCGCCTCCGGCGGCAGGGCCGGCACGTCCTGCGGACGCCAGAGGCTGAGCAGCGCCACGTAAATCCCGAACAGCGCGACCTGGATGCAACTCGGTCCGATGGCGCCGAGATACATGTCGCCGACCGACTTGCCGAGCTGGTCGGCCAGCACGACGAGAACGAGCGAGGGCGGGATCAATTGGGTGATGGTGCCGGAGGCCGCGATCACGCCCGTGGTGTGCCGCACCGAATAGCCGTAACGCAGCATCACCGGCATCGAGATGATGCCCATGGCGATCACGGAAGCCGCAACGGTTCCGGTGATGGCGCCGAGCACCGCGCCGACCAGGATCACCGCGTAAGAGAGGCCGCCGCGCATCGGCCCGAACAATTGGCCGAAGCCTTCCAGCAGGTCTTCGGTCAGCCCGCATCGTTCCAGGATGGTGCCCATCAGCGTGAAGAACGGAATTGCGAGCAAGAGATCATTCGAGACGATCGCGAACAGTTGAAACGTCAGGTTGCCGAGGAAGTCTGCCCGGATCAGGCCTAGCTCGATGCCGATGAAGCCAAAGAACAGGCCGACGGCGGCGAGCGAAAAGGCTGCCGGATAGCCGATCAGCATGAACAGGATGAGGCCGCAGAACATCAGCGGCGCCATGTTGTCGGTCACAAACGTAATCATTGCATCGGTGCCTCGTAGGCATGCTCGCGCTTGTAGCCGGGCACGATCAGCGCCGCGATGCACTTGATGATTTCGGATACGCCCTGGAGCGCCATCAGCACGAAGCCGACCGGCAGTATCAGCTTCACCGGCCAGCGCACCAAGCCGCCGGCGTTGGTGGACACCTCGCCGGAGTACCAGGCGTCGACGAACCAGGGCCAAGTGACGTAGGTGAGAACGATGCACATCGGCATCAGGAAGAAAATGCTGCCGAGCAGATCGATCCAGATGCGGGTGCGGTCGCTGACCCAGCCGTACAGGAGATCGACGCGGACGTGCTCGTTGACCTTCAGCGTCCATGCGCCGCCGAGCAGCACCATGAAGGCGAACATGTACCACTGCGCCTCGAGGAACGAATTGGAATTGTTGCCGTACCAGGTGATCAGCGTCTGGATGCCGGAGAGGAAGTGATACTCGCGGCTGAGCTCGATGAAGGCGTTGATGCCATAGCGGAAGGCTGCATTGGCGGCGCTGAGCAGCGCTGCGAACAGCACGAGGTAATTGGCGATAAAGCCAAGCCTCTTGCTGAACTCGTCAATCGCGCGGCTCAGGGCCAGAAGCGCAGCCAAGTCGTTGCCTCCCGTGCAACGGCTCTGGGCCCCGGTTTGGAGCCCACCGTCGCCTTGGCGCTGTCCAGGAAAGCAATGGTGACCGGTGCCGCCGGAGCAGCAGCCGCAATGTCCCGTCCACTTCCCCTCGGCCGGCCCGCCGGGCTGGCCACAGCGTAGTGTGCCTCTGCTTCAGACGCGCCGCACCCCAGGACGGGACCAAAGCCACTGAGCTTACCTTGAAGCGTCCCGCACCCGTCAATCCATAGTTGGTCGAATGTGCGATTTCACGCCGCCGGGGCCGCCTCCGCGGTGAGTGCGCGTTTGCGCACCGCTTCGCGATGCAGCGTGTAGACGCCGCTGCCCACAATCAGGATGGCGCCGCCCACCGTCCAGGCGTCAGGCAATTCCCGGAACACCAGATAGCCTCCGATCGCGGAGGTCAGCAGATAGCTGTAGCGGAACGGCGCGACCGCTGAGAGATCGACGTCCCGGAAGCCCACTGCCAAGAGATAAATCGCAAGACCGACAAACGCCGCCGCGACGAACAATTGGATGAGGTCGCCGGTCTGGAACATCCGCCAGTTCTCGACCACGACGAAGAACGCGCCGCACGCCGTGATCCCGACCGCGCCCCAGAACGCCACCACGATGGCCGGCATGCCGCGGCCGATGCGGCGGGTCATGATTTCGCGCAACGCGGCGGCAAGCGCCGACGCCGCGCCCACCAGCGCCCAGATGTTGAACTCCGACGGCACCGGCTTGATCACCAGCAGCGCACCCGCGAAGCCAATGCTGATCGCGGTCCAGCGCCGCCAGCCGACCAATTCGCGGTAGAGCACCACCGAGATCGCGGTGATCAGGAGCGGCGCGATCTGCAGGACCGCCGCGATATTGGCCAACGGCATGTGCGCTAGCGCTGCGATGAAGCCCACGGTCGAGAGCCCGTCGAACGCCGATCGCCAGACCAGCAGTCCGCTCATGGCGGTGCGCAATTGCCGCGCATGACCGAACGCGATCACGACGGCAACGAGCAAGATCGAGCTCATGACGCCGCGCACGAATATGGTCTCGCCGACCGGATAGGTTTTCAGGATCTGCTTCACCAGCACGTCGTTGACGGTGTAGGACGCCATGCAGGCGCAGACCGCCACGATGCCGCGCTGGTTGTTGCTGAGGGGTGACAACGCAGGACGTCCTAACGAGGCGCGAAGCGGGATCAACCGCCGGTGACGCTCATATGGCGGGACAGCGCCGGGCGCTTGTGGCGGCGGTCGATGACGAAGTCGTGGCCCTTGGGCTTGCGCAGGATCGCCTCGTCGATCGCGGTATAGAGCGCGTCGTTGGCTTCGGAGGTGCGCAAGGGACTGCGCAGGTCGGCGGCATCCTCCTGGCCGAGACACATGTAGAGTGTGCCGGTGCAGGTGACGCGCACGCGATTGCAGGATTCGCAGAAATTGTGGGTCATCGGCGTGATGAAGCCCAATCGGCCGCCGGTTTCCTTGACGCGCACGTAACGCGCCGGTCCGCCGCTGCTGTGGTCGAGGTCTTCGAAGCTGAAGCGCTCGGCAAGCCGCGCGCGCACCATAGAGAGCGGCAGATATTGCGTCAGGCGATCCTCGCCGATGTCGCCGAGCGGCATCACCTCGATCACGGTGATGTCCATGCCGCGGCCGTGCGCCCAGGCGATCAGGCCGCCAAGCTCGTCCTCGTTGACGCCCTTGAGCGCCACCGCGTTGATCTTCACATGCAGGCCGGCGGCCTGCGCGGCGTCGATGCCGGCGATCACCTTATCGACCTCGCCCCAGCGCGTGATGGCGCGGAACTTGTCGGGGTCGAGCGTGTCGAGCGATACGTTGATCCGCTTCACCCCATGATCGGCCAGTTCGCGCGCATATTTCGGCAGCTGCGAGCCGTTGGTGGTCAGCGTCAATTCCTCGAGCGCGCCGGTCTTCAAATGGCGCGACAGCGAGCCCACCAGGGTCATGATCCCGCGCCGCACCAGCGGCTCGCCGCCGGTCAGCCGGAGCTTGCGCACGCCCCTGGTGACGAAAGCGCTGCACAGCCGGTCGAGTTCCTCGAGCGTGAGCAGATCGGCCTTCGGCAGGAAGGCCATGTGCTCCGCCATGCAATAGACGCAGCGGAAATCGCAGCGGTCGGTCACCGACACCCGCAGATAGGTGATCGGACGCGCGAACGGGTCCACCAGCGGCCGCAATGGGCTGCCGGCGGGGCGGTCGAGGTCGAGCGTCGGCGCAGCGAAAGTCATGCGATTCCTTGGGGAAGACCCGAATTGTGACGGATCGCAGGCTCAGCGTCCAGGCTGTCCTTCTTTCTGTATATATAGCGGAAAATACATTCCGGGAGATCGAAATGGCCGCACCCTTAAACGAGCAGAATCGGCCCTGGCCGACTGAACTTCGGCTCGCCAAGGACCGCAAGGTGCTGACCGTCATGTTCGAGGGCGAGGAGCGCTTTGCGCTCGATGCCGAATACCTGCGGGTGGTGAGCCCCAGCGCTGAGGTGCAGGGCCATTCGCCGGACGAGCGCAAAACCGTGCCGGGCAAGCGCAATGTGGCGATCCTCGAGGTGCAGCCGGTCGGCAATTACGCGGTGCGGCTGGTGTTCGACGACATGCACTCCACTGGCATCTATAGCTGGGACTATCTGCTCTCGCTCGGCCGCAACCGCGAGCGCAACTGGCAGGACTATCTCGACGAACTGGCCGCCAAGCACCTGTCGCGCGATCCCGGCGTGCGGACGCCGCCGCGCTGAGCGGTCGACCGCGCTACTGCACCACCACGGTCGCGCCGACCCGCACGCGATTGTAGAGATCGACCACGTCATCGTTGGTCATGCGGAAACAGCCGGACGACACCGCCTGGCCGATGGTCTCTGGCTCGTTCGAGCCGTGGATGCGGTAGAGCGTCGAGCCGAGATAGAGCGCACGCGCGCCAAGCGGATTGTCGATGCCGCCCTTCATGTGACGCGGCAGATCGGGCCGGCGCGCCAGCATCTCGCGGGGCGGCGTCCACGACGGCCATTCCTTCTTCTGGGTGACGGTCTTCACGCCCTTCCAGGTGTAGCCGATGCGGCCGACGCCAATGCCGTAGCGGATCGCTGTGCCGTCGCCGACAATGAAGTAAAGCCGCCGCTCGGCGGTGTCGACGACGATTGAGCCGGGCTTGTAGCGGCCCGTGTAGCTCACGGTCGTTTTCGGAACTGGATTCTCCGAACCGGTGAAGAGGCTGTATTGCCGGCTGAGCGGCGCGCCGCCGAGCAGCATCTGCTGGCGTTCGTCGAAAAATTGTGCCGATGCGGCGAGCGGCAGGATTGCGGCAGCGAGCAGCGTCGCAGGAAAAACGGTGGCGGCGAACCGTGACGGCATCGCGGGCTCCTGTCGTTGCGACCAAGCGCGGCAGACAGTCCACAATTCGCCGGTTCGGGCAACCGGAATTGCCTCCGCTCACGGCTTTGCGATGACGCTTTTGGGCCTGTGTGGTTTGGGAGTCACGTTCTCCATCATCTTAAGCTTTGTGGCAGCCACAGCTGGGCAACACGGCTGGAAGCATAGTTTTCTCGCAGGACCAGTTCTTTGCCTCGCCATTACGCTCCGGTCCCTGTAAGCAACGTCATGCCCAATTCGGATTGTCAGTCTTGCGGCGCGTGTTGTGCTTATTCGTTCGAATGGCCGCGCTTCGCTTTGGAAGACGAAACAGCAATCGCGCTCATTCCCAGTGAGTTCGTCAACGCTGGTTGCAGCGGAATGCGGTGCGAAGGAAATCGTTGCACGGCGCTGAGCGGTGTCGTTGGCGTTTCAACGTCGTGCCGCGTCTATTCTGTCAGACCCGACGTTTGCCGGGACTGTGTCCCTGGCGATGATTCATGCGATCTCGCACGACGCAGGTTTGGGTTGGCGCCGGTACCCGCTGACACGCTGCCCTGAAGCTGCCTTGAGGCTGGCGGCGCGCTGGAGGATTTGACGTGCGATTTCGTATTGAGGTGAACACGCTGGACGGCAAGATGTCCTACGAGAGAAACACCCCGTCGGATGCGCTCCACGTCGCGGACGGCGGCAAGGAAAGTCTCGGGGTCACCATCACCGACACCGAGGAAGGCAAGTCCTACAGCCCGGAGCAATTCAGAAAGCGCTTCGGGCATTAGCGCCGCTGTCAGGCGCTTGCTACGACGGGCGAGCCGACTCAAACTAAAACCGCCAGCACCGCGCTGGCAGCAGGGACAACAGATGGCCGACAAAAAGACAAAAGAGAAAGCTCCCAAGGAAAAAGCGGTTGAGCCCAAAGCTGAACCAGCCAAAATTGAATCGGCTAAAGCTGGATCGACAAAGTCTGAATCGACCAAGGCTGAACCAGCGAAGGCTGAAGCGCCTGCGGACGTCAAGTCGGACGCTCCGAAAAATTACAGCAGGGGCGAGGGCCAGAAGGCTGTGACCCAAGCTTACAAAGACAACTGGAACGCTATTTACGGAAAGAAAAAGAAGAAGCGTTGAGGACTTCGGCGCGAGCTGGAGTCTTTTTCAATGAAGCGGTTTGTGATTTTCGCGGTCTTTGGGCCTCCGCTCGGTTGGGCGGCATTGATTTGCAGAGACCGGATTCTCGCCACCGGCATGCCTGTTGGCACGGTGTCCGATGCCGGCTGGATGTATGTGAACTACATGCCGCTTGCGTATGTGTTCGGGATGCTTCCGGCGCTCGCGACCGCGGGTGTCGATTTGAAACTGTCTGCAAGATTTTACGGCTGTAAGAGGGTGCTTGGAACGACCGTCTTTGGTTTCCTCGTTACCTATGTGTTCTGGCTATTCGCCGTCCCATCGAAGCTAAGCGCCGTCCAGTTTTGAGTTTCGGGATCATCGGAATGCTTCCCGCCGCGGTGTGTTCGTGGCTGACGGGTGAAAAACAAAATGGGACGGCTCAATGAGCGAAGCGAAACAAGCCAACCCGGGAAGGTCGGCAGCTCGGTAAGAGCTCGTCAAGAAATTCTGCATCGTGAAGATGTGAAACACAGACCTAAACGCTCAATTCATTATCGCGTATAATGCAAAAAAAGGGGGACGACATGGCTCTATTTCGTTGCCTGGACACAAGCGTGAATAAGACTTTTGTGATCGAAATTCTTGACCAAGCTCGCATCGACGAAGCTCGGCGGCTTGTTGCGGGCCGAGGTTCAAAGGGGGTGTTGGGCACGATCATTGCCAAACCGGCTGACTACAACAGCCCTTGGAGCTGGCACCTAGACCCCAAGACCATTTCTTTTTTCGAAATGGCGGCAGAAGTCTGCGATTGCAACGTCTCGTATTTGGAGAAGCACCTCACTGAAATCGGCGGCCCATTTCTGCCGAACAACGTGTGGTGTCCCTGGAGCAGCAAGGTAATTGAAGAAGTCGAGAAGTCCTCCATCGATCTTAAGACGCTTCGAGCCGATCGCGCAGGCTGAACCGCAAGCGCACACGTCTCCGTCGCTCCGTGTCTCCGAGGCCCGCACTACCTTCACGCCGCCCATGGGGCGGGGGGCGGGGGGCGGGTGAGAGGGGTCTTTTTCAAAAGACGGGCGGCGTGACCTTTGACGTCCTTGAGCGCGGTCCTAGCTCACGACCCTTGTCAGTTCGTAGCTCAACGGTGGAGCGGCTGCCTGAGGACAGAGGGGTGTCGGTCGAATCCGACCGAGCTGTCAGGGAAGAGGCCCCGGCATCTGTGCCGGGCCATCATTCACATTCCCCCATCCTTTGGGGGCCAGTCAGACGGCGCCCACATCCTGTTGTGTTTTCGCTATCTAGTTGCTAAAAGGCAGCTCGCTCGATCGGGTAGCAAATGGCCTACAAAGCAGATGAGGAAATTGAGGCGCCCGTCAGGGAATTCCTGAAGCGGCTTGGGCTGGAATATCAGCCCCGCCCTGACCTGCTGACCGTCATCATCAAGATCAAGCATATAAATCCCGCGTTTAACTACGCGCGCGTTCCCGACCATGAACTGCCTGATGCGGAAGCTCAGTGGGATTCCGATAAGTTCGTACTGCGGATGCGCGAAAGCATATTTGTGGGAATGCAGCGTGGAGAGACGCGCGCACGGTCGACAGTTGCACACGAACTTTCGCATTATTTGCACCAGCATGAAGGTCTGCTGAATAGAAAGCCAGGCGCCATAACCAGCGAGATGATTGGTAACCGCCTACGTAGCCAAGAGGCTGAGGCTCGGCGCACCGCAGCAGTTATCCTGGCCCCCGAACATCTTATTCCAGAAGGCGCTACTGCCGCCGACATCGTTGCGATGTTTGGGCTGAGCCCCGAGGCTGCAATTTATCGTCAGCAGGAAATCGAAGGTATCCGGCGCCGCCGCCGCGGCGAAGGCCGAAAAATCCCGCAATCAATCATCGATTTTCTGCGCGAAGCCAAACGCCGAGGGCATCCGGTGCAAACCCGCCTGGACGACTAGCTCGCGCCCTTCGTTAACTCGGCGTGCTCGGCCGCATTCTGACGTATCGCTTGCAAAAGATGCTTGGCCATAAGCGCGCGGGAGTGACGGTGACGTACACCGAATACGATCGCTATTACCTCAAGGATGCTGCCGCAGTTCTCGACAAGCTCATGCGCGCCAGTTGCTCGATACTCCCCGAAAAAGGGAGCGCACGATTCCGAGGAATGGTGAGTCTTATCAGAGAGATGAATGGTGGGCGCTGTAGGGATTGAACCTACGACCTCTCCCGTGTGAAGGGAACGCTCTCCCGCTGAGCTAAGCGCCCGGACCGATAACCAGACTTAATAGGTATCCGCTTCGCGCCCTGTCAAGGAAGCGTGCAGCGCCAATCAGCGTGGCGGTGGCGCCGGCCAGGCTGCGGCCGGAGCAGGGGCGGGCGCCTGGGCGGCCGTCGGGGCTGGCGCCTGCCGCGTCGCAACGGGCTTCGGCTTCGGCTTGGGTTTTGGTTTCGCCGCAGGCTTGCGGGCGGGTGGCGGCGGTGGCGCCGGCATCAGCTCGACGAACACCGGGTTTGGCATGAGGGTCGGCGGCATCGGACCCATTTCCTCGCGCCCCATGTCGCCCGGCCCATTAGAGGAGACGACGCGCACCGGGACGCTCTGCGGCTGATAGCCTGGCAGCGAGAATGTCACGGTGAAGTCGTTGGCCGGAACCGACAGCGCGCAAGGCGTGCGGCAGTTCTGTCCGGTCGATGTCCTGGCGTCGGCGCCGGTCGGCTCGGATTCCAGCCGCACCTGGCTGCTGCCGGCACTGATCGTCGGCGCTTTGGGCAGATCGATTTGCATCCAGCTCGGTGCGCCGGAACACGCGGCAAGGCTCATGCCGCAAGCCGCAATGGCGAGGACTCGTTTCATGATCATCCGTCCCGTCGTGCGGCCGGAGCCGCGTCCCCAGGGACGCGCGGGGGCACGACAAATGTGCGACCCGGAAACGTCCCCACAATCCTTTGACGGTAACGGCCCCCGCAAGCCGCGATGCGCCCCTCAAGCATGAGCGCCGCCAAAGATAGAAATCCGAGGCAATGTGCCTCGGCCACAGTAAACGAAGGCTTAATGGCAGCGGTTTGACAGCGCTGCGGCGGCCAGGCGGCCGGCGGTTCAGCGAGGGTGTGGCGCGAGTTCGAAGACCGCCGCCGGCAGGCTGTCGAAGTGACTGATCACACGGTCCGGACGGAGCTGCGCCACCGGCGTTTCGGTATAGCCGAAGTCGACCGCCACCACCGGCACCCGCGCGGCGCGCGCGGTGTCGATATCGGTGCCGGAATCTCCAACCATGACGGCGCGCGCAATGTCGCCGCCGGCTTGCGCGATCGTGCGCCGCAGGATTTCCGGATGGGGCTTCTGAACCGCGAACGTGTCCTGACCGCAGATCGCGGCGAAGCGGCCGCTCATGCCGAGCGCCTCGAGCAGGCGGCGCGACAGCCCTTCGAGCTTGTTGGTGCAGACCGCAAAGCGGCAGCCGCGCGCCGCCAATTGGTCGAGGGCTCCTTCGAGTCCTGGAAACGGCCGCGAGCGGTCGGCGATGTGCTCGGCGTAGTAAGAGATGAAGTCGGCAAACAGCCGATCCATCTCGGCCACCGTGCAGGCGCGGCCTTCGAGGGTTAGTCCACGCTCGATCATGCGGCGTGCACCGCCACCGATCAGGATGCGCGCAGTGTCGTACGGCACCGGCGCCAGTCCCTCGCGCGCGAACACGACATTCAATGTGTCCACAAGGTCGGGGGCGGTATCGACCAGCGTACCGTCGAGATCGAAGACAACCGTGAGATCAGACATGGTTAGCTCAGACCTCGGTTGGTTCTGACAGGGTTGGTCGAATCTGGGTCAATCCAGACATGCGTTTTCGGCTATCTTGAAGGGCGCAACGCGGATAGACAGTTGAGCCGGATACGGGACGTACGGCGCACTCATGGACATCGAAGAGCTGAAACGTCAAGCCGCCGCGCGTGCGCTCGAATGGGTGCGGCCTGGAATGCGGCTTGGTCTCGGCACCGGTTCGACCGCCAAGCACTTCGTCGATCTCCTGGCCGAGCGCGTGCGCGCGGGCCTCGATGTCATCGGCGTGCCGACCTCGGAAGCGACGCGCGCTCAGGCTGAACGTCTTGGCGTGCCGTTGACGACGCTGGATGAAACACCGGCGCTCGATCTGACGGTGGATGGCGCCGACGAGATCGCGCCGGATTTGAGCCTCATCAAGGGCGGCGGCGGCGCGCTGCTGCGCGAGAAGATCGTGGCCGCCGCCTCAAGCCGCATGATTGTCATTGCGGACGAGGCCAAATGGGTGCCGCGGCTGGGCCGCTTCCGGCTGCCGGTCGAAGTGGTGCCGTTCGGGCTTGCCTCGACACAGCGTGCGGTCGAGGCCGCGGCCGCTGCCTGTGGAGCGCCTGGGTCCGCGACATTGCGGCAAGGCCGGGATGGTCATGCTTTCGTCACGGATGGCGGTCACTGGATCCTCGATGCCGCACCGGGCCAGATCGCCGATCCAAAATCCTTGGCCGACCGGCTCAACGCCATTCCGGGCGTGGTCGAGCACGGGCTCTTTATCGGGCTTGCGCAAGCGGCCATACTCGCCGGACCAGCGGGTGTCCGTGTCGTCGAACGTCGATAACCGCGAATTCACCGTCCACAAGGAGTGATACGACCATGATCGTTCGTTATTTCAGCCGCGCCATCTGCGCTGCGGCCATTGCTTGCCTGGTGTGGGGACAGGACGCGCGGGCGCAACAGCAGCCATCGGCGGCCCAAACCGCATTGGCAATGGAACTCCTTCAACTGAAGGGTTCGCTGAACGCTTTCGATCCGATGATCGATGGAGCGATCGAATACCACAAAGGCATTCTGCTGCAGACCAATCCGATGATGTCGAAGGATTTGAATGACGTGACCACCAGAATCCGGGCCGAAATGGCGCCGCGCAAGACTGAAATTCAAACCGAGATGGCGCGCGCCTACGCCAGCCAGTTCACCGAGCAAGAGCTCAAGGATGCGGTCGCCTTCTACAAGAGCCCTCTCGGCAAAAAACTGACCATCGGCGAACCGAAGGCGCTCGATGACATGACCAAGCGGGTGAATGCGCTGGCCGAGAAGTATTCAACCGAAGTGCTCACCAAGATTCGCGCCGGCATGAAGGCCAAGGGTCACAATCTGTAACGGCGCGCTCACCGGACCATCTGGAGGCGCGTATGGCTGACGCGGTCGATCTTTTCGTGATCGGGGCGGGGTCCGGCGGCGTGCGCGCCGCCCGGATCGCCTCGGGCTATGGCGCCAAGGTGATGATCGCCGAGGAGTACCGCGTCGGCGGCACCTGCGTGATCCGCGGCTGCGTGCCGAAGAAGCTCCTGGTTTATGCCGCGCGGTTTGCCGACGAGTTCGAGGATGCGGCGGGCTATGGCTGGACCGTGCCGGAGCCGACCTTCAATTGGGCAACGCTGATCGCCAACAAGGACCGTGAGATCGCGCGTCTTGAAGCGGCCTACACGACAAACTTGGAACGCGCCAAGGTCGCGATCGTCAAAAGCCGCGCCGTCCTCGTCGACGCGCACACCGTCAAACTCGTGGCGACCGGCCAGACGGTGCACGCCAAGCACATTCTGATCGCGACTGGCGGCGCGCCGTCGCTCGGCAAGGACATCGAGGGCCATCAGCACGTCATCTCGTCGAACGAAGCCTTCCACCTGAAGGAACTGCCCAAGCGCATCGTGATCCAGGGTGGCGGCTACATCGCGGTCGAGTTCGCCAGCATCTTTAACGGGCTCGGCTCCGAGGTGACGCTGGTCTATCGCGGCGACAATATCTTGCGCGGCTTCGACGAGGACCTGCGGACGCATCTTCGCGCCGAGATGGAAAAGCGCGGCATCAAGATCGTCACCAAGAAGATCGTCGAGGCGATCGAGCAGGTCGATCACGGGCTTTGCGTCGAGTTGTCCGGCCACGACGACGTGATGGCCGATCGCGTGATGTTTGCGACCGGCCGGAGGCCCAACGTCGCGGGCTTGGGTCTCGAAACCGCCGGCGTGAAGCTCAATGAGAAGGGCGCGATCGAGGTCAACGAATTCTCGCAGACCTCGGTGCCGCACATCTACGCGGTCGGTGACGTCACCGACCGGATTGCTCTCACGCCGGTCGCAATTCGCGAGGGTCACGCTTTCGCCGATACGGTGTTTGGGGCTAAGTCCATCAAGGTCGATCACACCAACGTGCCGACCGCGGTGTTCTCCGAACCGGAATGCGGCGTGATCGGCTTGACCCAAGCTGAGGCGTGCAAGCAGCTCGACAAGGTCGATATCTACAAGACATCGTTCCGGCCGATGAAAGCGACGCTGGCCGGCCGCGACACCCGCACCTTCATGAAACTCGTGGTGGACGGCTCGACCGATCGTCTGGTCGGCTGCCACATCGTGGGGCCGGACGCCGGCGAGATGATCCAGCTGATCGGCATCGCGGTTCGTATGAAGGCCACCAAGGCCGACTTCGACGCCACCATGGCGGTACATCCGACGGCTGCCGAAGAGCTCGTCACGATGCGCGAGAAGGCCGGCTCCTACGTCCGGCAGGCGGCGGAATAGCTTATCCTTTCAATGCCTTGGTGCGACAATCCAGGCGCCGCCGGCGCACTGGCGTTTGCGCCCTTCTGTCGTTATAAGCCCAGCGAAATCGAACAGTGGAGTGACGCGTCGTGGCCGAGCGTTGGACGCGCGAGAGTTGGCGCAAGAAACCGATCGTCCAGGTGCCGGAGTACCCGGACGCCAAGGCGCTTGAGACAGTCGAGCGCCAGCTCGGCAATTATCCGCCGCTCGTTTTTGCCGGCGAAGCGCGCAATCTCAAAACGGCGTTGGGCCGCGTCGCCAGCGGCGAAGGTTTCCTGCTGCAAGGCGGCGACTGCGCCGAGAGCTTCACCGACCCGAGCGCCAACAATCTCAGCGCTAACAACATCCGCGACTTCCTGCGCGTGTTCCTGCAAATGGCGGTGGTGCTGACCTACGCGGCTGCGGTGCCGGTGGTGAAGGTCGGCCGCATCGCCGGCCAGTTCGCCAAGCCGCGGTCGTCGCCGACCGAGAAGAAGAACGGCCAGGAGCTGCCGAGCTATCGCGGCGACATCATCAACGGGCCTGAGTTCACCACGCAGGCGCGCACGCCCGATCCGGCGCGCTTGATCGAGGCCTATCGGCATTCGGCCTCGACGCTCAATCTTATTCGCGCGCTGACGCACGGCGGTTACGCCAGCCTCGGCCGTGTCCACCAATGGATGCTCGATCTCGATCCGAAGGCGAGCCAGCGTTATCTGGAGTTGGCCGACCGGATTTCCGAGGCGCTGGCCTTCATGCAGGCCTGCGGGTTGGACCTCGAAAGACATCCGGAGCTCAAGAGCACCGACTTCTACACCAGCCACGAGGCGCTGCTGCTTGGCTTCGAGCAGGCGCTGACGCGCGAGGACTCGACCCATCCCGGCACATACTGCGCGACCTCCGCACACATGGTCTGGATCGGCGACCGCACCCGCCAGCCCGACCACGCCCACATCGAGTTCTGCCGCGGCATCATGAATCCGCTGGGGCTCAAATGCGGGCCGTCATCCAAAGCGGATGAACTGCTGCGGCTGATCGATGTCCTCGACCCGGGCAACGAGGCCGGCCGCCTCACGCTGATCGTCCGGCTCGGCGCCGACAAGGTTGGCGATCTGCTGCCGGCGATGATCCGCGCGGTCAAGCGCGAGGGCAGGGCGGTGGTGTGGTCGTGCGATCCGATGCACGGCAATACGATCACGTCGAAGAGCGGTTACAAAACCCGGCCGTTCGACTTGATCCTGAAAGAGGTCAAATCGTTCTTCGCGGTTCACGCCGCGGAGGGCACCCATGCGGGCGGCGTGCATCTGGAAATGACCGGCCAGCACGTCACCGAATGCACCGGTGGCGCCCACGCGATCACCGACGAAGGGCTCAACGCGCGTTATCACACGCTCTGCGATCCGCGGCTCAACGCCGAGCAGGCGATCGAACTGGCGTTCCTGATCGCCGATCTGCTCAAGGCCGAGCGTGCCGGCAAGGCGAAGCCGCTGCCCGCCGTGTCGGGATTGTAAGGCAGACTTCGCGCGGCCCGGTCCTACTTGAACAGGCCCGTAATGCCCGCGACGAAGAACGACAGGATGATCATCCCTAAGCCGCGGTGGAAATAGAAGTACGCCCGCGCGCCGGGCGTGAGCACCGAATATTGTCCCATCGCGTCGTCGATGTGCAGCGGCGGCACCGCGCGGTCGATCGAATACCAGAACGCATACCACGTGACGTTCATCCAGCCGGTCCAGCTCAACCTGCGTAGTTGCACCGGGCTGATCTGCCGGCCGAACAGAAACACCCCGATGCCGACGAGGACGAGAGCCGCAAAGGCCCAGACGCTACGTTCGTTGTGGTAGCCATAGCCGGTCAGCACTCCGGCGAGCCGCGCCACCGCGCGCATGAACCACGAATAATTGCCGGTGCTGTAATCGTCGTCGAGCTTGGCGATCCGTACCTCGGTCGCGGGGCGATGGCGGCCAGCGCGGTCCATGGCGTCGGCGATAAGATCGTAGGGCTGCGGATGGAATTGCTCGCTGCCGCGGCTTTTCTTGATCCAGTCGATGATCTTTCGGATCTCCTGATCAAGCATTCCGCTGGTCATGGCCTTCGCGTCAGAACGGCGCCCCGGCACGAGGTTCCTGAAACGGGCGCCGAGGATGTAGGTCGGCACGATGGGACCTACGCAGGCGGTGGGGTTTGGCTTGACGAGGAGGTCACAGTAATCCACTTCGATATTTTCAACCTGGATGTTGCGGATATCGAGCTCGGAGCCGGATTCCCAGACCGGGGAATCCCTGTCATCGCCAAATATCAGGCTGGAACGGATTTGGGCGCCGCGCAGGTTTACGGGCCCCGAGAACCGCCCCGCCAGCATCAGGTACTGCGATATCTCGCAGTCCGAACAATCGAAGCTGCGCATGGATGTATTTCGAATGTCGAAGGTGCTGAGCCGCGAGTCGCCGGCAAAAATTCCTTTTCCAGCCTCCGAATCGGCAATGCTCACAGCGCCGACTGTCATCGTGGTGAGCGCGATCTGGCTTGCCTCGACATTCAGCATGCTCAAGCCGCCTGCCTTCAGATTCTTTATAAATAAACCCTGCGAAAATACCGCTCCGACGCGCATCATGCCGTCGGTGTTCCGGCCGATATAAGCCGTCTCCGCGATCCTCAACCCTGTCGCTTCGGCGGGCCCAGTTACATTAATGCCGTAAATCTCGAGCGTGCCGGCTCGGCTGCCAAATTCGAATCCGCGGGCCACTGTCGTGTGATCGTAAACATACAATCCACGCTCGATGACATTGCCGCGCAAGTCCAATTTGCGGCCGACCTTGGTGTTTATGATGCTCAGGTCACCTTTGATGTCGTTGTGGGTTATTTCGAGGTTGCCTGCGACGCCGACGTTCTGTGGGTCGCTCGGTGCTCGGCGCTCGACACCGACCACCAAATTGCCCTTGATCTGATTGGCATCGATGAACGCCAGTCCGTTGATCTCGACTTTGCGAAGCCATATCGCTCCGATTGTGGAGGCAATGATGGTGAGCGCGGGTTTATCCTTGTCTGGAGAATTGAAGGTTGACTGCGAGATATCGATTGTAGAGCCGATTGACATGCTTTCGATCTTGGTGCCGCCTCCAACAGTGGTGCCATAAAGCTCGAGTTTGTAGGTCAGCGTGCCTCCGGAGATTTCCAGGCCGCCGTTCAATTCGCTGTCGTTTATGAAGATCGTATGGGCGGTTGCTTTGAGGAGCGAAATCTTACTCGCCGTCGTGATGCATCCGAGTCCGATCGTTTCGACGTCGTGAGAGCGCACGAACAGAAGGTGTTCGATTAATTCCACGTGTGCTGGCAATAGCGGGGCTTTGAATTCGCAATGTCCCGTCTTTCCATCATAAAAAGTCAGGCTGAAACGGCCGGTGCTGCAATATTCGAACACGGAGCGCAGAACTTCTGCTCCGATGGTGGTCTTGAAAGGAGAGCGCGAGAGGAGCGGGTCATTCACCGCACCCTTTTTCGCGACGTAATCCTTCACTCGAACACACAGACCTTCATACAAACGCGAGCCGCTCGCCGTGTTCATCTCGTCCATGAGATGATCGGATTGCTGCGGCGTGAGCACGCGGTCTTCGAGCGTCCGGGGCGGCGGGGTTGGGGCGGGGGCTTGCGCGTGGATTGCGGTCGCAACGACCGTCGGCGCAAGCGCAAGCAAAAACAGCACTGGCCTCAGACGTACCCACCACCCGCACATGCGGGCAACGATAACATTGCGGGTCCACCCGGCAAGGGGTTGTCAGCACCACGTGCGGGTCTTGTGACACTGATGGGGCTTGATGATAGTTTCGCCGCCAAGGCCAGCGCGAGCTCGGCGCGTCCGGCCTCGCGTCGCGTCAATCCGAGCGGGGGGAAGCGTCCATGGCGTGCCGCGGGTTGGTAGCGGTTGCTGGCGTTCCGCGGACGTGAAACGTCTCATCTTCGCCTGCCGCAACACTTGGAATGGCCTGCTGGCTGCGGCCCGCAGCGAAGAGGCGTTTCGGCAAGAGCTGATCGTCCTGCTCGTGGCGGTGCCCGTTGCCTATTTTGTCGGTCTCGATAATTGGCGGCGCTTGGCGCTGATCGCCGTCATCTTGTTTGTGATGGTGGTCGAACTGCTCAACACCGCGGTGGAGAAGCTCGCCGACCACGTTACGCCAGGACGGCACCCCGGCATTGGCCGGATTAAGGACATGGGGTCGGCCGCGGTTGGCATTTCGCTGCTCATGGCCGCGCTGGTGTGGCTGCTGGCGTTGGCGGAGCGTTTCGGCCTGCTGTGATGGCCGTCAGAATGTGGACGGCGCTTCGCATTTTTCTTTACGTTAATCGACCGTATCGCCGCCGCCTGCCCAGCACGGCCATGTCGGGCCACGCGTAGCGCGCAATTTGCGCGGAAACACGGGCATTCCCGTTGCCACACGGCTAACAAGCTCCTAATGGCGAGGTTCCGATTTGGCGGCTGTTAACGCTGGCGCGACGGGCGGCGAATTGTGACGCCGCACAGGCAATGAATCGCAAACGTTTCAATTCAAATTCGATGCGTTCACGGCAGGGGGATGGTTCGTGGCGCGCAAAACAACAATCGCATGGATCGTGGCGTCGCTCGCGGCAACGGCTGGCGGGCTTCCGGCGACGACATCGCAGGCCGCCGATTGGCGCCCGGTGTGGGCTTCGCCCGAGGTGCCGAGCTATCAGACCAGTCTCGGCGTGCGCTACTGGTACGGCTGGGCCAAGACCGGCAAGGACCTCTTCGATACAACAGGTTCCGCGCTGGTGTCGCGGCTGACCTATGACAAGCTCAACTCACACGCCGCCGAAATTTTCGGCCGCTTCGAGCATTCGTACGGCTGGTATGTGAAGGGCTTTGCCGGCGGCGGCGCGCTGGTCAACGGCACGCTCAAGGACGAAGATTTCCCGCCCTTCATCGCACCCTATTCGAGCACGACCAGCGACCAGATGAACGGTGGGCTTGGCTACGCCAACATCGATCTCGGCATCAACCTGGTCAAAGGCGCGGACTTCAAGATCGGCGCGTTCGTCGGCTATCACCTGCTGTATCAAAAGGTCAACGCGAGGGGCTGTTCGCAGACCGCCAGCAACCTCGCGGTGTGTAATCCGGCAATTATCACCGACATATTAGTGATCACGCAGAACAATTGGTGGCACTCGCTTCGGGTCGGCCTTGAGGGCGAGCTGTCGTTTGATCGCTTCAAGCTGAACCTCGAGGGCGCTTACTTGCCCTATGTCCGGCTCCAGGGGTCGGACGCGCATTGGCTGCGTATCCCATCGAGCTTCACCGGCCCCGTCCCAGAAGACGGCACGGGCTGGGGCTATCACGTCGAAGCTGTGCTGTCCTATCAGGTGACGCCGGTCATCAGCCTCGGCATCGGCGGCCGCTACTGGCACATGGAGACCAAGGGTAACACGCACTTTGAAGGGCACGTGACGACAGGTACCGGCTCGCCGCAGCCGGTCAACTGGAAGACCGATATCGCGGGCGTCTTCATTCAAGCCAACTTCAAGCTCGACGCCTATATCAACAGCGGCCGCTGAGCGCTGCGGCCTTCGACCGCCCTCGCTACTGCCCTTGGCGCTGCGCCCGCGGCGCGCTAAATCATCCGCATGAGCACGCGCCCCGCCGACAACCTCAAGATCGCGCTGGCGCAGCTCAATTCGACCGTTGGCGACGTTGCGGGCAACACCGACAAGGTGCGCCGCGCCCGCGATCGAGCGGCGGCGCTCGGCGCCGACGTCGTGGCTTTTCCCGAGCTGTTCATCGCCGGCTACCCGCCCGAGGACCTAGTGCTCAAGCCGGCATTTCAAGCGGCCTGTCGCAGTGCCGTCGAGGCGCTGGCGCGTGAAAGCCGCAATGGCCCGGCGCTGCTGGTCGGCACGCCGTGGGTCGAGGATGGCAAGCTCTACAACGCCTATGTGCTGATCGCGGGCGGCTCGATCGAAGCGTTGCGCTTCAAAGTCGATCTGCCGAACTACGGCGTGTTCGACGAAAAGCGGGTGTTCGCGCCGGGTCCGATGCCGGGACCGATCCTGATCAAGGGCGTGCGGATCGGAATTCCGATCTGCGAGGACATCTGGGGCGCCGAGGTGGTGGAGTGTCTCAGTGAAACCGGCGGCGAAATCCTGCTGGTGCCGAACGGCTCACCGTACTGGCGCGGCAAGACCGAGCATCGCCTCAACATCGCGGTTGCGCGCGTGGTCGAGTCCGGTCTGCCGCTGGTCTACCTCAACATGGTGGGCGGCCAGGACGAACTGCTGTTCGACGGCGCGTCCTTCGTGCTCAACGCCGACCGCAGTGTGGGTGCGCAGATGCCGGCGTTCGCCGAATGTGTTGAGCTGACGGAATGGCGGCGCGAGCCGGCGGGCTGGCGTTGTGTCAGCGGCCCGAAGGCTTCGATCGACGAAGGCGAGAAGGCAGAATACGCCGCCTGCGTGCTGGGCTTGCGCGATTACGTCGATAAAAATGGTTTCAAGGGCGTCGTGCTGGGCCTGTCGGGCGGCATCGACTCCGCGCTGTGCGCCGCGATGGCGGCCGACGCGCTCGGGCCGCAGCGCGTGCGCTGCGTGATGCTGCCCTATCGCTTCACCTCGCAGGATTCGCTTACCGATGCGGCGAAATGCGCGAAGGCGCTCGGCATCCAGTACGAGGTGCTGCCGATTGAGAGCGCCGTGCTGGGCCTCGAAAAGGCGGTCGAGCCGGCCTTTGCGGGCAAGAGCCGCGACGTCACCGAAGAGAACATCCAGGCCCGTGCCCGCGGCGTCATCCTGATGGCGATCTCCAACAAGTTCGGCTTGATGGTGGTGACGACCGGCAACAAGTCGGAAATGTCGGTCGGCTACGCCACGCTCTACGGCGACATGAACGGCGGCTTTAATCCGATCAAGGACCTCTACAAGACCGAGGTCTATCGGTTGTCGCATCTGCGCAACCACTGGAAACCCGAGGGGGCACTCGGTCCGGGCGGCGAGGTGATCCCCGACAACATCATTACCAAGGCGCCGACCGCCGAGCTGCGCGAGAACCAGAAAGACCAGGACACGCTGCCGCCCTACGACATGCTCGACCAGATCCTGGAGCGATTGGTCGAGCGCGAGGAGCCGATTGCGGCCATCGCCGCGGCGGGCTTCGACCGCGACACGGTCATCAAGGTCGAGCGCATGCTCAACCTCGCCGAATACAAGCGCCGGCAGGCAGCGCCCGGGGTGAAGGTGACGTTGAAGAACTTCGGCCGCGACCGCCGCTATCCGATCGTCAATCGCTTCCGCGATCCCGGCACGCCATTGCCGGAGCCGGACAAATCATTGCTCAAGAAGGGCGCCGCCGCCGCGAAAAGCGACGCGTTTGATTTCTAGAGCATGATCCCGAAAAGTGGATACCGGTTTTCGGAAAAGATCATGCTCAGACAAGAAAGCTTGCGTTACCGCGTCGGCAGGAACGTCGGGCCGACCGAGCGCACCTTGCGCTTGGGATCGGGCGCCGCCGACCCCTCTTCAATCACGCTGGTTTCGGCAGCCGCAGCCGTAGGTGCGGCGGCCGGCGTTGTGACAGCCGCTGGTGGGCGCTGATCCGGCCGGGTGTTGGTGCGCGCAGCAGGCCCCGTTGGCGCCGGCTGCGAGAGCCGCCGGGCGGCTTCCTCGTTCACCACGATGTCGCCACGCTCGATGGTGCTGTCTTCGATCGGCTTGAGTGCCTGCGCCCAGGTCTCACCGGGTTTGCGGCAACTACACGCCGCGTCGAACGCCTGGCGGTATTTGAAGGCGGTCGGCAAGGCGGTGTAGGGCGTCTGCGTGGTCATTGAGACCGCCTGGTTCACGTCCTCGCCCGGATTGCGGTGCGAGTACAGCTGGACTTCCGCGGCCGGGCAGGCGCGCTGGCAGGTCCGCAAGTCATCGGCAAAGCGCGCCGGCACGGTCGCGAACGAGATCGGATAGTAATAGCCATCGCAGGTGCGCACGCAGAGCGTGCGGAAGGTGCCGGCGGGCGCGGTGGGAACGTCTCCTGGCGTGACCGGTGCGAGGATCGAGGTCGAGCCAAACAGCGATTCAAAGAATCCCTGGCTTGGCTGGGTCGCCGCCACCTGGGCGCGGTACTGCGGACCGCAATCGTTCTGCGACAGCGCAACCAGAATGGCGCGGCGCTGCGCCTGCTGCTCGGGCCCGTTGGCGCCTTGCAGGCGCGCCAGGTCGGCCTGGATGCGCTCCACGTTGGCGCGCATCTGCTGAAGCTGGTTGTTGATCGGCCCGCATTGCGGCGCTTGGCCACCGAACAGGACAAAGAAGCCGCCCTCGCAGTTCAGGCGCTTCGATTGCGCGCTGAGCCGTTCCACCTCGCCCTGTTGTTTGCTGAGCGCGTCTTCGTAGCGCTTGACCTGGTCGACACGCGATGGATCGTTGGTGCTGCGATCGAATGAGGCAAGCTGGGATTCCAGCCGCACGCAGGCCTGAGATTGCGGGGCCTGCGCCTGCGCCGGAAGCACGACCGCGAGCACCAGAACGGCCGGCGCGAGCGTGCGACACAGGGTCGAATTCATTGCCATCCCCATCCCCGGTGAGCGGCGCTTGGGCGCTGCTTTTCGCTGTGCAAGCGTGACGATGAGTCGTCAAACGTGTCCAAAGTGTGAAGGCTGGCCGGTTCCGGCGTCAAGCGTCAGGGACTGTTGCCTTTTCAGGGCCCAGGCCGGTGGGCGGCGCGCGCAACCGCCGCGATTCGGCGTGCAGGTTCCAGAGCACGCCACAAATGATCAGGCCGGCGCCTGCGAACACGAAAACGTCGAGCGCCTCGCCGTAGAACATCCAGCCGACCAGCGCGATCAGCGGGATGCGCAGGAAGTCGAGCGGCACCACCATGCTGGCGTCGCCGGAGCGGAATGCTTGCGTGAGGCAGAAGTGCGAGGTGACGCCGACGACGCCAAGCGCGATCGTCGGCAGCACCAGGTCGGCGGTCAGCCGTAACGGAAACAGCGGATCGCTGCCGGCCAGCGCCATCGGCAGCTGCATGAGGTTCATCCAGAAGATGATCGCAAATGTGCTGACGTCGCGAGTCAGGCTCTTGGTGGCGATCAACGACATCGCAAACAACACGGCGGCAAACAGCACCAGAAACGTCATGGGCTCGAAGCTCGAAAGGCCCGGCCGCACAATCACCAGCACGCCGAGGAAGCCCAGGATCACGCTGCCGATGCGCGGTCCTGTCATGCGCTCGTGTAACAGCGGAATCGCCAGCAGCGCCACCCAGACGGGCGTGGTGAATTCGAGCGCGAACACGGTTGCGAACGGCAACAGCGTCACCGCCAGCGCCCAGCTGTATTGGCCGATGAAATGCAGGCTGTTGCGCAGCGCGTGCATGCCCATGCGGCGCAGCCGCAACGCCTGCCGTAGCTCCGGACGCAACAGCAAGAGCGCCGACAGGATCAGCAGGCCGGCGCCGGAGCGGATCGACAGGATCTCGAACACGTTTAGCGCGCGCGACAGCGCGCGGACCGCGACCGCGCTGACCGAGAACGAGATCAGCGCGCCGGTCATCCAGAATATGACTCGGCCGAGATGGGTGGTGGTGGCCACGACGATGTCTTTGAGGCGGGAGAGGGGAGGCGCCAAGGACGCGCCAAGGAGGCGCGTTGTAGCAGCCTCCCGCCGTGCCGTCACTCGGCGTCGGGTTGATTTTCCGGCCGTGCCTTGTCAAACGCCGGGTGCTTGAGACACTCCGCGTCGGCGGCGATGAGCTTCGGGAATTTATCGAGCGGCGCCTTCAGCCGCCGCGCGTTGTACATCTGCGGCACGAGGAAAATGTCGGCGAGCGTGACGTCGCGGCCGAAGCAATAGGGCCCCGGCCGGATCATTGATTCGAGCGCCGCGAAGCCCTCCAGAATCCAGTGATGATACCAGGCGTCGATCGCGGGCTGCTCGTGCTTCAATTCGCGTCGCAGATATTGCAGCGGCGCGAGATTGTTCAGCGGATGGATGTCGCAGCCGATGATGTCGGCGAAAGCGCGGACCTTGGCGCGCTCGACCGGATCGGCCGGCAGCAGTGGCGGCTTGGGGTGAACCTCATCGAGATATTCGATGATGGCAGGCGATTGCAGCAGCACGCCGCCGGAATCCAGCACCAGCGCCGGCACCCGTCGCTGCGGATTGACGGCGCGATAATCCGCCGCGTGCTGGCGGCCACCTTCTTTGGTGAGATGGATGAAGGCTTGCTCGGTCGTAATGCCCTTGAGGTTGAGCGCGATGCGCACCCGGTAGGCGGCTGACGAGCGGAAAAAGGTGTAGAGCTTCATGCGGGTTCCCGGCTGAGGTGCGTTTTGCAGCCAGCATCCTAAACCATGAGGAGGATCAATAGAATCGGATCATGATCCACGCCGGCTGCGGGCGATCTCGGCAGACAGCTCGGCGGAACGGTCGATCAGCCGGTCGATTGCGCGCTCGAAGGCTTCGCGGTCGCAGGGGTCGACCGCCTCGGCGAGGCGCTTGGCGAAATTGAGCGCGATGGGAGCCAGATCCTCGTAAATGGCGCGGCCGGACGGCGTCAGCGAGAGGAACGATTCGCGCAAATCCGCCCGGTTGGCGCGCCGCCCGATCATCTTGCGCTTTTCCAGCAGCGCAACCGCGCGCGAGACTTTGGTTTTGTGCATGTGGCTGTGCGCGCCGACCGCTTTGCCGGTCATCATGCCGAATTGGCCAAGCGTCACCAGCACGCGCCATTCCGGCACGCCGATGCCGTAACGGTCGGCATAAATGCGCGACAACGCTTGCGAGGCGAGGCTCGCAACCACGTTGAGCCGATACGGCAGAAATTGCTCGAGCTTGAGCGGCGCAGCCAATTCCCCACGCCCAATAGGCGTGTCGGCCGCACCGTCTTCGGGCGGACCCTCGTCGATCACGTTCGCAGCCCCCCTCCGGGCGCTCGGGCGATCCGTTGGCCGGACCTGCCGCGAGGCCCGCACTTTGGCGAAACTCGCAGGCCGCTGCAATGGCGTGCAGGTTGATATTTGATTTGGCTACGGCGGCTGGTTCCACGGTAATGTCGGCGACGCTGCTATATTGATCTTAGTTGCACACGAAACTAAAACCTCTTTGCAGATTGCCGGGCATTTTCGCCCGTGCGGGAAAGTCGCCATGGCGCCTCAATATATGTCCGGCTTCGGCAACACCTTTGAAACCGAAGCGCTCGCCGGGGCGTTGCCGGTTGGCCGCAACTCGCCGCAGAAGGTGAACTACGGGCTGTACGCCGAGCAGCTTTCCGGCACGCCCTTC
The DNA here is from genome assembly GCA_945893145.1 of Rhodoplanes serenus. Classification (GTDB taxonomy): domain Bacteria; phylum Pseudomonadota; class Alphaproteobacteria; order Rhizobiales; family Xanthobacteraceae; genus Z2-YC6860. The sequence continues at coordinate 23,269 of CAMDDZ010000028.1, read as the reverse complement.
ACCGCACCGCAGGCCACCAACCAGCGCAGCTGGCTCTATCGCATTCGCGCGAGCGTGCGGCACACCGGCCGATTCCAGAAGGTCGATACCGGCGCGATCCGCACCGCGCCGGCCCACGGAGAAAGCGATCTGCCGATCGGGCAATTGCGATGGTCGCCGACGCCGCTTCCGAAAAAGGCGCTGACCTTCGTGACTGGCCTGTTCACGATGACGACGGCGGGCGATGCCGAGGCGCAGTCCGGCATGGCGAGCCACGTTCTGCTCGTGACCAAATCGATGGAGCACGAACACTTTTTCAACGCCGACGGCGAAATGCTGATTGTCGCGCAGCAAGGCAAGCTCCGGTTTCGCACCGAGTTTGGCGTCATCGAAATCGGGCCGGGCGAGATTTGCGTCATTCCGCGCGGTGTGATTTTCCGCGCCGAATTGATCGACGGTCCGGCGCGCGCCTATGTGTGCGAGAACTACGGCGGCGCGTTCACGCTGCCCGACCGCGGTCCGATCGGCGCCAATTGTCTGGCCAATGCGCGGGACTTCCTGAGCCCCACTGCGGCCTACGAGGACAGCGAGAAGCCGTGCACGCTCTACGTCAAATGGGGCGGTGAGCTGTTTCGCACGCGCGTGCCGCATTCGCCGATCGACGTGATCGCCTGGCATGGCAATTACTATCCTTACAAATACGACCTGCGCCGCTTCTCACCGGTCGGTTCGATCCTGTTCGATCATCCCGATCCGTCGATCTTCACGGTGCTGACCTCGCCGTCGGAGACCACCGGCACCGCCAACATCGATTTCGTGATCTTCCCGGAGCGCTGGGCGGTGGCCGAGAATACGTTCCGGCCGCCCTGGTATCACCGCAACATCATGTCGGAGTTCATGGGCCTCGTTTACGGCGTCTACGACGCCAAGCCCGAAGGCTTTGTGCCGGGCGGCGTGAGCCTGCACAATCAGATGTTGCCGCATGGGCCCGACAGCGACGCCTTCGAGCGCGCCAGCAACGCCGAGCTGAAGCCCGTCAAGCTCACCAACACGCTCGCCTTCATGTTCGAGACGCGCTTTCGCCAGCGCATCACGAAATACGCAGCCGAACTGCCGACCCGGCAGGACGACTACGTGGATTGCTGGAAGGGCCTGAAAAAACACTTCAACAAAAAGCAACGGAAACCGAAATGAAGCTCGCTTCTCTCAAGGCAGGCCGCGATGGGCAGCTGGTGGTGGTGTCGCGCGATCTGACGCGCGCCGCCGACGCATCCGCGGTCGCGCCCACGTTGCGCGAGGCGCTCGACGATTGGGCCGCCGCCGAGCCGCGCCTGCAGGAGATCGCCAATTCGCTCGAAGCCGGTCGCATCGCGCACCTGTCGTTCGATCCGAAGAAATGCGCGAGCCCGCTGCCACGCAGCTTCGGCTGGGCGGACGGCTCGGCTTACGTCAATCACGTCGCGCTGGTGCGCAAGTCGCGCGGCGTCGAGGTGCCGGCGACGTTCTGGACCGACCCGCTGATGTACCGCGGCGCCTCCGACGAATTCATCGGTCCGTGCGATCCGATCCGCGCCGGCGACACCGCCTGGGGCATCGATCTCGAGGCGGAAGTCGCGGTCGTGGTCACCGACGTGCCGCAGGGCGCGAAGCCGGCCGACACCGCGTCCGCGATCAAGCTCTTGATGCTGGTCAACGACGTCAGCCTGCGCAATCTCATTCCCGGTGAGCTCAACAAGGGCTTTGGCTTCCTGCAGAGCAAAGGACAGACCGCGTTTTCGCCTGTCGCGGTCACGCCCGACGAGCTTGGGCCCGCGTTCGACGGCAAAAAGGTGCTTTTGCCGCTGCTCAGCCAGATCAATGGCAAGCCGTTCGGCTGGCCGAATGCTGGCGTCGATATGACCTTCGACTTCCCGACGCTGATTGCGCATGCGGTGAAGACGCGGCCGCTGATGGGCGGCGCCATCGTCGGCTCCGGCACGGTGTCGAATCGCGACGCCGACGGTGGACCGGGCAAGCCGGTTCCCGAAGGCGTCGGCTATTCCTGCATCGCCGAAATCCGCACGGTCGAAACCATCCTGCACGGCGCACCGAAGACGCCGTTCCTCAACTTCGGCGATCGCGTGCGCATCGAAATGAACGACGCGCAAGGCCGCTCGATCTTTGGCGCCATCGACCAGGAGGTCGTGCGCGCCTGAGCGGCGCGCGCGGGCAGGTTCCCACGCGCCGCCGGTTCCCGTGATGGAACGGCCGTTGCCCCAGCGCCGATTTTGGTGGCAGAATCCTTGCCTCTGCTGGGGAGGCAAACATGTCAGGCTTAAACAACGTCGCGCTCGTCATCGGGCGGATTCTCTTGGCCGCGCTGCTGCTGATCGCGGCCTACAACAAGTTCAAGGGCTACGACGCAACGATCGCCTATTTCGGCCGGCTCGGCATTCCGTCGCCGAATATCATGGCTCCGGTGACCGAAGCGTTCGAGGTGATCTGTGCGATCTTGCTGATTATCGGCTGGCAAACGCGCCTCGTCGCGCTCGCCGTCGCGGCCTTCGTGATCGTTGCCGCGGGCTTCGCGCATATGAATTTTGCCGATGGCAATCAGCTCAATCACTTCCTGAAGAACGTCGCGATTGCCGGCGGCTGCCTCGCGCTGTTTGTCAGCGGGGCCGGCGCCTTTTCGCTGGACGGCCGCAGCAAGGCTTAAAGACCGCGCCGAACGCGAAAGCGAGCAGCGATCGGTTCGCTGCTCGCTTGGCACTGTTCCGGTAATTGATGCAGGCGTGTTTACGCCGGCATCCGCATGGCCGAAAGCATGTCGTTGCAGGCTTCCGCGCACGCCGCGCAGGCCTCGGCGCAGACGCGGCAATGTCGGTGTATTTCGGCATGATGGGCGCATTCGGTCGCGCAGGTGCGGCAGAACGCAATGGTGTTGGCAAGCTGCGCTTCCAGGAGTTGGCGGTGGCCCGCCTTGTTGGAGCGCGACAGGATATTGCCGGTCGCGTTGCACACGGCGGCGCAATCCAAATTGAGCCGGATGCAGGCGACCAGATGCCCGATCTCGCGCTCCGACAGACAGGCGTCGGCGCAGGCGGTGCAGGTCTCGACGCAATTGAAACAAGCGTCGATGCAACGACTCATCGGCTCGGTGTGGGCGGGCCGCTCCGGATGTGAGCGGAACAGGGCGCGGACGGCGACAGCGGACATATCATTCTCCTGTTCGCCCCCGAGCCGGGGAAAACTCGTCTCCTTTGGATTGGTTCCGAATGTGACGAGTTCCACAGCAATATGCGAAAGTAAGCGCCTGCTTGCAGCCGTATTCAGTTTGGTGGGCCGGCCGGTGTGCGCGTTTGTTGCCCATCGAGCATCTGCCGCACTTTGCGCAGCAGCGCATCCGCGCTGAACGGCTTGGTCAAAAGTTCGACGTCGGCATCGAGCCGGCCGTGGTGGATGATGGCGTTGCGGGTGTAGCCGGTGGCGTGGAGCACCTTCAGGCTTGGACGAAGGTGCGCCGCTTCGGTCGCGAGTTGCCGGCCGTTCATTCCGCCGGGCAACACCACGTCGGTGAACAAAAGGTCGATCTTCGTTTCTGTTGCGATCACTTTGAGAGCGCCTGCGGCGTCGCCTGCGATCAGCACCTGGTAGCCGTGGTCGCGTAGCACATCGGTGCCGAAGCCTCGCACGTCGGCATCATCCTCGACCAGCAGAATGGTCTCTGCCGCCTTGGCGCGCGCCGCAGGACGAGGCATGGCGCGCTCCTCGTTGGTCCACGCCGGAACCGCGCGTTGCTCGTTGAGCCGTGGGAAATAGAGCTTGATGGTCGTGCCTTCGCCGATCTCACTGTAGATCTTGACGTGCCCGCCGGATTGCTTGGCGAAGCCATAGACCATGCTGAGCCCGAGACCAGTTCCCATGCCGATTGGCTTGGTGGTGAAGAACGGCTCGAAGGCCTGCTCCACCACCTCCCGGCTCATGCCGCTGCCGGTATCGCTGATCGCGACCATGACGTACTGGCCCTGCACGACTTCGTCGGCGTGAGCCGCCGCATAAGGTTCGTCGAGATAGGCGTTGACGGTTTCGATCGTGAGGCGGCCGCCCTCCGGCATGGCGTCGCGCGCGTTGACCGCGAGATTGACGATGGCGTTCTCGAGTTGGTTTGGATCGACCGCGATCCGCCACAGGCCACCCGCCAGCACGGTCTCGATTGTGATGGTTTCGCCGATCGTGCGGCGAAGCAGCTCCGACATGCTCTGGACCAGGCGATTGAGGTCGACCGCCTTGACCTCCTGCGGATGCTGCCGGGAGAACGCCAGCAGGCGCTGGACCAGCATTGCCGCTCGCTCGGAAGCCTGACGCGCGGAATCGAGCAGGCGCTGCATCCGGCCCGGCTGTTCGGCAAAGCTTTTGTCCTCGATCCGCCGCAGCGCCATGTCGATGTTGCCCATGATGACGGTCAACATGTTATTGAAGTCGTGCGCGATGCCACCGGAAAGCCGGCCCACTGCTTCCATCTTCTGCGACTGCCGGAGCGCATTTTCGGTGGCTTCGCGCCGGGCCACCTCGCGTTCCAGCCGTTGCGTGCGGTGCAGCGCCACGACGGAAAGCCCGATCAGCGCGAGCGTCGCCGGGATACCGAAGATCAGGTGACGCGACATGGCGGTGAGCCAGGTTTCGAGCACCGATGCAGTTGAAAACGATGCCACCACATAGACCTCGTAGCGTGGCAATTTGCGATACGCGAAGGTGCGCTCGACGCCGTCGAACGACGAGCGGCTGGTAACCGAGCCCTTGTCGGGATGGGCGCGCAACTCCTGCATGAATGCTCCATTCGGAGGGAGCTTCTCGGGCGCGTTCGGCAGATCGGGATAGCGTGCCAGAACGGTGCCGTCGCGGCGGATCAGCGCTGCGCTATTGTTCTCGCTCACCGGAAGTTGAGAGTAATATTCGGCGAAATATTCAGGCGCGATTGACACGATGGTCACGCCGGCGAAGCGGCCCGCGGTCTCGCGGCGGCGGCTGATGACGAAAAACTTCGAGGCGCCAACACGCGCGCTCAACACGCCACTGATGTACGTGTCGGTCACCTCCTTGTTCTTCTGGGCCAGGAAGTAGTCGCGGTCTGATACGTCGAGCGCCGGCATCGGGTAGATCGTGCCCGATACCACGGGCCGGCCTTCGGCATCGACCACCCAGAGGTCGCGAAGCTGCGGCAAGCTGGTGGCGACGATCTTGAGCTGTTGGCTGAAGCCTTGCTCGTTGCGCCGTATTTCGTCGTCCGAGGTGCCTTTCAACAGCTGGTCGAGATAGAGCGACGATAGCTCAAAGGTCTCGAACACCTTGGTGGCGTGCTCGGTGATCCGGTTCAGGTTTCGGTTCAACCGGTCGCGCGCGTCTTCGAAGTGCTCCCGGTAGGAGATCGCCGACGCGAGGGCGAGCAGCACCACCGGCAGTAAGAACGAAGCCAACAGCAACACGCGCAACGGGCGCTCCGCGCTACCGGCGGGCGCCGCAGGATCTCGAATCAGGCCGAGTGGCTGAGCAAGCAACCGGTACAGTCGCTGCATCAAGGCTCCGCAACGCGCCCCCGCGCGGGACGGATTGGCAACCTAGGAAAAAGCGCGCCTCGACTCAATTGTCAAAGCACGCAGGATTGTCAAAGCAGACAAATGGAACCGCCCGGCGCGTTTGCGCCGCCGGGCTGATCGCGCCGACAATGCGCTCAGCGGCTACAGGTGATGGCGACGAATTCTTCGCAGGTCGCGCCGCGGCAAGCCGGCGTCGTGGTCGGAACCGCGCCGGTGATTTCACCGCGATCGACCTTCTGGAACGTGACCGCCTGCGCGAACTCGCGTGACTTGCAATAGGCGTTCGCCGCGGCGTTGCCGCAGGTCGATCCGTTCGCAAGGCAGCGGTCGATGCCGTAGCCGTCGGAATTGTTCGCGATGATGAAGACGCGCTTTTCGGCGAGTGCAGCGGACATGCCGAGTATCAAGACTGCGGCGGCGGCGAGCAGGGATCGCATCGATCTCTCGCTGTTTCGGAACCCGACTGGGGCGAATTTGCCAACAATGTGAAGGAAATACTTAAGGCTTCGTTAACCGGTTCGAGGATAGGCGCGCAAGCTGGGTTGTGGAGCGTGGGGAAAACTCAACGCGTGGCGCGCCCCTTGACGCGGCGGCGGAGCATGACCATTGTGCGGCCATGCACGGCCTTGACCAAACCTGCGGCATTTGCCGGGAAATTATTCGCTAGCGACCACGCTGGCGCGGCCGTCTTTTGTCCTGATCGACACCAAGCAGACGCCGGGCCAGCGGGGCTCAGGCGTTCTTTTGGCGTTGCCAAAAACGCGATGCAAGACACCGGTGTTCCAGGGACTTGAAAGCTGATGGACTTGAAACTTTACGACACACTGGCACGCGACAAGCGGGCGTTCGCTCCGATCGATCCCAAGCGCGTGCGCATGTATGCGTGCGGGCCGACGGTCTATGACTTCGCCCACATCGGCAACGCGCGGCCGGTGATCGTGTTCGACGTGCTGTTCCGGTTGCTGCGCCACCTCTACGGCGCAGACCACGTGACTTACGTTCGCAACATCACCGACGTGGACGACAAGATCAACGCGCGCGCGGCCGAGCGCGGCGTCGATATCCGCACGCTGACCGAGGAGACGTATCAGAACTTCAAGGCCGACGTGGCGGCGCTCGGCTGCCTGCCGCCGACGGTCGAGCCGCGCGCCACCGAGCATATCGAGGAGATGAAGGCGCTGATCGAGCGGCTGGTCGCCTCGGGCAATGCCTATGTGGCCGAGGAGCACGTGCTGTTCAGCGTGCCGTCGATGCCGGACTACGGCAAGCTGTCCAATCGTCCGCTCGACGAGATGATCGCAGGCGCGCGTGTCGATGTCGCGCCCTATAAGCGCGACGCGATGGACTTCGTGCTGTGGAAGCCGAGCAAGCCCGGCGAGCCGGCCTGGCCGTCGCCGTCAGGCATCAAAACTCCAGGCCGGCCGGGTTGGCACATCGAATGCTCGGCGATGTCGTGGAAGCATCTCGGCGAAACGTTCGACATTCACGCCGGCGGCATCGATCTGGTGTTTCCGCACCACGAGAACGAGATCGCGCAGTCGCGCTGCGCGTTCCACACGTCCGTGATGGCGAATTACTGGATGCACAACGGCTTCTTGCAGATCGAAGGCGAGAAGATGAGTAAGAGCCTCGGCAATTTCGCAACGATCCGCGAGGTGCTGGCCGACTGGCCGGGCGATGTCGCACGGCTCGCGATGCTGGCCAGCCACTATCGGCAGCCGATCAATTGGACGGTGAAAGGCCTGGAAGAGGCCGAGAAGGCGTTGGCGAGCTTCTTCGATGCCGCTTCCGCCAGCGCCGATCCGCGTCCGGCTCCGGGCGTGCTTGACGCGTTGCTGGATGACCTCAACACGCCAAAGGCCATCGCCGAGATGCATGGGCTGAAGAACGCCGCAGGCCGCAAGGCCTTGGCGGGCACGCTTGCCTTTTTCGCCTTCCGGCCGGACGAGTTGAAGGCGTGGCAGGCCAAGCACGTGCCCGTACTGACGCTATCGAAAGAAGAAATCGAAAGTCGCATTGAGGCTCGCAACGCCGCTCGCAAGGCCAGGGACTTCAAGGAATCCGATCGCATCCGCGACGAGCTCGCCAAGCTGGGTGTGGTGTTGAAGGACTCCAAGGACGGCACCACCTGGGAGGCCGCGCGGTGAGCGCGCGCGCCAATCCGAAGGCGGGCTTGCGGCCGTTCCTGCCGCAGGATGCTCCGTTCCTGGCTGAGATTTTCCGCGCCAGCATCGAGGAACTGACCGAGGACGACTACAATCCGGCACAGCAGGAGGCCTGGGCGTCGGCCGCCGACGACATGGAAGAGTTCGCGGCGCGGCTCGGCAAGCATCTCACTTTGATCGCGACGCTCGACGGCTCGCCGATCGGTTTCATCTCGCTCGATGGTCCGACCGAGATCGGTCTGCTCTACGTGCATCCGGTGGTGGCACGGCAGGGCATCGGCCGCATGCTCTACGACGCGGTCGAGAAGCTTTCGGTGTCGCGCGGCTCGCCGCATCTTTCGGTCGATGCGAGCGATAACGCGAAAGAGTTCTTCGTGCATCGCGGTTTCACGGCCGAGCAACGCAACAGCGTATCGGTCGGCAACGAGTGGCTCAGCAATACGACGATGAAGAAGCGGCTCGCCCCTGTGGCAGAGACGATGCAATGAGCCGGTATCACGACAGAGCATTTGCGTGGGTGCAGCGATGAGCAAGGAACGACTCTATCTGTTCGACACCACACTGCGCGACGGCGCGCAGACCAACGGCGTCGATTTCACGCTGCACGACAAGCTCGCCGTGATCGAGATGCTAGACGAGCTGGGCGTCGATTACGTCGAAGGCGGCTATCCGGGCGCCAATCCGACCGATACCGAACTGTTTTCCGAACCGCGCCAGACCAAGGCCACGTTCACGGCTTTCGGCATGACGCGCCGTCCCGGCCGCTCGGCGTCGAACGATCCGGGGCTCGCGGCGCTGCTCGAAGCCAACGCCAGCGCGATCTGTTTCGTGGCGAAGTCGTGGGACTATCACGTGCGCGTCGCGCTCGAGACCACGCCCGAGGAAAATCTTGCCTCGATCCGTGACAGCGTGCGGGCGGCGAAACAGAAGGGCAGGGAAGTGCTGCTCGACTGCGAGCACTTCTTCGACGGCTACAAGGCCAACCCGGCCTATGCGCTCGCCTGTGCCAAGGCTGCTTACGACGAAGGCGCGCGCTGGGTCGTGCTCTGCGACACCAACGGCGGGACGTTGCCGCACGAGGTTGAGGCGATCGTGCGTGAGGTGGTGAAAACCATCCCGGGCGATCACGTCGGCATCCATGCCCACAACGACACCGAACAAGCGGTGGCGAATTCGCTCGCTGCCGTGCGGGCCGGGGCGCGCCAGATTCAGGGCACCCTCAATGGTCTTGGCGAGCGCTGCGGCAACGCCAATCTGGTGTCGATCATCCCGACGCTGAAGCTCAAGCCTGAGTTCGCCACGGCCTTCGACATCGGTGTGACCCATGCCCAGCTCGCCAAGCTCGCCCGCATTTCGCGCGATTTCGACGAGCGGCTCAACCGCTCGCCAAACCGCTATGCGCCCTACGTGGGCGAGAGCGCCTTCGTCACCAAGGCCGGCATTCATGCCTCGGCGATCGTGAAGGAGCCCGCAACCTACGAGCACGTTGCGCCCGATACCGTCGGCAACCGGCGCAGGCTTCTGGTGTCCGACCAATCCGGCAAATCGAACGTGCTGGCCGGCCTCGAACGCGTCGACGTGCTGGCGGTGCTGCAGGGGCTCGGCATCACGATCGGCAAGGACGACACCCGGATCGGCGCATTGCTCGACGTCATCAAGCAGCGCGAGGCCAGCGGCTACGCCTACGAGGCGGCCGATGCGTCGTTTGCGCTGCTGGCCGGGCGCACCTTCGGCACCGTGCCGAAGTATTTCGATGTCAGCTATTTTGACGTGAAGGTCGAACAGCGCGGCCGCAACGGGCAAGGAACTAACATTGCCAATGAGACGCTCACCACCGCGGTGGTCAAGGTCAAGATCGGCAGCGAAACACTGATCAACGCCGCGGAAGGCAACGGCCCGGTGAATGCGCTCGACGTCGCGCTGCGCAAGGATCTGGGCAAATACCAGAAATTCATCGACGGGCTGAAGCTCACCGATTATCGCGTGCGTATCCTCAATGCCGGCACCGAAGCCGTCACGCGCGTGCTGATCGAGAGCGAGGACGAGACCGGCGAGCGTTGGACCACGGTCGGCGTGTCGCCCAACATCATCGATGCCTCGTTCCAGGCGCTGATGGATTCGATCGTCTACAAGCTCGTCCGCGCCGGCGCGAAGGCTTAGCATGACACCGATGCACGGCTTTTGCGCCTGCACCCGCCGTTCGGTCCTGGCCGTCGTTGCAGCGGCCGTGTCTGTTCTTGCGCCGCGGGCCAAGGCGGCGGCTTCGCCCGAACACCGCGAGTTTATTGCAGCCGCCTTCCGGATGCGTGACGAGGCGGTGCGTGCCGGCGATCAGGCCTATGGCGCGGTGGTGGTCAAGGATGGCCGCATCATCGCGTCCAGTCCGAGCCGTGTGGTGCTGAAAAAGGATTGGACCGCTCACGCTGAGCGCGAAGCGATCCGCGACGCGCAGGCCCAGTTTGGCAGCGCGGACCTTTCAGGCTGCCTGCTTTACTCCAGCTCGCGGCCTTGCTCGCAGTGCGAGGGTGCCGCGGCCATGGCCAACGTTTCCCGCATGTTCTATGGGCCGGACGCGGCCGATGCGGGCCCACCGCGGCGGTCCTGATGATCGACCACATCTCCATTGCGGTGCGCGATCTGGCGGCCGGCGCCGGCTTTTACGACGCTGCGCTCGCGCCGCTCGGCTTCACTAGGCTTATCGTGCGGGCCACCACGGTCGGCTACGGCAAGCAATATCCGGAGTTCTGGCTCAACGAGCGGCGTGACATGACGCCAGTTGCGTCCGACAGCGGCGCGCATGTCTGCCTGCGCGCGGCCTCGACGCAGGCGGTCGACGGGTTTCATGCGGCGGCGCTTGCGGCCGGCGGCGTGTCGGACGGCGCGCCTGGGCCGCGGCCGGAATACACAGCCGGCTATTACGCCGCCTTCGTCCGCGACCCGGACGGCAATCGCGTCGAAGTGGTGACCTTCGTTAAGTCTTGAACCTGCCGGTCAGGTGCGCTCAATCGAAATAGTCTTCATTTCCTTGTCGGATTCGTCAATCCGGCTCGCCGCGGCCTTGAGCTTCGGCAGGATGTCTTCCACCCGCTGCGCCACAAGGTAATTCACTGCAAGGCCGGCGCGGATGAACCGCATATTCTCCATGTGCTCGAGCAGCACACAGAGCGGATCCCAGAAGCCGTTGATGTTGGTGAGCAGGATCGGTTTCTTGTGCTGGCCGAGTTGCGCCCAGGTCATCTGCTCGACCACTTCTTCCAGTGTGCCGACGCCGCCGGGCAGCGCGACGAAGGCATCGGCGTGTTCGAACATCTTCTGCTTGCGCTCGTGAAGGTCGCGCGTGACGATGATGGTCCCGCGCGTGAGCGCGTGTTCACGGCCGGCCAGAAACTCCGGGATGATGCCAGTGACCTCGCCGCCATGATTGAGCACGGCATTTGCGATGGCGCCCATCAGCCCGACCGATCCGCCGCCATAAACCAGGCCGATGCGGTTCTCCGCAAGAATTTTGCCGAGCGCGCGCGCCGCCTCTGCAAATGCCGGATCGGCGCCCTCGCCGGAGCCGCAATAGACGCAGATGTTTCGGATGGTGCTCATGGATGAAATGATAAGCCGCGCGTTGTCATTTCACTCATATAACGATGCCGGCGCACGGTGACGAGGGCGCGGCACGATGCTGGTGTGTAAGAGCTATTTGCCGTCGCAGAATTGGCCGCGGATGTAGCACTCGCGGCCGTTCGCGTTGACGCATTCCTGCAACGCCGCGGTTTCGGCTTCGCCGCGGGTTGCGCGCGTGGCCCAACCGAAGGCGCCGCAGTTGCCCTTGCGGTCATAGGCAAAGGCCGCGCACAGGCCGTCGAAGGTGGTAACGACGCGGCAGTTGCGGCCCCGGCATTCGTTCAGCGCGCGGTTCTGTGCGCCATTGTCGGTGTCGAAGTGCCAGGCGCCGCCCCAGGCTCCGCATGCGCCGATCGCCAGCGCGCCGCGTGCCTCGGCCACTGCGCCCGATGCGAGCAACATGCCTGCCAGCGCTGCGCCGCGCATTGCCATCAAAAGCGCACGGGCCATGCTTTTCGTCCGTCAAATTCACTCGAAATGACCAGAATCCTTAGCTGGAAATCTTTCGGGCGTCGCGGCCTTCGGGCGCAATTGCACCAACAAAATTGTGAGAGGCGAGCGGCAGGGGTCAAATCCCAGCCTATCGCTCTAGGATATCGCCCATCGAGCCGGGTGGCTCTCGCCAACGGTTTTGACCGTGCGACCCTTGTGGTTCTGCAAGGACATGTTGATGGCGCTCCGCAGGGCGCGGAGGCCCTTTCGGTCCGCGTTGGTCACACCCTTGGTGGCCAACAAGCGGTCCGCAATCTCGCGCGCCGTCAGCGGCGCACCAGCGGTCCGCAGCACATTCAGGGCGCTGCGAAACACGGTGCCGTGCGGGAACCAAGGATTAGACTTGCGCCGCCGCACGGCAATTGAGCGCACGTTGTAGGCGGGATCGAGCAACTTAAGCACCGCCTCAACATGCTTCATGCTTTGAACGAGACGCGCTGCCTGCGCCTTGTTGTCGAGAATTTTGCCCGCGAGTTCGGCGTGCAACTTATTCAACGTCATCTTGGCTTGTTGGGTGAAAACCTTGGTGTTGGGCATGGGCGCTCCTAGCGGTGCCAGTAGCCAGCGAAATACTTGCTGCGGGATTGGTTGAGGGCGAGCCCAAGGGCGCGATGGGCGAGCGCACCGTTGGTCAGTTCGCGGTGATCCTCTTTCCAAGCCGCCTCGTTGGCGTATTGGTTCAAGTGGCGCACCGAAACGTGGTGGTGTTGGCCTTCGATCATTCGGCGCAGGCGGCTGAAATAGGACTCCACAAGATTTGTGTGGATGCCGTCGAGGCTGTACGCGACGGAATGATTGATGCGCGCCGTATCAAAAGAGGCGTGAAGCGCGTCCCAATGGCTGGCTTCGTCGGCAAACATTTTGGCGTTCTTCTCGACAACGCTGGCGGCGATCTGCACGCCATGCGCTTCGCTGGTGGCAACGAAAGGAAGGGTCCGGCCGCCACGCTGACGGAGCGCGACGACGACGCGCCGCTTGCCGGTCTGATTGGAGGCCAAGCGGCGGTCAATTCGGTTGGCGGCAAGATTGGCGGGGCGAATTTTTCCGCCCTGGTACATGCCGTCAATTTCGATTTCGCCGGTAAGCGTGGCGTTCTTGGTTTCGCCAGCAACAGCCTCGCGGATTTTGTGAAGCATCACGAAAGCCGACTTGGCGTTGATGCCCATATCGCGGGCGAATTGAAGCGCCGAAACGCCCTTCACGGCATTGGCGAATAGGCACAGACCGGCGAGCAGATTTGTGTAGGAGAGTTTGCGAGCCGAAAAAATCGTGCCGCTGGTCACGCTGTACTGGTGGCTGCAATCGGCGCACTTGAAGCGGCGGCGCGTGGTGATCTTGTAGTGAGTCAAACTGCCGCACTGGGGACAAGTCGGCTCGCCGTTGGTGGTTTCCCAGCGGAGTTTGCAGAACGTCGCGTAGTTCTTTTCCTCGCCTGCCGCGTAAATCTCCCTCAGCGAGAGGGTCCGGGACCGGGCGGAAACCAAGAAGTGCTGCGACATGACAACCCCAACGCTTTTCGTTGAGATTGACAGTATTGACGGAAAATAGCGGTGTCAACGAAAATCGTTGAAAATTGACAAAAGCCGAATTTTAGCTAGATTCGGGGAATGTCACCGGAACAGTGCAGGGCTGCTAGGAACTGGCTTAATTGGTCGATGGACGACTTGGCGGCGCGCGCCAATTGCAGCAACAGCACCGTGAGGGATTTCGAGGCACATCGCAGGGAGCCGCACAGGAACCGCTTGGCGACGATCCGGCAGGCCTTGGAGCAGGCTGGGATTGTGTTCTCGGAGACAGCGAACGGGAAGGCCAGTGTCGCGGGTCCGGTGCGGGAGAGCGCGCCGGAGCCTGAAACGAAGCCACCCGGCCCCAAGGCGAGGCCGAGCGGTAACAAGCGTAAGAGGCGTTAGGCTTTAGTGTTTAGCGGTCCTTGGGGCGAATGTGCCCCCGAACGTGTTGAGGCCGAAAATATCGGACCCTCACGTATGATCGGACCCAGTGCCGCTGTCGTTTTGACATGCCGGAACTCCTGGTCTGGGTTGAAGGGAGTCCCGGTCCGCTTGAAAATGACAGCCCAAAGTGCAACTTTATGGTGAGCAGGGGTCGCAATTTGAGTCTGGTTCTTAAGCGAACCGGGTTCGAGCGGTCCTAAGGGAGCCGGGTTACAGATGGTCTGAAGCCATTTGTGCCCGGTTTTCCTTGCCTAGTTCCCGGACGGACTCCGATCCGGGGATTTCATGTTGTCATGCCGCCTCCTTATCTATCTGCGAGAGTCCAGCCCTCCCGCCCGTGCGAGCGGAAACCGTTGGCGGTGGAGAGTAGCGCGCCGAAATTGTTGACGGGATCGGTGCCGCCGATGGCGATGCCGGCCGATGCGACAGCTTCATAAATCTTCTTGGTTCTGACGGGAGATGTCTTATCGAGCAGGTACTCGCGCGCCTTTGCGATAGCAGCCTGCCGCTGGGGTGATTGCTTGCGCCCCGGCTTCCGAGGGCTGAGTTGCGCCGGAGGGATCGTTACGGCCGCCATCGGGAAGGCACCGCTGAGCAGCGCCGTCGCGCGGCCCTCACCTGCAAGGTATTGATCTCGCATTCTCGCGAGAAAAGCGAGCCGGACCGCGCGAGGGTCTGGGTTCCGCGCGATGTCGGCGGATACTTCGTCAATGGCCTTGTCGTAGGCGGCGGCAATTGGGTCCGTGGCATCGGTCATGGCATAGTCCCGCGATCTTCTGCGGACTTTAACCTATGACGCTCCCAGTAATGGCGCAACGGATTAATGGCTGGCAGACGCTAGATGTGGTGCAAAAAACTTATTGACGCCAGCTATTTCGTAGCTCCGGCCAATCATCTGATTCGTCCCATGTGGGTGGCCCCGTTCTGTTCTACCTTTCGTTGTGGGAGCAAATCTAACGGTTATCGTTTATCAAATCGGTTTGGTGCAATTGCGCCCGAAGGCCGGGGCGTCGATGTTTTGGCCGGCAAAATCCCCTATATGAGTCGGACCCCAACGGACCCTTGATGAGCCCTCCCCACATCCCTCCGGCGCAGACGGGAAAGCGCGACGTGTCCGCCGACGGTGGCACGCTGCTGCGGACGCTGACGCGGTTGTGGCCCTACATCTGGCCGACGGACCGGCGCGACCTGCAAATCCGGGTGCTGCTGGCGACGGCGCTGCTGTTCGTCGCCAAGCTCGCCACCATCGCGGTGCCGTTCACCTTCAAGTGGGCGGTCGATGCGCTGGGCGGGCAGGGCAGTGCGCCGGTTGCGGCCGACTCCTGGGTCACTTGGGTGATCGCCGCGCCGATCGCGATGACGCTGGCCTACGGGATCATGCGCATCCTGATGGCGGCGCTGACGCAGCTCCGCGACGGCATTTTCGCCAAGGTGGCGATGCACGCTGTGCGCCGCCTTGCGATCCTGACCTTCGAGCATATGCACGCGCTGTCGTTGCGCTTTCATCTGGAGCGCAAAACCGGCGGGCTGACGCGGGTCCTGGAGCGCGGCCGTAACGGCATCGAGACCATCGTGCGGATGGTCATTCTCCAGCTGCTGCCGACCATCGTCGAGGTGGCGCTGATCGTCGGCGTGCTGCTCTATCAGTTCGACTGGCGCTACGTGATCATCATCTTGATCACGGTCGCCCTCTACATGTGGTTCACTTATTACGCGACCGAGTGGCGCATCAGCATCCGCCGCCGCATGAACGAGAGCGACAGCGACGCCAACACCAAGGCGATCGACTCGCTGCTTAACTATGAGACCGTGAAGTATTTCGTCGCCGAGCAGCGCGAAGCCCGCCGCTACGACCGCTCGATGGAGCGCTACGAAACTGCGAGCGTGAAGTCCTATACATCGCTCGCGGTGCTCAACGCCGGCCAGGCCGTGGTCTTCACCTTCGGGCTTGCCGCCACCATGGTGCTGTGCGCCTACGGGATCAAATCCGGCACCAATACAGTCGGCGATTTCGTGATGATCAACGCCATGATGATCCAGCTCTACCAGCCGCTCAATTTCATGGGCATGGTCTATCGCGAGATCAAGCAGGCGATGGTCGATATCGAAACCATGTTCAATATCCTGCAACGTCCGGCCGAGATCGTGGACCGGCCCGGTGCACTGCCGCTCAAGGTCGGAGCCGGCATCGTGCGCTTCGACAATGTGGTGTTTGCCTATGACCCGGCGCGCCCGATCCTCAAGGGCGTCAGCTTCGAAGTGCCGGCCGGCAAGACGGTCGCCATCGTCGGACCGTCCGGAGCCGGCAAATCGACCATCTCGCGGCTGCTGTTCCGGTTCTACGATCTGACCGCCGGCAGGATCACGATCGACGGTCAGGACATCCGCGACATCACTCAGGCCTCGCTGCGCGGCGCCATCGGCGTGGTGCCGCAAGACACCGTGTTGTTCAACGACACGATCCGCTACAACATCCGTTACGGCCGCTGGGAGGCGAGCGACAGCGAGGTCGAGGAAGCGGCGCGGCTCGCCCAAATTGACGATTTCATTCGCATGTCACCGCACGGCTATGAGACTGAGGTGGGGGAACGGGGGCTGAAGCTCTCCGGCGGCGAGAAGCAGCGCGTCGCCATCGCGCGCACGATCCTCAAGAGCCCGCCCATCCTGCTGCTCGACGAGGCGACCTCGGCGCTCGACAGCCACACCGAGAGGGAAATCCAGGACGCGCTCGAGCGGGTGTCGCGCAATCGCACCACGCTCGTCATCGCGCACCGGCTCTCCACCATTGTGAGCGCGGACGAGATCATCGTGCTCGACAAGGGCACCATCGTCGAGCGCGGCTCGCACCATCAGTTGCTCGCCAAGAGCGGACTCTACGCCAGCCTGTGGAACCGCCAGCGCGAGGCCGAGGAGGCGCGCGAGAAGCTCGCCCGCGTCGCCGAAGACGCTGCAGCGCCCAACCGCAACCCGCCGCCCGTACAAGATGAACTCGCGCCCGCAGATGCGGCAGAATAGACAGTCATGTCGATCTTCAACTCCATCCGCTCTCAGCTCGTGCCAATCAACCCGCAGGGCTATCCGTTCGTCGGCGGTTTTGCGCTGATCAGCCTGCTCCTGTTCTGGCTCTGGACCCCGCTCGGCTGGTTCGGCACGGTCGCGACCGTCTGGTGCGCGTATTTCTTCCGCGATCCCAAGCGCGTGACGCCGCTGCGCGACGGCATCGTAGTGTCGCCGGCCGACGGCCGCATCAGCCAGGTGGCAAACGCCGTGCCGCCCAAAGAGCTGGGCTTGAGCGAACGGCCGCTGCCGCGCGTCTCGATCTTCATGAGCGTGTTCGATTGCCACGTGAACCGCAGCCCGGTGTCGGGGCGGATTGAGCGCATCGTCTATCGCGCCGGCACCTTCATCAATGCCGATCTCGACAAGGCGAGCGAGGACAACGAGCGCAACGCATTCCTGATCGACACCGGCAACCGGCGCTTCGGTGTGGTGCAGATCGCAGGGCTGATCGCCCGCCGGATCGTGCCCTTTGTGCAGGAGGGCGTGATGATCAACGCCGGCGACCGCATCGGGATGATCCGGTTCGGCTCGCGGGTGGATGTCTATTTCCCGGAAGGCAGCGTCCTCCTGGTCTCGGAAGGCCAGACCGCGCTGGCGGGCGAAACCGTGCTGGCCGATCTCGGGCAGGGCGGGGCAGCCCGCAATTTCCGGGTGACCTGAATGGTTAACCGCGACACTAACGCGCCGTGGCGGGGGCGGGCGCAGCCCGCTATATTGGACGCATGATGTTTTCGCCCTTCGAGTCCGAGCGGATGGAAACCAGGCGGCGCCGTTTTATTGAAACGCGTCGCGAGCGTTTGCGCGCTATTCCCGTGCGCACACTGCTGCCCAACCTCATCACGCTGCTCGCGCTCTGCGCGGGGCTGACCGGCATCAAGCTCGCGTTTGAAGGCAAGCTCGAGCTTGCGCTCGGTGCCATCATTTTTGCCGCTGCACTCGATGGCATCGACGGCCGCGTGGCGCGGCTGATCAAGGGCCAATCGCGCTTCGGTGCGGAGCTCGACAGCCTGGCGGATTTCGTCAACTTCGGCTGCGCGCCCGGCCTGATCCTGTACTGGTGGGGCCTGCACGATCTTGGCAACGTCGGCTGGATCGCCTGCATGGTGTTTGCGATGTGCGGCGCGCTACGGCTCGCGCGCTTCAACGTGATGATCGACGATCCCAACAAGCCTCTCTGGGCTGGAAACTTCTTCACCGGCATGCCGGCGCCGGCTGGCGCGCTGACCGGGCTGCTGCCGATCTATCTCGACCTGCTCGGACTGTTCAGAGCGCCCGCAACGCTGACGCTGCTCTACACGCTCGCCATCGCGTTCCTGATGGTGTCGCGCTTGCCGGTGTTCTCGGGCAAACGTGTGGGCAAGCGCGTGCCGCCCGAAATGGTGCTGCCGGTGATCGTGCTGGTGGTGCTGTTCTTCGCGCTGCTGATTGCCTATCCGTGGTGGGTGCTGTCGATCGGAACACTGTGCTATCTGGGCGGTCTGCCGTTGAGCTGGCGCTCCTATGATGCGCACGAGCGCAGGGACGCCGAGGCGGCGGCTGCCGCCACGTCGGCGTCCGCCGTGACGGGGCCCGCGAGCGAATCCGTCGCAGCGCCGCAGCAAACCCCGGACGACGATCCCGAACGTCCCGCCCGACTCAATTGAGGCGTCGCTCTGACGCCGCATCCCGGATCATCCATGCCGCGCGCCACCCGCGTTCTCCCGGCGTCCGATCGCAAAGGCGGCGCAGTCGTCGATACGCTGATCCTGCCGTTTGCGCAGCGCCAGGCGCAGAAGGGCTTTTTGTTCGGCACCAAGGGCACCTGCGTCGAGCTTGACCTTGCGGAGCCGGTGCGGCTTCGCACCGACGATGCGCTGGTGCTCGACGACGGCAGCCTGGTCGAGGTGGTGGCCGAGGCCGAGCCGCTCATTGAGGCAAGGGCGGTCGATCTCGCGGCGCTGGCGCGGCTTGCCTGGCACCTCGGCGACCGCCACGTGCCGGTGCAGATCCTGGAAAAGCGGTTGCGGCTGCGGCCGGACACGGCGATCGAGGCATTGTTGCAGGGGCTTGGCGCCAAGGTCGTCGCGATCGAGGCGCCGTTCGAGCCGGAAGGCGGAGCCTACGCGACGCCGGCCGGTGAACCGCACGACCATCACCATGATCACGAGCACCACCACGCTCACGGTGACCATCACGATCATGCCCACGATCACAAACACGATCACGGCCATGACCATGGGCATGGCCACGACCATCATCATGATCACGGCAAAGATCATCACCACGATCACGATCATCATGACCACGGTCATGGTCACGACCACAAACGAAGCTAATTCGGAAACGGCATGGAGCGGCTCGAAGACAAAATCGTCCTGATCACCGGTGCCGCTGGCTCGGTTGGTGCGGCGGTGGCGGAGGCGGTGGAGAAGGCCGGCGGGACGGCCGTGACCACGGATATCGCCGGACGCCACGGCGTGGCGCATGTGCTCGATGTCACCTCGGAGCACGATTGGGAGCGCGTGATCGCCGCGGTCGCGAAAGATCACGATCGGCTCGATGGCCTGGTCAATGCGGCGGGCCTCGCCGTGCTGGGCAGCATCGAGGACACCGATTACGCGACCTGGAAGCAGATTCTGGCCGTCAATCTCGACGGCACGTTCCTCGGCTGCAAATACGCGCTGTCGCTGCTCAAGCGCAACGGCGGCTCGATCGTCAACGTGTCGTCGGTCGCGGGTCTGATCGGCGGACACAATTTCGCGGCTTACAACGCCTCCAAGGGTGGCGTGCGGCTGCTCAGCAAGTCGGTCGCGCTGCACGGCGCACGGCTCGATCCGAAGGTGCGCTGCAATTCAATCCATCCGGCATTCCTGGAAGGCCCGATGGTCGATACGATCCTCAAACAGACCGATTTTCCAGATGCGGCGCGCGCGCGTCTCACCCGGGACATTCCGCTCGGCCGCTTTGGCACGCCGGCCGAAGTCGCGGACCTTTGCGTTTATCTCTTGTCCGACGAGTCGCGTTTCGTGACCGGCGCCGAGCTCGCGATCGACGGCGGGCTTACGGCGCGCTGATTACGCCAGCACCGGTGGATAGCCGGGCATCAGCTCGTAAGGGTGCTTCCAGCCGGGCAGGGCTTTCAGGCGATTGAGCCACGCGCCGATGTTCTTGTGCGTGCCGGCGATATCGAACCCGAACTCCTCGGCCGGATAGTACAGATAGGCGCAGAGCGAGACGTCGGCGATGGTCGGTCTGTTGCCGAGCACCCACGGCGCCGCCGCCAGCCGCTTATCAAGGATCGCCAGACTGCCGTCGATGCGGCCCTTGAGGAATGCCATGACGGCTGGATCGCCGGCCGGCCGCGCGAAATTCTTCAGAAAGCGATAGGGCCCGAGGAAGCCGTTGACCTTCTGGTTGTCGAAGATGATCCAGCGCAACGCCTCGAGCCGCTCGTCCTCGCCCTCAGGCTTGAACTTGCCGGTGCGCTCCGAGAGATAGGTCAGGATCACGCCCGATTGCGTGAGCTTCTTGCCGCCGTGTACCAGCACCGGCACCTCGCCCATTTCGTTGACGTCGGTGCGGTATTTCGGCGTGCGCGTCTCGCCGCCCTTGAAGAAATCGACATAGACCGGCTGCCAGTCGGCGCCGACGAGATTGAGCATCAACGCCGCCCGGTAGGCGTTGCCGGATTGGGCGAAGCAATAAAGCTGGTACTCGGGCATGATCCCCTCGAATGGCTGGCGGCAAGCTGCGCCGAGTGCAGCTTGGCTGCAACGCCACCATAAGCCAAATTGAATTCAGCGATGGATTCGATGCACGAGGCTGATGTGCGCCGTCGGGCTGCTCGCTCGCGATCAGCGCGCGAGCGTGATGGCGTCGCCGCCGGTCGCCTGGCCGTCGAAGCGCCCGCCGTCAGAGGCGGAAAGCTGTGCCAGCGGCTTGGCGTTGTGATCGCGGATCACGAGACCTGTCGAGTCGAAGGTCCATTTCCGGCTGGTGTAGAACGCACCCGGACAGCCGCCCTCCGGCGCGATCGTGCCTTCGGCTGCGTTGGCAGGGCCGGCGCCGAAGGTCATGGCGCACTGGCCGCGGCCGGGCGAGCTCAGCGTCCAACGGCCTGCCATGTTGACCGGCGGGGCGGTTGGGCGCGGCGGCGGTTGTGGTGCTGCGGCCGTCATGTCCCAGTTGGACGCGCGATCTGTGGCGCAGCCCGACATTGCCGCGAGCACCGCAAACACAACAGACGTACAAATCGCTGGAACAGTCACTGCCATATCGTCGCTACGCCCTGCGGCTCACTTCATCGTCGGGATGACAAACTCGGCGCCTTCCTTGGTGCCCGAAGGCCAGCGCGCTGTCACGGTCTTGGTCTTGGTGTAGAAGCGGACCGAATCCGGCCCGTGCTGGTTGAGATCGCCGAAACCCGAGCGCTTCCAGCCGCCGAACGTGTGATAGGCGAGCGGCACCGGGATCGCGAAGTTGACGCCGACCATGCCAACCTGCACGCGGCTGGTAAAGTCGCGCGCCGTGTCGCCGTCGCGGGTGAAGATCGCGACGCCGTTGCCGTATTCATGCTCGGACGGCAGCCGCACCGCTTCCTCGTAATCCTTGGCGCGCACCACCGACAGCACCGGACCGAAAATCTCTTCCTTGTAGATTTTCATGTTGGGCTTCACGTCGTCGAACAGGCAGCCGCCCATGAAGTTGCCATTCTCGTAGCCCTGAAGCTTGAAGTTGCGGCCGTCGACCACGAGCTTGGCACCTTCCTTGACGCCACTCTCGACGTAATCCTTCACCTTGTTGAGCAGCGCGCGTGTCACCATCGGGCCGTAGTCGGCCTTCTCGTCGGTCGACGGGCCGATCTTGAGGCTCTCCACCCGCGGCACGAGCTTCTTCATCAGGGCGTCGGCGGTCTTCTGGCCGACCGGGACCGCGACCGATACCGCCATACAGCGCTCACCGGCCGAGCCGTAACCGGCTCCGATCAAAGCATCGACCGCCTGATCCATGTCTGCATCGGGCATCACGATCATGTGGTTCTTGGCGCCGCCAAAGCACTGCACGCGTTTGCCGTGGGCCGTGCCGGTCGAATAGATGTATTGCGCGATGTCGGAGGAGCCGACGAAGCCGATCGCTTTGACACGCTTGTCCGTCAGCAGCGCATCGACGGCTTCCTTGTCGCCGTTGACGACGTTAAGCACGCCCTCGGGCAACCCGGCCTTGATGAACAGTTCGGCGATCCGCATCGGCACCGACGGGTCGCGCTCCGATGGCTTGAGGATGAATGTGTTGCCGCAGGCGATGGCTGGCGCGCATTTCCACAGCGGGATCATGGCCGGGAAGTTGAACGGCGTGATGCCGGCAACAACGCCGAGCGGCTGGCGCACCGAGAACAGGTCGATGCCGGGGCCAGCGCCTTCGCTGTACTCGCCCTTCAGCAGGTGCGGAATGCCGCAGGCGAACTCGACCACTTCAAGCCCGCGCTGGATGTCGCCCTTGGAGTCGGCAAACGTCTTGCCGTGCTCGGAGGAGAGTAGCCGCGCCAGATCGTCGTATTGGCTCTGGATCAGCTCCAGGAATTTGAACATGACGCGGGCGCGCCGCTGAGGGTTGGTCGCGGCCCAGGCCGGGAAGGCGGCTTCGGCGTTGGCAATGGCCTTTTCGACTTCGGACTTGCTTGCGAGCGCGACCTTAGCCTGAACCTCGCCGGTGTTGGGGTTGAATACGTCACCCTGCCGGCCCGAGGCGCCCTTGACCTCTTTGCCGCCGATGAAGTGGCCGATGTCCCGCATTGCTTCCTCCTGCGACGCTCAACGTCTTGTTATGTCCGTCAACAAATCGTTAACGGACTGCCATAGCGCAGGCGACCCCGTCCGGGAAGCCCGCGGATGCGCGCGGCCGTCCTGGTGACGGTCTATTAGCCTTTACAGTCCTTTAACAGCGCCCCGCTAGGCTCCAACCCCTACGCGCCATTACGGATGGCGCCCACTGCGTTCGTTGGAGTTGTTCCATGGATATCGCAACCGGCCTCGGTCTCGTAGCCGGCGGCGTCGTGATCGTCAGCCTCATTCTGATGGGTGGCGATCTTCGCATGTTCATGGATATGCATGCCTTCATCGTGATTTTCGGCGGCGCCACCGCCGCGACCCTGATCCGTTTTCCGCTGTCATCCATTTTCCACGGCCTGCCGCTCGGCATGAGGTTCGCCTTTACGATGCGGCGCTGGACGCAGCGCGATCTGGTGGATGAGATCGCGGGCCTTGCTGAAATCGCCCGCAAGCAGGGCCCAATCGGTCTTGAGCGGGTGGAGGTCGAAGACCCGTTCCTCGCCAAGGGTATCCGCTTTGTCGCCGACGGCTACGATGCCGATTTCATCCGCGACAATTTGGAACGCGACCGCGACAATTTTCTCACCCATCTCGACGAAGGCCAGAAAATCTATCGCGCCATC